>DASXZH010000023.1:0-38064 GCA_036502005.1 Fimbriimonadaceae bacterium
GTTAAAATAAGGTCTTCCAGAGATAATTTCCAAGGTTTGCGACTCGCGCCTCTCCCGGTTCGCGGACTCACCGACCTCTCCATTCGGGAGAGATTTGTGGCTGCGGGAATGCCAAGGTGGCTTATTTTAACGCCTATGCCCGTCACTCGTCACTTGTCACACGTAGCTCGCGGCGCACTCGATGACCTCGCGTGCGTACTCGCCCGTCTTCGCCTTGCCGCCGAGATCAACGGTCAGGCACTTCCCGTCCGAGCAAACCCGCAACACCGAACTCATGATCCGATCCGCCTGCGCATGCTTGCCCAAATGCCTAAGCATCATCACCGCGCTGAACAGTAAAGCTGTCGGGTTGGCAACACCTTTCCCTGCGATATCCGGCGCCGAGCCGTGCACGGCCTCAAAGACGGCACAGTTCAAACCAATATTGGCGCCAGGCGCCAGCCCCAAACCGCCAACCAAGCCCGCACACAGATCGCTTACAATGTCGCCGTAAAGGTTCTCGGTAACGAGAACGTCAAACTGCTCCGGACGAGTTACCAACTGCATGCAGCAGTTATCCACAATCACATCGTCAGCCCGAATATCCCGATACCCCTGCGCAGCCGCGTAAAACTCTTCCAAGAACATGCCGTCCGTCAGCTTCATAATGTTCGCTTTATGAACAGCCGTTACCCGGCCGCGGCCCTGCTCCCGCGCCATGTTAAAGGCATACTCCACCAGCCGCCGCGACCCGGGCCGCGTAATCACCTTGATCGCCTGGGCGATATCGTTGTTGATTTGAAATTCGATCCCCGTGTACAGGTCTTCAGTGTTCTCACGAACGATGATCAAATCCAGATTCTTGTCGGCAAACGGCCCCGTAACTCCGGGGAGGGTCTTAGCTGGCCGAACGTTGGCAAACAAATCCAAAGCCTTCCGCAAAGCAACGTTAGCCGAAGTGTGCCCCTTGCCGCTTGGGGTCGTCGTTGGGCCTTTCAGGGCAATGCCAATCTCGCGCACCGCTTCAATCGTTTCCGGCGGCATGGCCGGCTTCCCTTTCTCGATTGCACTCAGGCCTGCATCTAGCCGAATCCATTCCGCTTCAAGTCCCGTCGCTTCTAAAATCGCTATAGTAGCTTCCGTGATCTCCGGGCCGATACCGTCTCCGGGGATCACAGCAATGCGTGTTTTTGCCATGCCCGTTTAATGTACCGCTTAAAAAGCTCTAAGCAAAGGCGAAAGCAGCAACTTTCCTGTACCCTTTAACCTTAATTACACGTTAGACTAAACAAAGCAGTTATAGGAGATCTCGATGTCACTCTCTCGTGTCGCAATTACCGTCGTATTTGGAGCCTCACTGGCCACTATTTCCATGGCCCAGCAAAATAGCAACGGCAAAGGAAGCACCTCAGGCTCAAGCTCTAACCAATCGCACCAGAGCAGCAGTTCGCATCAGAACACCACGAGTTCTCACCAGGGGAGCGGCTACCACTATGGAAGCACGCAGCACAACTCGGGCAGCGGATATCATGGCTATGGCAGCACCAACCACTATGGGTCAGGCACAAACCATTATGGGTCGGGCACCTATCACGGCTATACTCGCACCGGTACAACGGGGACCGTTCACACGCAGGGCAATGAGCACATCGACTCCCAGGTTGAGCCCCATACCTATCAGAATCATGTCAACACAAATGTAAACGGGCTTGGGAACCAGATGTCCCGCGAACATGGGGCTGGGGGCAACTTTGTCCAAAATGCTACAGGCCATAACTCGCCGTACACCGGAAACCACAATTTCGCCCAAGGCTATACCTCCTCGTCCCACAACGTAGCTCCTCAGGTTTACAACAGCAGCCCTTACCTAGGACGTCGCGGAAACTGGCGCGAAGGTTATTACCGGCCAGGCTGGCACGATGAAACCTTCTTCTTTGGGTTTTACGTTTTCAGCCCCTACGAAGCAGGGTGCGTTGTTTCCCCTTGGTATTACTATCCATGCCTGCCGGCATATCTGGCCTACAATAGGGTGGTCATCGTGAACGATAACTGCGACTGGAACGACGGAAACGAATACTCCTACGCCCCGCAGGCCGCTCCAAACTCGTACGGCGATAGCGACTTGAATTCTGCGATATCTCAGCTTCAGAACATCTTCGAGAACGATGATGAGAACGCCATCGGTACGGTTGTGGATGGCGACATGCAGGTCGGCGTCTACAACGACGGCAAGTACATGTACAGCGTTAAGGGTCAAGACTTCTCGCAGATGATGTCGGACAATGCGCATGGCGTTCAGAACGTCAGCTTCACTGTTACTGATGTGAAGGTTCAACCCGACTACGCGATCGTAACGGCACGCCACGAGTTCCAGGATCCTGAAGATGGCGGTTCGTCGGTTGTGTATCAGGAGTATCGCCTAACCCGCAACGGAGACCACTACGCGATTGAGGACTTCAACACGAGCAAAAGCCCGGGCGGCGCACGAACGTTCTTCTGAGCGGCCTTGGGCGTTCGGTATTCGGCGTTCGGTATTCGGCCTTCGGCTTCTCGGATTGCATGAGAGTTTGCCTAAGGCTCCCCTTACCCCTTCTCCCCATAGGCGTTAAAATAAGGAAACCTTGGCGTTTTTGCAGCCACAAATCTCTCCCGGATGGAGAGGTCGGTGAGTCCGCGAACCGGGAGAGGCGCGAGCGGCAAACCTTTGAAAGTAGCCCTCTAAACCTTATTTTAACGCCTATGCCCCTTCTCCCTGGGAGGGTAAGGGGGCGGGGGATGAGGTTCCGCGAGTTGAATCTATGCCCGATTTCCGTTTACGCCCCAAATTCCTAACGCCGAGTGTCGAAACCCACGTTTTCCCCTAACCGAAGGCCGAACGCCGAGTGCCGAATGCCCAGCCCCCAGGTTCAAAAATCGAGAATCGAAAATCGAAAATCGAAAATTCCTCCACTTATTCCATATACTGCCGAAGATTTCACATAAGAAATAAGAATCCAGCAATTATGCTGGGCACGCAGGATTAGGAGTCTCGGACAGTGGCACTCAACATAAACACGAATATCTCGGCGATGCTCGCCATCCAGAACCTGGACAACACGGGTACCCAGATGCAAACGAGCATTGAGCGCCTTAGCACCGGTTTGCAGATTAACTCGGGCGCGGACAATCCCGCCGGCCTTATCATCACGCAAGGAATGCAGGCGGAACTTAACGGAATTGCCCAAGCGGTCCAGAATACGCAAGACGCGAATAATATGGCAAAGACCGCCGACGGAGCGTTAAGCGAAGTTGGAAACCTTCTTTTGACCTTAAGGGGCCTAGCTGTAGACGCCGCAAACTCGGGTGTCCAATCGTCCGCATCCGTTCAAGCTGACCAGACTCAGGTTCAGTCGATTCTTCAATCCATAAACGGAATTGCCACCAACACCGAATTCGATGGCAAGAAGCTTCTCGACGGAAGCTCGGGCGCGCTCGCCAACGTCACCGATGGCACCGATGTCGCCGGCATCAACATGACCGGAACGTTCGATAACAACACGCTAGAAAGCGGTCCTATCACGGCAACCAAGGTCGCCGCTGCAACGGAAGCGATTATCACTCTCGCAAACTCGTTCGCAAACGCAAACGCCATCGTTACTACCCCTGGCGACATCACGGTTAACGGTTATACGATCACGAATGACGGAACCCTCAGCGTGCAAACCATCGTTTCGAAGCTGAATGCTGAGTCTGCTCAGACAGGCGTTTCCGCTTCCATTAATGGAACCGGCCCGGTAAACATCGTGCTTAATGCGAACAACTACGGTTCGAACAACAACATCAGCTATTTCGATTCCAGCAAGGTCTTGAACAACAAGCCTAGCGCCACTTCCAACGGAACCGATGCCGTCTTCGATGTCGCCGCGACCACCTCGTCCGGCATCCAAACGACTCTTTTCACCGGTGGAATCGGCGCGACAAGCGGACTTACGCTAACCGATGCAAACGGCAACACGCTGCTTCTAACGGAGAGCGGAAACGCCAACATCACGACCGTTCCCATGCCAATCGGCCAAGTAACGGCAGGCAGCGTTCAGTTCCAGATCGGTCCCGACAGCGGCCAAACAGTTAACTTCGCCCTTCCCGATGTTTTCACCCAGAACCTTGGAGCCGGTGCAGTTCCTGGTAAATCGCTGTCTAATATTGACTTAACCACCACCCAAGGTGCCAATAACGCAATGGTCATCGTTCAGGCCGCGATCCAGCAGATCGCTACTATTCGGGGTCAGATCGGTTCGTTCCAAACGAACATCCTTCAGGCTCAGCAGAGCTATCTACAGACGGCCAGCGAAAACCTCTCCGCATCGCAAAGCGATATTCAGGATACGAACATGGCGAGCGAAATGACGAACTTTACGAGACTGCAGATCCTTCAGCAGAGCGGCGTAGCCGTTCTGGCTCAGGCTAATCAGACCCCGAAGAGCGTCCTAACGCTTCTGCAAAGCGGCTAGGCCTATTTGAGCTTCTAGGTTTCTGGGTTTCTAGGTTTCTAGGCTTCTGGTTTCTCGCACTAGCGAATTTGCCATTGCGAGGAGCGACAGCGCGCCGGAGGCGAGATGCGACGAGGCAATCTAACTGGCATGCCACCAGTTGGCAATCCAGGGTTGCCGAATAAGATCACCACAAGCCGACCGGGTCGAGCCGACCGAATTTAAATTTCACGCAAAGGCGGTAGAGTAGGGGAGGATTTAGCGCCTCCCCCCTCATCGAACCGGACGTGAAGATTTCCCTCATCCGGCTCACCTGTTGGATTTGGTCTTTCGCGATTGCGACCGAAACCTTGAGCTTCGAAGTTCTGTGATCGTGGCAGGGTCACTAAGACGCCGCAAACCCTTTGCCTTAGCCCAGCTATATAGCGAGACACTGTTCGGGGCACGGCTCCGCCTCTGACTGCGATTCCTAAGAAAGCGCCCTAAACGAACGAGCACGTAGGCATCAATGCGTCTGAACACCTTCGATGGATAGCCGAGGCTGGAATACCGCCCCCATGAAAGCAGGGCCTTGTCGATACGCTGAACGGTGTCAGCAAAAGTGGAAGAGCATCGTCTTTGCGTAAGAGCCTTGATCCGACGCTTGACCTTTTGCTCGGCTCTGGAAGCCGGAAACCAGTTTAGGTACCGGTGGCCTCTGCCTTTAAGGTCGAGATCGAAGCGGAACGTATAGCTTAGAAAATCTAAACTTTGTCCAGGCTCCTGAAGATTAACTACACGCGTTTTGACAGGATGAAGGGTTAAGCCCATCTTTCCCTCTAGCAGACCCTTCAGAAACTTCGTAATCGGATCGCCGATGTAACGCGCAAGCACCACGAAATCATCTGCATAACGCACCAGATGGGCATTGTACAGAGTCCCAGGGCCGCCAGCCCGGTTCCATCTGAGGTCCAGTTCATGCAGGTACACATTAGAAAGCAAAGGAGATATCACCCCGCCTTGTGGAGTGCCCTTCACCGAGCGCACGAGACGTTTGCCGCCACGGCCATCCGGCTCTTGAACAGGACTCTCAAGCCACAGCCTAATCAGCCTAAGCACACTGCGGTCCACCACCCGGCGGCGCATACATGCAATCAGCTTCCTATGGTCGATCGAGTCGAAGTACGACGATAAGTCTGCGTCATAAACCGCGCAGAATCCTTTCTTAAGAAGAGAGCGTATCTCATCCAAAGCATCATGGCAAGAACGACCCGGACGGAATCCGAACGAGCAGTCAAAGAAATCCGACTCAAAGATCGGCTCTAAAATCAAAAGGCACGCAGTCTGCACCACACGGTCTTTAATCGTGGGAATGCCGAGCGGCCTATGACCCCCACCAGGCTTTTCGATCATCACGCGCCGCACCGGACTGGGCCGGTACGTCTTCTCCACCAACTCACGCTGAATCTGATCAAGAAATGCGCACCTGGATTCCTCCGAAGAGCACACGTCCTTGATCTTCACGCCATCAACGCCGGGAGCGCCCCTGTTTGCGCATACGCGCTTAAGGGCCGTTTCCAAAACGTCGCGGCGATAGATTCGGTCATACAGAGCATAGAACCGGAAACCCGGCTCTTTCGTAGCTTTCTGGCCCAGCTTCCAACGCAGAAGAGAGAGACCTGGCGACATGCCCTTCTCGGGCACATACTCCGCAGCATCCGTAGTCGAAGGCTTTTCAGCCATCAAGCGGCACTCCTTTCGTTATTGGTTCTGATCCACAGCAGCGCCCCTTCGCTCCACGGCCGTTACCCGCTTCATGGCTACTATGGGCGCGTCCGACTTCCCCAAAGGCCGGCCTGATCTTATGCATTCGATCAAAACGTTGGGCTAGAACCCACCAATGAGGATCTCCCAGGTTCCTAGGCTTGTCTCTATCTGCGCGCTGCTCCCAACCACCCCGGACCGCCTCTTGCATGCAAATGCTCGTTGCTTGGACAAGAGTGACAGGCTTCACCATCTTTGGAAGGCTAGCCGCGGACGTTAGCGTAACGAGGCCGAATCGGATTCCCTTACGGTACGGCTCACAGATTCGCTTGCTCAGGCTTCGATGGACACGGTTACCCGGCCCACCGCTGAGGTCGCTACATGACGAACGAGCAATATTCATGGTCGATACTTTCAATCAACAAGACAAGCCAGACTTTTCCTGGCGCACCAAAGACGCAAAGCTCGCAAAGGGGGGGATTAATGGGGGAAAAGCGTTCATGTTTTATCCTTCGGAACATATTCTTCATCTGAGATCGGTGAACCGGCTGATGGGGACCTTACTATTTGTCCGGTCTTTGCGAGCTTTGCGTCTTTGCGTGAACTAATCTGATCCCTCCCTGCGGATCACAAGCACCTGGCTTTCGTATCTATTTCCTGTGGGCGATCACCTCTTTTCAACACTCAAGATTCGGGACATTGAGTTCCGAAACCGAATTGCCGTTTCTCCGATGTGCATGTACAGCTCCGAAGATGGCTTTGCCAACGATTGGCACATGGTTCACCTTGGCAGCCATGCGGTTGGAGGCGCCAGCTTGGTCTTTACAGAGGCGAGCGCGGTAGAACCACGCGGACGAATAAGTCCCCAGGATCTGGGCATTTACAAAGACGAGCATATCGAAAAGCTGTCCCAGATAACGAACTTTGTAAAAGGGCAAGGCGCGGTTCCGGGAATGCAACTCGCTCACGCCGGACGAAAAGCCAGCAACGCACGCCCTTGGGATGGTGGCAAACCTCTGGGACCGGATGAGGGCGGCTGGGTGCCGATCATCGGTCCATCCGCAATTCCTTTCGATCCGCCGTATCAAACCCCAATGGAGATGACGCTAGCGGATATTAACCAATTGGTTAACGCCTTTGCGGTGGCTGCGCAACGTGCTCTGAAAGCAGGTTTTGAGGTTATTGAACTCCACGGCGCTCACGGCTACCTGATGCACGAGTTCTACTCGCCTGTTTCCAACAAACGTACCGACGAATACGGCGGTTCTTTTGAAAACCGCACTCGCTTGGTACGCGAGATCACGGAAGCAGTTCGAAAAGTGTGGCCCGAACGGCTACCGCTCTTTCTTCGCATTTCCTCTACCGATTGGATGGAAGACGGCTGGACCCCGGAAGACTCCGTACGGCTTGCCGCAGACGTAAAGCCATTAGGAATAGACCTGATCGACTGTTCTTCCGGCGGCAACGCTTCGCAACCGCGTATTCCGCTAGGAACCGGCTATCAAGTGCCATTTGCCGAACAGATTCGAAAGGAGACGGGCATCTTAACGGGAGCTGTCGGGCTTATTACTTCGCCAACTCAGGCCGATCACATTATTCGAACAGGCCAGGCAGATATGGTGCTGCTTGCGCGCGAAATGCTTCGCGACCCCTACTTCCCGCGCCGCGCAGCGAAGGAACTAAAGCAGGAAATCGTGCCGCCTCCACAATACGCGCGAGCTTGGTAGTTAATGAGCCCGACCGTATTGCGGAACCGGAACCACTAAGCGAAATCCGTAAACGCATGCTCCCGCCTTGGGATCCGCTGCATAACGGTTCGCGCAACGAAAGGTGGGGTGGTTGCTCAGGTCGTAATCGCCTCCGCGGATAATCTTTGTCTGCCCATTTTGCACTCCGGTCGGATTGGAGGAGGGTAGTCCCTCGTAGTCGGCGCCGTACCAATCGAGGCACCACTCCCAGGCGTTGCCGGCCATATCCAAACAGCCATAAGGACTCGCTCCGGATGGAAAGCTCCCTACTGCCGCTGGTGTTTGCAGGTGCCCTGCGCAAAGGCGTTTAGTATCCCATAGATTGCCCCAAGGATATTCACGGGCATCTGTTCCGCGCGCAGCTTTCTCCCATTGCGCTTCTGTAGGTAGGTCGCCGCCGGCCCAATTGCAATAGTCTCTGGCTTGTTGCCAGGTGACCATCACCATTGGATAGGAATCAATCCAGCCCCACTGGGGCTTGTTCGCCGACCAGTCGTACGCGTAATGGGATTCTTTGGTGAACTTCCGAAACTCTGCGACGGTTACGAGATTCTTGCCGATCCAATAATCGTCCAGATACACATTCCTCCTGGGCCCCTCATCGTTGTGATACTCGGTCCACCCTCCGCCTGGTCGACCGATGCGTATGTTTGGTCCAGAATCGCCGTTTTGATCCATGTCCCCTAGGCCCTGAATAAATATGCCGCCCATCGTAAAGGAGCCTTTTGGAACGTACTCCAACTCCACGTGGCCGCGGTAGCTTAGCTGAGTGCGATCCTGTGTTTGAGCGTGGCCCAAAGCCGTCATCGCAAGTGGAATCTGGATCAATGCGAATAGTCTGAGCATAATATCTATATTACGTTTAGCTTTGCGTGTGCCGGTATATCTCGATCGAAATATCCCAGGTGACTACGACCCCTTCCTGAACCAACTCATCAAGTTGCGGCAGAAAAGCTTGGATCTTCTCGCGGCTATCGATAATTTCGATCCGAACAGGCAGGTCTTCGGAAAGCCTTAGGATTCCGGCTGAATGCACGCGGGAATTTGCGCCAAATCCCATAATCCCGTGGGTAACCGTAGCCCCTGCTAGCCCAACATTGTGGGCCCTTTCGACAATTTCGACGTAAAGCGGCTTACCGCCGAAATGATCTGTTTCGCCAATAAAGATAGCCAACGCCTGGCCCGGCCCTTCGATTTTCATACCTCTCGCGCTCCTAGAAGTCTGGCAACTATGATTCCCAGCATTGTTCCGACTAAAGACAAAATCACGCTTCCAAAAATGTAATAAGCGGCATAGAGGTAGGAACGCCCGAGGACTAGTTGGATGGATTCATAGGAAAAGCTGGAAAAGGTGGTGTAACCACCCAAAATGCCTGTAACCAAAAGCAATTGCCATGGCCTTCCCCAGTTAAAACCGATAATCGACGCCATGATGATGCCGATGACGAACGATCCCGTCACATTGATGATAAATGTGCCCCAAGGGAACCCCGGGCTCACACGGCCCGAAATCATGCCGCCAAGCCAATAGCGTGCATTGGCGCCTAAAAACCCGCCGCATCCGACGAGGAGCACTTTGCCTAGCGGACTATCGAGAAATAGGCTGAGTGCGGACGTCTCCATGGCTTAGGGAGGTTCTACCCCATGCAGGTTTAGAACGGAGGATGTAGAACCTAGAACTTAGAACAGAGAATGTCAGGGCTCGTCTGAAAAATCGCTTATGCATTTGTGTTTTCCCAATTCGCCTTGCTGACTCCTCCCTTCTAGTTTCTCCGTCCTACGTTCTCACATCCTTCATTCTAATTCCTCCGCCTTCCTTTCTCCATTCTAGGTTCTACAGCCTCCGTTCTAAGTTCTACATTCTCCGTTCTAGGTTCTAAGTTCTCCCAACTACTTCCCCCAGCCCCGTCCTACTTAGCGCTCGCTTCGCGAAAACAAAAACCACCAGCACCAACGCCCCCGCGCAGCCTAACGCAAATGAGAGCGAGGTGCGGTCGGCAACGAACCCAATGGTTGGCGGTGAGAGGAGAAAGGCGGAATAGCCGCAAGTTCCGATGGCCGAGATGGCAACCCCGGGAGGGATTCCCTCCACGCTCCCGGCTGCCCTAAACAGAATTGGGACCAAATTGGCAACTCCGACTCCGCATAAGGCAAAACCGATTGCCGCAACTACTGGCGAACTAGTATTCACGGCAAGTAGAAAACCCAAAGTTGCGATAATTGATCCTATCTGCAGAGAACGAACGTTGCCTAGGCGATAAACAACCAGATCGCCAAAAAGCCTTGCCACGGCTGCGGCGCCTACGAATATGCCAAAACCTAAGGCGGCGAGGGATTCGGTTGTCTTCAGAGAAACCCGGAAATACACCGCGCTCCAATCATAGGCAGCGCCTTCGGTGGCGAAACAGCACATGGTGATGATTCCCAACAAGAACAATGGCCCCTTCGGCAGGGCAAACGGATGGTCCTCAACATCCTCTTTAGCTGGGTGTTCTAAAAAGTAAAGAGACGCCCACCAAACACCAATGCAAATGATCACGTTCGCGATGGCGGCGTGAAGCACCGGATTGTCGCCGAAACGCGAGGCCAGCGAAATGCCGCCCGCCGCCACAAAACCTCCGAGGCTCCAGCAGCCATGCGTAAACGAAAGAATGGGCTTTGAATACCCATGCTGAACCATGACTGCTTCGGTGTTCATGGTCACATCCATGGCGCCATTGGAGCATCCAAAGGCGAAAAGTGCCAAACGCAACAGCCAAACGCTCTGGGCGGCCAACGAACACGGAATCGCCAAGCACAGTATAGTGCACGTTACAAGCGTCATCTTGCGGGTTCCGAACCGAGCGATGAACTTTCCAACCCATGGCATGGTCACCACAGCGCCTATCGGCGAGAACAGGAGCGACAAGCCCAAATCCTTATCCGTGAGATGGAGCGCAAGCTTGATGACTGGCAGATAGGGAAAAAGTCCCCCCAAAAGCGCCCCGTTTAAGAAGAAAACTAACGCCACCGACCAACGCGCTAGGGCTAGTTTTCGGTCTGTCTGCATTGGGTCTATTATGGGGGAAGGGCAACGATTCTAGGTTGCTGGTTTCTAGGTTTCTAGGTTCCTGACTAGGTCACTCCCCGTTCCCTATCCGCCATCCGCTATCCCCTCTGCGTTTTCACTTTTCACTTTTCACCTTTCACCGTGCACTTTTCCTTGCTTAGCGCATTCCAAGTTTCAGCCCTTACTTTTAATGCCCGCCAAACGCTTAATAAGACAGGGAGATAAAAAAAAAGGTGATCGAAATGAAAAGAATCAGCAAAGTTTCGTTAGCAGTAGTTCTCGGAGCAGCATTAGCAAGCGCAGCATTCGCCCAGAAGGGAAAACAGGACAATCGAGGTCCAGCCCCTGCACCGGCCCATTCGGCACCTGCGAGAGTAGAAGCTCCGCACAACCATGCACCGGCCCCTCAGCGAACCGTTCAAGTGAACACTCAGCAGAGAGTTAGCCAGCCAGCTCACAACCAGTTCAACCCAAGTCAGAGCAATGGCCCCAGGCAGATCAGCCAGGGCCTGCCGACTCATGAGCAAGTCGCCGGCCACCAGGGCATCGGCGTTCGAACAGCCGGTGACAACGCTGGAAAAGTGGGAAACGGACAAACGGGAAACGGAAATCAAGGCAACACAGGCCACGACGGAAACACAACATCCCGCACCACCGGATTCGGCAACACCGGTACCGTAAACCACAACACCAATAATAACAACCCTTGGGGCAACGGCAACGGTAATCAGAACAACGCCAACAACAACCCTTGGGGCAACAATAACAGCGGTCGAGTTGACACCAGCAAGATCCATGACTACAAGGGCAATAAGGGAAATGGTTTCCGCCAGGACTACCAGCGACGCGATAACGGCCCAGCCTTCAGTTTTGGGTTCTATCTGTCGGCGCCAACCGTAGACTGCGTTCTTTCGCCCTGGTACGCATACCCAACACTGCCCGCTTACCTGCCGCTGAATGAAGTGGTCGTCGACAACGGGATCAATGTGAACTGGCATGCAGGCACCTACTACAACTATGCCTCGTACACCAACGCACCGCTGACGGAAGCAGTTGATGAGATCGCCCGAGTCTTCACTGCCCAAGATCTGAACTATGTTCCTGGTCTAGTCGGTGGCGGCCAGGTGAACATCTTCAATAACGGCCAGTATGAGTACTCGGTTAACGGCGCTGACTTTCAGCAAATGCTGCAGGACAACGTTGACAACACGCAGACATTGGCCTTTAGGATAACAAATGTGCGAACAAATGGGAACACTGCGACCGTAGATGCCGCCCATACATTTAACGACGCAAATGGAAACACGGAAACCGTGTACCAAGAGTATCGCTTAACAGCCTCGGCAGGAATCTACTCGATAACAGGGTTTTCCACAAGTACAACCCCCTTATAGTCCCTCAACTCCCAAAAACCCCCAAAGGGGCCCCGAAAGGGGCCGCATTTAATTGTTAACTACCGTCAGGGTAACCGCCTCGATGAAGGACCATCGGATAATGTGGCAGCGTGGCCATGGAGACCTGCCACGGCCCCTTTTCCTTGACCGGCCTGCCATCGGTGGTCGAATGCGGCATTCGGCTCTCCGCCTCGTTATCACACTCAATTATGAAGGCGACTCGGGCCTGCGAAAGCAAGACTGAAATGTTCGGCTCATCCCCGCGCTAATTGTATCGTCATACATTCACTGGGCAGTCCGCGAAGCAACGGGAGCCTTCGGATGGAGCAATGGCACATCAAACGACCCAGCAGTCGCTTTGCACCATTCGCAACCAAGCCAGAGTATGTAATTAACTGTTTTTGAACTGAAACTAGAACGGTTTGACTTTTTTGATCTTCTTTGGGAACGGATCCCCCTTTGAATACAAATTCCCACTCGTGCGGCCAGATCAGCGTCGAATGCCTGCTTCGCCTCGAACTGTTAATCTGACTGGAAATTTGCAATGGGTGTATTAATTTCCGGATGGTCGACGTATAATATAAATGTCGTGTGCGTGAGCGGTCAATATATGGTCGCGCCTGAAGGTGCAGAAATCGTTCTGCGTAGTCCTGGTGGCGAGTAGGGTATTGCACGTGATCGGGACGCGTATCCCTCTTAAGGAGGATACTTCGTCCTTGGGGACGGGCCTTCCCGAGATCCTAATGATTTTGGCCCCGTTTAGTGCACCAAAATCAAAGCGATAAAGATTTTTCTTTTCATTTGAAAAGAATCAAACCTATAACAAACCCTATCTTAGTTATGGTAGGGTTTTTTTATGTCTGAAGACATCGTCCGAGAAACCCTGACGAGGCTCGCAGAGGAGCGCCCGACCATACCAGGGAGCAATCTGGGTTCGCTTCTTAGGGGAATTGTTGATTTTAGGGCCTACGGCGGCCTCGCTAAAATGATCTCCGAAAAATACAGTGACATTTATGAAATGGGATACGAAAGGGGCGGGCACGCGACATTTCATTCAAAGCTCTTTGCGCCGACCGCTGATGCAGAAAACACTGTTTCTCCATGGGATGCCTTCGTTCACTTCGACCTACCCTACAATCTTTTTCTGAACGAAATGGACATGTCCCTGGCAGTTGCGGCGAAGCGCGATGATGCCAAGTTGATCGAAAAAGTGTCGAAGACCGAACACCGCAACATCGCAGACGAGTTCCTGATCTCTCGCGCATTTTCGGAGGGTGAGTTACCAATTAAAACCTCGCTAAAAAACGCTTTGGCTCAAGATAATTACTGGCCAGGTTGGAACAGAGCACTTCGATTGAATGACAGTATCTACAGAGAATGGGTGTCCTATCGAAGAAGCTCGATTGAAGCGCTGTTCTTATCGAGACTTGCTGGTTTAGATTTAGACGAAGCCACTAAAACCAAATTGCTTCAATCGCTTAGTGCCCGCCCTAGGCCCGTCAAAAGGACATATCTTTCACCTTCCAAAGAAGTTAACAGACTAAAGGCTAATCACCCCGACCAGTTACGAACCTTTCTTGTGGGTGCAATTGAGCAAATGCCACTTGCCGATCTGTTAAAACTCTGGATACCAGTCTCCGCAATTACGGAGCTATTTGATGACCGGAAATCTAAGTGAAACGGTCAGTTGTTTGTTTTGCACCGATAGATTGGAAAGATCATATTGCGCGACTGCTCTCCGCCGAACTTGGTTGTCATTGGCGCAATAATGCGGGCATTACGGTCACTTGGTTGACCCATGAACAAGCTCATAGGCCGCAGTACATACAATCGCAAATCTCAGCGGTCGTGAATCGCATTGGGGCCGGAGAGATTTTACTTGTGGGTGAAGAGATTAAATATACGGGAGCGCCTCTTCCCTCAGGAACAACCGTGGTAAGACGCATTAAAGATTTGGATAAGCTTGATTTGACCTTTTCGCAAATCTTAGAGGCAAATGGCGTTGACTTCCTTTCTCAAAGGGCTGATTACCTCCGAGGACGTTGGGAGACAAGACAGATAACGAGGGATTCCGTTGCAAGTTGGTTAGCCCAATTCAAGAGTCTTGGTGAGTTCGAATGGATTGGAAAAGGGGTTCTTGCGGGCCTGGTTTGCTATACAACTGAAGAATTGCTACGGTTCGTAGGCGTTGATGCTATTGATACCTATGATCAAATCTTGTATTACTCGCCGGATCGCGATCCGCTTGGTAGTTCGACGCCGCTAGCGCATGCAGTCGGCAAACACTTGCCCCTCAAACATGTCGAGAGAATTGGGAATAACGAGGACTTGCCCGAAGGCCATAGCCTTTTGATTGAAGATTGCTCGATCAGCGGGCACGAATTCGCTGATTTTGTCCATAAAACCTGGCCCGTTGACATTACGGAGGAGCAGCTTCTGGCAAGCATTGACCTTCGATTTGCCGTACTTTCGAATTTAGCGGAAGCTGCCATCAATCAAACGCTTTCGGATCGAGACTTGGCAAACGTTACTCTAAACAAGAACACTTGCCTGTCGCTAGAGGTCGCAACTGATGCAGGCGTGGACGCACTCCGACGAGGGGCATATTACTCGCCAACGGGCAAACATACGGTGCGCCGGGAATATATAGCGGAAAAATTATTTAGCGACCACACTCTTTGGGGCGGACCAGCGCAAGCTGTCTCGGCACGCAGGTTCTTACGAACGATCGGCGAACAGCTCTATCGAGCAGATTTTATGCGAAGAAATCCTGGCCTACAGAAAAGTGATCGATGGTTCGAAGAAGCTGGCCTTGGAGCTGGCGGATTCGCCCTGACGTTAGCATTAGCACGTTCGGTGCCAAAGTCAACCTTGCCCGTCTTGTGGGCCGCCGGCCCCGTGAAGAAGGGTAAGAAGGAAATCATTTGGGAGCCGTTGTTGACACACTAAGGTTTAAGAGAATAAATCTCTCAAATATGTCTAGCCTTCGACCGCATCGTTCCCTACCGAATTTCATCCACGTGGATCGTGTCGGACATCTTCTCTTTGCCCATCGAGATCGTAACCTTATAATCCCCGGGTGCGACAAAGATCGGATCACCCGGCTCTTCCAAATTCCCGTTGATCCGCATGTTATCATCCGGCTGCAGGTCCCAAAGAACGCGGTTGTAACCAGGCTTACCAGGCCCCGATAAGGAACGCACCTTGTGCCCTTTTGAATCCTCGATCAATATGCTCACATCGTCGCCCGTGTAATCCTTCACCCAATAGTTGATCCTTGCCCCTTGAGAAGCATTGGCAGCCCGGAACTGCCTGTCCGCCAAAACCTGACCGCTTCCCAAGTGAAAAGCAGGACGTGCGGGCTGCGGGTGGAACAGGAACAACTGCGAATCCACAACCTTTTGGGTGGTCTGCGAGTAAGGCGTGGAATCGTCCAGCACGAAGATCGACCGGCCGTGGGTCGCGGCAATCAGATCCATGGTTTTGGGGTGCTGCAAAATATCTTCCACTGGAACAGTTGGCAAGGATCCGCCATTGATCTTAATCCAATGAGGATGGGCCAAGCTATACGTGAAATAAAGGCCGTTCTGGGTTCCGCAGTAAAGCACGTTAGGGTTTTTCAGGTCCTCCCAAACAGCTTTGGTTGACCAACCTTTTGGTAAATCTCCCGTGATATCGGTCCAACTCTTGCCGAGATTGGTGGTCATTAACAACAGTGGATCCATGTTGTCATCGCGGTGCATATCGATGGCGGCGAAGGCCCTGTTCTTGTCGTGACAAGAGGCCTTTAGCTTGGCCACGTAGTGGCCTGCAACTGCTTTAGGAGTTACATCGTTCCAGGTGGCGCCATCATCTGTGGTGACATGGATAAGGCCGTCATCAGAACCAGCCCAAAGCATGCCTTGCTCCAGCGGGGACTCGTTGAGAGCGACAACTGTGCCGTACGTTTCCGCGTTGGAGCCGGTCGTCACATCCTTCTCGATTTCATGCTTGGTAAGGTCGGGACTTATCTTCTCCCAGTCGTCGCCACGTTTGGTCAACTTGAATACGTAGTTGCCGCCCAGATACAGCGTCTGTGGCTCGTGCACTGAATACAAAAACGGCGAGTTCCAGTTGAACCTATAACCAGGCTGGCCCTCTTTTGGAATCGGCGTTAAATGGTGGTGGGCGCCGGTGGCCAGATTCGTTCGATCCAAGTCGGCGCCTTGACCTTCGCTATAAACTATGCTAGAGTCCGTGGGATCGAACGCGCAATGGAAGCCATCGCTATCGGTGACCATTCGCCAACTCGAGTTCGTGATGCCTACTCCTGGCCCTCCGGCAGTCCAGAAATCGGTGATGCTTGAGCTAGGCCCAACCCAGGTTCCGTTATCCTGCAGACCGCCCATGATGTTGTAGGGGGTCGAGTTATCGACGGCAAGGTCGTAGAACTCGCCAACCGCCATGTTGTCCATAAACTCCCAAGTGTCGCCCTTATCGTGCGATTGAAAGAGTCCGCCGTCATCTCCCAGCAGTAGATGTTCGTGGTCTTTGGGGTCGATCACTAGCGCATGAACATCGCCATGCGTTTTGTCTGTTAAGCCCTTTCTAAAGGTGTGGCCGCCATCATCGGAAACGTCCACGCTATAGCCCAGAATGTACACCCGTTGGTCGTCTTCCGGGTCTACGCGGACCTTGGCGAAGTAGAAGGCGCGCGGAACTCTTGAATGCAGCTTCGTCCACGTCACTCCTGCATCACTGGAGTGAAAAAGGCCACCCGAGCGGCTGCGGTCGTCATCTAGGTTGTAGGAACCGCCCTCGTCGGATTCGACCAACGCGAAAAGCTCTTTCGGGTTCTTGGCGTAGATATCCAACCCGATTCGGCCGCTGGTTTTTGGAAGGCCGTTGGTGAGCTTCGTCCAACTCCTGCCTGCATTCGTGCTCTTGTAAATGCCGCCCTGCTTGCCGCCGCTGATAAAGCTGTAAGCGGTTCTTCGGCGGGCGTACATGGCCGCGTAAACGGTGTCCGGATTCTTGGGGTCGAGGATCACGTCGATCGCGCCGGTGTTCTCGTCGATCTGGAGGGATGGCGTCCAGGTTTTTCCGCCGTTGACAGTTTTGTAAACGCCGCGCATCTTGTTTGGCCCCCATAAGTGGCCCATGGCGGCGACGTAACAGACGTCCGGATTTCGCGGGTCGACTGCTAGGCGTGGAATGTCTTCGGAATCTTCCAGGCCCATGTTCTTGAAGGATGAACCACCATCGGTTGAGCGATAAACGCCGTGGCCCCAGGAAGACGAGTTGCGGCCGTTGCCTTCGCCAGTCCCTACCCACACGATTTTGCCTTTACCCTGCTTCTCGCGGCCGGCGGGTTTGGTGCCCTTATCCCAACCGGGCCAGGTCGTCGGTGCATCGGCGGCTACTACTGAGCCAACCGAGTTGGTTACCTCGTGGTCGAAGATTGGGCTGAAGGTTGTGCCTAAGTTGTTGGTTTTCCAGACTCCGCCGATGCCGTAGGCGACATAAAAGCTCTTAAAGCTTCCGGGCACGAAGCAGATATCGGCAACGCGCCCGCCCATGTTGGCGGGGCCGATGCTTCGCCATGCGAGGCCCTTTAGGTCAGAGTCCTTTATCTGGCGTGGGCCTTTCTCTTGGGCTTGGGAAATCGCCGTCAGGGCCATCATCGGCCATATAAGCGCCTGCAGGGCTTTCATAGCATAGGCTTTTACCTTAAACGTGCTCGGTTAGGAGCAGTGTTCTTGGCGCCGACTGCGTGCGAACTCCATGCTCTCTTCAACTGTGTATTCGCGGCCGGTGGATTCGGATCGGATGCCCTCGATGAGCGCGGCTACCTCGTCAGGTGTGATCTTAACGGGTGGATTGTGATCTTTATTCTGATTGCTCATCGCACTTCCTCATTTCAATTTTACGGCACAATGGCCAAAAAGGTCTAGCTAAAAGCATTTCTCACAAGCTTTGTACCACACCTCCGGCGTGCCGGAAAAAAAGGGGGTTATCGCTTTCCGGTGGTGTCGCTTCGCTCAACCACCGGCTACCCCGGTATAACCCCTTCGGGGTACCGTCTGCAAGTCAGATTTAAAGTTGCCAGAACACCTAAGGGCAGGACACCGCGATTTAAGAGGTCTGTTCGCTAAGGCAGTGTAGTCGGAATAGCGACGGAGTTTCTTTGTGAAAGTTAAGCCGGTCCCAGGAAAGCATCGGTTTTCGTTTTGCTTCGTCAATCGCGGATACCGATATGCCGGAGGCATTAAACGGAGGTAGCCGGTGGTAAGCGAAGCGACACCAACGGACGGAATTCAAAATTCTTCCGGCACGCCGGAGGTGTGCCACTTTCACTCGCAATAGCGCATATCGATTTCAAGCCTAAACTCGTAGAACCGTGAAGAACAACAACCATGCAATTAGGAATTGACACCTTCGTCGCCACCCCCTTCGATCCCGCCTTGCGCACACCGGAAACAGACGTGCAACGCGTGGACGGTCTGCTTCAGGAAGCCGAACTCGCCGATAGAATAGGCCTCGACGTTTTCGCCGTGGGCGAGCACCACCGGCGAGAGTTTGTCTCCTCTGCCCCAACGATTCTGCTTGCCGCCATTGCCGCGAAAACGAATAACATAACGCTTGCCAGCGCGGTAACAGTGCTGAGCTCGGACGACCCAATCAGGGTCTTTCAGCAGTTCGCAACGATCGATTTGATCTCGCATGGAAGAGCCGAGATTATCGTGGGTCGCGGGTCTTTCATCGAGTCCTATCCCCTCTTTGGCTACGATCTTTCCCAATACGATCTGCTTTTTAAAGAAAAGCTGGACCTCCTTCTTATGGTAAGGGACGAAACCGAAGTTCATTGGCGTGGAAGCCACCGCGCGGAGTTGACGGGTCAGGGCGTTTACCCGCGTCCAATTCAGAATCCGTTGCCGATAAGACTAGGAGTCGGCGGTTCGCCCGAATCATTTGTAAGGGCGGGCAAGTTGGGCCTGCCACTCACTTTGGCTATTATCGGCGGCGAAGCGGTTCGTTTCCGACGATCGGTGGACTCGTACCGCGAGGCGTGGATTCAAGCAGGCCACGATCCGGCGAACATCGATGTGGCCGTGCACACTATCGGCTTCTTGGATGACACTGACCAGAAAGCGGCCGACAACTTCTACCCGTCCTATTCCGATACCTTCACTCGCATAGGTAAAGAACGGGGATGGCCACCGACCACACGAGAGCAATACGACGCTACGATTAGCCCACGAGGGGCACTCATGGTCGGTTCGCCAGAGAGCGTGGCCGCCAAGATTCGGCATTTCGATAAGGCGTTGGGTGGAATCTCGCGCTTAAGCATCTTGCTGGACGGAGGCTTGGTCCCTCACGAGCACCGGCTGCACGCGATTGAGTTGCTTGGCACAAAGGTGAAGCCAATGTTGGAGGAGTCAGTTACGGGCTGAGCGCTGTCAAAATAAGGATCGACGCCTTAGGGGAGGCTTCGGACCAGAGGTGAAAACGTTCTGTGGAAGTTCGTCAATTGTTCGCATAGCCATAGGTGCTGCCTGGGCCAGTCCTCTCTTTGGGATGGGTCCGCTCCTCTAAGGTGCAACTCAACCGCGCTCTCCTTATATCCATCCTTTGGTCGCCATATTAGCCCCGGAATGGCCTTATCGATCTCCTCTCTGAACTGCATCAAGTAGCCGATCTTTGCTTTATCAGCATCCTTGTAAAAGACCAGATCAACCATATTAAATTTATCTCTTGCACCAGCCATTGCCCGCAGGCGAATGTTTGGAGCGATTGTCGCTAAATCTTGCCAATAGTCGGCAGAGGGCTTGAGCGACTTGAGCACAGTGGAGTTAGTTCGCAGAAACTCTGAAAACGCCGTCCAATATTCAAGGTATAGCTCCCTATATGAGTTGGAGGAACTCGCGGTTTTTGTAACCTTGACGAATTCGTTGGGCCGCGAGATGACGTTAAACTTCGGGGCGGGAGGGGAGTTTCCAATCCTCCATAGTTGGACTTCAAGCCCGAAAAAGGAAATTTCCTCTTTAGTGATTTCATTTAACCAGTCCAGCGCCGCCCTGTGTTGCTCAGTGAATTGTCGAGCAATCCAGATAATTGTCGCTGTCTGAAGTCCGGCGGCATATGTGATGATTTGGCCTAGATGTGGGTGATCGGTTTGCTCAATTTGATTTTCGACCAAGACCCAATGATCAGCATTCCCAACCGCCTTGCAGAGCATGTCTGCTCTGAAAGGGCCAACTGCTTGTTCGGTGGCTTGAACTTCGAGATCAATTCCGATCGTTTCAGAAAGCAGCTTTAAGTTTTCTTCCTCAGCAAGCCAAGTTGTAAAGCTTCGTGCCTCATGAGTCCATATTTGCCGGAGGCTAACGGCCTCAAGTCTTCCCAGCGTCATTTAATCTATTGTAATCGACTGCGTCCCGCAGTTAGTAAATCTCACAGTGCGGCAAACCAAGCCTGATCAGGCCTCAACTAGCCTGCCGCTTTTACGACGCTCCACTAAAATCGCGTCAGACCATCGGCCCCATTCCTTGGGAGGATCCAGCTTCGCGGGCCCACTTGGATCTACCACTGCAATGAACATTGTGTGGAAAAGTCGCTCCATCGGATCTGGCGAAAACTTGATCGGAACAACCGATCTTTCAGGGAAAGCCTTTGAGTCCACATTGATAATGCGAATAGTTTTCCCTTCAGGATCAGGAAAGATGTAGCTAGCAACGATCGACGGAACCTCGCTATGGTTGAGGGAAACTAGGTGCCTCGCTTCTTGTTCAAGGTTGTCCCAAGGTATCGGTTGCACACATAAAGTATAACATTTTGGTCTTCGCCAAAAAACCGCTTCTAAACCAAGGCCATTTACGTCACACTTTGGCCTCAACGTTGCGAACCGCGCCGCGTCTCGTTCATAATAGCAAGGCTGCGTCATGATAACCGCCTGCGCAGCGGAGCACCTGTATGGCCAAGAAATCCGAAGCCCGAGAAATCATTCGAATCGTGTGTACCGAAGACGGCAAGAATTATTACACGACCACGAAAAACAAGAGAAATACCACAGAGCGACTGGAGTTGATGAAATTTAATCCCCGGCTTCGCAAATACACCCTCCACAGAGAGAAGAAATAAATGCCAAACCCAAAACGCCGCCACTCACATCAGCGAACCGCGAAGCGACGAACGCATTACATCGCAATTCTGCCCGAGATCCAGGTTAATAAGCAGGTCGGCGGAGAGCCGTTTATGCTGCGTCACTGCGCAACGCCTGAGGGTTACTACAAGGGCCGCAAGCTTCCTGGTTTTAAGGATAAGGAGTAGTCTTTCCCTTCTTGTAAGGTTTTTGGAGCTATTCCTTCAGGGATAGCTCTTTTTTTTATTTAGGGAATCTCTTCTAAATTTCGCGAGACCATTCCCTTCCCTTTGAGGGAAGGGTTAGGGATGGGTGACGAACAGGCCTGGACTCAAGGTACAGAGGAATAAGCTCCCGAACGCGTTGGTTTGCTCGAACCTCCAGTCGAGCGCCCATTCGACATCCCCCTCGATCCCTGCTTCAAAAATATCGTCGATTTCTGGCACACCTCCGGCGTGCCGGGAATTTCGCTATCTTCCGGCAGTGTCGCCTACGGCTCAACTGCCGGCTAAGCTCTCCAGCCCCTCCGGGGCAATACACCCCAAGTTAATCCGAGAAAGTAGAATTGTCAACGACGTCCGATCCGCATAAATCTTCTGCCTCGGGCGTTAAAGACTCGTCGAACGTCTCTATTCCTAATGGTCATCGAAATCACGGTTGAAAACCTCGCGATTATTGAGCAGACCCAAATTCGTCTGGGGCCGGGGTTTACGGTCCTAACCGGTGAGACCGGTGCAGGAAAATCGCTGCTCGTCGATGCTATCGAACTCGCTTTGGGCGATCGGGCGGACTCCGATCTGGTTCGGGCAGGCGCTTCTCGCGCGAGCGTATCCGTTGTTTTCGACCTTTCGGACCAGCCAGTCTTACGCGAAAAATGCCATGAGCTTGGCATTCCCATGGAAGACAACCTCCTTTACATCCAAAGAGAAGTCTTCGCAGAAGGGCGTTCTCAGTGCCGGGTTTCAGGAAAACTAACACCGGTTGCGGGGCTAAAGCAACTGGGCCAAATCTTGGTCGACATGCACGGCCAGCACGACCATCAAAGTCTTCTGCATCCTGACCGCCATCTCGGCTTTCTTGACGGTTGGATCGGCGAACCCGCTTCTTCGCTGGCCGCGCAGGTAGCCGAAAAGCTAGAAACCGTCGAGCAACTTAGAAGGAAGCTAAACGCGATAAGAAGCGGGCTAAGAGACCGCGAGCAAAAGATCGATCTCCTCACCTATCAGGTCAATGAAATCGAAGCGGCCAGCCCCCAAGTGGGCGAACTGGAAACACTGGAGAATCAACTCTCCAGACTTAAAAATGCGGAAAAGCTGGCCCTTGCCGCAACGGGCGCGCTGGAAGCGCTATCGACTGGCGAAACGACCTCCGTGGATCTGCTCGCCGCCAGCATCAGGTCCCTTGAAGACGCGGCTAAACTCGATGATGCGCTCAACGCGGTGCTAGAACCGCTAAGAAATGCTTTTTATTCCCTGGAAGATGGGGTGAGGGAGCTTAGGGAATATGAGAGCAGCGTGCAATCGGATCCCGAAATCCTAGAGGAAACGGCCGCGAGAATCGATACCCTGCGCAAGCTGAGAAGGAAATATGGCGACGATGAAGCAGCGGTGCTTCTGTTCTTGGAAAATGCGCAATCCGAACTGGCCCTCCTCACCAATGTCGAAGAAAATGAAGCCGATATCTGCGAAAAGCTGGCCCTCGCCGAAGCCGAGTTAGTACAAACCTGCCAGGAACTCACCGCGCTAAGGAAAGAAAAGGCAACCGAGTTTGCCAACTTGGTGGAAGAGCAGTTGCATGATCTGGCCATGGAACGCGCCCTCTTCGAAGTCCGCATCGAACCCAAAGTGCCGGATATAACCGGCGCCGACAAAGTCGAGTTCTTCTTCACGGCCAACGCCGGCGAGCCCGTAAGGCCGCTTGCCAAAATCGCCAGCGGCGGCGAGATTTCACGTGTAATGCTGGGAATCAAGACGGCGACCGCCGGCAAAGCAGGCGTTCCAACGTTGGTTTTCGACGAAGTCGATGCGGGCCTCGGCGGGCGCGCCGCTGCAGTGGTGGCCCTGAAGCTGGAGCAGCTTGCTCAGCACTACCAAGTTTTGGTTATCAGCCACTTGCCTCAAATCGCCAGCAAGGCTTCCGCTCATTTCAGGATCGAAAAAACGGAAACAGCGGGGCGCGTTCGCACGAGCGTCCGCAGCCTTCTGCTCGAGGAACGTGTTGATGAGATAGGTCGGATGATCTCTGGCGCGCAGCTTTCGGAAAGTGCGAAGCAGGCAGCGCTGGAGTTATTGGGAGCGCACTAATCTGGTGAGCTTGCGCCTTCCCACAACTCCAAACCTCTCCCCCATCCCCCTCCCCTCCCAGGGAGCAGGGGAGGGGGCTCCTTTTATCTATAATTCGTGAAATTGACCGGAACCGGTAAATCCAACCCCTTCACAAAGGTGATGACCTTTTGAAGCTCGTCCTTATCCTTGCTCACAACCCGTAATTCTTCGCCCTGAATCGAGGTCGTAGCCTTTAGTCCCTTTTCCTTGATCTGCTTCGCAATCGACTTCGCTACATCCTGTTTTAAGCCCTGCTTGAACTCAACTTTCTGCCGAATCGTTAATCCGGTGCCAGCTTCGGCTTTTGCGTAGTCGATCTGGCGCAGATCGATACCCCGTTTCATAAGCTTGCTTATCAAGATGTCCTTGAGCTGATCCATGCGGAATTCGTCGTCCGCGATGAGGGTGATGTCCTCTTTTTCAAACTGGATCTCAGACTTCGAGCCCCTAAAATCGTAGCGGTTCCCCAGCTCTTTCTGAGCCTGGTCCACGCCGTTCCGCACTTCCATCAAGTCTACTTTCGAGACGATGTCAAAAGAATAATCCTTTACTGCCACGTGTGCAAGTGTACTATTTTTGGCTCAATCCACTTGAGAGTGCGTCGGGCTTGACCGCGCTTTAATATATGGCGACCTGTCGATATCGCTAGAGGTCACCCATCAAAAAGCGCGGTCAAGCCCGGCGCACTCTAAATTATGCTGCGACTCAGCGTAAACAATCAATCCATAATGGAGCTTCAATGCGAATTCGTCTGCTGCCATTATTGATTCTGGCTATGGCCACGCGAGCTGCGTTGGCCCAGCAAGCGGCTCCAGTATTGAACGGGACTATGCCCATCGCAAGAATACAAAGGTGGCAGAAGCAGTTAAAGGACAAGCGCCTCCAGTTCCCCATGGCAACGGCGTCCGTTGCCCTTTACAAGATAAAATATCCTTCAACAGATTTCGATGGCAAGCCAGTGACACTTTCCGGTCTGCTGGAACTGCCCCAAGGCGCTCCAGTGAAAGGCCTCCTGGTTTATTTTCACGGAACGACGACCGACCCGAATTTGTCTCCCTCGCGCTTTTCAGGAATGAACAACTCGGAAGCGCAACTCGCCGCACTCATTTTCGCCAGCGGCGGATACGCCGTTGCCATGCCGGATTATATCGGCCTCGGCGACGACACTTCTCACATCCATCCTTATCCACTCAGTGAAGTCAATAGCAAATCGGGGATCGACATGGTCTCCCCTGCGACCCAAGCGGCAACCCAGCTTGGCGTTACAATCCCTCCAAAATTGTATGTGGGCGGATACTCGGAAGGAGGCGGTGTTGCAATGTGGATGGTGCGCCACGTAGAAGCTGAACCAATCGCCGGCTACACACTCACTGCCGCAGCGCCAATGTCCGGCGCATACGATCTCAGCGGCGTCTCAGCCAGGTCCTTGCTGGACATTTCCAAGACCATTGAATCTACTGCGATCAAGCTCCTTTTCGCCACCTATACGGTTTACTCTGTCTGTGCGAGCTTGCACCAAAACCTTAACCTTTATTTCGACCCGAAAATGGCAGCCTATGTCCCAAAGGTATATGCCAAGCATTTAAGCGATGAAGACCTTGTCAAGAAGCTGGCCGTCGAAGGCGTAAAGCTGGGAGCTATTGATTCTATAAGAAGAATTCTTACTCCGCGCTTCAAAGAGGCTTTGAAAACGGAAGACACGAAAGATCCGCTTATTGCCGAGTTAAGGAAGAACGACTGCTATGACTGGGCGCCGCAAACTCCCATGCTGCTGCCTTATCTCACGACTGACCGGCTCGTGCCGCCGGAAAACACGCTGGAGGCTATTATGGCCATGCGCGTGCGTGGGGTTGGAAGCTATTTGGTTGATCGGCATCCGATCAACGACTCCAGGTTGGACCACATCACGGCAGTGCCCTATGCGATGGTTGTGGGAAGGCTGTTTTTTGATTCGAAGTAAGGCTCCTTGGTATTTGTGGCTCGTTTAATTGTGCGGAATTGTGCGGTATTTTGCGGCGCAGAATAGGTTCAAATGACAATAGAAAACAAAATTATCCTCGATTCTTGAGCTCTTACCCACGTCGACCCACTTTCTCCTCATGTCTCGTTGGATACGGACGGAAGAATCGCCGCCAATGTGAGAATCATTTGTGGATTTTGCAAAATGCTGCACGGAATCCAAAGAAATGAGCAATCAGCATCGCAACCGGTTGTGCCACAAGATTGCCGCGTCGCTCCAGCGCGCCTTCGGCGCACCTGCGCTCCTCGCAGTGACAAATTTCAAATTGGGATTTGGATTTAGCAAAAGACGCTAAATTACCAAGCCTGACGGTCTTCGCATCTCAATATAGACATCATCCCTTTGGATTTCTTGGAATCCGAGCCTCCGGTACAGGTTTTCTGCCGGGTTTCCGTGGGCCACATGAAGGGTTATGGCTTTGCCAGAAAGGCAAAGCTGCTGGATAAAGGCCGTTCCGATCCCGCGGTTTCTAAACTCCGGCAGGATGGCAATGTCGACCAATCTGAGTTCGGTGTCCTCATTCACTAGGGTCGTGCCGACAGGCTTCTCTTCAAACACGAGGATCGATTGATTGGCGTCCGGAAATGAACTCGCGTATTGAGCTTGTTTGGCTTTGAACTGCATTTCCAGGATCGGCCCACGAACTTCGTCGGGTAGTAGCGAGAGATCGGCGCGGGAGGAGCAAAAGACCTCGAAAAGGAATGTGTCGTCCTCTGCCGTGGCAGAGCGGGCGGAAACCGTCATATAGTCCCTTCCAAGACACCAAGGGCTACCGCAAATCCCGGCGACTCGTCGAATCTATTTGTGGCACACCCTCCGGGGTGCCGGAATGAAGATCGGCGGCTATCCCGGGGTCTTCGACCAGCCGGGCTAATCTATCTCACCCCTTCGGGGCATCGGCGTTAAAATAAGCTGTAAACCAGGATTTCCAAGGTTGTTTCCTCGAGACCTCCCCCGGTTCGCGGACTCACCGACCCCTCCGCCCGAGAGGGGTGAGGGGCTTTGCAATCGACAAAAGCTGCCTATTTTAACGCCTATGCTCCGGAGAGGTGGGGGAAGTGCTGCAAACGCCTCACGGCTATGCACCATTTGGACGGAAGCAAGATTCCTAAGTTTGAGCTGGAGCAAGCTCCAGCACTCCAAAGCTTCGCGCGGAAAAAACGATAACTTATAGTCGCTCAACAGTGACCAGGAAATACTGGTTCGGAGCGGAAACGCTGGCCGATTCGATACCCTTCTGCATGCCTGCCTTGTTAAAATCAAAACTAGACAGGTTCACTTTCTGATCGGTCAAGACGTAGGTGCCTTCGCGAAGTTTGCCATTTCCACCAAGCCCGGTAGCCAACAAAACGCGCGCCTGGGATTGATTTTCCCCAACGCCTTGAGTAACCGTCAGGTCTACGCCGCCTTGAACGGCGACTATCAGTCGCGCGCTTGCCGCGCTCCTGGTAGACCAAGCCCTGAACGAGGTTTTCTCTTCAGTTCCCTCGGCGGCATCAAAGCCATTTGCATCGATCGCGGAAATCGAGCCTTTGCCAAAAGAGAGGATAGTCAACCGAACGGTGTCAAGCGTTACATCGCCGGACAGCATCGAGTCTGCCGACTGAAACCTGCTGCCATTCCAGAAATAGAGTTGCAGGGAGTTCGCGCCTGAAGCGGCCAACGCAAACTTGGGCAAACCGACGGCGGCAACGCCAACCACTCCGGCCGCGCCTTGAAGGAAACTTCTTCGATTCAACACATTGTTCTCCATTTAATTCCTCAGCTTCTAGGCGGAAATATTCCTTGCAGGGCAATGCAATAGTTGATCACCAAGTAGGGTTGCAGATTGGTATGCGCCGCGTTTGACCCATAGGGAACAAGGGCTGCTCCCGACAAGGTTGCGGAAGAGGTAGAGTCGTAAAAAGGCTCGGGCACATGGTATTCGGCCTCGGCGAACATATTTCCAGTCGGATGGCTGGAGGTTCCCTGAGTGGCCCTCGCGTTCACACGATGGTTGTGCGCTGGCATCTGGGACAGAGTGAGGGCAACCGTGGCGGCTCCTGCAGTTTCACCTATGGTGTATTGTTGCTCTCCCGGTGACTGGCCCTGATTTATTGCCACATTGCCCTGCAGGTTTGGCAGTGCAAATGTTGACTTGCCATCCCCGCCGTAATACGTTCCCAGCAGGGAAAAAAGCGCCGTGTTTTGGCTGATGGACATTATCTGCCCTTGGCACATCGCCCAGCCGGTAGGAGCGAAGTTAAACGGGAATGGCCTGATTTCTCCAACAAATTGATCTGACATAAGATTATTAGTCCTGGGAAGGAAAGACCCCAAAAAGCGAGATAACGTAACTCATAGTTAGTAAAGGCTGGAGGTTATTGTGTGGCAGTGTTTCGCCAGTTGTACTAGTTGGCGCCATTTGAACATAATACGCTTCATTGTATGGGGCATAGGCGCCTGCCCCGGTGGAAGTGGAAGCCGGATATTGGTTAGCGGCATTCCTGGTGTTTTCCGTTGCGGCAACCACAACCGGATGGTTATGCTCAGGCAATTGACCTATGGTTAGCGTGACGTCTTCTGCTCCAGTCTCTTGTCCGGCCACGTAATTTGACCACCCGTTATTGCCCTGGTGAATGGGAACTTTCCCCCTCAGGTCCGGGAGTGCAAAGGTGTTTACTCCATCGCCGCCGTACGTGGTGCCAATCAAGTCGAAAAGCACGGTATTTTCTTGGATGGAGATCAAGCTGCCATCACAAAACATCCAGTTCACTGGAGCAAAGTTAAAACCGACCAATCGTATTTCGCCTACGTAAGGTTGTCCCATAATTTTTAGTTGCGACTCGGATAAATGCCTTGTAAGGCAATGATGTAGTTAAGGGTAGTGCTGGGCATCCTGTTCTCATGGGGTTGCCCACCTCCATCCGGAGAAACTGTGTTGCCCGCCATAAAAGCGGCGGGTGAAGACCTCGCGTTTCCGTAGGCGTTCCCCACGCTCGGGACGGCGACGGCGGGGACAGCCCCGGTGGGGTCCACCAAGGTTGCAAGGTTCGTGCTTGCGCCGATAGTATGTGAGTGGTAGGGCATCTGTGCGAGAGTCAGAGTAACTGATTCAGCGCCGCCACTTTGGCCAAGCGCGTAAGCGTTCCCATAACCTACGATGACCCGACCCCGCAGATCCGGGAGCCGGAAGTTCTGTATACCGTCTCCTCCATAGGTGGTGCCTAGGAGCGAAAACAGGGCTGTGTTCTGCTGGATCGACACCGTTTGCCCGTTGCACAAAGCCCACCCCTTAGGGGCAAAGGTAAAGGCAGTTAATTTAATTTCGGATAGGTATGGTGTCATGGTTAATTAAAGATTGCTTGACAGCGGCGGCAACTACTATCACTGCTGATAGGAACAATGAAGATCAAGTGCGTTCCTAGCTTGGCATGCTGAAACCAATACGAGCCTTGAGAAATGTCCGCGTTAGGATCACCTTCAAAGACTAAGGAAAAGGGCTTCCGGCCAAAAGGGTTCATTTCGCCGATATGCACCGCGCTGGACAGTTTGAGAGTCGCCTGCGCCTCACCCTTCTCGTCTGACGACAATGCAAAGTCCGAGCCGACAAGGGGCTCGAATGTTTCGAACTCAAGCAACTCTATTTCGGCGGGGCTAGGTTGACTCATCTTTGGGCTGTCTCTTCTCTTAGTGTAACACGATCATTAGAATTTCCCTAAAAGTATAGTTTCTCTCTTAAAAACCAAGTATTGCACCTGCATTTAACAAATGTGGACATGTAATGCTCTTGGACGACAACTTTCTAAAACTGTTCCCAGATTTGTACTTTGAGGCAGATATGTGCTCTGCTCCGTCCTCAAATGAATATGAACATTCGAATCCTACCAATCCTTTTGGTCACGGCCGCCATCGTTGGCTGCGGTCCAAAGGACGACACTAGCACGAGCACCGCTTCTGGCACCCCTCCTTCCACATCATCCGACAAAGCAGCGACTGCGGCCAAACCCGACGCAGGCGAAAACTCTGTCGTTGGCACTTGGACGATAAGTGACAAGACTGTCAGCGGCATGACCGTTGATTTACAAGATGGCGGGGCGATGCAAATAAAGGCACCTTTCCCAGACATAAAGGGCGTTACCGTCCAAGTTGACGGCACCTACAAGCTAGACGCAGATAAGTTAACCTTCCATATGGACGGAACAAAACTGATTGCTCCCGATGGAGCCGATAGCAGCGTCAAGAAGAAAGTTGACGATGCTAACAAGAAGCTCGTTGGTGGGCCAACGAAGCCAGATGAAACCGATACCATTGCCTGGAAGGACAAAGACACTTTCACCGGAACTAACCCGAAGGGAGATGTAATCACTTACACTAGAAAAGCCTAGAACAGCATCTTTATTTGGTAGCTCGCTTTGTGGAAAGCGAGCTACTCTGTTGACGGTTTGGCTCACGCTAGGAAGCAGAATTCAACACTGCCAGGTTCTAAAATGACAATGAAATCACGGATTTTTCCAATCCTCTTATTGGCCGCCCTAATCGTTGGATGCAAGCCAAAAGATGATACAAGCACTACAACTACATCAACCACGGCTCCGGGCGTCGCCACTACGTCGGGCGACGCCGCTTCCGCGGATGCGAAACCGGCCGCCGATTCAAGCGGAAATTCGCTCATAGGAGTTTGGACGGTGAAAGACGATCCGTTTAAAGGAACCATGATCGAGTTCAAAGATGGCGGGACGGTAACCATGAACATACCGGGAGCCACCGCGAAGGACCCCGGCTTGGAGATGGACGGGAATTATAAAGTGGATGGAACTACGCTGACGATGAGCGGCGGCACCATGAAGGCCACTGCCCCTGAGGGAGCAGACGAAGCTTTAAAGAAGAAAGTGGATGACGAGAACAAGGTGCCTCAAAGCGCAAAGCCAGAAGATGAGACGGGCACCATAGCATGGATAGATAAGGACTCGTTTATGTTAACGGATTCCAAAAAGGCTGTGACGACTTATATCCGCAAATCTTAAGGTGGCCCCCTGGGGATAAGAACCTGTTGCCGGGGTATTTTGGTGTCCTTCGAGAATAACCCCTTGCCCTCCCTCGAGGTCATAACCATTATCTTAAGCCCAGAACGCCTTTTTTCCGAGGCTTGTTAACGGGACCTCCCACGGTTCGCGGACTCACCCTACATAAAGGGGCACCCGGTCCGCACGAACCATCGGACGGGTTTCCCCCTTATACCCCGTCCGAATGGATTAGACACCACCCCTCCGCCCGAGAGGGGCTTGGGTTTTGCGGCACCAGAAAATTCCTGGTTGCCGAAGTGTTTCAAGCGTGTTTCACTGTCAAATGCGACGCACTCCAAATCGCAGCACTTCAAAAACCGGAAAGCGAGCCTTTTACTGCGCGGCAAAAGTTGTATAGTGGATTGTTAAGGAATGCCCGGGACGATGACGTCTTCCGCCTCAGAAGCTCTTTGAGAAGACCATTGTGAAATTCGACAAATACGAACCGGGGAAATTTTACGACGAATACTTTGAGCCCGGCCCTTTGCCGCGTGCTCAAACCGAGCTTCTGGTAAGAAGCCTTCACGATTTATCCGATACCGAACTGGCCCAGCGCCAAGCTTCTGCGGAAGCCAGCCTCCTTCATCTTGGGATCACCTTTAACGTTTATGGCGATGAGTCAGGCGCGGACAAGATCATGCCCTTCGATATCCTTCCGCGCATAGTTAGCGCGGCCGAGTGGGAACCACTCGAACAAGGCCTTAAACAGCGTATCGAAGCCCTTAATTTGTTTCTCGATGACATCTACCACGATCAGAAGATCCTCCAAGATGACCCGATCTTTAAAGAAGTTATCCTCTCCGCCAAGAGTTTCCGCTCGCAGTGCCAAGGTCTAAACCCGCCCCGAAAAGTTTGGTGCCACATCACGGGAACGGATTTGGTGAGGGATGGAAACGGTGTGATCCATGTGCTGGAGGACAACCTCCGCTGCCCGAGTGGTGTTTCTTACGTTCTTGAGAACCGCGAGGTCATGAAACGCACCTTCCCACAGATATTCGAAGGCCTTAATATAAGGCCGGTGAACGACTACCCGAGCAGACTCCTTGAGGTGCTGCTTTCACTATCGAATAAAGCGAGCGATGACACGCAGGTGGTGGTTCTCACTCCCGGCCCGGCAAACTCGGCCTACTTTGAGCATTCTTACCTGGCCATGCAAATGGGTGTTCAGCTCGTGGAAGGACCTGACTTAGAAGTTAAAGATGGCTTCGTTCACATGCGGACAACGCAAGGGCTAAAACCCGTTGACGTCATCTACCGACGTATCGACGACGATTTCCTCGATCCGTTAACTTTTAGGCCCGACTCCATGCTTGGCGTTCCTGGTCTCATGGAGGCCTATCGCGCGGGCCATGTGGCCATCGCCAACGCTCCCGGGTGCGGGGTTGCTGACGACAAGGTGGTTTACACCTTCGTTCCGAAGATGATCCGCTACTACCTGGACCAGGACCCGATTCTGCCCAATGTTCCCACGTTCCTCTGCTGGATCGAAGAACAGCGAGAGCACGTTCTACAAAATCTTGACTCTCTCGTTGTGAAAGCCGCAAACGAAGCGGGCGGGTACGGCATGCTCATCGGTCCAGCTTCCACGGAAGCTATGCGAAATGAGTTCGCCGATAAGATCCGCAAGGACCCTCGGAATTTCATTGCACAGCCCACCTTGGCGCTTTCCAGGGTTCCCGTCCTTATTGATGGTGCCACTTGCGAGGGTCGGCACGTCGACCTTCGGCCCTACATCTTAAATAAAGGCGATGAGATTTTTGTTCTTCCTGGCGGGCTCACACGAGTCGCCCTCACCAAAGGATCTTTGGTTGTTAACTCAAGCCAAGGTGGCGGCAGCAAAGACACATGGGTGTTAGGTTCATGAGCGCCAGACCACTTCTTAGCCGGGCCGCGGAAGCCCTTTTTTGGACTGGCCGATATGTGGAGCGCGCCGATAACATTGCGCGGTCGATCGACGTCAACCTAAACCTTTTGCTTGATCAGCCGCCGGCCACCGACGAACAGTGGGCGCCGCTATACCAAGTTACGAGCGATGAGCCAGAGTTCCTTAAGCGTTATCAAAAACCGGACCGGGAAAGCGTGGTGAAGTTCCTAACCTTCGACACGACCTACGCCAACTCGATTACAAGCTGCCTTAGAATTGCGCGGGACAACGCCCGCACGGTGCGCGAGATCATTTCCAGCGAGATGTGGGAGCAGATAAACGGCTTTTATCTGATGGTGCAACGAGCCTCAACATCGAGCAAGGCAGCCGTGGACCTGCACAGCTTCTGCCGAAACGTGCGCATGGAATGCCACCTGTTTGAAGGCCTATGTTATGCGACCATGTCGCATTCGGAAGCGTGGCACTTCGTGCAAATGGGTCGCATGATGGAGCGCGCCGACCGCACCGCGCGGATATTGGACGTCAAATACTTCATCCTGCTTCCGAAGGTTGATTATGTGGGTTCGCCCATCGATGATATCCAGTGGGGCGCAGTCTTAAAATCCTGCAGCGGTTTTGAGATGTATCGAAAGAGATTTGGCAGGCTTTCGCCCGATAAGATCGTCGAGTTCCTGCTCATCAACCGCGAGTTTCCGCGCTCCGTTCTTTACTGCCTCAACTCGGTAAGCGATTCTTTGCACACCATCACGGGAACGCCAAATGCCGTGTTCCGATTTTCCAGCGAACAGAAGCTGGGCCAGCTTAGATCCGAACTCCTTTGGGCAGAACCAAACGAAATCATCGTGAAAGGACTGCACGAATATCTTGACAGCCTGGAAATTAGACTGATAGAAATCGGTGAACAGATTGCGGCAAACTTCTTCAATCCCCCCATAGACTTTGCACAGCAAGTGCAATCGCAGGTTCTAAACTAGACTTTTAGCCCGTCCCTTGTAAGTATTGAACCACCCTCAAATGATCTTTCGAATCGAGCATATAACGACTTACAAATACAGCGAGGAAGTGGCCCTTGGCCCCCATGTGCTGCGCCTTACGCCGCGCTCCGGGCTCAGCCAACGGGTGCTAAGCCACGAAATAACGATTGATCCGGTTCCTCATGGCCAGGCGCAGATCCTGGATGCGGAAGGCAACTCCATTCTTAGCGTCTGGTTCACGGGCAAGACGGGCAAACTGGTGATTACCAACAAATGCGAAGTGGAAACCCTTCAGAGCAATCCTTTCGATTATCTGGTTCTCAGCAGCAACCGCATGGCACCTCCGGTCCTTTCCGAAGTCGAGCAAGAGGCTTTAGCGCCTTATCTTTTACGCAAGGAACCCACCGAGGCGGTAGATGCTTTTGCCCATTCGCTTTTGCGACCCTCGGAAGGCAAAACGATGCCATTTCTCAATCTGCTGAACCAGGTTCTGTATAAGGAATTTGAAACGGTTTTGCGGCCGGAAGGAGCTTCTTACTCTCCCCTTGTATGCCTAGACTTGCGGCAAGGTGCTTGCCGGGACTTAACTGTTTTGTTTATGGATGTTTGCCGGGCGGTCGGTATTCCCGCCCGCTTTGTCAGCGGTTATCAGGAAGGTGATATCGATATGACCCATCGCCATCTTCACGCCTGGCCAGAGGTTTATATGCCTGGCGCCGGCTGGCGCGGCTACGATCCGACGACGAACTTGGCTGTGGCAGATCGCCACATCCCGACTGCGGCGAGCCACACTCCTGCCGGTGCTTCGCCAATCGAGGGCGCGTTCTCGGGAGCTCATGTGAACTCGGTGATGGAACATGAACTTAGACTGTCTGGGTAATAAACAATCCTGCAATTGTTAAGAAATAAAAAACTTGTACCAGACATGTTACAAAGCCTCAAGCTGTTAGCGTCTAACCGCTGACCAGGATCGGGAGGCTTCATCATGCACTTTCAAAAGAGAGCGACCTTTATATTAGTTGGCGCAAGCGCCGCCATTTGCCTTTCAGGATGCGGAGAAGGCGGTTCCGCTTCATCCGGAATGCCAACGAACATCGAGAAGCCTCAATCCGCAACGGCTGGGAAATTCATCGAGACAAAGCTGGTGGCGGATCAAGCATCTGTTCACGCAAACACCACGGACTCTAACCTTTTAAACCCATGGGGTTTGGCGTTCAGCCCAAGCGGACCGTTCTGGGTCGCCAACAACACTTCCGGAACAGCCACTGTTTATGGCAGCACTGGAAATAACGATGGCATCGTAGTTGGGATCCCAACGGCAACAGGCGGAACAAAAGGGCCCGTTTCTGGCCAGGTTTATAATGGCACCAGGAACTTTGCCGTAAACGGCAACGTCCCCAGCTTCATTTTCTGCAGCGAAGACGGGATTATCACGGCCTGGACGGGAAGTTCAATTGCCATAAAAGTTGCGGACCGCTCTGCAACAGGCGCTGTTTACAAGGGCCTTGCAATAGGCGCGTATAATGGCAACAACTACCTTTACGTAACCAACTTCCATTCTGGAATGATCGATATCTTTAATAGCGACTACAAGTACGTCACGTCGGTTACAGATAAAACATTGCCCGCCGGCTACGGGCCATTCGGAATCCAGAACATCAACAATAGGTTGTATGTCACGTTTGCCAAGCAGCTAGGTCCCGCCAATCACGACAATCAGCCGGGTGCTGGACTTGGCTACATTGATTGGTTCAATACTCACGGCTCTCTTATCGCCAGAATGGTCTCCAACGGCGCGCTAAACTCGCCTTGGGGGATCGCACTTGCTCCCGCCAACTTTGGCAATGTTGGGGGCGATTTGCTTATTGGCAACTTTGGCGATGGCAAGATCAACGCCTACAACCCCGTAAGCCGCCACTTCGATGGAGCCCTTCTCGGGACCACGGGCACTCCGCTCGTGATCCCCGGACTGTGGGCACTTGAACCTGGCAACGGTGGAGCGGGAGGCTCGGCTTCGGATGTGTATTTCACATCAGGCCCGGGCAACGAAGCTCACGGATTGTTCGGCGGTCTGTCCAACTCAGGCTAGTAACTTCTTCTGAACCGTCTGTCTCAAATCGGCCCGCCATCCGGCGGGCCGTTTCTTTTTGGTTGGTTTTCAGAGGAAGATATACGAGCCGTCCCGGCTCAGGTTGTTTGTGTAGGATGTGCCGGAGAGAGAAGGGAACTTGCCGCTCACAATATAACCGCACCGGCGGCCCATTAGCCAATCCATTAGCTCAATTCTTAGTTACCTCTACCAACTGAACGTAAAACTTACCACCAGACGGGGTTTCGAACCGGAAGTCGGTATCGCCGCCAAACTTCTCGTTGAATACGGCGGCAGGCACCTTAAAGATGGCGGTTCGGAACTTGTTTGTATTGCCGGGCACGATCCATGGCGAATAGGTGTGAACAGTTGCCGTTGCCGTGTTATTCACAGCGAGCCGAAATTCGTTGCCAGAATCGAAATAGTTGATCCGGATCGTGTAAGAAGCAGGCGTTGAAGAGCCGTAAGCCTGCGACACCTGATAGTTCAGCAGATAGCTGCCACTGGCAGGGGCGATGGCATAGTAGCCACCAACCACAACGGCCTGAGAAACCGAAACTGAGCCCCAGCTCACCTGCCAAAGGCCGACGGCAGAAGAAGGGTTGCCGGCAACCGTGTAAACGCTCTTATCCAGCGAGTAATCGGCAAACACATAATTGTGCGCTTTTGGAACCCAAGCCGCGGTGGCCGTGAGATAGCCGGTTGGGCCAACCGTTCCGTAATCCTGAAAAGTGAAACCGTCCGTATCCTTGCCCTCGCCGCAAGGCTCTATTTGGGTGGTTTCGGACCATTCGTTGAACGAGGTCACGCTGAACATGGGAGCGTCGATGCCAAAGTTGAGGGCCGCTTCCCAGGCTTGCTGGTAAGTTGCTCCATTGGCTCTATCCACGATGCCGGTCCAACCCTTGCTTCGGTAGGCATTAAATCCGGGCATGCTGGTGGGAACGTACCAGGCGCCTGTGGGCAGGCTCTGGGCTAAGGTTCTCGCCGCTGTTAGGGCCTCGTCGCCATAGCCGAACATGCCATCGAAGTTGCCGGTTGTCGTCCAAGTCGGATCGTAATCGTAGTGGACGAGCATGATGGCGTTATCGGCTGAATGGATACTCTGAATGGCGGTGGTCCACTGGGATGGGGCAGGGGTTGTGTCGCTGCCGGAGTAGTACACGAAGAAAACGGGCCTTGCTATGCCTGCAGTTAGGTTATTTGTGTCCCGAGTGGTTGTATACCAAGCGGGCGAAGCGCCGTAGTGCGAGATGAGATAGTGAACATCGTTGACGACGGACTGCGGCGTGCGGCCTAAGTATTCATCGATCATAATAATCACTTTGATGCCGTTTTGGGCGGCGGCGGATAAGACGGGGGCTACATTGGCATCGATACTCGTGCCCTTTGCATTGCTCGTCCCCCACCAGGAAACGATGATCTCATCGAAACCGGCCTGCTTGAGCCACTTCATGTGGTCGGCGATTACGGTTGGATTGTCGCTGAGGTATTCGCCAAGCTCCGGCACCATGTCGAGGAGTGTGCCCCATTGGCCCGTGTACCAGATGTAGTAAAACGCGGCTACGGTTGGGTTGTGGTGAACGCCTGTTTCTGTTGGCGCCGTGAATCCCTGCTGGGTGGTGTTGGTAACCGTAATTTGGCCGAAGCCAAAGGTTGCCAAGGCGAGGGCAGCTAGAACTGGCAGAAACTTCACCGACTTTGCTCCTAAAACCCACCGTGGCAAGCAACCAAGTCTTACTACGTTTGGGTTCAGTAAGTTAGAGCCATGTTTTGGCGGTTTTGAGGCAGGGCGGATTGCGGGTTGTTGGTATCACGAGGTTACAACAACCCTTACCGGCATTAAGGAAAGATTGCCTTGGGTTCTATTTTGGATGCCGCCGCTCGAGCCTCTCCCGGTTCGTACCTCACCGACCTCTCCTCTCGGGAAAGGTATGAAACTGCTGGAACGCCACGCAAGCCACCGTAGCATTGCGAACCGACGACAAGCCGATTCAGGCTCGGACACTCCCACCATGGGCGGCACCCAGACCCAATGCACATTGGGCGTTCATAGACCAGCTTCTGACTTCTTCCAACTCCACACCTCTCCCGAGAGGCTTGTCGTTATACACATTTTTCTCCGAGGATGAGTTGGATCCCGAGAAGGATGTCTTGGAGGCGGTTCCATCCTGCCCAGATCGTTTGCCATCCCGGTTCCCCATCCCCCTTTCTGGCCAGGAAT
>DASXZH010000024.1:0-63958 GCA_036502005.1 Fimbriimonadaceae bacterium
ATTCCTGGCCAGAAAGGGGGATGGGGAACCGGGATGGCAAACGATCTGGGCAGGATGGAACCGCCTCCAAGACATCCTTCTCGGGATCCAACTCATCCTCGGAGAAAAATGTGTATAACGACAAGCCTCTCGGGAGAGGTGAAGGGTCTGAGGGCGCACATGGTTATTCGACATCTTAAAATCCGGCCCTTATTCTTGAGTTCGGATTTTTGATTGGGGCGAGTTAGTCTGCTAGGCGATGTTTCATAACCTGATTCGAAAATGCGTACCTTTACCCCGGAGGGGTTTTAGAGCTAGCCGGCAATTGAGCGCAACGACACTGCCGCTATCGAAAGGGATGTATCGCGCCGACAGCGCTCCCGGAGGTTGGCTTCCTTTAGGAGCCCGATAAATCGGGGGCGGTGTACAAAGGCGAAAGCGGCGATAAATCGCTCGCACTCCAAAGTTCCGCCTGCCCGAAAGCAAGCTTCCGCTCAACCCCTGGCTAAGCTCTGTGATGCCTCCGGCATCGGGAACGGCGGTCGGCAAGCCCTAGCGTTCCCATCTCAGGCTGTTTACTGCTTACCGATTACTGTTTACCGCTTGTTATGTTCTCCGTTCTAATTTCTAGGTTCTAAGTTCTTCCCCTACTGATTCATATACTTATCAAGCTTCGCTTGAAAATCTGGGCTGCGAGGATCGATCGTGCCCTGATAGTTGCCCTGTTTGTCGATCACGAACATGGTCGGAATCTCCATGATTCCCAGGCTAGAACTGAACTTGCTGTCCCAGAAATTCCCCTGATAGTACATGGGCCAGGGGATTTGGTTTTTCGCAACAAAATCCTTCAGCTTGTCGAGTCCGTGCTCTGTCGGAGATTGATCAAGGCTGATGCCAAGGATCTCAAGACCCTTTGAATGATTCTTAGCATAGATATCTTTCACTGTCGGCATTTCGGCGACGCACGGGCCGCACCAGGTTGCCCAGAAGTCCAGCAGCACAACCTTGCCCTTCATAGAAGCCAGATCGATGTGGCTACCGCCGATGGCGTCATCAAAGCTCAATGGAATTGGCTTGCCCATTAAATCGGTCTGCGCCAAAGCGCCTTTTACCATGCCGATATTCTTATAATCCGGATACTGGGCTACTAGCTCCCGATAAATCTTTGTCCTTTGGTCTTCTGGGATCGAGAACGTCTCCGAGAATAACATGTCAGGAGCGTAGGATGATTTCGGGTATTTGGCGACGTAAGCGTCAACTGATGGCCCAAGATTTTTCGGATCCAACGCTGAATCCAGCATGACTCGGCTGTACTCAGCCGCTTCTTTTATAGCGAGCGGAGGGTTATCGGCGAGAGTTTTGTCAATATCCTTTTCCGCATCCTTAACCACCGTGCTATCGTTTCTAGTGCCTGGCTTAAACTGCATCCAACGACTCACCATAAGATCCGCTGTTTTGGCATTATCCGGATCGGTTTTGTAGAGTTCCTCGATGAGCTCGTTTTTGTGCGTTTGAAAGGCTATAAACTTGGCTTTATACTCATCGCGATAGGCCTGGCCAGTGTCTTTGCTTTTGTCATAGGCGGGGCGTTGAAGAGAGTCAATTTCCGAAACCAGCTTATCGCCCTTGGAATTCGCCATGGCGGCTGCTGCGGAAGCAATAACGACGAGAGATAAAGCTAACTTTTGCATAACATTATTATTACGCTAAACGGATGTGTTGTGTATTGTGTCTCGGGTGTTTTCCATATTGCCGAAGGTTTAGCGCTTTTCAAGACTCAAGACTCAAGACTCAAAATTCAAAACTCAAGACACTCCCCTAAGCTTCATCCAAAACGGTCAAGCTATGGCTTCCAGTGGGCAGGATGTCTCTCCAGTTCTTAATAATTTCTTTGTAAAGGGTGCCAACCGGACGGATGTTGCGATCAAGGTCGTACAACCCCAGCGGGTTCACGCTCCCTGCTTCGCTTCGCAGTGCTGAATCCCAATCCACCTGGTCCGTAAGGCTGTACCACGTAAAACCGATGATAGGAACGCCGTCTTCGCGGAGCCTGAACAGATTTGCCCATTCCTTGCGGAGCCAATCGGGCGCTTTCTCTGCGTCGTTGTAGTTCGTTTCCGTATGCATTACGGGTAGCCGATATCTCTCAAAATACTGATGAGTGATCACGTAGTAGCCAAAGATTTCGCCCGCAGGCGTCCAAGAGCCATCTTCTTGCACCAAATGCTCGTTGGTCACGTAATAGTCGTTGCCCATTACGCAGCGAGTTTTAACGTGGTTATCCCGAAACCAGTCGTACTCGTCCGATGTCATTCCGTTGGCTAGAAGGTAGCGATACATGGTCACGTTCACGGGCTTGCCGTACGTGAGATCCAAGGAAAGAAACCTGCGCTCGTTGAGTACATTTGCTTTGTAGAGCACGTCCGGATGGGTGGCGTGAAAGTATTCGGAAGACTCGCTCTGGATAAAGATCGCGTGGGGCTGCTCTTTAAGGATGGCGTGCATGGCCATTGTGTTGGCTTTACAAAGATGTTTCAGCGCCGTCACGAATGCTTGGTCAGTGCAAAGCTGCTCATTCCACCAGCCATAAAGCGCCGAGAAAGTTGCGGCAATGAAAATCTCGTTGACGGGTGTAAAGAACTTTATCCAATTATATCGCTTGGCGAAAGCTTGGGCATACTCCGCGAAAAGCTCGGGCAGCTCAGGATTCTGGAAGTTGCCGATCCAATCTGGCACACCAAAATGGCAAAGGTCTGCTATCGGGGTGATATTCAAGTGGCGCAAGTGATTGAATGTCTCGTCTGCAAAACTCCAATCGTAGTGGCCGGGGCCTAGCCAGGTTTTGTAAATTGGGGGGCCATAGCGTAAGAAACGTAGTCCCATTTCTTTAACAAGTTCGAAGTCTTGTCTCCAATGCTTGTAGTGGCAACATTTGGCCATTTCGTCTACGCGAAACGGTTTGCCATCGGGACCCGTGATAATTGGATAGCTGTTCTCTATCCCTGTGCAAAACATGAACTGCGACATCTGCGGTGCTCTCTCCCAAGCGCACGATTGGGGAAGCCGACTAAGGCCCGCCCTCTGCGTTCAGATGTATGACAGTGGTTTGATTGGGTTGTGTTCAAAAAAAGGGCGCGAGGTTTGCACCTCGCGCCCTTCGTAGCTCTTGGCTAAGCTACAAGTTCAGTCGGTGGGGCCGGGATCGGCTCCTTATCGGCAAAGAAATAGTTATACAGACCGCCGGCTATTCCGCCTCCAATCAGCGGTCCAAAGATATAGACCGCGACATTTGTGAAGTTCCCTTCTGCGATGGCAGGGCCAAGGAATCGCGCCGGATTGATGGATGAACCGGTTACCGGTCCAAAGCACAAGATGCAGATGGTGATCGTAAGGCCAATAAATAAGCCGCCAACCTTCGGCGCCCTCTTATCAATCGCCGTTCCATAAACCACCAAGACCAAGAAGAAGGTGCCAATCGCTTCCAGGATGAGGCCCTGAGTGACGTTTATTCCATTCGCAAGAGCGGGAGTTCCTGTTCCTTTTGCGTCAGGAATGCAGTATTCCAGGAGGAAAGCGCCGGCCGCGGCTCCGGCCACTTGGGCTATCCAGTAAAAGACCATATTCATGGTCGAGATCTTGTGGCCTATCCATGCGCCAAAGCTTATTCCGGGGTTGAAATGGCCGCCGCTAATAGCGCCCAAGGCCGATACCATAACGGCAATTGCGACACCATGTGCGATTGCCGCTCCTACGAGGCCGCCGGCGTTTGCCATTAAGCTGCCCACACCGATAAAAATCAGGGTGAACGTGCCAATAAACTCTGCCGCGAGTGCTTTAAAATTCATGTTCTTGCTCCTGTCTTTCAGTTGAGACGGGGTAGAGCCAAGATAAGGCGCTGGGGGTGTATTCTCAGTTAATGCCCTTTACCGAAGCCGAACGTGCGGAAATTCTGGCCAACTGCACGCAGTTTTTAGCCTTTGGCCCGGCCAAGCCCTTTACAGAGAGGATGCGGGAAATTGCCGATTCGGAGTACGCCAAGGAAAGACAAGATTTCTATGGCTCGGGAGGTATGATGGCACGCCTTGAATCTGGAGATGCGGAGCTGCTAGGCAAAGAAACTGCCGTTTTTATGCCCAGCGGCACGATGGCGCAGCAAATCGCGCTGCGCATTTGGTGCGACAGGGCGGGAGGCAACACGGTTGCGTTTCATCCGACCGGCCATTTGGAGTTGCATGAGCAAGGTGCTTACCGGGAGTTGCACCATCTTAAGGCTATTCTGTTAGGCAAGCCCGACCGGCTTTTAACGCTTGACGACCTAGAGCATGTTACGGAGAAGATTGACGCGCTCTTAATCGAACTCCCTCAACGCGAGATTGGCGGCCAATTGCCAACCTGGCAAGAACTGGTTGCCATTTGCGATTTGGCCAAGTCTCGCGGCATAAAGCTGCATATGGACGGCGCTCGGCTCTGGGAATGCGCGCCTTACTATCAGAAATCTTACGCGGAGATTTCGAGTTTGTTTGATTCCGTTTATGTTTCGTTCTACAAGATTCTGCAGGGACTGCCCGGCGCGATTCTGGCCGGTCCCGCGGATTTGATTGCGGAGTCGCGCATTTGGCTCCGCCGTCACGGCGGCAACCTTTACACTCTCGCGCCGAACGCAATCGCGGCCAAGATAGGCCTGGAGACTCAGTTGCCTCGCATTCCCGAATATTGCGCTAAGGCAGCGGAGATCGCGTTGGCTCTACAGGGCGTTGAAGGCCTTGAGGTTGTGCCCAGGAGTCCTCCGACGAACATGATGCACATCCACTTTCACGGGGATATGGATCGATTGGAGGAGGCGTTTTGGCAGATCGCCCGTGATGAGCACGTAATGCTTTGCCGAGGCTTACGTGAGACCGAGCCTGGTGTCTGCAAGATGGAAGTTTCGATTTCTGGACAGGCGTTGGGGTTGGATGTGAACCGGATGCGGGATTTAATGAAGTTAGCGATCACGAAATCGTGAGTTTTTTCGAAACTCCCTGCTAGCGAACCCAGTTAAGTGACGGACTACGATTTGGTATGCGCAAAACTAATCACCTGTCTTTGAGGAGAGGTCGCTGAGGAACGAAGCGGGAGAGGCCGAAAACGCCAACGTTCACGGGCGAAAACCTAATTTAATCTATACAACTGGTTACAGTTCTGCCAGGCTTCACTTGAGTCCTATCAGCCCTCTCCCGGTTCGCTCGCGGACTCACTTACCGACCTCTCCTCGAGGAGAGATGATTAGTTTGCGCGTTATTTAGAAATCGGGTCGGGCCTTGCAAAGCTGTGGAGTGCTGGAGCTTGCTCCAGCTAAAACCAGGCAGCTTGCTGCCGAGCATACGCTATATTCGACGGAAGCAAGCTTCCTATGTTTGAGCGGGAGCAAGCTCCACGCACTCCAAAGCCCTGCGGGTCTCAATCACAGGGCTATGGATGTGGATTCGCCTCGATCACAACAGCCGTTCCGTAAGCCAAAACCTCGGTCATTCCCTGTGCCACCTCGGTGGCATCATAGCGCATGGCAATAACCGCGTTCGCTCCCAAAGAGGAGGCGTGAGAGATCATGATTTCATAGGCTTCGTAGCGAGAATACTCAGCTAGCTCCGTATAAGCGGAGACGTTGCCGCCCATAAATGACTGCAAGCCCGCCGTAAAATTGCCCAGAGCGGAGGCGCTTCGGACGGTAACTCCGCGTACAACCCCCAAGTAGCGCACTACATGAAAGCCATCAAAACCATTTGCCGTCGTCACCCATGCATCTGCTGCGTTCATGGGCCGAGATTACCCACCTCTTATCTGCCATAATCCATAAGAAAGCAAGGAGCATTCATGGCTTTTCGCGAAGGCTTAAGCTTCGACGACGTACTATTAATTCCAAGAAAAACCACCGTTTTGCCTAGCGAGGTTGACACCTCGTCCAGATTTCTGGAGGGCATCACTTTGCAGGTTCCAATTGTGTCCGCCCCGATGGACACCGTTACCGATGCCCGGTTAGCAATTGCCGTTGCCCGCGAAGGCGGCGTAGGCGTGATCCATCGGAATATGCCGATTGATCAGCAGGCCGAAGAGGTAGATCGTGTAAAAAGGTCGGAGCACGGCGTTATCACCAACCCGATCAAGTTGGAGCCCGACAAAACGATTGCCGATGCGGTCGCCCTTATGGAGCGATTCCATATTAGCGGCGTTCCCATTGTCGATCAGCAGAACAAACTGGTTGGCATTCTCACCAACCGCGATATTCGCTTCGAAATGAACCATCGAAAGGCGGTTACTGAGCGGATGACGAGCAAAAATCTCATCACAGCCTCGGTCGGAACTACCCTTGATCGGGCGGAAGAAATGCTGGCGGAGCACCGGATTGAAAAGCTCCCAATCGTAGATGCGGAAGGCCACCTTCAGGGCCTTATTACGATTAAAGACATTCTAAAAGTCAAACAGCACCCGTTTGCCACCAAGGATTCAAAAGGGCGATTGATTGTGGGCGCCGCGATTGGCGCTCTTCGGCAGTCTTTTGAGCGAGCAAAGGCCCTGCAAGAAGCGGGAGTTGACTTTATCGTTATCGATGCTGCGCATGGCCACAGTGCGGGCGTTATGGACTGCTTGAAAATGCTGAAGAGCAGGCTGCCCGATCTTAAGGTGATAGCCGGCAATGTGGCAACTGCTGAAGGTGTTAAGGATCTGCACGCTTTAGGAGCGGATGGTTTAAGGCTTGGCATTGGGGCCGGCTCGATTTGTACAACCCGGGTGGTGGCCGGTATCGGCGTTCCGCAGTTTACGGCTGTTCAAGAGTGCTGTGAGATTGCCAACGAACTTGGCATTTCCACCATCGCCGATGGCGGCATTCGTAGTTCGGGCGACATTGTTAAGTGCTTGGCGGCAGGAGCTAGCAGCGTCATGATGGGCAATATGTTCGCGGGATGCGAAGAGAGCCCAGGCGAAACTGAGATCTACCGAAACCGGGCTTATAAGGTTTACCGGGGCATGGGGTCTATCGCCGCGATGCGGCAAGGGTCTTCGGATCGTTACTTCCAGGTGAAAGATTCCGGCGCGGTGATCGTTCCCGAGGGTGTGGAAGGACGCGTGCCTTTCAAAGGCGCGTTGAGCGATACAATCGTGCAACTTGTTGGGGGCCTTCGGCAAGGTATGGGCTACGTCGGCGCGAACACTTTGCAGGAGCTTCGTGAGACGGCTGAGTTTGTGAAGATTACGAATGCTGGTTTACGAGAGAGCCATCCGCACGATGTGTGGATCACGAAGGAACCGCCCAACTATTCAAGCCCTTATGGGAATACGGACAGTGATTAGAAGAGGTTATGCACGCTATACGCATTCCCGAAGGATTGTATACAGAGGTTGCCAAGGCAGCTGCTGCCCGGCATTTATCCATTGAAGACTTTGTGTTAGAGGCGGTACAGTTGCACATCCGAGACGTTGTTGACAATGCGCCACCGCTTAGGTTATCTGAAGAACAGCTCGCCGCGGTTCGTGAAGGTCAGGCACAGGTAGAAGCGGGAATGGTGCTAACTATGGACCAAGTAAGGGAAAACCTTGCCAAGCTAAAGGCCGACTACCTGCGAGACAATCCACAATAGCTCGATTTCGTCGGATGGTCTTTGGGTGAAATGTTTGAAGAGTTAGGCTGATTTTTAGCTTCTAGTGAACCAGCAGCTTAATCACAGAGCCGACTTATAGTTCAAAATAACGCAATGCCATTTCAAGCCCAACGAGGCACGCAAGACGTGCTGCCAAATCAGTCCCACCGTTGGCAGTGGCTTGAGCATGGATTCCTAAAGCTCTCTTCCATTTATGGCTACAGAGAGGTTCGGACGCCGGTGTTCGAGGACATTAATCTCTTCGTCCGCACGGCGGGCGAGTCAAGCGACATCGTCACCAAGGAGATGTACGACTTCGTGGACAAGGGTGGGCGGCACATTGCCCTTAAGCCCGAAGAAACCGCTCCACTTGCGCGCGCGGTGATTGAGCACAATCTGTGCCCAACCGGAACAGTTGGCAGGTTCTGTTACATCAGCCCGATCTACCGATATGAACGGCCGCAAAAGGGAAGATTCCGCGAGGCTCACCAAGTTGGGTTGGAGCTAATCGGCAGCCCGAACGTCGCGGCCGATGTCGAGATCATCGAGATGACGGTGAAGTTTTACGAGATGCTTGGCCTTAAGGGTCTGCGCGTTCTCATCAATTCGCTGGGTCGAGATGAGTGCCGTGCGCGTTACCGCGAGGCGATCCTGCAACACTCCGACGAGATGCTGAAATCACAGTCGACCGAATTCCAGGAGCGGGTTCAAAAGAACCCGTTGAGGCTGCTGGACAGCAAGGTTCCTGATATTCAGATTTTGATGAAGACCGCGCCTAATGTTTTGGAATACCTAGAGGACGAAGGCAAAGAGAAGTTTGGCCAGATCCAGGAGCTGCTTACAGCAGCGGGAATCTCGTACCAAGTCGAACCGACCCTCGTGCGCGGTCTGGATTACTACACGGACACGGTTTTCGAAGTCCAGAGCACGAAGCTTGGAGCGCAAAGCGCTCTCTGCGGAGGCGGCCGTTACGATAACCTTATTAAGGAGTTGGGCGGCCCGGCGACTCCAAGCGTGGGCGTTGCCATGGGAATCGAACGGGCACTGATGGTGGCTGAAGAAGAAGGACTGCTTCCTGAAGAACCTTCCCCAACCGTGTTTGTAGCTTATATGAGTGATGAGACGGGAAGGGAAGCCAAGAAGTTGGTGGGTGAGTTGCGCAACCAGGGCATCTCGGCCCTCATCGATATAGATGGGAAGAGCCTCAAATCCCAGCTTCGGCAAGCCGATAAGTCGGGTGCGAAACAAGTGATCGTGGTTGGTGAAGATGAGTTGGCGTCGGGCCAGGTCGCCTTGAGGAACTTAGCAACTAGCGAGCAAAAGCTGATTGGCCGATCCGAAGTCGCTAATCATTTGGGGTCTTCGTGAACCTAAAGCCAGGTTTAGGCTTTGCGAAGCGATGGAGTGCGTGGAGCTTCAGGGCCGTTGCCTGGAGATTCTTGTTGGAGCTTCGCGGTCAACTTTTTTCCCCTCCCTCCCGGTCCGCGAGCGAACCGGGAGGGAGGGGAAAGGAATCGAACTGCGAAGCACCATTAAAGAAAACTTCGCACTACAAATTTCTTGGTACAACTGCGCTCTCATTGCTAACCGCGGTCGCTTTAGCCCAACAGCCCGACGTCCAAGTTAAAGCCGACCTCTACGGCAGTTTTTTCACAGGAAAAAGCGAGAACAACGCGATACGGTTTTACGATCTGATGGGCCATTACGGGACTGTCGCTCTCAGCGTCACCTTCGAGCAGGGCTACCATATCTGGGCTTCCGAAAGGCTAGAACGTATTGCCAACAACCGGGATTCAGAACAGCTCGACGAATACTACATTGAGGATCCCGGCATTTGGCGACTCGGTAAGCAGTACCTACCATTCGGCCGCGAAGGACTCTTGAGAGAAGATGCCCGTGCTGCCCGCGGCGACTCGCGTCTGCTTCTGAAAGATGTGCCCATTTCGGTTGCCGTTTGCGATAACGGAACTCGACTTGCTCAGGGAGCGGTCGGACGATTAGGAAGCGTGATCGGTGTAAGTTTTGCGTTCGGCCACAACTTCGGAGCGGAAAGCACCGATTTCACGGTGGTAAGACGTCCGGAGCAGCCAATTTTGGGTCAGGGTTATGGGGCTATCGTCGGAGTCGATTTCGCGCGCCACTTTGGGATGTACACTCTTCAGATAGAGGGTGCGGCCCTGCGCAACGGTGAGACCGTTTTTGATCAATCCACAGATATCGCCGATGCTTTGGTGACGATACAGCCTGACAAGTATAAAGCGGTGACGTTGGGGATCAGCCGAGATTGGAACAAAGATTTGACTCTATTTCGAGTGCAGGGGAAGTTCTTGCTGACAAGAAGCGTGTGGTTGGAACCGATTATTCGCACGCGAAATAGTGAGTTCTATGATATGGGAGTTACCCTCCACGTGAAATTGTAATGAGCTTAGGAAAAAGAGCCTATAACGTTTTAAGAGGATATGTGAGCACAGAGTGGGACCGAATAAAAGGCCTTGAGCACGAGCTTGCCGAGCGTGAGCTTGGGCAATCTCCCCCTGCGGCAGCGCCTGCTCCAACTTCCAATGTAACTTCAACTTCGGAGCAACTACCGATTATTCCGAGACTTGCTCCAGATGACAAAAAGGCTTATGCCAGGCGCTTGCTTGGAGTGGCGGAAGGCTGCTCTTTCGAAGACGTTCGTAAGGCTTTTGCCCGCCTGAATAAGAGGAGTGATCCGGCCAACTTTCCCAACGAATCTCCGGAAGCAGTTAAGGCTGCCGACATTCAGCGCAAGGTCGCCTGGGCTTACAACATCCTTACCGAGGGTATGGATGCTACCGAGCGCAGATTCAGGACGCTGGAACTGGATTAGGAACAAGTCGAAAGTCGAAAGTCGAAAGTCGCAAGACGGAAGGATAAAGCTTAAAGGATGATGCTACGAGACCGGGAAATACCAACCCAAAAAGCAGCGGAAGAAGCGATTCAAGATTCCGGCTTTCGACATTCGACGTTCGACTTCCAACTCCTTTCCTGGTTCGACCTAAACAAACGCGATCTCCCTTGGCGACGAACTCAGGACCCCTATGCCGTTTGGGTGAGCGAGGTCATGCTTCAGCAAACGCAAGTGGCGACCGTAATCCCTTACTACAACCGGTGGATGACGCGTTTTCCAACCGTTGAATCGCTAGCGGCTGCCGACGAACAAGAAGTTCTGTCTCTCTGGCAAGGTCTCGGCTACTACCGTCGATGCCGCATGCTGTTGGAGGGAGCCAAACAAGTCTTTACGCATGGCTTGCCAACCGACGCAAATGGCTGGCAAAAGATTAAGGGGGTTGGCAGATACACAGCGGGTGCCATTGCTTCAATTGCCCTCAACGAACCCGTGCCAGTGGTCGACGGCAACGTGGAGCGGGTGTTCGCTAGGCTAACCGCGTGCGATTCGGGTCGGCCGGAACTAACAAATAAAGCCTGGGGTTGGGCGCAAAAAGTGCTGAGCCATGAACGGTCGGGTGACTGGAACCAAGCTCTAATGGAGCTTGGCGCAACGGTGTGCACGGCCTCAAACCCAAGTTGCGAAAAGTGTCCCATCCGAAGCAATTGCCTGGCGTATAAAAGAGGGCTCGTGGACGAGCTACCCCGAGCCAAGCCGAAGGCGGCGACGGTAAAGCTGCAACACGCGGTTTGGATCCCGATGCATGGTAGCAAAATCGGTGTCAGGCAAATCCCGCAAGGCGAATGGTGGGAAGGGATGTGGGAGTTTCCTCGAGTAGATAAGTGCAAAAGCGCGGAACTAGCTGCCATTACGGGCTTGGGAAACATAGCTGCCCTCCGAACGATCCGGCATTCGGTAACCCATCACCGAATCGAGGTGGAAGTGTTTACCATCGAGTGCCAAACCATGTCCGCGAATCTGAAATGGGTAACCGTTGAAGAGCTCCAACGGCTACCCATGCCGGCACCTCAGCGGAAGGCATTTGGCTTGCTCAGCCGGCTTGAGACGTAGACTGAGCCCAATAAAGCCTTACCGAGTTGTGAGGTGAAGATTTCTCGTCCGCGTGGTGGTTAGGATCGCTGGACGGCTCGTGGTGTTGAACATAGGCGACGAGCCTAATGTAATAGCCTTCTCTCTCCGAGAAAATGCCATCGTCGCGTAACGTGATAGTCCCATTTTCTTCGCTCGTACGATCATGCACATCAGGTGTGTCGCTAATGTCGATGACCGAGTTCAAGTTGGCACTTACCTGGTGACCTTGCGCATTGAATAGCGCCGCCGCCCAAGTGACAGTTGGCATACTTAGCTGGTTTCCTTGATCGTCACTCGCGCGCCATCGAACCGAGAATATATATTTTCTGCCCGTGTCCAAGTAATACTGAGGTCCATCGTCAGCATTAGGATCGTGAGGGGGTACGGCGACCCTTACACTATTTATTGAATGGAGGGCATAAAGGCTGACGGACCTCTCTGTTTCCGCGCGCCTTTTGCTTTTCCGTTTTCGATAATGGTGGTGGCGATGTCCGTGTCCGTGCCCGTAAGTGCCCCCGCCAGATCCAACAATTGGGTTTCCGGCGCCGCCTGTAGTTCCTGTCGATGTAACCACAACCGGCACGTAACCAGCCTCGCGCGCCACGGTTACGGTTGAGTTGGCAAATGTCAAGATTGCCAGCGTTAACACTGCAACCGGTGTGATCTTCCAAAATGACTTAGTTTTTCCCATTACAAGCACCCTTCAATACCCAGATTACAATTCTATTTCGCATAACGCAAGTGCAGGTGGAATTTTTGGAGATTGGCTTTCGAGCAACGGCGAACAAACAGGGCGTAATATGGACTAATGCCCAATCGCCTCGCCCACGCGAACTCTGCTTATCTGTTGCAGCACCAGAATAACCCGGTCGATTGGTTTCCATGGGGCGAGGAAGCATTTGCAAAGGCAAAAACGGAACAGAAGCCGGTGTTTCTGAGCATTGGCTATTCAAGCTGTCACTGGTGCCACGTGATGGAGCATGAGTCGTTCGAGGACACTGAGGTTGCCGAACTCCTGAACGAGCATTTTGTGAGCGTGAAAGTGGACCGGGAGGAGCGGCCGGACCTGGACGAGGTCTTCATGACGGCGGTCCAACTTAGCAGTGGCCGGGGCGGTTGGCCCATGAGTGTTTTTCTCACTCCCGAAAAGAAGCCTTTTTTCGCCGGGACGTATTTCCCCAAGGACGACCGGGGACAGCATCCTGGCTTTATAACTGTTCTTACTCAGATTGCCAAGGGTTGGGTAGGGAAGAGGGGCGAATTTGTAAAAGCAGCCGATGAGTTTTCCACTGCCCTGGGCCAATCTTTGGCTCGAGAAGCCCCTAAAACCTTCACCCATATCGGCCCGGAACTGCTAGATAATGCGATCAAGGCTCTTGCCGCTGATTTCGATTCCGAAAGCGGAGGATTCGGCGCCGCGCCTAAGTTTCCACCGCATACCGCCCTTAGCTTCTTGCTCGATTACGCAGCGAGCCCCCGGTCGAGCGATGAACTCGCCCGTGCCTCGCTTGCGATGGCCCTCCTCACCCTTGAGGCAATGGCGATGGGCGGAATCCATGACCAAGTGGGGGGCGGTTTCCACCGCTATTCCACCGACGGCCAATGGCTTGTCCCGCACTTTGAGAAGATGCTTTACGACAATGCTCTTTTGCTCATTAACTTTGGCAAAGCTGCATTGCTGACCATGGAATCCCAGCCGGAAATCGCGGGATTCTTTGCCGAGATCAGCGCGGACATTGTTAGTTGGCTAGAACGGGAAATGGTGAGCGAGAATGGCCTTTACGGCTCCGCTCTCGATGCCGATTCTGAGGGTGAGGAAGGCAAGTTCTACGTTTGGACTTTGGACGAGATCAAGGAAATCTTGGGTGCGCGAGCCGATGCGTTTATCGCTGCCTACGGGATCAACAAGGAAGGCAACTACCACGATGAAGCAAAGGGTGAACTATCGGGCAAGAACATCATTTTCTGCGAAGAACCCCCCGCTGAAGATTTCTCGCCTGAGCTTGAAAAGCTACTGATCGCGAGGCAAGCCAGAACGCGACCGGCATACGATGATAAGCAAATCATCGCCTGGAACGCGCTTTTGATCAGCGCGTTTCTAACGCTCGGCGAAATGGGTCGCGCTGAAAGGGTAGCTGAAGCCATTTTGTCGGCGGAAAAAATTCACGGCCAGTTGCCGCGCCAAGTAACTAAGGGCAAGCCAAACGGCGAAGCCTTTTTGGATGACCACGCTGCGTTGCTTCTTGGTTTAACGGACTTGGCCCTGACCACAGAAATGGCTGGTTTGCCGAGCGCGCCGAAGTGGAAAAAGGAGGCAACGGACCACGCCAACCAGATGCTTCGGCTCTTTTATGACCAAGAAAATGGCGGATTCTTCTACACATCCTCTAATCACGAAGAGCTTTTTGGGCGGTCGAAGCCGATTTTCGATCAGCCGATTCCCAGCGGAAACGCCCTTGCCATCCAAGCACTGATAAAGCTGGGCGACCTTGGCAAGGCGGAGAAAACTTTGAGCAGTTTTGTGGGCTGGATGGAATCGGTGCCGCAAGCGACGGAGGGCTCGCTGCTCGGTTTGCTGTATTATGTGGAGTCCAGCCAGGAGGAATTTGAGGTTGAGCCCGCGCAAGCGGTCGTTCAAAAACCGGCAGTCGTTGGCGGCGTAGAGGTGAGTTTAAGCCCGAAAGAGATCGTGGCCGAAGACGGCAAGGAGGGGAAAGGGAAAGTGATATTTGAAATCCCGGAGGATCTTCATCTTAACAGCCATACGCCTCCCGCGCGCTGGCTAATTCCAACCAACATCGAGATCCAACCGCTTAAAGCTTCGTTCGATTATCCTGGCGGTTCCGATGTTCAATACGAGGGGCGGCTGGAGGTGCCTTTTACCGTTCAACTACCGGCGGGGGAATCGGGGGCGGATTTTGAGTTGACAGTTACCTACCAGGCGTGTACTAACTCGGAGTGTTTGGAGCCGCAGGAAAAGCGCCTGACCGGCGTGATCGTGAAGGGTTAGTCAGATTTTTCAGTGCTGCCTCGGTCCTTCAGACCTTTAGGATGTCGCGGTTTCCCTTACCCAGCCCTGCGCGACCGGAGTCGCTATGACTGGGCTATCTTGCTTCGGTCCCTTGGACCTGACGAAACTCGCCTGGGCTGGTCTTCGTGTTCGGGATGCCTCGCATCATTTGTGCCTTACCTGCCACCAAGCTTTGCTTCATTCCGTTCGGCGAAATAATCGTAAAATCAGGTTCAAGAAAATGTACGCCGTAGTAAATCTTGATATAAATGTGTCGCCAAGGCCAAGTGACTCTGCTCAGGGATTGGATTTTGTGTGTCTGACCAAAACGGTCCTGCTAGCGGCAAAGCCGAACCCGAGCGATCTCATCCCGATATCCGAAAGGCTCCCCGATAAGAAAATTCTTGAAAAATGGGCCCCAACGCACCGCGTGCCTTGGACGGTTGGATTTGTCCGCGTGGATAGTGTTCATTCATCTCCCAACGTAGATGAAGTGTTAGTTTTTACGGGTTTTGCGTGGCAAGCCGAGAGGAATTAGCTGAATGCGTGGAGTTTTTTGTGTCTCTGTTTAGTTTTCACAGGGATGGATTGGATGATTGCGCGATGCCGTGATTTGCTAATGATCTTGGGACCTCGAAAGAAGGTCGGAGACTCTATGGAAGATGGAATTTTAAGGGCCGGTTGATATGAGGACCATGCCATTTGTTCGGCTACCAGCTCAATACATGGGATCGGGACCCTATATGTTTGACATTGGTCTCGAAATATATGCTCTGTTCAAGCGGCATCTATTTAAGTCTTATTCGAGCGAATTGGATTCTTTGGACACAGTGCTGCGTGTCGATGCGGAGAATCCTTCGTTGGCACAGTGGCATGAGTCTGGGCTAAAGCGGCTTCGTCTCTCCCGTAAGTATCGATACGTTACTGTGGACGTGTGCTTCCAGAACTTTGAATACGTTGGCGTATCAAGAGAAGATATGCGAAAGTTGATGCTTGAACGTATTTGGGAGGGAATCGAATTGTGCGTAGCACGCATTAAGAAGGACAAAGTTGACTTTAAGGATGAAGAGTTCAGGGTCGATCTCCTGGCAGCAAGATTTGAGATAGAAGCCAAGTGGTGCCTAGGTCAACCGGGGTCGCCCTAGACGCTACGCTACTTTTTTGGAATTGAACCTAAGCTTCTGTGTCGCCCCTTTGGGGCTTTTAGAAAAGAGCGGTTGAGTTACCAGGTTGCTGGAGCGCGACATTTGTAAACGCTTTGCGTTTGACAAAGTCGCCGGACAAAAGGGCGGCCCAGTTCCAGGGGTATCGCTTTTCCGGCTTCGCTCACGCTTCGCCGAATTCGCTCAACCCCTGGCTACCTTCGTGTAACGCCTCCGGCGTGCCGGACCCTAGAGCAAGGCCTTCACTCTCTTATAGCGGGTGTGACTGAGCCGCCGTTTCTCTTTGCTAAATCAGCCCAGAACAGCGCGACGAGAGTCGCTATGACTGGGCTATCTTGCCTTCGTCCTTTGGACCGCCGGAGCTTCTCAGAGGTCCATTGAACTCGCTGAGGGACATAGCGCTCAAGGCCATCTAACTGGCGTATACTTTAAATAGCAATTGTTGCCCGCAGGGGGAGCCGAAAGGCTGAGAGTTCCTAAATGGAAGACCCCTAGAACCTGATCCGGTTAGCACCGGCGTAGGGATTGTGGAGCGCCGGACTCTTTTAGGAGCCGTCTTCGCAGAACGCGTAGGACGGCAAGAGCTAAAGGAGGTCTGGAATTGAAAAGAGCTTTTACGCTCATCGAGTTGCTCGTCGTCATCGCCATTATCGCGATCCTCGCCGCCATTTTGTTTCCTGTTTTTGCACAGGCGAAGCAACAGGCAAAGGCGACTACTGAGTTAACGCAGGCTAGGGAAGTCGGCATCGGGGTTTATCTGTATCTCAACGACTACGACGATGGGATGCCCATTTTCTATGAATACAACAGCCAGCCGCCGGCAGGGAAGCCCAGCCACAAGGGTGTTGAAGTCGAGTTGTATCCCTACATCAAGAACACAAACATCTTTGATAGCCCCTTCGATAATGGGGGGCCTTATACCGCGAGCGATGTGCCGGGTTCGACAAGCTACTGGAGCGCCTACGGGAGTTCATTTAGGTTCACATCCTGCATGTACACCATCGCAGCAAATGAATCCAGCCAGAACAACGTGTTGTATACGTTCGATCGTCCGGTGAACTTTAGCGAGGTTCAAGCGCCCTCCAATACGCGGGCGATGCGATTGGAGATGTTTCCGTTCTTTGCCGGCCAGTGCGACAAATATGGCTACGATTGCCCGTCGCCGTACAACTATTACCAACCGTGGAGTTCGCTGGGCGGATCGATGATTTTTGTCGACTCTCACGCGAAACACATTGCCAACTCGGGACAGTTTGATAACACGGCTGTCGATCCGGCGGGAGATTTATCTGGTGCTCCTAACGCGGATTTTGGGTCTTGGTATTACGCTTGTGACTAGGTCAGAACTAGAACTGGGAACTTAGAACTCAGAAAGTAGACGGAGGCGTCGATGTGCGGGCAAATGACTGCACGTCGACAACTCTAGTTTCAACTTCCTCCTCACCGTTTCCTGTCAGCGCGGCCAAGCGCCGTTGGTGGTCTTCAGCCTCGCCTGTTCCACGCACTCGTGAATGACATCGTGCCCATATTGCCTGGCAAGGGCTTGTTTGATGATTGAGTTGTAAGTCTTTGCGTACATCTGGGTTCCCTCGTCGACGGTGCAACCTGCCACTTCATCGGTTCGGATCCCGTATTTCGTGAGCAGAAGCCTTGAACCGGACGACGAACCGAATATGGTCAAACCATATGTGAGATATCTGGGCCGATTTAGTAGGAGATCGATGTGGGCCTGGATGTATCCTAAGGGCGGCGATGGGATAACCAAAAATAGGAACAGGAAAATGGAGGCGATGAGGATTCTTCGCCGCTTCAGGCGTCGTCTCCACAAACTTTCTTTCCGCTTTGAGGCTCCATTAACTTATTATCCTGCAGCTCTCCGATTTTTTGGGTCCTTTAAGTGAACTGAGGCTATTCCGTCGCGAAGCTCTGGACTGCGAAAGCTTGCTTTCGCTTCAAACAAGGAAGCTTGCTTCCGACGCAAGCCTTTTGCGCGGCAGCAAGCTGCCTGATCTAGAGCGAAAGCAAGCTTTCGCAGTCCGGAGCTTCGCGACGGATGAGGCCATGTTTAGCAGTCGGGACCTTCGAAGGAAGCCCAATGCTATGCTCATACTTCTTCGATATACGCATCAACTTCGATCTCCACAAGCATCTCCGGTGAGATGAGCTTGCTGATTTGAATCATAGAAGTTGCGGGGCGGATGGTGCCGAATATCTCACCGTGAGCTTTGCCGACCATTTCCCAGTCCCTATCGATATCAATCACATAGGTGCGCGTGCGAATCACGTCCGAAAACTCCGCCCCAACAGCGCCCAGCGCCCGCTGGATATTTTTTAGGACCTGAACCGTTTGGTCATACGCGTTGTCTCCCACAACTTCGCCGTTCTCATCGGTTGCCGTTGTTCCGGAAACGCTCACAAAGTTCCCGGCGCGGATCGCTCGGGAATAACCCACGATGGGCTCCCATTTTGTGTTAGTCGAATAGCGCTGTCTCACGCTTTATGGTAGCACTGGAAGAACTGGCTCACTTCGCCGTGGTGGGATCTATGATCGTCTTAACTTCGGAAATGGAATTGGCGGGAAATCCACCCATTTCAGCATGCTTCTTAACCGTTTCCTTGTCCGGAGCGATGTAAACGCAGTAAATCTTGTCCGGTGTAACAAAGCTTTCTAGCCACTGAATTTTGGGGCCAAGTTCGTTCAGAACTCCACAAGATTTGTGGCTGATGGCGGATAAATCGCTTTCGCTTAAGTTTCCCGCACCCGGGATTCTCTTTCAATTACATATTTGGGCATTGTTGCAACTCCTTGTTTGAAGAGGATTATGCTACTTTAAATCAGAGGGATTGTCAAGCTGGATCCGAACCAATCGGTCCAGCAACTTCTCTTTAACCGCGGGCCATTCAGAGTCTAAAATGCTGTAAAACACGGTGCTGCGCTGGTAGCCATCGTAGCAAATGGTGTGCTGGCGCATGGTGCCTTCTTTTACGCAACCCAGCTTTTCCATGGCTTTTTGGCTTTGAATATTCCTTAAATCCGTTCTGAACTGCACCCGGATGCAGCCTAGGTTTTCAAAGGCGTGGATAAGCATCAAAAGCTTGGCGGAGGGGTTGATAAAGGTGCGTTGGTAAGGCGCGGCGATCCAAGTTCCGCCAATCTCCAAGCTCCGGTGCTCCATTCGGACGTCCATAAATGAACTAGATCCGACGGCCTCGCCCGTTGCCGGTAAGACCATGGCGAAGGGCATGTAAATCGAGCTTGCCATAAGGTTTTCGATGTTGTCGACAAAGTGTTCGTAGGTTTGAAGTCCGGCCCACATATTGTTGGGGCGTAGGACCTCGAGATCCGCGTAACGCCACAGGTTCTCTCCGTGATCCATGGATAGTGGCTCCAGCCGAAGCCGTTGGCCCGTTAGGCAATGAGGATGTAGGTCGGCTCGGCCGCTCACTTCTCTTTGCCGCTGATTTGCGCTTTCACGATTTCATCGGCAAGCTGAATCACGGTTGATTCCTGCTTTTTGCGAAGCATGTCCAGCAGGGAATCCATTTTCTGCTCGTCTACGGGGCCGTGATACTGGTCGCCGATTTGGAGAACGGGAGCGCGGTCGCAAGCGTCCAGGCACTCTACTTCTTCGAGGGTGAACATGCCGTCTTCGGTTGTTTCGCCGTGGGTGATCCCAAGCTTCTTCTGAAGGTATTCATAAAGACGGTAGGCGCCACACACTTGGCATGCGATGCACGTGCAGACTTCGATCTTGTGTTTGCCTGGCTTGTGAGCCGTGTTGTACATGGTGTAGAACGTGGCCACGCCTTCGATCTCGGCATAGCTGCGCTTTAGGCGCACGGCCACTTCGGCAATGGCTTCGCCAGATAGGAACCCGCCGTATTCGCGTTGCGCGATCCAAAGAGCAGGGAGGATGCAGGCTTTGAGAGTGGGGTAGTGAGTTTTTAACTCCTCCAACTCATCGATGGCTCGCTGGGAGAATTTGAAAGCGACGTCCTCGGGCTTGGGGGGTCTGGGGCGCTGGGCGCCAAGAGAAAGTAGCTCGCTCAACTGGTGGCCTCCGCCTTGAGATTATGGTGCGCGAGTCGGAAGTCGAAAGTCGAATGTCGAAAGCCAGACGTTCGCTCCAAAGTAATGTTAAATGTCGAATTCTGTTCCAAAGACAACTCCCTAACTATTCCCTCTTTCAAATTGGCTCTCTGCTCTGATTTTCTCTTTCGACCTTCGACCTTCGACCTTCGACTATCGATCTATTTCCCCTAAAACAATATCGATGCTGCCGATGATGGCGATGAGGTCAGCGATAAGTCTGCCCTCGGCCAAAATCTCAAGCGCCTTTAAGTTCATCAAACTGGGTGGGCGCTCGTGCCAACGGTACGGGCGGTTGCTGCCGTCGCTAATTATATAGAAGCCAAGTTCGCCCTTTGGCCCTTCCACGGCGGCGTAGGCTTCGCCTACCGGCGGGTGGTAGCCCTCTGTGTAAAGCTTAAAGTGGTGAATTAGCGATTCCATCGAGTTATCAAGCTCGTGGCGTGGTGGAGGAACGATCTTACGGTCCGAACTGCTCCAATCTCCCTCAGGCAGGCCATCTATAGCCTGGTGCAGAATCTTGCAGCTTTCTTTCATCTCCGCAATGCGGACTAGGAAGCGATCGTAAACATCGCCTTTGGTACCAGTCGGAATTCCGAAATCGAACTCTTCATAACAGCAGTAAGGATTGCTCTTGCGGAGGTCCCAAGCTACGCCACTGCCGCGGGCGATTGGCCCGGATGCTCCGAGATCCATGCAGAGCCTGGGAGACATGATCCCAACGTTGTAGGTTCGCTCTTTCCAAATGGGGTTTTCGACGAGCAAGCCCTCGACAATCTCGAGTTCTTTCGGAAACTCCTCAAGGAAGTCTCGCAGTTTGGCTTCAAATCCTTCCGGAATATCGCCGCGAAGTCCGCCCGGAACGATCCAGCTCGGCATCATGCGAACGCCGGCAAACAGCTCGAACAGGTCCAGAATGTATTCGCGCTGCTGAAAGATATAGAAAAACGGGGTCATGGCGCCCATGTCCAGACCGTGGGTTCCAAGCCAAACGCAGTGGCTGGCGATTCGGCTGAGTTCGGCCAGGATTACGCGAAGGTAGCTGCCTCGGCGAGGGATCTCGCAGCCTAGCAGCTTTTCAACGGCAAGGGCATGGGCCAGGTTGTTGCCATTGGCGTTCAGGTAATCCATGCGGTCGGTCATGACCACGCACTTGTGATACTGCTGGTACTCGGCTTCTTTTTCCATGCCGGTGTGCAGATATCCGATTACGCACTGGCACTTAATAATGACCTCGCCTTCGAGCTCGCAGATGAGTCTAAGAACGCCGTGAGTGGAAGGATGCTGAGGACCGATGTTGACGACCATGGTGTCGTCGCCGGTCCGCTCGAACATCGTTTCGGTGGACGGCATGAAAACGCTTGTGCTTTGTTTATCCATTAGCGTCCGCTCACCTCATCAGAACCAGTTTTTCCTTCAAAACTTTCTCCCGCATGAGGCATTGAAACGTCTTCGACGGCTGGGCCCCGAGAACCTTTATCGAAGAGGACATCTTCGCCGCCGAGAGGATACTCCTTGCGGAGTGGGTAGCCGACCCAGTCGTCGGCGAGTAAAAACCTTCCCGTTTGTTCGTTGCCTTCAAAAATGACGCCGTACAGATCGTTGATCTCGCGCTCCGGGTACTCCGCGCCAATAAAGACATTTTTTACAGTGGGAACCGAGTGTCCATCATCCACGCCGATTTTCACAAAAATGCGGGAGAAGTGCTTTAGGGACATTAGGTTGTAAACAACCTCGAACCGCTCGGTTAAATCGCGTTCGTGTGGCCAGCGGCTGTAATCGACCCCAAGGCATTCGCTGAAATAGCTGTACTGCAGGTCTTCGTCGTTTTTTAGAAGCTCGATGACGTCGGCGATGATTTCGCGCTTTACGCAGAGGTAGGTCTCGTCTCGAAATGTCTTTACTTTCAGAAGGCCGTCGCCAAACTTATCGCGGACTTTCGAAGCTTCCATCCGCTCATCGCCCATTATCGGAACCGGCATTAAAGGGCACCCGCCTGCTCAAGGGCAAAACTGTCTACGGGAACCTCGTCGTTAGGCGGGAGGCTTCTTTCTTCAATGGTGTGGCTGTCGTCCCAGTTGATAGCGCCAACCCGGATCACATAAAGGTAGCCAACCACCCAGGTGACCATATAGAGCGCAACCTCGGTAAAGGAAAAGACTTTAAACGCTGTGGTAGCCGATTTGAAGATCGTCATCCAACTCCACAGGAACACCACTTCGATGTCGAAGAGGATGAACATGATGGCTACAAGATAGAACTGGATGGGAAATCTTTCGCGTGCGTTGCCTTCTGGCTGAACGCCGCATTCGTATGGAGAGCTCTTGTAGGGAGTGTTCTTTTTGGGCCCAAGTAGCCAGCTGAGGCTTACCATTGCTCCGCAAATAATGGCGGTTAGGATGATAAGAACGAGGATGCCGAGGTATTGACCCTGCATGAGTTTAAGTTTACCTTTGAATAGCGGGTAGACAATAGCCAAATTGGGGATTGCGGATGGGGGATGGGGGATAAGGGTTGGCGGATGACGGATAGAAACTGACTCCTGGCGGGCATACGAAAAACGGCAGGACGGTGGGGGTAATACCATCCAGTTTTTTCGGAGGTGAACCTAATCACCTGTGTCGTCCCCTTTGGGGCTTTAAGAAGAAAGGCCGCTACGTTACCAGGCCTTCAGCGTTCGCTAAGTCTTCTCGACCCTTTGGGCCTGCATCATTGGGCGACTTTTGAGTTCGATTCTTGAAAAACTGGATGGCATTAGGACGGTGGGGGCCCAGGGCCTCCGGCCCAAATCCCGATGCCGGAGGCATCACAGAGCTTAGCCCCGGGTTGAGCGGCGCCGACGCAGTCGGCGCAAGCGACACCCGGGGAAGATCGCCAACAACCCAATTAGGCAAATCGTTCAACTATCGAACTTCAAGAAGATCCGATAGTTGAACGATTTGCCGGGAAGGGAACGGAGCGCCAACGTCCTTCGCTTCGCGTAGGATGACAACCCTCGCGGACTCGCTATTTGAACCGGCCAACTAAAGATGCATTCATTGGCATCTCGCCCCAATATGAGAGCTTTTAACTCTCCATTTGCGAGTGCGTGCTCAACCAATCTTCTACAATATTCAAAGCCTAAAGCCCATGCCGTCTTTCACCGAAATCTTAACGCCCTTACTTGAGGGTCAGAACCTGTCCTTCGATCAGGCGCGTGAACTCATGGCATTCCTAACGAGCGGCGAAGCGAGCGAAGGCCAAATAGGCAGCGCCTTAACCGCTTTAAAGATTAAAGGGGCGACGGCCACCGAACTGGCCGGATTCTCGCAGGTAATGCGGGACAACGCTCATTCGCCTGCTCATAGCTTGGAGAACCTGGTAGATACCTGCGGCACCGGCGGCGGCGTTCCTAGCTTCAATATTTCGACGGCATCTTCGTTCGTGGCGGCCGCTGCTGGAGTCAAAATCGCCAAGCACGGGAACCGGGGTGTAACGAGCGCCTACGGCAGCGCGGACGTGTTGGAAACCCTTGGCGCAAAGGTGCAAACCGAATGGGACGTTTTGGTAAGGATGCTCAGCCAGACGGGGATCGGCTTTATGTTCGCACCGGCTCACCATCCAGCGATGCGGCATGTTGGCAAAACTCGCAAGGATTTGGGCTTTCGAACGGTCTTTAATCAGCTTGGCCCTTTGGCAAACCCGGCCGGTGCAAAGAGCCAACTAATAGGGGTTTATGATCCGACTTTGGCTTTTCCTATGGCCGAAGCGCTTATGAAATTGGGGACCGAGCGTGCGCTCATCGCCCATGGAGAGGACGGCCTGGACGAGGTTTCGCCGGTGACGCCAACCAGGTTTGCGCTGTTATGGGATGGCGAGTTGAGTGAAGGCATTCTTAGTCCCAGCGGGTTTGGATTAAAACCGGTTTCGCCGCACGCCGTATTGCCGGGGGATTCGGCTCAGGCGAACGCCGAGCTAATGTTGGAAGCGATTACGGATTCTAGTTCGGAACGGAGTACTGCCATTCTGCCGAGTGCCGCTTGCGCGATTTGGATTGCAGGCATTACGCCCGATCGAAAGTCGGCTGCAGAGCTGGCGAGGGAAGTGGTTCGTTCCGGCGCGGCCCGGGAAAAACTGGAGAGCTTTATAAAGGAAAGCAACACCCAATGAGTGTGCTCAACCGCATTTTTGAAGAAAAGAAGCTGGAGGTTGCGGCGGCACGCTGCCGTGTTCCGGAGAGCGCTTTGCGCGGCCAAATGGAATCGGTTTCCGCCCCCAGGGGCTTTCGCAAGAAGTTGCTTGAAGCAAAAGGCTTGGCGCTCATCGCTGAGGTTAAGAAGGCAAGCCCATCCAAAGGATTGATACGGCCGGATTTCGATCCTGTTCAAGTGGCGACAGCCTATGAAAGCGCGGGAGCACAATGCCTATCGATTCTGACCGACGCGCCCAATTTCCAGGGCAGCTTGGAAAACCTGAAATTGGCCAGGGCCGCGACTTCTTTGCCCTGCCTTAGAAAAGATTTTATTTACGATCCCTATCAGGTTCTGGAAGCGCGGGCGTGGGGCGCAGATGCGATCCTCCTGATTGTGTCGATGCTTGAGAAGGGGCAACTGAAGGATTTGCATGATGAGGCAACCGAGTTAAGAATGGACGTGCTTGTGGAAGTCCACGACGAAGGGGAGACGGACATTGCCTTGGACTCACATTTCGATCTTATTGGCGTTAATAACCGAAATTTAAAGACGTTTGAGACCGATTTGGCAACCTCAAAGAAGCTGATCCCAAGGATTGCTCCGCACGCCCTTGCCGTGAGCGAATCGGCCCTCGAAACGCTATGCGATCTTCATGAAGTTGAGACGGCCGGGGCAAAAGCAGTGCTAATTGGCACCGCCTTTTGCGCGTCTATGGATATAAGGGCGAAAGTTCTAGAGGTTATGGGTTGGTCACAAGAGTAAAGATTTGCGGGCTTACAAGAAGGGAAGACGTTGAGCTCGCGATAGAACTCGGCGCAAGCGCCGTGGGATTCATTTTTGAGCCGACCAGCAAAAGATATTTGAAAACGGTGCCCGAATGGCTTTGCGAGCTTCCGCCCTATGTAAGCCGGGTCGCCGTTTATGGATTGGTGCCCGATTTCTTTAACGAGACCCAGTTTGAAAGCATTCAGGCCTCGGGCTGGATGGATCCTCTCGCGCAGGACGAGATTTGTCGGCGGATTGAGGTTGTGAGGGTGAAACCAGGCGAGAACCCCAAGGTTATTGCCGACCGCGCTCAACACGCGGTGGCTTTGTTCTTGGACACCTATGTAGAAGGGAGCTACGGAGGAACCGGCAAGGCTGTGGATTGGGATTTGGCGGCCGAGGTTGTAAAGATCAGCAGAAAACCGGTGATTTTGGCCGGTGGGCTAACGCCGGATAATGTGGCGGAGGCCATTCGCAAGGTTCGGCCGTACGCCGTAGACGTTAGCAGCGGAGTGGAGTCTTCGCCGGGTGTCAAGGATCCGGAAAAGATGAGAGCCTTTTTTAAGGCCGTGTCTGAAATCTCGTAAACTGGTGCTGCCGTGAGCTTGCCACCTGAACTTCAAGAAATTCTGACGTCAGATCCCGACGTCGATGGGGGTCTTTTACTGTTTAAAGGAACTCGCGTTCGGTTGTTCGATTACATCATGTCCGACACCGTTGGTATCGAGCTTGACGAGTTCCTGGCTAAATTTCCTGAGGTGAAATTGGAGCAAATTCAAGCTTGGAACGAATGGGATGATGCACAACGGCAAGGAAAGGATCCAGATGATCCGTATTCCTCGAGCCATTGCTGGCCCCTCAATATTTTTCCGGAAAAATGGATCGAGTAACGAACTCAACGATCAAAGGAGCGCCACTTTCAGCGAGCCGTCGCGGGTGACTGGACCCGAAGGTTTGTGCACGAGGATTTCAATATCAGAACCCAAATGCATTAGGCAGTGCATGAGCCACTCTGTAGAAAACTCGCCGAGCTTCCCGCGGATGATTTTAGAAACCTTTGGCTGATCAATGCGCAACAGTTCAGCAGCTTGAACTTGGGTAAGGTGTCGCGCCTCAATAAGGTCTTGAATGGCACTCGCAAGTTTCGCTTTGACAAAAAGCTCGTCGGAATCCGGAAGTCCAAGCTCCGCGTACACGTTCTTTGTTTTGCTATATTTTACGAGCGGTCCGGTTTTTCTTTTTTGGCTTTCCATATTTTGTGCTCTTGTTCAGCAACTTTTAGGCGACTCTTAATTAGGTCTAAATCCTGTTTTGGAGTTGAGATGCCAGACTTTGATTTTTTCTGGAAGCAGTGCAAGACGTAAACCACTTCAGCAAAGCTAACCTTGTAAACGGCCCTGTATGTATCCCCGTCATAGTTCTCAACAAGCTCTAGCACTCCGGCTCCGCCGAATCCGCGAAGCGGTTTTGCGTCTGGATGTTTCCTTCCTTCTTGGGCACGAAACAGGGCATATCCAGTCTCTCGCTGAACCTCCAATGGGAACGACTTCAAATCCTTATAACTTGATGCAATCCAAGCGACAGTTTTGAGCTCTTCATCCATTATATGCGATTATTCGCATATTTTATAGGGCGTGTCAACACCAATTTATAAAGATGCGGCACAAACAGATAAAAAAGGCGGGAACGCTGAAAGGAGAGAAAAGCGCGCTCCCGCTGTAACTTCCAAGATCGGCTACTAAAAGAAATAAGAGCAGGGGTCTTGGCTACTTACATTATAAGGCTACTTCTTAATATTGCCAACCCAAGATTTGCTTTTTCTAAAACAAGAAGAAATGCTGGATCAACTCTGCGAACTTTTTTGGCAAGGTTCTTGTTGTTTATGGGAGCGCCGGTAAGCCTAGGCTCAAAATGAGCCACTGGTATAATCGGCAAGACTACCGGAAGGAGGTGGGCAGCCCTTGGCCGCCGCCATAGAAACTCAGAAACTAACAAAAACCTACCGTTCAAGGTTGGCTGGAGAAGTTAAAGTTGTTAATGATCTCGATCTCGTCGTTGAAGAAGGCGAGATATTCGGATTTTTAGGCCCTAACGGAGCCGGAAAGACGACGACGATCAAGATGCTGCTTGGCATCATTTATCCCACCGCCGGTGAAGGATACGTGCTCGGCAAAGAGATCGGGGATATGGATGTTCACAAGATCATCAGTTATCTTCCGGAGCGTCCTTACTATTACGAGCACATGACCGGAATGGAGTTGCTAAAGTTTTACGGCAGCTTGTTCGGTATCCATGATGTGGCCTTTTTCCAGCGCCTTTTGGAAAAGGTAAGCCTTGCCGGCGATGCCAGCAAGACCATCGCTCAATACTCAAAAGGTATGCAGCAACGCGTGGGGTTGGCCCAGAGCCTCCTCAACGATCCAAAGCTTCTGTTCTTGGATGAGCCGACGGGAGGCCTTGACCCCATCGCTCACACGGAGATCCGCGACCTCATCTTGCAATTCCGCGACGAAGGCCGAACCGTGTTTATTTCAAGCCACGAGCTTAGCGAGGTCGAGCGCATCTGTGACCGAGTAGCGATCATTAACCGAGGCGTCATTGAGAAGCAAGGCAAGCTTGAAGACCTTCTTCGAGGCGGCCGAATCGAGATCATCGCCGACAACGTAACCCGTGAGTTCGCCGATAAGGTGAAGCACGAGGATACGACGGTCTCCTTCCACGAAGGCCGATTGATAGTCGATGCGCCAGAGCAGATCGATCCGAATGCCTTGATCGACTCGATTCGCTCTGCAAAGGGAATTGTCATCAGCATTATTCCTCGCCGAAAACGGCTCGAAGACCTCTTTGTTGAGACCGTTAAGAACGTTGATATTCGGAACTCTGCTGGCAAGCCAGCGAAAGAAACCGAAGTTGGAGCATCGAATTGAACGCCATTTACAACATCGCATTAACCACCGTCGGTGAAGCAGTTCGCCGCCGTGTGTTGCTGATCATCCTCATGATCGGCGTGTTGCTTCTTAGCATCATCCCATCTTTGAGCGTGCTTTCGGCTCGCTCCGAGCTATCGACGATGATCAGCACGATGTACGCTGTGCTTCGACTTACCAGCGCCCTCATCGCGATCATTCTTACGATCTATATGATCCCGAATGAGATTGAACGTCGGACGATCTATACGATCCTTAGCAAGCCGGTCCAGAGATGGCAATTCTTGCTCGGAAAGTATCTCGGCGCGATTGCCGCGCTGGCTTTGATGATCATCTTGATGTCAGTCGTCATGGTTGTCCTGTTCGCGGTGCTCCAGCATCCGGATACCGCCAAGCTGATTGAAATCGCAAAACAGCCCATTTTCTACTTCATTGAAATGTGTTTGCTTGCTGCGGTTGCCTTGTTCTTCTCGACTTTCACGACACCCCTGGTGAACTTCTTTTTATCGATTGGTGTGTGGGGAGTGGGGACGGTTTTGAATCCGCTATACGGAAGCATTGCCAACAATACGACGGCTAATCACACCATGCAGTCGGTTGCAAAGTTCGTGATTGGATTCCTTCCGAACTTTTCCAACTACGATGTAAAGAACCCGATTATCAACCCTGGCCAACAGCTAGAAAACACCACGTTCTATAGCTTTACAGTCATCGGATACGGCCTTATTTACATTGCCGGTCTGCTGATTGGCGGCATGTTGATCTTCGATAAAAGGGAAGTCTAAATGAGAGTCGGTAAACGCAGCGGATTAATCGGTTGGATTTGCGGCTTGTTCGTTGCCCAATTCCTGATTCACGGATTCTTCATATCGGATCAGTGGGTTAAGAATTTCGCTCCTGCGGTTAAGAACCACAAGGGTGTGATCACGGGTGGCCTTTCGCCAGACCAACTCATGCTGGAACTGTTTGGATTCCGGGAGTTCCTCGCGGGAATCCTTTGGGTACGGGCTGATAGCTTCTTTGACCAAGGAAATTATGATGCCGTTCTTCCTATCATCCGGCTTTGCACGATCCTGGACCCGAAGGACATCGACGTCTATGCGACAGGCATGTGGCATATCGCCTATAACTTTACGGACGACGACCAGCGGTCGGACCGGCGCTATATTGCTCCTGCCTTGGCCCTCGGCCAAGAAGGTGCCAACGCCAATCCGGAAACGTATGAGCTGTACTTCGAAACAGGTTGGATTTGGTACCACAAAATCGACGATGACTACGATCATGCGGTGAAGTGGTTTGAAGAAGCTAACTCAAAAGATGACATTCAGCCGGCCAGAAGAAATCTTTTAGCGCATGCTTACGAGCGGAACGATCAGCCTGATAAGGAACTTGAGACCCTTTACAAAAACATCGGAATTAGTGAAACCGATGCAAAGAAAACGACAGGGTCCATGAGCTATGGCGACAAGGCTACCGTCGATACGGACAACGACAACATTGACAATACGATCATTCGTATGACGCAGCGTGGTTGGTTTGCCGAAAAGGATGGAACTTACGCGCAAGGCGACTATGATACAAAACCGCCGTTCGATGTTGGATTCAGCGCGAGAGTCACCGTCGAAAGCGAGAAGGTTGTTCGCATTGAAGGAACCTGGAATGTTCTTCCGGTTGGAACCCGAATTCGCCTCGTGCTACGAGACGCAACGATCTACGATCCAAGTGGAAAGGAGCGAATCGATCAACCGGCGCAGATGAAGTGGGACTACGCTTCCGGCGTAAACCTGGACCCCTCCAAAGAGGTCACCTTCATGCAGGATCAGGGCTTTGTAAAGAACCGCCGATTCGATAAGCGAATCGACATGAGCAAAGACCCGACCATGTATCCGTTCGATGCCAACCAAAAGGTCTACTACGTGGAGTTTTTCTACGATCCTCGCAGCGCGCCTTCTCATATCCAGGACAAGTTTGGATGGAACGGCGAAGGCATGACGGACAAGAACTACTTGAATACGGATGTTCGCCCCGGCCAGCGATGCTTGTATTGCAAGCTTGAGCTGACTCGGGATCAGATCCTCCGTCGACACGAGTGGCAGGATCAGATTCCTGTGGTTCAAACCCCGAACTTTAATGACAAGGCTGCCTCAGGCGCTGATGACCGAGTCATCACACTTGGTGGCACGCTTCGCGGCCAAACTAAGTAAAGTTCAGAAGCGCCAAGTGGTAAAACCACTTGGCGCGGAAACTCCAAGACCCGGCGGAGTGCTAGAATAAACAGTCCGCCGGGAACTGCGCGGCAGACCGCCGACGAACTCCGCCAGGACCGGAAGGTAGCAACGGTAAGTTGAACGGCTGTGCGACGCACCATTCCCGGCTGATCTTGGAGTTTCCCCCTCTTTTCCAGTGGCGTACGTCTCTCTTTACCGAAAATATCGAAGCCAAACTTTTGGCGATCTCATTGGCCAAGACCATGTGGTGCGCACGCTGCAAAACGGCATAACCTCGGGTCGCATGTCCCACGCCTATTTGTTTACCGGCCCACGGGGCACAGGGAAGACTTCCACCGCAAGATTGCTGGCCAAATGCCTTTGCTGCGAAAAAGGGCCCATAGCGGAGCCTTGCAACGTTTGCGATATGTGCGTGGCCATTACCGAGGGTAGCTGCATTGATGTTGTTGAAATGGACGCAGCGAGCCAGACCGGCATCGAAGATGTTCGCGAGAAGATCATCCAGGTCGTCGATTACATGCCGGCGATGGCTCGGTATAAGGTCTTCGTTATCGACGAGGTCCACGACCTTTCGACTAAAGCTTTTGATGCGCTATTGAAAACAATAGAAGAGCCGCCCGAGCACATGTTTTTTGTATTGGCGACGACGGAGTTCAACAAGGTTCCTCCCACGATTCGCTCGCGCTGCCAGAAGTACGAGTTCCATCGCGCTTCGATGGACAATTTGCTGACAAGGCTCGATTTTGTAGCCAAGCAAGAGGGAATAACAGTAGCCCCGCAAGCGCTGTACGCTATCGCCAGAATGGCCGATGGCGGCTATCGAGACGCGCTTACTTTGCTAGAGCAAGCCATCATTTCGTCGGCCTCCAGTGAGATAACGCTCCAAGAAGTTTATGACCAGCTTGGGCTGGTGGCGGAAGATACAACCGATAAGATTTTGGAGGCGCTAATTGCAGGCGACGTGCCGGGGATAACCAATGTGATGGCGGAGCTTACGCGGGTCGGTCGGGATCCGGTTTCGATCTTGGAGTCCTTGCTTTATCGGGTGGCGGATTTAACTCGCATCGTTTACGGGATCGATTCAAGCACCGTCATGGATGCGTCCCATCTGGCTTCCAGCCACGATCTTGGGATTCGTATCGGGCAGGACAAGCTGCTGCAGGTTCGCAGCGCCCTTTCGGAAGGTCACCGAGTTATTCGGGATATCAGCTTGCCGAGGCTTTGGTTGGAGTCGGAGCTTATTCGCATTTCTCAGTTGGGCAGGGTTCCGGCGAAGCCGGCTTCGCAAGCCGCGCCCGCCAGTGCTGCAATTCAAACGCCTGCTATAGGTAAAGAAGTGCCCGTTGCCAAGCAAGGGCAGCCAGTCGAAACACCTGTGCGAAGGCCAGAGCCAGCGCCCGTCGAGGCGGCGGTTGCATCGGCTCACCCGGAAACGCCAAGCGAAAAACTTTGGCGAGCCGCGTTGGCCCTTCTGCCCAGCACGGCGCCGATCCATTTGCATTTGGCGGATTCAACAGCGGTTTCTTTTGAAAGTGAGTTGCTCGTCATTGAACTTCACCGAAAAAGCGATCACGTCTGGATCATGGATACGCAAAAGCCAATGCGTTTGGCCCACATTTTGAAGGAAGTCCAACGCGTTGGCGGGGACAAAATCCGCCTCGAGTTCGTTGTATCCAAAGAAGGAACAAGGAACAGTGAGCCAGTCGCGGTAGAATTGCCCGCAGAAGGTCCAAAGTTGGCCCAGATGGCCCGCGAAATTTTCGGAAGTTAGGATAGAAGAAAAACATGAAGATCCCTAAAGGTTTTGGAGGACAAGGATTCCAAGGTGTGCTCGCTAAAGCTCAAGAAGCTATGGCACGAGCCCAGACGCTAGAGCAAGAACTGGCGAGCCAAAGAATCGATGTAGATAAGGGCGTTGTAAAGGCGACCTTTAACGGAGTCGGAGAACTCGTCAAGATTAAGCTCGACCCGGTTGTGGTCGACCCCGAGGATATCGAGTCGTTAGAGGATCTCATCGTGAGCGCCGTTCGAGATGGATTCGAGCAGGCAACAGCTTTAAGAAACGCGAAAGTCCAGGAAATCATGCCGGACGTTCCCGGCCTCTAAATGCTTTACGCTCGGCCGTTGGCAGAACTAATTGCCGAGCTAGAAAAGCTTCCAGGCGTTGGGCCGAAATCGGCTCAACGCCTTGCTTATTATCTGCTTCGGGCACCGGAAGATGTTTCCAGCCGCCTAAGCGAAGCCATTCAGAACGCGAAGGCCAAACTGCGCTTCTGCATCAAGTGCCAAAACATAAGCGAATATGAGCTTTGCGAGATCTGCTCTAGCCCTAAGCGGGTGTTGACCATGATATGCGTTGTCGCCGAACCGCGCGATATTACGGCCATTGAGCGCATTCACGAGTTTCATGGCCTCTACCATGTACTTCACGGCTTGCTTAGCCCCATGGAGGGCGTACGGCCCGAGCATTTGCGCGTTAAGGAACTGCTTGAAAGACTTCACGCGGATGTTGAAGAGATCATCCTCGCCACCAATCCTACTATCGAAGGGGACGCCACTGCGCTTTATTTAGCGAAGCTTATTAAGCCACTTGGGATAAAAGTGACCCGGCTGGCCCACGGCATGCCGGTGGGTGGCGAGTTGGATTATGCGGATTCTGCGACTCTGCTGAGCGCGCTTGAATATAGGCGAGAGCTGTAAGCGTTTGGAGTGCGGGAATTCATTCCCGCTTTAGGTAGGCGATTTTGATCGCTGGAGCCTTGCAGCAGTGCCAATGAATTGGCTGCAGCAAAGCGGGAATAAATTCCCGAACTCCAAGGGCGTGGCACAATAGCCTTATGAAATTGCGTTTTCTTCCCTTGGCCGGCTTCCTGCTTTCGTCGTGCCTTGCCCTTTCGTCTGTGGCGCGCAAGACTCAGTCCGGGACTGAATCCGTCCACAAGTGGGTGCAGGGGTTTTACGATTGGTATGTACCCGCTGCCATTAAGGATAACTCCGACCCCGGCTCGTATATTGCACTTAAGAAAAGGGGCTCAGACTTCTCCGCAGCGCTCGTAAATGGGCTTAAAGAGGATTTGGCAGCGTCCATAAAGTCGAAGGACGAAGTGGTTGGCCTCGACTTCGATCCCTTCCTTGACAGCCAGGACCCGTGCGATCATTATAAGGTCGAGAAGATATCCGAGAAGGGCGGCATGTATTCCGTAGAGGCTTACGGCATTAGGGAAGGCAAAGAAGAGACCACGGCCTCCGTTATCGCCGAGGTTGCCAAGGTAAACGGGAAATTTCAGTTCAAGAACTTTGTTTATCCAGAAGCAAAGAGCGATCTTTTGAGCGTATTGAAGCAGCTCAAGGCAGATCGCGACAAATATGGGCATTGAATCCGCTGGTCCTTATGGCCTAAAAACCTAAGGACCGGGAGCGCATGCGCCGCCCAATCTGTAGACCCTTGCATGACACGCGAAATTGTTAGCAGAGTGGCGGGAAACCTAGTGAAAGAGTTTGGACATGAGAAGCATTTTGCGCTGTCATTACCCAGGCGCGCAGATCTGCAACTAATGGCGGAAGCGTTAACCACAGAATACGGATGCGCCGTTGTTTGGAATGAGGGCGCGACAAAGATTGCTGTCAGATGCCCCGATGAGCGAAAGGTGATGGTGCTTTAAACGTCGTCGCGATTTAAATGCTATCACGGTCCTTCAGACCTCTATTTTGTAAAACGCGGCTGGCCCAGCCCTACGCGACCGGAGTCGCTATGACTGGGCTATCTTACTTCGGTCCGTTGGACCTGAGAACGGCATCACAAAAGCTCATCGTGCCCGAAATAAAAATGCTGCGAGTAAGTGCCCGGCTTAACCCACAAAACACCCGGTGGCAAATCTGGCATCAGAAACAAAGCCACTTGCTGGGCATCTTCAACGGCCAGCGGTGCCCCATCCGAACGAGACACGCCCAAATGCAGTAGGTCGTCCTCTCCTTCAAAGAAGTAAAAAAAAGACCCCAACGATCCGGCAAAGCGCGGGTCGCTCATGGGGATTCTGGAGTTGCTCTCAATACATGACAACAACTCCGAAATGATTTGGTCTCGTACAGCGATTTCGGCCGCTGTTGCTTCAATCTTCCGCATCATCACCCTAAAAAGATGATGGCGGAGCGGGTGGGATTCGAACCCACGACCCGGCTCAACACCGAGTACGCGATTTCCAATCGCGCTCCTTCGACCACTCGGACACCACTCCAGACTAACAGATTATAACGAATACGGCCTTGCTTCTGCCGCCGTCATTTCTTCTTATCGTTATATTCAATGGTTTCCATAGGGGTGTAAACCCCCGGCGCCGTCCTACCCAAGAAGGTCATCTTTACGTGGAGGCCCTTAATTTCAACAAGCGTATAACCGTAAGTCTGCTCGATATGTTTGACCTGAGTTAGCTTCCAATCCCCGTTATGGCCATCATATTTGTCCCCATGGTAAAAAGGCGCTCCTGCCGTGCCTACCAGCACTTGGTGTAGCGTTTGGCCCGTGTTTGGGTCCGTAATCAGCATATGGTCGTAAAAGTGGTCGTGGCCGCAAATATAGGTCGTGCAGCCTGCGTTCATTAGGCTCTTCACAAACGCGTCTCTGGCCTCAGGCTTGTTATCCAGGTTGTCGTCGTGATGGCCCGCTTTGAACGCCATCTCGTGGCCCATCACAAAAATGTGCGGCTGATGGTTTTTGGCCAACTGTTCATCGAGCCAAGCCTGGTTTACTGCGTGCTCGTGCTTTCCCCACTCATCAACGCCGATTAGCAGGGAGTTGCCCTCAACCGCTGACCAGGTTGCGTCTTTCTCGCCCTCCGGGCCGTTGCCGGGCATAGCATAGCGATCGTGGAAAATGCTGTCCCAAACGCTTGCATCATCCTTGCTGTACGCATCGTGATTTCCTCGGATAACGTAAACATGCACGCCGGCATCGTACAGGGGATCTACAATCTTTTGCCACGTTTGAAGCTGGGATTTAAATACGTCGGCCGTTGTGTAGCCCAAAACAAGATCGCCACTAAATAGGATGAACTTGGCCTTGCTCTGAAGGGTTTGCTGAACAAGCTCCTGCATTATCGTTTTGTTCACGCCATTTTCATCGTAACCGGCCCTGCCGGGAATACCATTAGATCGGCCATCGCCGGTGATGATGAATTTGTAATTCTGGGCCGCGCAAAGAGCCGAAGCTACAACGAGGGAAAGCGCTAAAAGTGTTCTGGCACGCATAATTGCGGGCAGTCTACCGAAATATGGTTAGGAGCTATCTCTGGTCGCCGTATCGTTGGTAACCGTCCAGTTCTCGCCAAAAACGCTAAGGTTTATCGGAGCCGTAAGCTGCATGTTGCGATCGTAAACGATGTTGTTAAGAGCATCGCAACGTGTAACCGAATCCGCCCACGCCGCCTGCGTTTTTGTGTTTGTTGGATTAAGCAGATCTTGCCGTCTTACGTCGAGGAAAGTGTGCAGCCATTCGGTTTCACGGACGCCACTGCCGGGGTTGCCCTTTTCAATTTGGTCCGTTTTGGCGATGATGGCGGGCGTCCCATCGGGATCGTTGCCATCGCCGTGCTCCACTACAGTGTCATAGATGACCAGTAGCCCCAACGGGGTTTGCAGCCCTTCTGCTTTCCAATGCTTTAGCGACGGCTGATAAATCAGCTCATTCACCACCTGGTCCTGGCATTTACAAAAAACGGGGTCAGTTGCGCAAGAAGTCCACATCTTGTCGATTCCATCCAGATCGTCCACGTTCTCGTCTTCCTCTTGCGCTTTTTTCTCAAGTGAAGGAATGAACTTGGTGAAGACGTTGTTCGGTTCAGCTTCGTTAAATTTTTTCAACACGGCCAGCATATCGCCGGTTGCGGACGTGAATCCGCCCCTTCCTGCCGTAAAACCACGTCCATCGTGGAGGTTTTCGATGTATCCATATTGAAGGGATGGCGTGTCGTTCTCGAAGATGCTCACGATCTCTTCTGTTATCTTCTTTTGAGAATCCGTGAACCCATCCGGCTGGGTTTGTGTTCCGTAGAGCTTTGCCGCCCCAACACCTCCGCAGCAGACTATGATAGCTGCGGTCCCGGAAACCAATTTTGTGATGGACATCTTCTTCCTCATCTCTATTGACTTACCCAGGACGGGTCCCCTGTTGTCCCGACTTTTTGTGACTCTGGCTGAGAGTTGGCTTAGGAGTCGGATCCGCCGCCATCGAAGCCGCCGCCGTCATCAAATCCGCCCCCGGAATCGAAGCCGCCGCCATCATCCTGCGAACCAAAATCTTGGCCCGAGTTGGGGTCTGCTTGGTAGTCTTGGGCATTCGGGTCGCCTTGATAATCCGGGCCCATATTGGGATCCACGCCTCCCATCTGGTCGCCACCATCGAAGCCTTGTGAATCCGGCATCACAAAATTGCTGGGATCCATAGCGAACGGAGATCCGGTGTCCATCATCGGGTCGTTATAAAAAACCGGGTTCATCATTGGGTCATCGAGCGCGCCAAAAAAGAGACACGGTTGGCCGCCATAGTTGTACGCATAACAGGGAAACCCGAACTCCCCCGCGATGAGTAAATCGTTAAGCGAAGCGAAAACGGCATTCCACCAGATCCAGTCATCGGAAAAGCCCATAACCGGGCCGGGCATAAGGCTTTGAAAATAGGAAGCCGAATAAACGCGGCCCTGCTGAAGCCCGCCCCTCGACTGCAGATTTCCGTAGATTGCTTGTGCGGCTTGGGCCGGCGGCATAGGCTCGCCCATTCTTCCCATGCTGCCGTGAATAACCCCGGGGCTCCTTTGGAGCGGTTGTTGCGGCCGCCGATTGCGTGCCAGTTGCTGGGACACCACAAAGAACACCACGCAGAATATGAGAAAGACCAGTAGGATGATCGCCGGCATTGTCTTATTGTAATCTTTTGAGAAGATCAAGATGCGGTTATGCTTATACAAAGATGGCAAGACTCATCCTTATCAGGCACGGAGAAACGAAGTGGAATGTGGAAAAGCGCCTGATGGGGCAATCGGATAGCCCACTTACGCCTTGGGGTCGGAGGCAGGTTGAGCTTGTAGCCAGCCGGGTCTCTGACATCTCGTTCGATAGGCTTTACAGCAGCGACCTGGGCCGGGCGGCGACCATGGCTGGGGCGATTTCATCTGTTTGCGGTGCGCCGGTTGTGTACCGGCAAGATTTGAGAGAAAGGGCGCTTGGAGTTTTTCAGGGATTGAGTTGGGAGGAAGCTGCTTTAAGGTTTCCGCGAGATTCGGAGCTGTTTCATAGCGATCCCGACTTTTGCGTTCCAGAGGGCGAATCGCGGCGGGATTTTTCCCTGCGGGCCTTAGGTTTTCTTAATTTTGTTGCCGATTCTCACGATGGTTTAACGGTTGGCGCGGTGACACATGGCGGGTTCTTGGATATGATTTTTCGGCATGTATTGGGCATCGATTTGATGGCACCGCGCTCTGCGCGTCTGATGAACGCGAGTTTAAACTCTTTGGATTTTGAGAATGGACGCTGGATTCTGCGGACGTGGGGCGATATTTCGCATTTGGAGGAGCATGAGCCATGTTAGGTTTCGTATGACTCTAAGATTCGTAAGGCTCTAAAGTTTATAGGGTTCGGATAGGGTTGAGAAGTCCTTCGATTCCACCAAAGAAGTGTATAAACCCGGAACGCCAGGGCTATAGGAAGAACGACCCTTCGGGCCCAGGGGATTAAGTTGAGGTTTCAGGTGGCCGGAATTCTAAAGTCCCAGTCTGGTTCTAGCTCACGATTAGTTGAGAGACGGACGCAAGGGAGCAGATTACAGCTTAGGTGAATTTTTGGTTATAAACCTCGACTGCTAAAGCGGATCCCACAGGTGCTTTCTCAAATCCACAAAATCCCCCTTGAATTCAACTCCCTCTTCTTCTAGTCTCTGCCTTTGGTCGATCGCGGCGTAGGGATTGAGCTTTTCTATGGGCAGCGCCCCTTTCTTGTTCACAACCCTCCACCAGGGGATATCGTCCGGGGAGTTCTGCATCAAGCGGCCAACTATGCGGCCTGTCGTCGGATATTGGAGGGCCTTCCCCAAATCGCCATAGGTTGCGCACTTGCCAACGGGGATTTGGCGGACTAGGTCCCATAAATCATCGTGATTCATACCTCTCCCCTTTTGTCCCTCTCCCCTCCCAAATGCGCAGGGGATGGGGAATTTTCATCGGTTTGTAACCATTCCACGTGCTCGGGTTTGCCCCGTTCAATCAGGTCATCGGTGGTTAGCGCACCCTGTAAATGAAGTTTAATAAGTGGCGTGCGCGACCCTTCGTAAATATCCCATATGGGCTCTGGGTTTTGGAAGGGAAGGGATTCGCTGCAAGTCGCCATTCGCCAGGTTTCTTCGCCAGTCGTGGGCTTGCCGCGTTGGGTTGATACACTTAAGGTGGCACGCATTTCGGCGAACATATCGATTGGCCCGCTGCTGGCAGCCGAGTCTAAACCGAGCCCGACGGTAATCCCGGAATCGAGCATTTCCCTAACCGGAGCCGGTTCGCATTTAAGACGGGCATTTGAACGTGGGCAGTGGGCAACTTTAACCTTGCTTGCGGCAAGGATTTTAACGTCTTCTGAGTTTATGGAGCAGCAGTGTACGAACTGAGCCCCTTCACGCGTTAAACCCCAATCTTGAAGAGTCTGGACTACGGTTTTCCCGGGCACTATTGGCTCCATGTTGTTGGCTCTGTAGAAGTCGGCGATGGGGCCCGTGCCGGATTGGAAAAGCTCATTTTCGAACTTGCTCTCCGCGACATGGATGCTAAAAGGTGGCCCTTCCTTAAATGTCTTCAGCGTTGTCGCGTCAACGGTATAGGCCGTGTGTGGCGCAAGATAGCTTTCTCCTGGAAAAACGGCTGCTTGCTTTTGCAACCTTTGCTTTACGGAGGCGATTTTATCCGACGCCGAGTCCCGTTCAAAAAAAGTGATCAGTTCCTGAAAGAGGATGCCATCAATGCCGGCATCTCTTAGCGCCACCGCCGAGAAGGGCCGATCCGAATGCTCGCCTATGCGGGCGATGCCGGTCTTGTGATTCTCTTGGGCGGCAAGCTCACAATCGGCCATAACTTGCTCTTTCATTTGGCTTCGCTTCGCTTCCGTGATCTCTCTGATCCAAGGGAAATACTCTTCAGCTTTAAGCATGTCTTGCAGGCCCCGATACTCCAGGTGCGAGTGGGCATTCACAAAGGCGGCTGAAAGAACATAAGCTCCCGGCAAGCCCGTATGGGGGCGGATTTTTACGATTTGGCCCGCTTCGATGATTAGCTCCAGGCCCAGTTGAAGGGTGCCATTCAGCACCACCGCATAGGGCCGCTCGATCACAGAGGAGCAGCCCAGAGCTGGTTCATTTGCGAATCGCTTTCGGATTTCGCGTGCATGTCGGCGAAAAGATTGTTGTATCGGAAGTTGTTAAGCTTGTCTATTACTTCATTAACCGAATCGTTGGCTGTGACTTCCGAGGCGTTTCCGTGCCAGTGCCCGGCCGCATCGAAGTAAACGTTGACGTAAGCTGGAGTCTGCAGGGACGTTTGAGTCTGATGTGATTCTGTGATTTCGGTTCGATACAAGTAGCTGCTGCCAAAGGTGGCGAAATCGGATGGCGAGCCAACAAAGGCGAGCGGGAAATGGTCGTCCAGCACGAGGGTGCCGGAATCAGAGGGACAGTGGAAGATCTCTTTGCTTTTAATGTAGGGCTGGAGCACGTTCTGCATGAGCGGCATGCTTGGAATGAGGGCCTGGAAAGTTGGAAAGACCGTCCATTGCTCGGGATGGGTGCGGTCCGAATCGTCAATCGCGTTGGGGAATAAATCGTCGTAGTCGTCCATGTAGAGGAGCATGGATGTGCCGATTTGGTGAAGATTGCTTATGCAAGTTGTACTTTTCGCGGCAGCCTTGGCACGAGCGAAGACTGGAAAAAGGATGGCGGCTATGATCGCTATAATCGCGATGACGATCAGAAGCTCTATTAGGGTGAAGCCGCGGCGCATAGTTTAGTTTAGCGCTGTTTCGCGATCTTAGGGGGCCAGTCAAACTTTCCTTGCTTCACCCAACTGCGAACCTTTGCGATGAGCTTTTCGTTTAGGCATGGCCCAAGTCCTTGCGGCCCGCTATCCGGGGGGAAATGACCTGGCACGAACCTTACGCTTGGCAGAGGCTTACCAGCCTCCAAAAATCCTGCATTTATCACCGAATAGAGAATGTGGCCTCGACCTTCCGCAACCGAAATTAAGTCGACCTTTCCGTAATCCCATGGAAAATATTCAGCTTGCTCTTGGCCAAGGTTATAACTATGTGTGTGTTTTTCGCTTTGGTGCGTAAACTCTAATAAAGCCTTCCGTTGAACGTCCACGGGCCTTCCTAGAAAGCTGTTTAAGTGAAGATTGGAGGCACTCATCGCGGTTTGAAGCTTATCTGGGCCAGCGGAGAGCATCCAGATCTGATAAGGAGATTTGATCTCATGAAGATCTGTGACGGCAGCGCTGATGCTTATTTGCGCCTGAGCACAGAGCAGCGAAAAAAGGCTAACCAGAATACAAGACATAAAGACACTATACATGCTCCATAAACTCGCAATCTACAGCTTGAGCATGCCATACTAGTTGTTTGCGTTTACCCTAATAACGCACCAGCGCGCCTTGCGCTTGAGAGGAGTTGCCTTGGCTAAAACCGTTTCGATTAAGCCTGAAGAAGAATTTGCGCGTTCATACGCGGACCAGTTAATTTTAGAAAAACTCACAGAGATGGAGTCGGCCGTTAAGCTCGGCGATCTCGCGGATAAGTTGTCCGGCGCGGGATTGGGCCTTGCTGCGGTCCGTTCGCTGCTTGCTTCCAATCCGGAAAGATTTGCCTATTACGAGCGGCGCTGGATTCCTGCCGCCCGAGTGGAAGGCGTTGGCCGTCCCTTCGCGGAGTCGGTTGCCCTCCTTCTGGATCGATTCGGAGGACCCTTGTCCTTCGAACTCATCGTCCAAGAGATCGCGCGAATCCGAAGGAAGTCGCCCGAGGAAGTGGTTGAGATCGTTCAGCGAGTCACCGATACCGATCCCACTTTCATTAAGATCGAAGGCGATAAGCTGGCACTTGCGAAGTGGGGTTTCACGGCCACCGATGAAACGGTAGAGAGAGCTTTTGCCATTTACAAAGTCAATCCTGACGATGTTAAGGATTTGCAAGCCAAGCTTAAAGACGTCGATTGGAGAAAGCCCAACGCCGCAAGTGATGCGCTGAAGGCAGCCGCTCCGGCTAATGCGAAGGCGCTGGCCGCAGTTGCATGGCTCGCATTGAATCCACAAGACCCCCGCGCTACGCTGCTTTTTGATGGCCGCAAGTTCTTTTCGGACTTGGTGGAGACTCCTGGATTCGTTTACGCTTCCGATGGCGTTCTCTATCCCGAAGCGGAAGCCAAGAAGTGGATCAGCACGGCAGTTAAGCTGGCCGACAAGATCGCTCCCACCATCGATATCGAAGACGCCGCCCCGATCGACATTAAGCTCGAAGACGTGGTCAAGATGGTCAACAAGATCGTCAAGTCTGAGCCTTCGATTACGGCAACCAAGCTCCTCGAAGAGTTTTACGAGATCACGCCGAGCAACAAGACTTTTCCCGATGACATGTCGAACATCCTCACCGCGTTGAAGGATCAGCCCGAAGTTTGGTGGGTCGGCGCGGACCGGTTCCGGAAGGCCAACAGCGCGCCCGATTTCGTTTACTCCGTGCCGGAGCCGTTCCAGTACGAGGTTACAGATTTCAAGAACGAGGACGGCGATTTGATCGACGTCGAACTTACCGACGATGGCCTCAGCACCTCGCTTCGTAAGCTCCTTAGCCACCCGCTGGCGATGGACGTTTTGGACGAGGACATCGCTCCCGCGCCGAAGACGATGCCGGAAAGGCTTCGCCTTGTGCTGAAGTCCATCCACCGAGAGCTTGGAACCTTCCCGATGGCGCAGGTGCCGACAGGCTGGCTAGAGCCCACCCCTGAGATCCAAGAGTTTATCTTTATCGATCCGCAGGGCAGGGAACTGCAGGTTTGGGGCAACCACCAAGCGCGGCTTTTCTACAACCTGATCGACTGGTGGTACGAGCAGCCCGTGGAGAGCGGCTCTGTTTTCACCCTCACAAAAACTGGCAAACCCAACGTTTTTGAGTTCGAGTGGGACGAGCAGACCGACCCGGTCGTGTATATCAGCTCTCAGCGCATGGAAGAGCTGCGTGACCTTCAGTCGCGCTCCGAGGGTATGAGCACCTTGGAGATCCTCATCGAAGTAATGGCCCACTGGCCTAAGGGCGCGGACTTCCTAACGGTCCTCGCTGAACTGAATGTCGTTCGAAGATCGACCCGCCGATTGGTGGCCTCGCTTCTCAGCAGCTACCAGTGCTTCTACCAGAGATCCGGTTCACCGGTCTGGCACTACGATGCCAAGAAGGTTGAGCTTGGATTCGACAAGACGAAGAGGAAGTTTATTAAGAAGTGAACTAGGTGAGAGGTGAAAGGTGAAAGGTAATAGGGGATAGGGGATAGGAGATAGAAAGACCTCCAAGGTTCAGGTTTCTCCTTATCACTTATCACTTATCACCTTTCACCTCCAACAGATCACTTATCACCCGGCCTAGCCTAGTCAAGTATAATCTCGAAGGAAAAAATGGCAAATACAAAATCGAGCAAGAAAGATATTCGCAGAAGCGAAAGAAAGCGTGCGGTTAACACAAGCGTCAAGAGCGCGCTAAAAACCCACGTTAAGAAAGTGAAGACGGCTATGAAGGCCGGCGAGGGCACGGCTGAGGCCGTGGTCAACGCGGTAAGCGCTTTGGATAAGGCCGTTCAGCGCGGCATTATCCATAAGAACCAAGCTGCACGCCGCAAGTCTCGACTTGCCAAGGCTGCCAACAAAGCGGGCGAGGCGCCAGTTGCTGTCGCAGAAAAGCCCGTAAAGGCCGCTGCCAAGTCGAAAGCCACTGCTGCAAAGGCGAAAGCTGCCGCCAAGCCCAAAGCAGAAGCTGCGAAACCTAAGGCTGCTGCTAAGCCGAAGGCTCCTAAAGCCGAGAAGTAATAGTGTCGAGTGCGGCGAGTTCTCGCCGCTTTTGAACCTTTGCGAGCCACCCGCAGAGCTTCGGCACCCAAGACTAGGTCACAGTTCGGCAGTCAGCCGCCTCTTTCAAAGCGGCGAGAACTCGCAGCACTCGATACCTAGCCAAAGCCTCGATTTCTCTCAACATTTGGTAGAAGGCCAAGCTTAAAGTTTGGAAACCGTGTGGTTTATTAGGTTATTCGCCTACCATCTTAAAGGCCGTTTCTAAATCCGCAACCAGGTCCTCCGGACCCTCCAAACCGCAATACAGCCTAATCACCCAGCGCTTTTCTTGGTAGCCAAGCGGCTGCGAAACGGCACCAACGACCAGGCTTTCGAATCCACCCCAACTCACGCCGATCTGGAACAATTCCAAGGCGTTGATAAACCGCGTCACTTCTTCCAGGGTCTGAAACTTTGGCTCGAAGGAAATGAGGCCGCCAGAGCCGGACATCTGTTTTCGATACAAATCTTTCTGGGGGAAGCTGGCAAGGCCAACGTGATGCACGCGGTCCACCAAAGGCGAATCTTGGAGGTATTCGGCAACGAAGTTGCCGGCTAATTCATGCTGCTTCATGCGAAGTTTAAGAGTCCGCATTCCCCGGGTTAGGAGCCAAGCAGGGAAAGGAGCCAACGCCGATCCATAAATCACCACTTCGTTCTGAATGAGATTGGCCATGTGGGATTCGGGGCCGCAGATCACACCGGCCGTGATATCGCTGTGGCCAGCCAGATATTTGGTGGCGCTGTGGACAATCAGATCCACTCCAAAATCCGCCGGAGTTTGGAAGATGGGCGTGCTGTAGGAGTTGTCGATCATCGTTGTGATCTTCTTTGCCTTCGCCGCCTTGCAAATGGTTTCCAGGTCTTGCAGCTTGAAAAAGAAGGTGGAGGGGGATTCGAGGACGATCAGTTTGGTTTCCGGCGTAAAGTTGTCGATGACCTCTTCGGAGCATGAGCCTTCTACAAATGTGGATTTGACCCCAAACTTTGGCAGGTAGTCCTGCAACATCTGGCGCGTGTTGCTGTAGCATGTGTCAACTGCCACAACATGGGCATCTTGGTGGACGCAGCTCATGATGGCGCAGCTTACGGCGGCCATTCCGCTGCCAAAAACCTTGGCCCGGTCTGTGTGCTCCAAGTGGGCGATCTTCTTTTCGGCCACCGCCATGGAGGGGTTAGAGATGCGGCTGTAGTAATACTTTTCTTGGTCTTTGCTCAGGCCCGCCATGCCTGAGGAGAACTCTTCGTAGGTATCAAAAACGAAGAGCGAGTTTTGGAAAATGGGGGGCACAACGGCGCCAAGAATCTTTGTGTCCTCGGCGAAGTGCTGGAGATCGGTATCGATACTGGGCGGGGTCTTATCTTCCACGGATTTGAAAAGAATACCGCCCAGTTTCATGGCGAAGCTCAAGCCGGCTGTCAGGTTTCGTCGCGAAAGCCTGGACTGCGAAAGCTTGCTTTCGCTCTAGGCCAGGAAGCTTGATTCCGGCCAATTACGCGAATTACGCGAAACGCGCGGCAGCAAGCTGCCGGATTTAAGCGGGAGCAAGCTCCACGCACTCCAGAGCTTCGCGAGGAAGGTTTGAGCTCATATCCACAAATGCGGCGTTAAGATCGGCTGATCCCTTCACCTGTAGATGGGATGACTACTTGAAACGCTGCCCGCGAATGAACCGTATAACAAAGAGCGATTTTATCTTTTCTGACAACGCCAGACAATAAAAGGTAATATAAAAGTTCGCCGACTGTTTCCTAAAGAACACTATGCTGCCTTCCCCTGACATCCTAAATGATTTTGAGCACGGCAAATTCGTGCTTTCCAACCTCGCAGCTAAGCGAGCAAAACAACTCCGAGAGGGTGCGCCGCCTTTGGTGCAAATCGATTCCCACCATCCTCTAACAATCGCACTTGCGGAGATTGCCGCTGGCCGAATTAAGCCCATTCTGCCAACTGCTGCCGAACTCGCGCAGATTGAAGAAGCGGCTGAAATGAGCTACATCACTGATGAGCCGCTGCCAGCAGAACTCGGCATGCTTCTCCCCGCTCTTGATGAGACGGAAGTTGCTCTCGTAACGGGCAGTGCGCTTACCGATGACGAGCACGAAGTCGACCTCGATCACGACGAGACCGTACCGGTCAGCCTTACCGATCTTGTCGAAGACGAAGAGGACGTAGCTCCCGCCGTCGCAGACGAGGACACGCTTTCGCTCAGCGATATCGCTGAGCAAGAGACGCTTGACGACGAGGAATCGGAAGAGTAAACACGCCGACCCAAAAAGCCCTTCCCCTTGCGCTCCGGCGAAGGGGGAAGGGTTGGGATGTGGGGTTAACAATTAGGATTTTTCTAACCAATGTATTAGTGAAGGCGCTCCCTAACGCGTCTTCACTATGCACAACCATTTAAATTGCAAATGACAACACGCGATCTATATGAGGTCCTAGAAGTTACAAGGACGGCCGGGCAAGATGAAATCAAGGCTTCCTATCGCCGCCTGGCGCGAACCTATCACCCGGACGTAAACCCGGACAATCCGAACGCCGAAGACCAATTTAAGGAAATCGGCCACGCCTACAACATCCTTTCCGATCCCGAAAAGCGGGCACGCTACGATCAGACTGGATCAGTTGATGATGCTCCGCAGGATCCGTTCTTCCAGGGATCGGGCGCCATCAATGACATCTTCGACATGTTCTTTGGTGGCATGCAAGGCGGCGGCGGGCAGCGACGCATGGGCCAAAACGGCGAAGACCTTCAGGTCCGCGTAGAGCTTCAGCTCAAAGAGGTTTTAGAGTCGGTCGATAAAGAAGTCACGGTTAATCGCCAAGCCACTTGCCCCGATTGCCACGGCAACGGCGTGGAAGGCGGAGGCGAGCCGGAGAAGTGTCAGCAATGCGGTGGCCAAGGCGTTGTCACGCGGATGCAGCAGACCTTTATCGGCACAGTGAGAACGCAAACCGCTTGCCCGGTTTGCCAAGGACAGGGAACCATCATTGCGAACCCATGCCACACCTGCAAGGGTCGAAAGCGTATTGCCGAGAGAGCGAACTTAACGGTTACGATCCCGGCTGGAGTGGAAGACGCTTCCACCATGCGGGTGAATGGTAAAGGCAACGATGGCATCGGCGCGGGCCGAGCGGGCGACCTTTACGTTCAGATAAAAGTCAGGGAAGTCGCGGGTTTGGAGCGCGATGGAATGGATCTGCACAAATCGGTAGACGTCACCTTTGCGCAGGCTTCCTTGGGAGATGAGCTTAGCATCCAAGGACTGGATGAGACGTACACGGTCGACCTTCACAGCGGTGTCCAACCCAACGATATTTTAACCGTCGGCAAAGGCGGCCTTCCACCGCTGCACGGCGGCCGGCGAGGCAATCTCTATTGCCACGTAAACCTAGTCGTCCCGAAAAAACTCAACGATAACCAGCGCGAGAGTATTATCAAGTTGGCAGAAGCGGGCGGAGAGCCGATACCTAAAGGCGATAAGGGCGGGCTTCTCAGCGGCTTGTTCAAGAAAAAACGTTGAAGAACTGGATCAAAGTGAAGGCGGTGTTTGAAACCGCTCCGGCCGATTGGTCCGTCTGCGCGGACATCTTTGATAGCCATGGCTGCCCCGGCACTCTGGAAGAGGATAATCCTCCCGCACTTAGCGCCTACATGGCGGAAGTAGAGGGCCACGAACTCAGGCTCCATAACCTTCTGCAAAACCTGAAATCCTATGGCGCCAAAGTGGTGGAAACTGAGATTGTGCCGGAAGAGGATTGGTCCTCCAACTGGAAGCAGTTTTTTGTCACTCGAAAGCTAGGCCGCGTTGTGATCCGCCCGACTTGGGAAGATTACGAACCTGAGAAAGGCGAGATTGTAATCACCCTTGACCCAGGCCAAGCATTTGGAACGGGCGATCACCCAACAACCAGGCTCTGCCTCGAGCTTATGCAGGATGTGCAGGTTACCGGCGTTAAAGTTGCCGATATCGGCTGCGGTTCCGGCATTCTGGCGATTGCCGCTTACAAGATGGGCGCTGCGTCAATCATTGGAAGCGATATCGATGAACAGTCAGTAGAGATCGCGAAAGAGAACGCTGTTCTTAACGAGTCGGAAATAGATTTCATAGCCAAGCCGGGATTTGAAGTGCTGAGTGAGCCGCAGGATCTGATCTTCAGCAACATCATCAGCGCGACCCTAATCCGCCTCGCGCCGGATGCGGCGAAGTTTGTAAAGCCGGGGGGAACTTGGATTGTTTCGGGGATCATCGAGCAAAACTGGAACGACGTTCGTCAAACAGCGGAGCAGGTTGGTTTTGAGTTGATCAAATGGAAACAGGAGGGCGAATGGATCGGGGCAATATTCCGCCGCTAAGGTCGCTTCCTCGCATTTTTGTTCCGGGGGCGGACCCAGAAGGGGCTATCGATCTTCCGAAGGAAGAAGTCGAAAAGCTTCGCAAAGTTTTAAGATTGGCGGAAGGCGACGCCATCGCCGTCCTTCCCGACAACGGCTCGCTTATACGTTGTGAGTTCAATGCGAGGCAGGCGTGGCCGGTTGGAGTGGAGTGGCCACAGACGGAACCCACTATAAAAGTGACGCTTGCACAGGCTCTTCCGAAGGGCGACAAGATCGATACCGTGATCCATATGTGCACGGAAATTGGGGTTAGCAGATTTATATTCTTCGAAAGTGACAGAAGCGTCGTAAAATGGGATGAGGGGAAACGGAACGAGCGGATTCGCAGGTTGAATGCGATTGGCCGCGAAGCCGCCGAGCAGAGCTTTCGAACAAGAATCCCAACCATGGGATTTGAGAAAAACCTGGAAGCAGTTTTGAAGCTACATCCGGAGGCGATCGTGCTTTCGGAAGTGGAAGGACTGGACGGAAAGCTGCATAAGGAGCCGGAGCTGAAGGTGATCGGACCGGATTCACCGGAACCGGGAGAAACGGTTTTGGTGGTTGGACCGGAAGGCGGATGGTCGCCGAGAGAACTGATCCTCATCGGAGACCGAGGAGTCAGTCTTGGCCCGAGAGTGTTGAGAACGGATACGGCAGGGCCGGCAGCGGCCGCTTTACTATTGTTAGGCTGAATGAAAAGGAGAACCTTTTTCAGAGAGGACTACGTAGCTAAGCACGATACAGAAAATTTACGAGGGAAGTCCCTTGTTTGTAAAAGAATTGAACCAACGATATACTGTAGGCATCAAACAAAAAATTATGAAGATTATTGAGGTGAACGAACATAGCAGGTTATAAAAGAGACCCACGCCCAGAACCAGGGCCTCTTATCAACGAACGTGTCCTAAGATTTCGAGACTTACGCGTCATCGGACCCGAAGGAGAACAGATTGGAATTGTGCAGAGCCGTCAGGCCCTGACCATGGCCAGAGACCAAGGTCTCGATCTCGTTCTCGTGTCCCCTACCGCAAACCCTCCCGTTGCCAAAATCATCGATTATGGCCGCTTCAAGTATATGACTGAGAAGCAAGCGAAGGAAGGTAAGCGCAAACAGCAGGATGTAAAGGGTATAAAGATCAGTCCGGTGATTGCGGAGCATGATCTCGCCTTCCAAACTAAAAAGGCAGACGAGTTCTTACGGGAAGGACACAAGGTCAAAGTTACCTGTCAGTTCAAATCCCGCCAAGTCACCCACCCTGAATTGGGTCGGCAGCGTCTCGACAAGATGGCAGATCAGTTAAAAGATCTGGCTATTGTTGATCGTATTCCGAGCATGGAAGGGCGGTTGATGATTATGGTGCTCTCGCCTAAGCCGCAAGTACAACCTAAGAAGCAAGCAAATGCCAAAACTGAAGACAAACAAGACGGCGGCCAAGCGATTCAAAGTGACGGGCTCCGGGAAGATCACGCGACGCCGGTCGCACAATAATCATCAGTTCTTGCATAAAGGCGGCTCGCAGAAGCGACGTCTGGAAGAAGAACCAACCCTTTTCAAGGGCGAGCAAAAGCGCGTAAAGCGACTGCTCGGTCTTTGAACTAGGGACCCTTTACCGTTACCGCCCATTGGGCTGGGAATCGGTCGACTAAACGAGGAGAAATGAATGGCAAGAATTAAACGTGGCCTTATGCGCCACAAGAGACATAAGAAGCTCATCGAGCGCGCCTCAGGATACTGGGGCCGCAAAAAGAACGTTTATAAGCGTGCTCATGAGCAGGTAATGAAATCCGGCCAGTACGCGTTCCGCGACCGCCGCGCCAAGAAACGAGATTTCCGCCGACTGTGGATCGCGCGAATCAACGCGGCTTGCAAGCTGAACGGCATACGCTACAGTGCACTTATTCACGGTCTGAACACGAACGGCATCCAAGTTAACCGAAAGATGCTGAGCGAAATGGCGATTGCCGATCCGGGCGCGTTTACAGCGCTTGCGAAGCAAGCAACCGGTAAGTAGTTGGATGTAAGGGCCACGTTAGACCCCTTTAAATGAGGGTTCTGGCGTGGCCCCTTCATTGCTTTGCGCTACGATTCCTTGGTGCTCAAGGATCCAACTAATGGAAGTAGCTCGCACCGTTAATATCAAGCACATTTCCGCTCAGATAGGATGCTTCGTCGCTTAATAGGTAAGCCGCTGCGCCAGCACAGTCTTCCGGCGTAGCCATTCTTGCCAACGGGATTCCTTCCAAAATCTCTTCTAACCGATTTTCCATTCCGTCCCGCGCCATGGAAGTCTGCACCCACCCTGGCGCAATGGCGAAAAGCTGCACGTTTTTAGAAGCCAACTCCACTGCCAAAGATCGGGTGATATTAATTAGCGCCGCCTTCGAAGCGGCATAAAGAGCAGCCCCGCCTTCCCCTTTAAATCCCACCCTTGAAGCGACATTCAAAATCTTGCCTCCTCGCTTGCCAAAGTGTCTTACGGCCGCCCGCATGAGGGCAACTGGAGATTCAAAGTTCACGGCAAAAGTTCGGTGATAGTTGGCAGTGAACGACGCATCTCCTGTGGACGCAAAGTCGAGAGGCATATAGATGCCTGCGTTGTTTACCAACGCATGTACGGCTCCATCCGCGCTCACTCTTTGAAACAAAATGGTTGCCTTTTTTGGATCTGCTAAATCGGCCTGGTAAATACCCGCACATCGTTTGCCAATTTGCTCTTTTGTGCGCTGGGCCTCGGCTTCGTCCGCTCCGTAATGGAGAGCAATTGTCCAGCCATCTTCGGCCAGCCTTAAGGCAATCGCACGGCCAATACCGCGCGAAGAGCCAGTAATGAGAACCCGCTTTTCCGCCATGCTTGCGAGTTTACTTTTTGGAAGTTGCCGCACGCTAGAAAGCCCGCGCAAAGCATAATAAAGTTCATGGCAGAGCTTTTGATTGAAGACATCACGGTAGGCGCAGGCGCCGAGGCAGTTCCGGGCAAGCGCGTAACCGTTCATTACAACGGAAACCTGGAAAATGGCAAGGAGTTTGATTCCAGCCGCAACCGAGGCCCGTTTGCCTTTCAACTGGGTGCGGGGCGAGTTATTAAAGGTTGGGATGAAGGCGTAAAGGGAATGAAGATCGGCGGGAAGCGCAAGCTCACCATTCCTAGCCACCTGGGTTATGGTGCTGCCGGTGCAGGGAATGTGATTCCGCCAAACGCGACTCTCATTTTTGAAGTCGAATTGCTCGGTGTTGATTAGGAGACAATTCCTGATTGGGGCAATTTCCGTAGAGCTAGAGGTGTTCGCCCTCTCCCGGTTCGCTCGCGGACTCGCTTACCGACCTCTCCTCGAGGAGAGATGATTGTCTCGTTGGCTCCCTCAGTAGGGTAGCGACCAGATAGGCTCGCGTGATTGACCTGGCTAGTTGCCCAATAGTCATCTCTCCTTTGAGGAGAGGTCGGTGAGGTACGAACCGGGAGAGGGCTCAATCGGTGAAACTTGGAAATTGTTGGGGTGCATATCAACATTAAATCCGCTATTTCAAGCTCATTAAAACCATTCTCCGCCTTCAGCCTGTCAAAATAGCACCATCTCCCAAATGCTCTCTCGCATCGTCGCTGCCATCCTCCCGGCCCTCGTGCTCACTTCCGCACTGGCGCAGGAAGAACCCCCACGCTTGCGTACCCTCCTACGTAACGGTTCCATCCTTGAAGTGGAAAACATGCCGAAGGCAAAGGTGGCCAGCGTTCAACTGTTTGCTTCCAGCTTAAAGGTGCCCGACAACCCCGAAAACCACGGCCTTAAGCATCTTCTGGAGCATCTCGTTTTAAAGGGGCAAAACAAAGACCTCGACGAGAAGATGGAGTCGCAGGGAATGTTTTTCACGGGCCGAACTCTTCGCGATGCCATGCAGATCGAAGTCACCTGTGCGCCCGAGCAGATTCCGATTGCTATCGACTTCTTGAAAGAACTCCTAAAGCCTGTAAACATAAAGCAGCAGGATATTACCAATGAGATCCGGGTTATGAAGCAGGAGCACGCCCTCCAGTCAGATCCCGATAGACTTGGCACCGCCGAATGGATGATCGCCTACGGCGACCGAGGCATAGACCCCTTCGGCGACCTCAACGTGATGACCAACGCCACGCCGGACTCTATCCAGAAGTTTCAGAGCGAACTCTTTGCTGCCGATAACCTCGTTTTGGTGGTCGATGGCCCGTTGGATATTGAAGGTGTTACCAAATTTGGTAAGAACTTCCTTTCTACCTGCACCGGAAAAACCGCAACTGTCCCCGACCCGCGGCCGGCAGGGACGCCGGGTCGGCTTGAACTTGAAAATGCCTTTGGCGAGGCGCGGGCTGCTCGCGTAGGCGGCTTCAAGGATAGAAATACGGCATGGGCTCTGGCCGCCGCTTTGGCCCTTGCCAGCCAGGTAAAGCAAGTTTTCGTTACCTACACCCCTAGTTCAGACAATGGCCTCGTGATCCTCGGCCAAACCAACGCCAACAGCGGCATGGGACTTATGATCGATGCGTTGCAGCCGGGAGATATGTCGGCCTTGTTCCCCGTAGGAAAGGCGCTGGCTAAGCGTTGGGTGGAGCGGCAGCTTCAAGATCCTTCGCTGAACGCCTACTTAAGAGGCGTGCTACTTTGTCAAGGTGCGAACTACAAGCCAGAGGAACTGCTGGACAGTATCGATCAGATGACTTGGCAAGATTTCTTTAAAGGCGTGCAGATGTTTAATAAGTTCAACTGCGACATCGTGGTGGGAATCCGATGATCATAGCCCTAGCCGCGTTGGCGGCGATCTCCCCGCAAGTGCTGGAACTGCCAGATCCAAACGCAGAATATATCACCTTTCAAGCGATAGTAAAGATCGGAAATCTTGGTGGGAAAGACCAGATTTGCGCCCAGATGGTACAGGATCTGCTAACCGATGCCTCAGAGAATTTCAACGAAGACCAGATCCGCCAGTTCTCAACTTTGGCGGGCGAATCGATGCGATGCACGTTGTCCGGCGACCATTTTAGAGTTCAGCTAGAAGTCCCCAAAGGGCGAATGGACCTCGGCGGAGAGATTCTCGGGGATCTGCTTGAGAACCCCCGTTTTCAGCAAGATGCCCTCGATGCCGAAATCCAAACGGCCTCCACTCGGCCCCATTCCTATTGGGCTGAAGCCCTTTCGCCGTTCAGCCTGAACTACAAGAAGATAACCAGGAACGAGGTTTTAAACTTCTATCACCGAACCTTTATTCCTTCCGCCACGACAGTTGCCATCGGAGGCAACTTCAGCGCTTGGGAAGGGCAGCAGGCTATCGATAAGTATTTTGTCGATTGGCAAAATCCCAAGCCGCCTCCAAGATATCTTCATAAAGTCGAAGACCCTCCTGCGCCGTTGTTGGGGAGACATACATTCCCGATCACGACCGTCGAACTTTACGGTCCGGAATTCACAGTAAGCGATGCCGAATTCCCAGCCCAGATCTTAGTGGCAACGGCGCTGGGGTCCGGAAAGTGGTCCTCAATGCACCGTATCCTTCGTGAAAAACTTGGCCTTAGCTATGTTCAGCAAGCCGTAATCTCTCCCACTCCGGGCGGATTTCAGATGCATCTGATTATGCTGACCTCGCCATTTTCCGATGAGGTTGGGCTTATAGAATCCATGCGCTCGGCCTTGTTGGAGGATGTGAAGACTTGGGATGAGTCGACCCGCCAAAGAGCCCTTGGCATGGCGCAAGGCTATTTACTCAATGGCGCCCCCATGAGCCCACTCTTTCTCGACGGCTCCTCCACCGTCGGCTATTCCTTGGAGGACCAAACCTTCTTGCAAGGCTACTGGCACGAAAAGGCCAAACAAGGATGGGACTCCAAAAAGCTTTTGGATTTGATGAGCAAAACGAGCCTTGATGACATGAGAAAAATGGCGCAAAACATGCTTACCGGCGCCCAGGGCGGAGTGATTTCAGGCCAGTGAGGGTTGCCCTGCAAACTTCCAACCACCTTATTAACCTTTTGGGTGAAGAACTTGAGCTATTAGCCGACAAGGCCCTTTTTTGGCCGGCTCGCCAAGCGCTTTTCATTGCAGATGTCCACTTTGGAAAAGCCGCCGCCTTTCGAGCGCAGTCGGTAGCCATTCCAGGCGGCACCACTACAACCGATCTTGCCCGCATCACAAACTTGCTGGATGAAACTGGCGCTAGTTCGCTCTACATTCTTGGAGACATGTGGCATGCGAAAGAAGGCTTGGCTCAGCAGACTTTGCAAGTGATCCGAGATTGGCGCTCGACGCACACTTCTCTTGAGATCACGCTCGTGATGGGGAATCACGATAGGAAGTGCGGCGAACTGCCGCAAGATTTGAATGTACGAACGGTTGACGAGCCGCTTAAGTTGTCGCCATTCACTTTACTGCATGATCCAGCGAAGGCTGTTGGCGCCTATTCCTTCGGTGGCCATATTCATCCCTGCGTAAGGCTCGCCGGGTTTGGCGGGCAATCCGAGCGGGTGCCCTGCTTTTGGTTTGGGCAAGATCGGGCTGTTTTGCCGGCGTTTGGGTCCTTTACCGGCTGTTCGCGGGTGGTGCCTGCCGCAGATGATCAGGTTTATGTGGCGATCGATGGCAAGGTTTTGAAGGTGTAAAAGGCCCTGCCGCATTGAAAGCGGCAGGGGCCTTCCTTAAAATTATTCCTTTTCAGGAACGTGGCCGTGGTGGCCCTCTTGGTCACCTTCGCGGATCTCTTTTTCAAGCTCCGCGCGCTCTTCCGGATCTAGCGGCTCCTTCGCGTGCTCATCCATACCAAGATCGGCAGCATCGGGCAAATCGGCGGGCTTAACGTTCTCCGCAACATCGGAAAATCCATCTACTTTCTCATCAGGCATTTCTAAAACTCCTTCGTTGAATACAGATCATTCTACGGCTGCAAATGCATGCGCATAGCGCCCTATAGAAAGGAATAACTGCAAGTTAATGGAACTTTTGAACCACCGCATGCATCATAGAAAAAAGGAACAGGGATGCGTCCCTAAAACCCAAGGGAGAAAGAGAGAAAATGTTAAAGAATCTGTCGCTAGGTATTGTAATCCTAGCTGGCGCTTTTGTAAGCGCGCAATCTGGACAACCAACGAAAACCGCACCTGCGGATGCACTTACATGGTCCAAAGGCTTGCCAGGTATGGATGCAAGATGGGTCAACAAAATCACCCATAACCTCAGTGAGGAAGATCGATACATGGTTTGGACGGCAATCGTCCGCAACCGCGAAGCTTCTCGCGACATCTTTAAGGGCGAACCCCTTACAAACGATAAAGTCTTGGCCAACGTTCGGGTGAGAATGTCCACCGACGAGTCCAACCGATGGACGACTTCGTGGTCTCATATGAACTCTTGGCAGCGAAATGCCTTGATCAGAGTTCTTCGGGACGATCTCGCCGTCAAACACTAGCCAGTTCACTGGATAATGTTCAAACCCCAACTCCCCTAGGCGTTGGGGTTTTTTTGATTCGCAACTAACTCTTTGCTTGTAACGTTTAACTGTTCGTGGAGTTGGTTCGATACAAACCAGGCGAGGCGATGCGTTGGCTGCAGCTCGGCGCCCAAGACCTTAAAAAGAACGCCCAAAAGAAAGGGAAGAGCTTGGTGCGTAGGGAGGGGGAACGCAGCTTTGGCAAAGACATCAGCGATGCCGCTGGCGCTTTGATGGGCATGGGCCGTGGCGCTCTGGCCGATTTGATGCACATGCAGTCCGAAGCCAGCGAATTTGTTCTTCAGGATGACCATTTCGAAATCGTGACTCCTGGCCGCATCAAGTCTTACAAATACGACTCGATCAAGTCGATTAAGATGAAAGGTGACAAAGCTTCCTTCATCCAGGACCAAGGCTCGATTGTTGTTAAGCCGCACGCCTATATTGTTAGCGGCCGACTTAAGATTCCCATCGGTTGGTCGCGAAATGGAATGGAAGTTCCTTACGAAGTCCTATTGGATGAGCTTGCCGCCCGCTGCGACGTCGAAATCGAGCAAGCCGGTTGAATATGCAAAACTAGGCCTCAGGCTTTAATTACATGCAAACTATGGGTGCTTGGCTCCAACCCGAACCATCCGATTGGTGGTCCATTGTCGACGATGCGATTGTTGAGGACGTAGGCCCGGGGGACATTACCAGTGGCTGCATCGATTCCAACCTGCTTGTCGATTGGTATATCGAAGCGCAGGAAGACGGCGTCCTTTGCGGAGCCGGCATTGCCGAATACATGCTGACTCCCTACGGCAGCGATCCCGAGGAAGCCAAGTTAATCGTCCATAAGGTGGATAGTGACCGAATCCAGCGCGGGGATCGCATTCTGGAAGGCACTCTGCCTGCCCGCCGTGTAATGATGGCCGAACGTACCGCCCTAAACTTTTTGATGCACCTAAGCGGTGTGGCTACCATTACTGATACATTTGTTCAAAAGGTGGAGGGAACCAACGCGCGGATTATCGATACCCGGAAAACCATTCCTGGACTGAGGGCTTTGCAGAAGTACGCTGTACGTTGTGGCGGCGGTTCAAATCACCGGCTCGGCCTGTTTGATGGCGCTTTGATTAAAGACAACCACATTAATGCGGTTGGTAGCATTAGGGAGGCGGTAGAAGCTATTCGATCTTACGCTTCGCATCTGACCAAGATCGAAGTTGAGTGCGAATCTTTGGAAATGGTGGATGAGGCGGTTAAGGCCGGAGCGGAGGTGATCCTTCTGGATAACATGGATCCGTTCATGATGCGCGACGCGGTTCGGAAATACGAAGGGAAAGCGCTGTTTGAAGCCAGCGGCGGGATTTCTTTGGATACGGTTCGTGGCGTAGCTCAGACTGGCGTGGATTTTATCTCGATCGGGTTGATCACCCACTCCGCGCCTGCTGTTAACTTTCATATGGAAATCAGTTAGATATGCGTTTCCAGCCCATCATTCATGAGCTCGAAGAAGTCGGCTCGACCCAAGAGGTCGCCGCCGAGCTAATCAGGATCGGTGATAAGCGAAACAGCGTCGTCTTTGCCCACGAACAGCTCGCCGGCCGGGGGCGATTCGGCAGGAACTGGGTAAGCAAGAGGGGCGATTCGCTCACCATGTCTCTCATCTTCTGGCAGTATGCAGATTCAAATAAGCCATGGCTAATTGGAATGGCCTGCGCCCTGGCTGTCGCGGAAACGATCGACTGCAACGTTCGCTGGCCCAACGATATCAGCTTTGAGGACCGAAAAACGGGCGGCATTCTCACCGAGATTTTCGCGGACCCGTTTGGAAGGCGAGTCCCTGTCGTTGGCATCGGGATCAACCTTCTACAAGAGCATTTTCCAGAGGATCTGCCGTTCGCGACCAGCGTTTTCAAAGAAACCCATATGGCTTGGCAATCTCTCACACTTGCCAAAACTATCGGAGGGCAAATCAAGGCGCTACCCGAGCCACGGGATTGGGACAATATCGCTGAGCTTTGGTCCAAACACGACGCTACGTCAGGCAAGCTTTACCGAATGGCCGACGGCAGGGAAGGGACGGCCGTGCAAGTGATGGAAGATGGGGCTCTCCTATGCGAGATCGACGGTAGGCGGGAAAAGGTTCTTGCCGCCGATGCGATTTTTGGAAACGGAAACTGACGGATTAGTTTCACGCAAAGCTCGCAAAGAAAAGCTATGATCTGAGTTTCACGCGAAGAACGCGGAGATGCGGAGAACGCGGTCTTTTGTTTTGCGAGCTTTGCGCCTTTGCGTGAAATTTTCGTTCCCTTACGCGCTACATAACAGAGTGGGATTCGATCCCGGGAGTTATGATTCACGCGAAGAACGCGGAGATGCGGAGAACGCCGTCTCTTTGTTTTTGCGATCCTCGCCCCTTCGCGTCCTTCGTGTGAAGTTATCCCCTCCAAACAGTGCGTCATTGCGTGGAACTCAAAAACCAACGAACCCAAAGAGCTAAGTCACTTCGTAAATTTTCGCCGCGCCCTCGGCCGTCGATCGCCGAAAAAGCTCTTCATCTGAACGTCCAGTCTCTTGGCTATCTGAAGCGCATTAGATGCCTGCGGCCGCAACTCGCTCGCCGCCTGAGCGTTGGCTAGAGACTGGGCCAACTCCGGCGGGATCAGCCGGTTCCGCTCGTAGTCGGGCGTATCCTTCGAAAGTTTCAACCGGTTGCGTATCTCGTGATCGGCATCCTCGGCGAGCCAAGAGAGGGCCACATGGGTTGCTCGGGCGCGTTTATAGGTTTGGGCGACAGCATCAACCATGTCCCGAGTTCCCAATAGCTTCCTTCGGCTCTCTTCCGGATATCCAAAAGGTTTTCCTAGAGTGAAAACGATCACCACGAAAAGCAGAATGATTTGCCACCAGGCCGCGACAGCCCAACTCCCCAAGGTGTCCAAAATGCCTGCCTGCGCGCCATTAAAGCTTGCTCCAAGCACCAAGAAGCTGGAATGCGGCGGTGCTACCGTATTAATAAAAGAAAGCAGAGCGGCGGCATTTTCGTTCTTATCGATAAACCGGTTCGTCGCGATAATGCCATCGTTAATGGCAAGCAGCTTTCCCTTTCCCGCCGATATGAGAGTTGCTAAAGGCCCGGAGGGTGTGCTTGCCAATTGAAAACCCTGCTCCGATGTAAGAGCCGTGTGGTCGTTTTGGACCAAAGCCGTATTCACGGTTAGGGGGCCGGCTGGCCCATCGATAGAAGTTGTGGTGGCCGCAGTCTTCGATTCCGAAGCAAACTCTTCTCCAATGCCCAGCCAAATCGCCGTACCCCCATCGGCAAGGTAATCCCTAACTTGGTCATCGGTCTTAGATTCTGCATCGGTTTCCGCCACCGGCCCGGCGATTCCTCCGTCTTCGTGAACCACGCTGAATACAACCAAGATAGGTTTATCCTTTGTGGAAGCGTTCGGGCTTTCGGCATAGTTGAGGGTATGGCCTTGACTTCGCAAGAGGTCTGCCATAGCTTTGGTGCCGCTTGGCTTGTAGGAAGTCGGGCTTGGGTCGGTTGTCGTATCGTTCGATCCGAGGGAAAGGGTAAAAGCAGCCAAGCCTAGAATGCCCAGTAAGAACCAGATCACCATCGGAAAGGTTTTTTGTTGCTTCAAGCGGCTGCCTCCGCCGCGCGAAGAGATGCGACCACCTCTTCGTACCAAATCTTGAACTGATCCACATCGGCCGCGCCCCTCACTTGGTGCCCATACCAAATGCGGTCAAAAGATTTTGTAGGCGAGAGCATGTCCAAACTGGGCGGCCTTTTGGGGCTTGCCTGAATGCGCGCCAGGTGTTCCCAGTTCGTTTCCGAGCGGATAAATCGGGCGACTTTCGCCTCGTCGATCCTTAAAAGACAAGCAAGGTATAGGCAGCGCACGGCCTCTCGAAATCGGCCCTGAAGCGATAGCCCTTCCGCCAATCGTAGCCACTCGTCGGCGGAGCGCTCGGGCTCATCTTCCTCAAGTAAAGCACTGGCTTTGTGCTTCAAGGTTTTCTTCCATTTAAAGTGGCGGAACGCCAAGACCAGGAAAAAGATCACGGCTGCAATCAGTAGGCCGATTAATCCATAAATGAAAAGCTTGCTTACTAGACCTATGCCTCCGAGATTCGGTGCCTGCATCTCAGGGATATCTGGCTTGCGTGGATCTTCTCCCGAATGCCGGTTAAAAAGTCGGGAAAACGCTTTGCTTAGCCAGTTCTCGTCATTTCCCGTTCCGGTGTCCTTGTAAAGCGGCGAAGACTTGATCGACTTAATTTGTGATTCGACGTTGTTTGTAGCCGGGGCCCCTTCGGTAAGGACGGAGGCTCGCAGGGCGAGCATGGAATCGACTTCAGCCGGCTTAAACTGATCTGGATCATCGTTGGCTTCCTCAATCTTTTGAGCCAGGGCCGGATCGTGCTCGCTTAGGTTTGGGTTGTCCTGATAAAACTTTTCTAGAACCTCGATCTTGGCGTCGGAGGTTCCTGCGGCCTCAAATTGCTGCCGCAACTGCAGGTAGCCGGTTGCCCAGCAGATCCCGCACAGGCAAAGGGAGAGGCTAAAGCTCGAAACGATTTTGCTTAACATTGGGTGTCATATCCTTCGCGAGCATTTCGATATCGTAGCCTTCAACGCGGGTTCGGCGGTCGTAATAGAGCAAGGTCGCCGTTGTGCACCAAACGGGGATCAGCGTCCACAGGGTCAAGAACCAGGGCATGGAGTTCAGCGCCTGCACGCCGAGATCGTGGAACGGCGAGTTGGAAAGCCACGAGCTAACATGTTCGGGGATACCAAGAGCCCCGAGCGTGATATAGATCCCGCCATAAACGAAGATGATGAGGAATCCAACCAAAAACATAATGCCCCACGCATTGTTGTAGCCGGAAATATACAGCCGGGTGGACTTCATAAGGGCTTTACTGCGTTTAAGGCTCTTCCACGGTGAAAGCTTCTCGATCACGATTGATGGCAACGCCAATATCTGCACGGACATCACGAGCGGCATCGCGATAACTCCGGCGACGCCCGCCAAAATCGCGCAACCGCCTACGGCCGTATCCAATGCATCGCTTACCGGCCTCTCGCTCAATAGGGCGCTGAGCATGATTAAGAGCACCGCAATCACGATGCCCAGCATCGCGGTAAACACCTGGAGGACGACCAACCCCAACACCTTAGGCATAAGCTTCCGAGCCGCTTTAGCGTGGAAGTCCGGTCTCGGCATCTCGCCATTCATATAATCGGAAACAAGACCCGTGACAAATGCGCCGCTATAGGAGAGCCCCAACGCAAAAAGGGGCGCCCCAACTCCAAATCCAATCACGATCGTAAATAGCGCTTCGCCTAATTGGGCGTGCAAATCGTTCGGATGGCTGGTGACTCCAAGAGTTGGGAGCACGTAGGTCAATATAAAAATAATTGCGGAAAGAGAGACCAGCGTCGGAATTGCCGTATTGCGGAGGATAATCCCACCCAGCTCTTGGTATACGGCGATAGCCGTATCGGTGAGTTCGCCAGACGTCATAGGCTTCAGCCTTGCGCGTCTTTGATATCTGGCGGACCGCTGCGTGAGAAATCTGGCCAGAGGGTCCGAGGTCACGTTAAGAAGTGTAACCCATACGGTACTGTTTCAGCGCTCGTGCGTCTCTAACTGTGGTTGCATTTTTGTCTATAGGAGAAGTAGAGATAGCTAGATGATAGGATTACTTGCGTTGACAGCCTTGGCCGCTCCCACTTGGCAGGACATTGTCCAGCCTAATTTTCAGGATTGCACGTTCGTTGCCCAAGTCGTAAAAGCGAACGAGAAGGAGCTTAGAAAAATCAGTCGAGACTTTGCCCAGTCCTTCAAGTTTACGTACATGAAAGCCGAGGTGAAAGAGCCCTTTATGGTCCGACTTGAATCCAGAGTCGAGGGCACTGAGCTTCTTTATATGGAGAATGGCGAGCGAAAGCTTTACCGTATCCCAAAATTGAGGATCGGCAAAGTAGAGGATGACTCCCACTCGCCCGGCAAACAGCAGACCGTGCTGGACTTCGGAGTTCTCACCCCGTCTTTGTTCGAGAGCCGTTTTGACGCCGTCTTCGTGCGAAATGACCGCGAAACCGGCGACTACGTTTTTGACATAACCTACAAGCACCCCAAGTACGACGACACCACGCGTCAGCGCGTCTGGGTCGACCCTCAGAAACGTTACGTTACAAAGCGAGTGTGGTTTGCCCAGGATGGCCATGAGATGGCGTCGTTCGATTATATCGATCCGAAAAACGAGAGCGGCGTTTGGTTCCCATCTGAGGCTATCGTGAAAGACGTGGATGGCCAAGTTGCAGGCATCACGAAGTATTCCAAAATGAGTATCAACACTGGGATCTCGGATAGCGTGTTTAAGTTCTAGTGAAGTAATAAGTGATAAGTGATAAGTGATAAGTGATAAGTGATAGGAAATACAGGATGGGTGGTGATAAAGCCAAGATAGGGAGATAATCTACAAGGCGATACTTTTTCTGATCATCTGCAACCTATCATCTATCACCTATCACCTATCACCTATCCATGTCCCATTTCCTCGGAATCGATATCGGTACCTCGGCGATTAAAGCCGCGATTTGGAACTCGGAAACAGGCGAGGGCCATACCGCAACATCTCCCAGCAATGGCGAGTTGGCCCTTAAAGCCTCCCAGCCTGGTTGGGCGGAGCAGGAGCCTTTGGATTGGTGGCTGCATACCGTTCAGGCGGTCCAATCTTTACCAGCTGAAGCCAGAGGAAAGGTTCAGGCCATTGGCATCACCTACCAAATGCATGGCTTGGTTGTCCTCGATGACAATTTGACTCCCGTCAGGCCATCCATTATTTGGTGCGACAGCCGCGCGACGCTATACGGCGCGGCAGCCATGCAAAAGCTTGGCAAAGACTATTGCTTCAGCCATCTGCTGAACTCGCCCGGAAACTTCACCGCCGCAAAACTAGCATGGGTTAAAGAAAATGAGCCGGAAATTTACAAACAGATTATTTGGGCGATGCTGCCCGGCGACTACATCGCGGCGAAGTTGACCAGTAAGGCTGCTACTACGGAATCCGGCTTGTCAGAAATGATTCTTTGGGACTTTGAAGAAAAGAAACTTGCCCAGCCTGTTCTGGAGGCGATGTCCCTCGACATACGTCTGTATCCGCCGATTGTTCCCACATTTGGTTCGCAGGGGCTAGTTCAATCTACCTCCGCCAACCTATTGGGGATTCCGGAGGGCAGGCGGGTGAGTTATAGGGCGGGAGACCAGCCCAACAACGCTTTTTCACTTGGCTGCTTAAATCCAGGCGATGTGGCCGCGACGGCAGGCACGTCGGGCGTTGTTTATGGCATCTCAGATACGCCCGTTTTGGATCCAAGCCAACGGTTTAACACCTTTTTGCATGTTAACAACTCGGCCGCAAATCCTCGGTTTGGTCTGCTCCTCTGTATTAACGGCTGCGGTTCGCTTTACAGTTGGCTGCATAACAAGTTGTTTGGCCGCACGCTCACTTACCCCCAAATGAATGCTCTTTCGGCCCAAGCACCTGTTGGTTCTGATGGTCTTTTGCTTTATCCGTTTGGAAACGGCGCTGAACGCATTTTGGGAAGTCAAAACGCCAGCGCTTCTTTAGCGAATTTGGATTTTCAAAGGCACGACCAGCGTCATATCTGCCGGGCTGCTCAGGAGGGGATTGGATTTGCTTTGCGTTACGGTATGGAGGCCGGGATCGAAGCAAGCACCATTAGAGCGGGAGACGCCAACCTCTTTCAAAGCGATGTTTTTGCCCAAACGGTCGCGAACTTGACCAAGGCAAAAGTTGAGATCTGGAATACAGACGGAGCCATTGGCGCCGCGCGCGGAGCCGCCGTCGGTTTTGGCCATTTTGCCCGTCCAGAAGATGCGTTTGGGGATATGAGAGTTGCTCGTTCGTTTGAGCCTTCAGCCGCAGATGGGGAAGCATTGGAGTCGGCTTATCAAGCTTGGAAATCCGGGTTGCCGCGATAGCTTTGCGAAGCTGTGCGGCGGTCCGTCGACGAAGCTCTGGGCTGCGTAAGCTTGCCGCCTTAACTTCTGTTAGGTTCAAATAGCGAAGCGTTGTCCTCCTGAACGAGGCCCTTAGGGCCGACGTGAAGGACGATAGCTGCCCATTTCTTTTCTGGCAAATCGTTTAACGATTTGCAACTCAGGAGCTGGATCTACCGTTCCTCATTTCGCTCGGAATGACAACGCTTTGCTATTTGAACTACAAAATGCTGCTGGTTGATGCGGGTCATTCTGTCTACACTGTTTCCGTAGAGCCCTGGGCGAATTGCATGAGCTGGCTTTTTTGAACCCCGGAGGCGGCGTGAATGTCTACTCGCTCAAGTTTCCGGTCTAGTGGCCAATCGGGCTTCTAAGAAACCGTCGCGACTCGCCTCTTCGACTCCACTCCGCCCTTCTTTAAGTTGTTGCGAATACAGGTTCCGGAGAAAGCCTCAAAGCCAAGCTTCAAATAAAACGGCTGCAAAGCCGGCTCGCAAACAAGATCAACCGCGTAAATATCCTTGAAGTGCGCCAGCGCCATGCGCACAAGCTCCTGCCCAATGTTGCGGCCCCGATATTCGGCCAAAACCTCGATTCCGGAGATACAGGCGAACAGAACTCCATCAGATAAGGCGGTTAGGTAGCCAACCACTCGCGGGCCGTCTTTTGCGACGATAGAGAACGTGCTCTGCTGCAGCATTCTCAAATGGGTGGATGTGGAGGGAGGTGTTTCCCAATCCGCAAAAAAGCCCACTAGGTTCTCGGGCGAGAGATCGTCCATGTCGTCGGAGTAAAGAATAGCCACAGGGAAGTATTACCCGGGATTGACGGCCGATATTCAGCATTCAGCATTCGGCCCTAGGTTTTCGGTCTTTGGGCGTCAAACTCGCTCATGTAGCCGTCTCCCCCGAATGCCGAATGCCGAATGCCGAATGCCGAATGCCGAATGCCGAATGCCGAATGCCGAATGCCGAATGCCGAATGCCGAATGCCGAATGCCGAATGCCGAATGCCGAATGCCGAATGCCGAATGCCGA
>DASXZH010000025.1:0-41768 GCA_036502005.1 Fimbriimonadaceae bacterium
AATTGATGCTCAGCCCATTCCTTGGACTCCATCGTTAATCCCATTTGCACACCCTCCATGGCATGCCGCCAAAGGCAAGGACGAACCACTACCCTATGAAAAATGTGTATAACGACAAGCCCGGAAGGAGAGGTCGGTGAGGAACGAACCGGGAGAGGCGCGAACCGCTACCTTCCAAGTTTTAGTTTCCAACTTAACATCCAAGATCCGAAATCAAAAATTAGTTTGGCCCTCCGCGTTAGCAGAGGGCCATTCGATTTCCAGGTGGCATAACTGCCTCCTTAGGCACTATATGCACGTTGTGCTTTCGGCACTTCGTCCACATAGAATTCACCTTGTATAGGTGAGGGTCTAGGAGAACCCATCATTAACTTATCGCTTTCCCCGATTATTTTTCGGTTTTGCATTTCGGTTCCTCCTGTATTTAGTTCTACTCCAGCTTGTCTTAGCAGTGAGTCATCATTCTCATTGGCTTCATTAGCGAAATTATGTCCCGTGTCCGGTAATGACATCAAGAGCACGGAAAAGGCAAAAACTAGCTTCCAGGTAAGATCGACGTACTTGGAGCTATATATTTGAATACTTGCTTTGTACGCTCACTAGCCAATATTGCCCAACACGGGGACACGGACATTTTCCCGTTTCCGCCGGAGACTCTTATATTTTTTGATCGACCTGCAGACGCGGAAAAGGTGCTCGTCGAGATTCATGCCAACTTTGATGACTTCTTAGATCAGATGCCGCCAATAAATGAGTTCAACCTAGCCACGGTTGGATATGACGGCTTTCGGAACGGGACCCAAATCGACCCCGTTTGGAACGCCTACTTTCTAGCTCTAGTTCTCAAAATAGCGAACCAAATAGAGGAAGCGAGAGTTCCGCGCGCCAAGAAATGCGTGTTTTCCTATAGGTTCGACTGGGACAAGGAAGACCAAGTCAGTATTCTCCAAGAAGGTCGGATGGACTCAGTATCAGGAACAATCGGTGCGTCTCGCCGACGACTATTCCCACGTGCTATCTTGCGATATTTCAGATTTCTACTCGAGGATTTACCACCACAGATTGGAAAACGCCCTGAAGCGCGCCACAAATAACACAGAGGTAGTGCGCCGGATAATGAAGCTACTCGATCGCTTCTCCAAAAACGTTTCTTACGGGCTGCCAGTCGGCGGTCCTGCAGCTCGGCTCTTAAGCGAACTCCTACTCAATAGGGTAGATAAGCTGCTCCTAAGTAAGAGGATCACGTTTTGCCGCTATGCCGACGATTACCACATATACGCCTCCACTCACGATGAGGCCTATGGGCACCTAATCACTTTATCTCAGTTGCTCCTGGAGAATGAAGGGTTGACCCTTAATAAGGCAAAAACGCGCATCTTGAGCTGTGAAGAATTCTTAACAACGTCAGAGTTCTCCGACCGAAAAAGAGACGCAGAGGATGCATTTGAAAGTGAAGCGCGAAGATTTATGCGCTTGAGACTGTTTTACGACCAATACTCCCCAACAGCAGCGGAAGACTACAATGAACTCAAAGAGAAGATGGCAGAGTTTGACGTTTTCTCGATGCTGGCACGAGAGTTACAAAAGACGCGAATCCATCAGACGCTTACTAGAAGATTAATCCGCGCAGTCGCAATGCTGGAGCCCAAGTTACGGAATGCGGCCATTTTGAGCCTGATGGATAACCTACCGCTGCTCTTCCCCGTGTTTACGACCCTAATGATCGTGCTCAAATCGGTCGTCGCTGACTTGGATCAGCCGACCAAGGAAAAAGTGTTCAACTCGCTTTCGACTCTTATAAGGACCGAGTCGTATATCGCGAAACTGCCAGTAAATATAGCCTATATAGTGCGCATCCTTGCGATGGACAAGAGCGACGAAACGGAGTCGCTCCTTGCCCAGGTCTACGATAGAAGCACAAGCATAATGGTCAAACGTGACGTCATCCTCGCCATGGCTAAGTTAGGCGCCGACTACTGGATATCGAACCTACGGGGACACTACGCAACACTTAGCACTTGGGAGCAACGCTCGATCCTTATCTCGTCTTACATGCTCAACGATGAAGGGGACCACTGGCGGAAGGCAGTTAGACGCGGACTTGCCCAGAGCGAACAGTTAGTATTGGACTGGGCGGCTGATCGCAAGGCAACAGGCAAATGGGAGATTCCTCTGTGATCTCTGAAAGGAGGCTCGCCTCGGAGTTTACGTCCGTTTGGCAAAAGTTGATGCCGACAGCGGAAGGTTTGCTGAGGCAGATCAATTTGGAGAGATATAGTTTCGCCGACCGGCTAGAAACCTCTATTCGTCCAAGCCGAAGAGCGTTCGTGAACGAAGGTGCATTTAGGATATTAGCTGAACACGTGTTTACGGCTTCCCCAGCCAGTAATCGGATTGACAAGGTGTTCGTCGCCCGTCCTTCCGATCTGAAACAAGAATTCATGCGCAGCAAGATAAGAAGAGAATTCTTTATTGGCGGGGCAGAGTTCCTCGAGGGATGCGAACTCGCCGCGCGACTCGGAAGATTTTTTTACGACAACTACAAATTGTGCTCGTTTCAGTTCTCTCCGGAGTTTGATGGTTGCGGCATCCTGGACAAAGCCAAGGGAGATCTGATGATTGAAGACATCTTGTTTGAGGTCAAGAGCGGCGACAGAGATTTTCGCCTGATCGATTTACGCCAACTTATAACCTATTGCGCCTTAGATTTTGCGAGCGAGAAGCGTAAGATAAAAAAAGTGGGCTTGGTCAATCCCAGGGTCGGGATTTGGAACGCCATGGACATCGAGAGTTTTTGCAAGGGTGCCGGAGGAAACAGCTCTAGCGATCTTCTATCCGACATCGTTTACTTTTTGAGCACGGAAACCGCTCCGTATTAGGGTCGAACAGCACGACACGAAATTCCTGGGCGAACCCCGAAGCTATTTCGGCAGCGACAGCCATGTATCCACTTCCGGGTGATCCTTCGTGGTCCAGTTAAGGCCTGGGAAGCAGCAAATGCGCTTCTTGCCCTTGGAAAGCATATCGATCGCTTTCTTAAAATGAGTCTGTCTCGTTTCTTCCTGCTTGCACGAGACATACCAGCGCACCCACTCGCGGCGTGCGTTCGGGGTGGTAGCTACCCACTGGGCCATGGCGGCGGGCTCGGACTCCAGACCTTTCAACAGATCGGCCGGGACGCGAAGCTCGGCCTCATCGTTTATGCGGGTGATTTCCACCTGCGCCGTCTGACCTGGCTTAACTTGGGCGGCGCTTTGCAGGGCTTGATCCACAAAGAAACCGAGCCCACACTCGCTTGAAACAAGGGTCGCGCGGAAGGGAAAGAGAACCATCACCCCTTCTATTTCGGCTCCAGCTACCAACTCGGGAGATTTCGGGACTGCCATGAATGCCCCTGCCTTATCAGGCAAGAGTTCGCCCTGAAACCGGATTGTTGTTTCCAACTCCTTCACAACCCTATTCTACTTTCTCGTACAATATCTGCATGCCCGAACCCGGTAGTCAATCTTCACCCAAGCAGCGAGAAGCCAAGCTGCATCCAGTCCATTTTGAAATCGATAAACTTACAGAAGACTCATGGCGGCTTTTCCGCGTCATGGGCGAGTATGCAATCGGCTTTGACCGCCTTAACCGAGTGCCGCTTCAGCTTGTGACCGTTTTTGGCAGCGCACGCACGCCGTTGAAAAGCAAATATTACGATCAGGCGGAAGTTCTCGGACGAAAGCTGGCCGAAGCCGGATATGGCGTCATAACAGGTGGAGGGCCGGGCATCATGGAAGCGGCGAACAAGGGCGCGATCGAGGCGGGCGGAGTTAGCGTTGGTATCAACATTGAACTGCCGGCCGAACAGAGGCCGAATATATACCAAAACGTATCCCTCGAGCACGAGTATTTCAGCAGCCGCAAAGTGATGCTAGCTAAATACAGCGTCGGCTTCGTCGCCTTTCCCGGCGGATTCGGAACGTTGGACGAAGTTTCTGGCATGCTCACTCTAATCCAGACCCGCAAAATCCACCCCTTTCCGGTGTACTTTGTTGGGGAACAACACTGGGCGGGCCTCATCGAATGGTTTGGGAAAACCTTGGTGGAAACCGGCGCCATCGAGCCAGATGACTTGCAGCTTTTCAAGTTGGTGGATAGCATCGACTCAATCCCGGACGAGATCCAGCGGTACAACGACGAGAGCGAAGAGCACGTCGGTTTCAAGCTGCCTACGGCAGAGGATCGCCGGAAGGCAGAGGGGTTGAGCAGCAGAAATTCTTGGTATGGGCCATAAAAACCTCTCCCCCCTTGCCCCCCCTCCCCTCCTCGCGTAATTCCAAGTTTTGAGCAGGGGAGGGGGAATAAAAAAATCGGGCGGATGCATTCGCATCCGCCCGTTTTCAATCACGTATTACTTGCTCGCAGCAGCTTTTTCTTTCTTCTTCGGAGGCTCGTCCTCTTTCTTTCGGAAGATAACCTTGTTATCCTCGTCCAGTTCGGCGACGATTGCGTCGCCGGCAGAGAATCGGCCCAGAAGAAGCTCTTCGCTGAGAGGGTCCTCGATGAACCGCTGAACGGCTCTTCGAAGCGGACGTGCGCCGAGGTTGGGGTCGTAACCCTGGTCCACGAGCATGTCCTTAACCGCATCGCTTAGCTCGATGGTTACATTCATCGAAGCCGCTTGCTGGTTGACTCTCTTCAGGTAAAGCTCTGCAACTTCCAGAATCTCTTCTTTCTTAAGGTGCTGAAACACGATCACTTCGTCGACCCTGTTCAGAAACTCCGGCCGGAACAGCTTCTTCATTTCATCCAACATGCGAGTTTTCATTTGCTCGTAAGTCTTAGGATCGTTAAGATCCATTCGGATGTCTCGGAAGCCTAGGCCCTTGTCCATCTCAATCGGCCTTACGCCGACGTTGGAGGTCATGATGATCAGCGTGTTTCGGAAGTCCACCGTTCGACCTTGCGAGTCGGTTAAGTGTCCATCTTCCATCACCTGCAGAAGGATATTGAATACCTCGGGGTGAGCCTTCTCGATCTCATCGAGGAGGACTACGCAATAAGGATTGCGCCGCACCTGTTCGGTAAGTTGTCCGCCCTCATCGTATCCAACGTATCCTGGAGGGGCGCCAACCAATCGGCTGACGGCAAACCGCTCCATGTACTCGGACATGTCGATTCGGACGATGTTCGATTCTTTTTCGTAAAGATAAGCCGCAAGCGCTTTTGCCAACTCGGTTTTTCCGACGCCGGTGGGGCCCAGGAAGATGAAGCTGCCCATAGGCCGCTTCGGATCCTTGAGTCCGCTTCGCGCTCTTCGAATCGCACGGGAGACGGCCACAACGGCATCGTCCTGCCCGATGATTCGATTGTGCAGATCCTCCTCCATTCGGAGCAGTTTCTGCGATTCGGCTTCCACAAGCTTTGTAACGGGAATACCTGTCCAGCTTTGCACGATTGTGGCGATTTCATGCTCATTCACAATCGGCTCGACCTTTTCAGTGGCGTTCCACTCTTCTTCACGGCTTGTAATACTTGCTTCAAGCTCATCCTTTTCCAGCTGGAGCTTGGCGAGCGCTTCCTCATCGGAAGCCCGCTTGCCCATATGCTCGAGTTCGGCTCTGAGCTTGTTTAGCCTGGTTCGATCTTGGCGCACCGCGAGGGGTGGCAGACTTTGCTGCAACCTTACTCTCGAAGCTGCTTCATCGATCAGGTCGATCGCTTTGTCCGGAAGTGTTCTGTCGGTGATGTACCTCTGAGAGAGCTGAACGGCTGCCATGATGGCATCGTCCGTGATCTCCACCTGGTGGTGCGCTTCGTATCTCTCACGCAGACCTTTCAGGATGTCGACCGCCTCTTCCTCAGATGGCTCTCGGACTTTCACGCCTTGGAATCTTCTTTCTAAGGCGGCGTCTTTTTCGATATATTTGCGAAACTCATCTTGAGTCGTCGCACCGATGCACTGCAATTCGCCTCTTGCTAAGGCTGGCTTCATTATGTTTGAAGCATCGATGGCGCCCTCGGCGGCACCGGCTCCAACCAGCGTGTGCAATTCGTCGATGAAGAGGATTACGTTGCCTTCGGCTTTGCGCACCTCCTCCATCACCTTCTTCATTCTCTCTTCGAATTCGCCGCGATATTTCGTTCCAGCTACTAGGCCGGCTAGGTCCAATGCGACGATCCTCTTATTAAGTAGAAGATCCGGAATATCTCCGCTGACGATGCGGAGAGCGAGACCCTCGGCGACGGCTGTTTTTCCGACACCGGGTTCTCCGATCAAACATGGGTTGTTTTTGGTTCGCCGACACAGAATCTGCATGACACGTTCGATTTCTGCCTGTCTGCCAACCACGGGATCAAGTTTCCCGTCTCGTGCGAGTTCAGTAAGGTCGCGTCCGAACTCATCTAGTGTTTGGGTCTTTGTAGAACTGCCGTGGGTTGCGCTGCGGCTGCCGGACTTCGTCTGGGTCTCCGTATCTTGGAGCGCCATGACTTCCCTTCTAGCCTTCTCAAGCTCCACGCCAAGTTTGGCGAGGACTCTTCCCGCCAGGCCATCGCCTTCGCGAATAAGCCCAAGCAGGAGATGCTCTGTTCCAATGTAGTTATTGTTGAGGTTTCTAGCCTCGTCGTATGCCAAATCGATGACTCTCTTCGCCCGCGGTGTCAGGGTCATATCCTGACTCGGTCTTGCATCACCCCTAGGGAGCTGCTTTTCAACTTCCGCGCGAATTCGGTTTAGACTAACTCCAAGCTTATCGAGCACTCGGGCAGCAACACTGTCGGACTCTCTTACGAGGCCCAGCAAAAGATGTTCTGTAGAGACGTATCCTTCTCCGAATTTCTGCGCTTCTTCCTGCGCGTAGAAGACCACCTTTCTTGCTCTTTCTGTAAAGCGTTGCCACATTATGTTTTTTTCACCTACTAACGGTTCTCGCTTATGTGACCCCCGATAGCTTCCTCACTGTTCCCGTGATTTGTTTGATCTTCTGACGGAGTCCACGCTTCGAAGGTATCACCTTCATTTGCGCTTTTTCCGAAAGACTTAACCCGAATCATCGGTTATTTTTTTAGTTCCGTGAGGTCTTTTTCAGCGGTTTTATCGAGTTCCGTACCATTCAATCTACGAGGCCGGAGAATGGTTCCTTAGCATCGGGACGCGTAGGCTACATTACCAGGTTCGCCGGATTTGCTCTAAGGCCATATCAGGTTCGATTTTGACATGATATCCGCTGTTTATGCTGGTGCCCGCTTAATGATATTTAAGCTTTTGGACCTAGTGCGACTAAACTAGAAGGGTGGCACGCCAGGAATTCGTATCACGGTTACACGCAAAGCGTTTGGCAAGTTAAGCAACCGGTATAAGAACTCGATCGATCGACGGAAAAGTTTAAGTCTTGGCTGGCGGAGTTGAAGAAATTGAAAAGTCTAACGCACGGTGAGAAGCGCAAGAGGTAGTGGATGCGAAGTTGCGGAGTGCGGGTCCTGTTGAGGAAACTGGAGCGGCTAAGGCAGGTCGAGAAACAAGAGTGGCAGTGGATGCGAAGCTGTGGAGTGCGCGGAGCTTGCGCCCGCTCAAAACAGGCAGCTTGCTGCCGTGGAGTTATTTGATGAGATGTATCTCGATCTGAACTCTCGCGACGCGTGGAGGGCGTGGAGCTTGCTCCCGCCCAAAACGAGTTCACGATCGCTTCAGAAACGCCAAGTAGAATGCGACAAACACCAACACAATCCCAACATTCGCTATTAGCCGCGGCCAGAACCTGTTCTTAAAGAACAGCACATCGACGGCAACAATAGCGGCCACCATCAACAGAACGTAAAGAACCACACTTGTATGCCGCGCCATTAGGATCTCCAATTCCAATTACGTCACAAATTTTGATAGCCGTCACGCCACTTACCCGCTAGTTCCGTTGATGCGGGACAGTTAGACCTAGGGGCCGACTGGCCATGGCTAGAGGCCCGCCTCGTTCTGCGCTAAAATAACCTTGCATGCCGAACCTGGAACAGCTTCTCTTTGCAGCTAATGAAGCGCAATCAAATGGGCGTCTTGAGGAAGCGGAGACCTTGGCCCGACAGGCAATGGATCTTAAACCCTCTCACCCGCAGCCGCGGCTCCTCTTGAGCGTCGTGTTGTGCAAAAGGGAGAAATTTCAAGATGCCGAGCCGATCCTTCGTAAGTTGCTTTTAACGGAAGGAGAGCAGTATGACGTGGTGCTGTGGCTTGCCAATGCGCTTCGCAACCTGGGTCGGCCCCGGGAAGCGATCCCGTTTGCCCATACTGCTGCAAAGCTAAAGCCGGACCAGTCCCGCGCTTGGTTTCAACTCGGATTGTGCCTAACAGACGATGGCCACTTTCAGGACGCTGCGAAAGCCCTAGGGAGAGCCATCAGCTTGGAACCGAAGGCCGCCGCGTTTCATCTCGCCTACTCAAAAGCCTTGAGGGCTCAGGGTCTTTTGGAACCGGCGATCGAACATTTAGGTAAAGCATTCAACCAGGATCCATCTTCAGAACCCCTTCTCACGGAACTAACCGATGCATTACTTGAATCGGGGGACTCGGCTCGTGGCAAAGCTGCGGCTGAGCGGCTAATTGAACTTAAACCCGACTCCCAGATAGCGAAGCTGCAATTGGCGCGTGCCCTTTTGATGCACCAGAAGGGCGAGGAGGCGCTTGCCCTAGCGGTTGAGGCGACAGAAGGCGCCCCCAATACTTCGCTGTCATGCCTTTTTATGGGTCAAGTCTTGCAAGCCCTCGGCCGTTTTAAGGAGGCGATGGAATTCTTCCGTAAAGCGATCGAATTAAACCCAACTTGCGGAAATGCCTACGCCGGCCTTGTACATGTCCAGAGGATCACGCCAAACGATCAACCTCTCATTGATGAAATTGAAGCCCGCCTTGAGGACACTACCTATCCTGGCGAACTCTTTCAAATGCATTATGCGCTTGGCAAGTCCCATCAAGACCTTAGGCAATTTGAACAAGCTATGCATCATTACGATGAAGCCAACCGGCTGGAAATCCTTTACAAATTTGGCGGAGCACGCTTTAACAAGGAGGCGTATGGCATGTCTACCAATCGACTGATCGCTTCGCAAACTTCATCCGCCCCCCAACTTTCCGAGATCGCGAATACCAGCGCGCTCCCAATTTTCGTTGTTGGGATGGTCCGCTCAGGGACCACCCTTACCGAACAGATCCTTTCAAGCCATCCAGATATCGGCTCTGCGGGGGAGCAGCATTTTTGGCTGGAACAGCTCGATAGGTTCGATTCCCTTTATCCCGAGCAGAAGGCTGCTCTTGCTGCGGAATACATCGCGAAACTGCAATCCTTCGCGCCTGGCAAAAGCAGGGTAGTCGACAAGATGCCTGGAAACTATGTCTTGGCCTCCCAATTGTCAGCGCTATTTTCTAACGCAACCTTTATCCATGTAGAGCGGAACGCAGTTGATAATTGTCTGTCGATCTACACAACTCCCAATTCAAGCCGAATAGTCTGGGGCAGCAAGGAGGACATTACATTTGCCTATCAAGAATATCATCGCCTGATGAAGCACATCAAGAAAGTGCTGCCCGAAGGAAGGATGCTGGAGGTCCAGTATGAGGATTTGGTGCAGGACCCCGAACGCGTCAGTCGAGAAATGGTGGAGTTTGCTGGACTCGAATGGGACGATGCCGTTCTGAGGCCTGAAGACAACGAACGAACCGTAGTCACCCCTAGTTCTTGGCAAGCGCGCCAGCCGGTTTACAAAACTTCGGTAGAGCGTTGGCGCAGTTACGAACCATGGCTTGGAGCGTTTAGAGACTTGCTTTAAGTTCTAAATTGTCTCCATCACCCTATCATAATGCGAAAAGACCTGTCCAAATGATCACCCTATCATAATGCGAAAAGACCTGTCCAAATGTTGGGCAGGTCTTTTCGTTGAAGGGAGGAGGAGGTTAGTTTCCACCCTTGATAGAGGTTCCAGTTTTGCTATCAAGCTGGCTTTGGCTCATGCCAAAGGTGGCCTTACCGGATCCCCTCGAAGTAGCCCCACTCGCTTTAACGCCGGCTGCGGGCGCTAAACCGCCGCCACCACCACTCTTCAGGGGGGCTTGGGGTCCCGCTGATGCAGCCGCATCATCGTTCGAGTGGCAGCCCCCCAGAAGGAGGGCCACCATAACTATAGTCAAAGAAGCTACGCTTCGCAACTTAAGCTCCATCTTGCGGTGAAGCCCACATGTAATTAGGATTGATAGGACCCGTCCCTGGACCAGACGATCCGAGGAATTGAAGGTTCCCTTCCTGCAACGTGTCAGACCAGTTCGTTCCCGCAGCAAGCTGCGCAGGTCTCATGTTCTTGGCATGACCATCAATGAACGCTGTCACGATTCCGTCATTACTTCGTCGAGCGTTTGCGCCGGTGTTCTCACCTTCGGTGATAGCGGCAGTCGTCTGATCAGCCGGGCTCGGGCCGCCGGCAGCGTTACCGTTTAGGGCAGTGAAGAAGCCAAACCATGTGCCGTCAGTCGCGTCAGGCTGTCCCCAGTTTGCAAAGCATCCGGACTTGATGAAGAAGCAGTTCGGGCCGTCCATTACGGAGTTGTACAAGGGACCCCAGTCGGATTCCGCTGCCGTGTTGCTGCCATTTGGCGAGAACAGATAAGTATTGCTCGCCGTGTTCCCCTGGATGTCCAATTTGGAATAGATGCTCGTTATCATGACTTCCTGATGGCCACCGCTGAAGCTGGTCGTTGTCACGGAGTGGGTCAAAGAAGGATCACCGCTACCGTCCGAGTAGTAAGGTGCCAGACCTTGGAAGTTAAAACCATAGGTAGGCGTGTAAATGTCCTGGGCCGACTGATCTCCGGGGAGGCTGAAATTAGCCACCGCGAGAGGATCATCGTAAAGGCCAGAAGTCTTAATGTACGGCAGAACCAAATAGTCCCAAGGATTGGCGCAGTCGAATGGAGAGCTGCCAAAGCAGGCAAAACCCGTTTTAGCCGTCCAAGTCGCGGCTGGGGTAAAGGCGTCGTCGTAATCGTTCGTATACATGAGCTCGGCCAGAGCCTCTTGCTTCGTGTTGCTGAGAGAGACCGTTCCTTTAGCGGCTCTCTTCGCCTGAGCGAAAACGGGGAAAAGGATAGCGGCAAGTATCGCAATGATCGCGATTACCACTAAAAGTTCTATGAGAGTAAATGCATGCTGCCTTAGTTTCATGAGGCCTCCAAAATAAATCAAGAGCTACGTTGCTCATAGTTCCAATACAATTGGTCCTATGCTGCAGACAAGTCCCACATGCATTGTACGGCACTTTTTTGTGAAACTGGCATCCTATTTTACGCAATATTGTACACATCTGGTACAGGTCCCGCACAGGCGCAAACACCGTAGACGAAACAAGAGAAGTAGGGTAACTAGCCGGGCCGTTGCAAACTGAGCTCTGCCATAGGTCACCGGCGAGCCCAATATTCGCGACGAGCCGCGGTCAGAACCGGTTCTTGAAGAACAGCACGTCTACGGCAACGGCGATCATCAACAACAGGTAAACGACTCGGGCCGTAGTTCTTCCCATTCTGGATCCTACTCATAAATACGCCAATGCGCAACGGGACAAACCTCAGATATGCCCTTAGAGGCCGCCCCTAGATGAGTTTGGAGAAAGCTCCTAGCCACGGTTCGTATCTCCGCCATCTTCCCACCGACTCCGAGTAAATAGGCTGGCGAACCTGCCAGAAGCTAGGCGTCTTTACAACCCGCTTATTCTGATCATGTCTCAGGCAGGCGTCATCCCAGTCAAGCCCACAGAACTCCACCAGCTCCCTAATCCTAGCTTCGGTATCTGTTATAAGCTCCTCATATTGAATGGACATCAACCACGTTTTGGGCAGCATCTTCAGCCAGTGGTCGGCGATTTCAGAGGTGCGCTGAATGGCGAAGACAATGTCTTCTCGTTTATGGGCGAAAAGCGGCGCAACTCGGTTCGGCGTTTTATAAATGGAAAGGGCGACATCTACTGGATCTCTGCGGCACAATATCGCTTTTGCATTTGGAAATAGGGCGTAAAGCAGGCCAAGGTGAATAATATTTGAAGGCAGTTTGTCGGTTACGCGTTTGGCGTTTGTATCTACTTTGTCAAGTTCTTCCAGATAATCGCGGCTCGTTTCCATCGCCCTCAAGTCGGAGAAATTGCCTGTAACTTTATCGAATAATTCCTCGGCGCGGGTGGACCAGAAAGGCATTTCGCCCCCCGCCGCCACCTCCCGATGGCTGGACAATATTTGTTCGACCAAGGTTGTGCCAGAACGTAGCATTCCCACAACAAAAATGGGAACTTGGCTGGAGGAAGCAAGATCTTCCTTCAGCTTTATAAACTGCGATGAAAAAGTGATTCTAGCTTGCTCGTAGGCGTGCCTATACCAGGTTCGATCAAAAGCTTCTCCTTGCGATAATCGTTCTTGCAGAGCCTTCGCGTTGGCCAAATCATAGTGGAGCAAAGCATTCTCGTAGTCCTTAAGGTCGTCTAATCCCTTCCCTATCGCAAAATGGAGTTGAGCCGCTTGCGACACCTTCAATTGAGGTTCGGTAGAAAGTGCTAGAGCCGTCTCAAGCATTGGTCTATCCGCTTCGGAGAAGGTTTTACAGAACGGTAAGTTAGAGTAAGCGACGACCTCGTTCGGATTAATTGATATAGCTTTTTCGAAACTGCTTACCGCTTCCGAAAACCGCCCTTGCAATTGCGAAAATCGCCCTAGGAGACCATGTACAGCAGCGGAATCAGGGTCCAGGGCGAGCGCCTCTGCTAAGAGCACACCAGCCCGATCAAGTTGCTCGTCCTCAATGAGGAGGGTGGCAAGATCCGCTTTCGCAACCGCACTCTCTGGAAGCAGCTCGGTTAGCTTTTGAAGACAGCCTATGGCGACGTCGGTTTCATTCTGACGTATAGCAACTTCCGCCAAGGATCGGTAAGGGGCCACGACGTTTGGTGCGATGGCGATGACCTGTTTGAAGGCAGCCGCAGATTCCTTCAAGCGTCCTTGCTGCTGAAGAGTATTTCCCAGCGCAGCCAACACGGATGCATCGCCGGGTTGAAGCCCATTAGCTTTTTCAAGAGCCACCGATGCCGCAGCATAATTGCCCACTACAGAATAGCAAAGCGCCAGGTTGGCGTAGCCGGCAGCATCGGCGGGAGCCAAGTCGATAATCCTAAGGCAAAGCTTTAGAGCCTCAGCCGATTTGCCTGACGATCTAATAAGAGCTACTTGGCAATTGAGTAGTTCAACGTCTTCGGGCTTGATACTCAACGCGTAAGACAGGAACGCAGCGGCCTGTTGTAGTTGGCCCTTGCGTGCAAAAGTCATCGCAATTGTGGCCGCCACCTTCGGCATGGCAATATCAGTTTTAAGAGAAGAGAGCGCGAGCGATGCTGCTACATCATAACGGCCGGCCTTTATGAGTTGATCGATTTCTCTGTGAAGCTCAGCATTCCCTGCAAATCTTTCAGGCATAGGATAACCTGAACGCTCTAAGTCTTCGAACCCATTGAAGCCGGAGGCTTCTTTGTCGACTTTACAATATCGGGTTTAGGAATGTTCTTCCCTTCAAGGGGCCTTTTATGAGGCCCGAGCATTGATCCAGGGACCAAGGGCGGAGCGCCGTTCGGGTTTGCCGCAAACCCTTGTTTTGCGGGCGCGCCGCCCTTTCCGGCTCCCGGTGGAACAGCATCAGTTCCGCACCCAGCCAATGCAATCAGTAGCAAGAATAAAATGAGGGGCAGGACACGCATTTGAGATTTATAACAGACCGGCCTCAAGAGGCCGGTCTGAATCCATTCTACTTGGAACCCGCAACCAAGGGCGTCGCTGATCCCTGCTGCGGACTCATCATTTTCGGCTGCATGAGTCCCACATTTGCTTTGTGCGAATTGTCGGCCGAAGGCTTCGCAACCGCTAGCTTCTGTGGATCTGGTTTAGCCGGTCCGGCAGAATCCGTAGACCCACAACCGGCGCCAATCATGGCTGCAAATGCCACCAGTAAAACCAATCTCAATACTGCCACCACATGTAGGTGTCTTTATAGTCTCCTACAAGGTGAATGTTGCCAGAGTTGAGCCCAGTGTTGTTCGGGGCATAGTAGTAGTTGGTTCCAATTGCTAACTGCCCGGGTCCCATCGCCTTAGAGTGTCCATCCGCAAAAGCAACTGTAGTTAAACCACCGCCGCTGGTTTGCGAACCATTGCGTCGCCAAGAAACTCCACCCGTATAAGCCCCAGCCACATAGCTGCTCTTAAGGAATGAAGATTGGAACCAGCCGCCAACGCCCCAGTTGTCAAAGCAGCCATAAGGGTAGTCATTGCAGTCCGGCGATTCAATCTCCCAATTCGCCAGTAAGCCTGGGACACCTGAAACGATGCAACAACCGCTCTCCTCATTGTGGTTAAACGTTTCAGTTGCAACAACCATCTGGGTTGGCCGCGCCAAGGAAGTTAGCGTAGTGGGCCCGTATGTACAGCAACCACCATTTTCCGAAGCGGGAATGTTGAGATTCGGTGGGCTCATCAACTCGTAGTTGTAGCCAAATTCTGGGTTATAACCATTCCATACGTCGAGGTTGGTTCCTGCAGAATAACCGGGGTTAGAGCCAATGATTGGATCAACGAAGATATCCGAGTTCTTTGTGTACGGAATGAGAACATAGCTCCATGGTTGGAACGTGATAGTTGGAGATCCCGAGAAATAGAAAGGTCCCTGATTGCCAACCGTAAATGTTTGGCAAAGCGGCGCAGTGTCGTCGTAATCGTTCGCATACATCTGCACGGCCAACCCAATCTGCTTGGTGTTGCTCAAAGCAGCCGTGCCTTTAGCGGCAAGCTTGGCTTGAGCAAAAACAGGGAAAAGGATGGCAGCGAGGATCGCAATGATCGCGATCACCACCAAGAGTTCTATGAGAGTAAAAGCACGCCTAAGTTTCATCAAGGCCTCCATCTGAATAAATCAAGAGCCACTCTGCCCATTGGTCCAATATTTGGTCTATATTTGCAGGCAAGCCCACATGCATTGTACAGCACTTTTTGTGAAACTGGCCCCTATTTTTCGCAATATTGTACACATCTGGTACATGTCCACTACAAGTGCAAAACCGTAAGCGAATAGGTGAAGAGGAAATAACTAGATGGACCACGTCAAGCTGTGGTCAGCTATGAGTTCTGAGAGTGCAACAAAATGCTGGGCGGCCGAACTGGGTCAAGCGCTTGCCATCCAGTTGTCATCTCGAACTCCGTGTGAGGGATCTCGGGCCCGGCGATTGCTTTCAAGAACCGAACTCAGGCGTCGGCCTTGACGCAGGCCCAACGGGCCGAGAAGACTTAGCGAAGGCTGAAGGCCTGGTAATGGTACAGCTTCCCCTCCCATAGCCCCAAAGGGGCGACACAACCGCTCCGGTGAGTTTTCAAAACATTTGAGTGCCAGCTGTGCCTAGATGGTGCCATAAGAACACCGCGTAAAGCTGTAACAAATCGAGAGCTCAGAGACTCGGCCTAAGGAGCCGGTTTTGCAGCTTTCTGCTCAGCTTCCTTCTTCGCCGCTTCAGCCTTGAGGCGGGCCGCCTCTCCCGGTTTTACGTGGGGGCCTAACATTGAGCCCGGCTTGAAGTTAGGATTCTCTTTGAAATTCGGTATCGCCGCACCGGCGCCCCCTTTGTGGCCGCCAGATCCTGCGGACGGCGGCGCAGATTTGGTCGCCTCGGCTGGAGTCGCCGAATTATCGCCGCAACCCATTAAAGCGATCAGTAAAAAAGCAAATGCTATCGCGAAAGTGAACTTCATAATTTATTTAGGGAGGTGCTACCTAAAAGGCAGCACCTCCCCGAGTTAAACGCTACTGGCCGCTCTTGGCTCCGGGAACCGTAGCCCCAGCACGAAAGTGAGGAGTAGCAACTCCCGCCTTTGGCGCCGTCTTTGCCGGCGCTGTTGACGGATCAGTTGTAGTCGTCGCCGCTGGCGGCTTTACAGTTGAATCATCGGAGTCAGATTTACTACATCCAACGCAGATCAAGCTGAAAAGCGCCAAGGAGATGACCGCTAACCTCAATATTGCCACCACCTGTAGGTTGATGCGGCGGACGTCGTCTTAAACAGAGCGCTAGCTGCAATGCCGTAGTACCAGTTGGTTCCAACAGCAAGCTGGCTCGGGCCCATCGCCTTGGCGTGGCCATCAACAAACGCTGTGGTTGCTAGACCGCCGCCCGTCGTCTGGGATGCGTTTCGACGAAAAGCTACGCCGCCCGTATAGGCGCCGTTAACATAGCTGCCTTGGAGGTATCCAGTAGCCGAGACGAACGATACAACCTTAGTGTTGAAGATCGTTCCCGAGCCCCATCCTCCCCAACACAAATTGGGCAAGTCATTGCAGTCAGGAGAATCAACACCATAGTTAATGTCAACACCGTCTGGTGTTCCGGTTCCGATTCCGACAACTGACGGAGGACCAGGAACTAACTCATTTTCGGCAAAGCTCTCGACTGCCATTACCATATCAGATGGCCGTGACACGGACGTAAGAGCACTGCTCGAATAGGTGTAGGTGGACTTTGCCACGGTTTGAATCGGGCTCATCAATTGATAGTCGTACTGGAATTCAGCCGCATAAGCGTTGAAATCGTTCTGGAACTGCGCGCCGAACGGGTTGCCGGTGGTTCCCGATCCCAAGATAGGATCGATCAGGATGTCGGTGTTCTTTGTATAAGGAACAATGACATAGCTCCACGGCCACATTGTCTCAGCCGAAGCACCGGAGCCGAAATACAGGGGGCCGGCATTTCCGCCAGTCCAAGTTATATCCAGCGGGCCGTTATCGTCGTAGTCGTTCGCATACATCAAAACGGCTAGACCGATTTGCTTTGTATTGCTAAGAGCAGCAGCACCTTTCGCAGCCAGTTTGGCCTGCGCAAAAACAGGGAAAAGAATAGCGGCTAGGATAGCGATAATCGCAATAACCACCAAAAGTTCAATAAGCGTAAATGCACGCTTCTTATTCATAAGGCCTCCGAATATATAAAAAAGGATGTTCTCATTAAGAGATAACGAAGGGTCGTCACTTCTTAACGGAATTCACCCCAATTCCATTCTACAACACATTCTGCAGAATAGGCCTCACTAGTGCAAAAACTCGTTATAATACGCAAAATCGCGTGGTCATCTTAAGACGTAGTGGATAAGTAGTGTAGCGAACCAGCAATGAACGGAGCCTTAAATAGAAGCAAACGAATCCCACTTTGAAGCCGCGCAGCAATCCTTTGCAGAAGGACGCATGGCGGAGGCGGAGCAACTTTCCAACCAGACCTTGGCTGCAGATCCAAATCACGCTGGAGCAAAACTTATGCTGGTCCGTCTGGCGGCTGCCCAAAGCAGTCCTGCGCTTGCCGAACAAAAGCTAAGGCAAGTTGTTGCCGCTCATCCCGATTCTTTCGAAGGACTCATGACGCTGGCTTGGCGACTTTGTTGGGAAGGCGACGTCGACGAAGCTATTTCCTTTTGCAAGCGAGCCCTACAACTTCGTCCCAACTCCAGCCCTCCCCACTATCAATTAGGCTGCTGCTATAACCGCAAAGGAAGGCACGCCGAGGCGCTGCTGTGCTTCGAAAAGTCGCTGGCAATAAATCCTTCCGCCGCCATCGCCCATCACCAGCGGGGTGTTGCCCTCCGCGCTTTGAACCGAGTTCCAGAAGCTGCTGAAGCCTTCGAGAAAGCGTTATCTCTCGATCCGAAACTCGCTGCCGCATATGAAGATATGGGCGAGATTTATCTTGAGCATGGAAACGTGGGCGGCGCCATCTCTTGCTTCAAAAAGTTTTATCAACTCGAACCACGTTCGGCGAAAGGCTCGTACCTCCTTGGGCGAGCGCTGGTTGAAGAGCGGAGGTATGAGGAGGCAGATCGAGCTCTTCGGCAAGCTTTTGCGATTGACCCTAAAATGGTGGCGGCAAGAATATTGCTTGCGCGATCTTTACAGAATCGCGGACAAGCGGCGCTCGCGGAAACTGAATTAAAAAAAGCGATGGCGATCGATCCTTACCGGCCCGACCTTTACTGCACAGTGGTCATGGGAACGAAAATCACCCCCCAAGATGGCGAAATGATTGCATCCATGGTGCGGCTTTCAAAAGAACCGTGGTTGAGCCCAGCGGCTACAAGTACCTTGCACTTTGCACTTGGAAAAGCTTATGACGACTTGGGCGAATACCAGAAGGCAATAAAGAGTTTTGATTCGGCCAACGAATTGCAAGAGCGTTTGAAGCCGGGGAAGTTCGACTCCGTGAAACTCAAGTCCACCGTCGATGAAGCAATTGCGTGGTTTACAAATGAGCGGATGCAGAGCTACACAAAGTTCGGGTCGGATAGCGAAAAGCCTGTCTTTATCGTCGGCATGCCGCGCTCGGGCACTACCTTGTTAGAGCAGATTGTCTCCAGCCATACTGATGTATCTGCGGCCGGGGAGTTGGGCGTTATGAACGCCATGCTTGAAGGGCCCTTTAACCAAGAATCTCCTAAAGAGTCTGAAGTCCAAGCAATCGTGCAGAAGTATCTAACAAGCTTAGAAAAATCAGCCAATCCCGACTCCAGTCGAATTACCGAAAAGACGCCCGGAAATTACGAAGTTCTGGGCCCGATTCTAGCAACATTCCCAAGGGCCAAAGTCTTGCATTGCCGGCGACACCCCGTAGACAATTGCATCTCCCTGTATACGACCCCGTTTATGGCGCCCACTTTCGCTCACAACAAGAAATCTTTAGTCTTTGCCTACAAGCAATATCTGCGGATAATGGAGCATTGGAAAAGCGTCCTTCCTCCGGGAACCATCCTCGACGTTAACTATGAAGACGTCGTTCGTGATCGCGAACCCATTGTTCGTCAAGTGCTAGAGCACCTGGGCCTTGAATGGGATGAAGCCTGTATGCACCACGACAAGAACGAGAACGCAATTTCCACTCCCAGCCTATGGCAAGCGCGACAGCCGATTTTTACAAGCTCGGTGGCTCGTTGGAAGAACTACGAACCTTGGCTCGGCCCGCTCGCCGAGCTTTTGGAGCTTGATTATTAATGCCTTAGCACTGCTTGAAAGTGCGCAGCAGTCGCTGGTGCAAAGAGACCTCAAGGAAGCGGAGGCTCTTTGCCAACAAGCCCTTGCATTGGATCCCGATATCTGTGGGGCAAAGCTGATGCTTGCCAGGATTGCCGCAAGTACCGGGCGTATCCCCCTTGCAGCAGAACTTTTGCGAGAGGTCGTGGCTCAAGATCCGGAAAGTTTTGATGCCTTGATGGCTCTTGCACCCTTGACCGAAGACAGCGCTGAATCTGTGAGCGTGGCCCAAAAAGCGGCCAAACTTCGCCCAGAAGTTGGGTTTGCACACTATCAGTTAGGCCGATCCTATTTGCGCGCGGGAAACCACGAGTTGGCTGTAAAAAGCTTAAGGAGGGCGGCTCAGATAGATTCAAATGCCGCTCCCGTGTACCACTACCTGGGAGTCGCACTCCACCGATCCCGTAAGTTGCCTGAAGCCGCCGAATCGTTTCAGAAATCTATTGCTTTGAATCCGATGCAAGCAGGCTCGTATGCCGAACTCGGCCATCTTTTTTTGGAAATGGCGAAAATCGAAGACGCGGCAATCTGCTACCACCAAGTTGCAATGTATGAAAAGAATCCAGCACTCTCTGCATATTTTGGAGGGCTCGCATTCATTTATGACGGCAAGCTTCTAGACGCCGAGCAGCATCTGCGAAAGGCTTTAACTCTTAACCATTCCCTATCAGAGGCGCACGTTCAGTTAGCTTTCGTGCTGCAACATAGCGGCCGGTTTGAAGAGGCGCACGAGGCCCTTCAAAAATCTCTGGACCTAGACTTGCCCCAAACGGTCATCGCGCAGCGCAACATTGCCGCGAGTAAGACCCTCTCGGATTCAGACCAGAATCTAATTGAGCAGCTTGAGCAGTCACTCGAGGAAACGCCTGAGGCGGAACGTCACCTCACTCACTACACTCTCGGAAAAGCCTACGACGACTTGGGCCAGTACGAGAGGGCCATGCAGCATTTTGTTCAGGCCAACGAGCTTGCACAAAAAAGGCTTGTGGAAAGAGGAAAAATCTTCGATCGCTCCGAAATGCGCTCCGCAGTTAACGACAGTATCGCCCTGTTTTCCGCCGCTTTTTTCGAAAAGAGCAAAGACTTAGGCGTAGAGTCCCGCAAGCCTATTTTCATCGTTGGAATGCCGCGTTCGGGAACGACGTTGGTGGAACAAATCCTTTCGAGCCATCCACTTGTCGGCGCAGCCGGCGAGATAGGAATGTTCACCACTATGAACAATGCCCCGTTTCGATCTGACGGCGTTCTGCAAGAGGCCAAACAAGTTAAAGCCTTAGCTGAGAAACTGCTCGGCAGACTCGAGGCCGCTGCTCCGGATAGGCCTTTTGTCACCGAGAAAACTCCCAATAACTATATGGTTCTTGGCCCTATTCATGCGGCTTTTCCCAATGCTCGAATCATCCACTGCCGCCGCAACGCTTTAGACACTTGCCTATCCATTTACACCACAACGTTTATGCATGAGCCGGAATTCTCTCATGTTCAAGCAGACCTCGTTTTTGCCTATCGGGAATATGAACGGATTTTCAGGCATTGGCGGAAGGTATTGGGTCCGGAAACGTTAGTCGAAATCGACTATGCAGACCTTATCGCTGACCGTGAGCCGGTTATCCGGCGCGTGCTGGAATTCTTAGGGGTCGATTGGAGCGACAACTGCATGCGCCACGAAGATAACGAGCACCCGATTTCCACACCGAGCATGTGGCAGGCCCGTCAACCCATCTACACCCGTTCCTTGGATCGTGGGAAGAACTATCTTCCCTGGCTTGGCGCTTTAGCCGAGTTAGATAACGCCTAGTTTGAAGTGATCGGGTTAGGAGGGAGACGTTAAAATAAAGCCCCTTAACATTCCCGCAGCTACAAATCTCTCCCGGTTGGAGAGGTCGGTGAGTCCGCGAACCGGGAGAGGTGCGAGCCACATACCTTTGAAACTAGCGAACTGAACCTAATTTTGACGCCTATGCGTTAAGAGCCTGGCATTGTGGCATCCGCACTGTGAGTGCCGGAATACTTGGTTCGCCTCATGCCGAAGGCATTAAACCTGGGTAGCCGGTGGTTGAGCCCTGAAGAGTGACGAAGTCACGAAATCGAGCGACACCACCGGACAGCGCCCAAACCAGCCTCCGCACCCCGGAGGGGTGCTACAAAACTCTGTACCCCCAAACTTAACTTGCCCGAACGAGCGTCGATCCGCAACTGGTGCGAACGCGCAACTTCATCGGCAAATGAACATCTCGATAAGGTTCCTTCCGATGGCTCTCAATGCGCTCCAACACGATATCGCAGGCGACGCGGCCCATTTCCACATAAGGCTGTTCCATTGTCGTCAAACCGATCGCCGAAAGTAGTCCCGGCTGAGCGCCGCCAAACCCAACCATCGCCAGGTCATCCGGAACTCTGCGGCCATAGGCGGCTAAGAATGAGATCATGTGGGCCGCCGTTTCATCGTTTGCACAAAGGGCCGCCGTCGGCCAAGTGTCCTTAGCAAGTTCGCTCCAAGCTCGCTGCATCGTTTCAGGAAGATCCGAGACAGAGCCCAGGGTAGCCCAAGTCCAATAGGGCTCAATCCCCGCATCGCGGCAGAACTTCTTAAAGCCGTAACGACGGGCCGCCGTAGTCTCAAACGCGCCATCCCCTACGAAAGCCAGCTTTCGATGCCCAACCTCATAGAGGTGCTTCGCAGCCAGATACCCGGCTTCCGCATCTTGGAACCCGACAAAATCGCTTTCAAATCCATTCACCCGACGGTCCAACAACAGAACGGGAACGTGTTTTCTGGCTTCAACCAAGAGATCCAGAGAGACCATTCTTGGAGGCCACAAGAGGAGGGCTGCAAGCCGATCGGTCGGAGGCGCCAAATCGTCCTCGTCATGCTTATACGGGTCCAGTTCGAAACGATGATAGTTAGACCAGATCAGCCGGTGGGCAGATCTTCGCTGTGTGAGCAACTCGCTGAGGCCGTTTGCGATTAGAGATCGGGCAAAAGGGTCCGTTGGCTCCGAGGCAAATAGCCCAATGCTGTGGTCTTTTATTAAAGACTTCTCGCCCGCATAAGCGCGGTGCCCGCGCTGGCGACTTACTAAACCTTCGGCGGCAAGCAGGTTCAGTGCCCGCCTTACCGTTGCACGGTGGATCTCAAACTCGGCAACTAGAGCCCGCTCCGAAGGCAACGGCGACTTGGCCGTGTAAGTGCCATCTTTAATTCTTCGCCTTAGCTCTTCGGCAACCTCGCGGTACGGTCTTGGCATCCTCTCACACAACCATTATTGAAGGCACTTTAAACATTATACCACTCAATTGTGTACCACACAACCAAATGGTATATCTGGCATTTCAGTTAGGCAGTGTTATCGAGAAGGAAGCTCCATGCTCATGCCCCGCAACCCTTGCCTTGACGCCATCTGGAAGGACGACGCTGAGTAAAACGCCATTGGTTCTTTGCTTAACACTAACCTTAATGTCGCCATGAGGAGTTGGTACAACTCCGGATGCCCATTTGAGTCCGCAGAGTTCCGGAGCGATATCGCAGGTGGCAAATCCTACGGCCGTCGGCCTTACGCCAAGAATCCGCTCTGTTAAGAAGTTGGTAGACCCCGCTGACCAGCCGTGGCACAAACTTACAAAGTAACCGGTGCCGTCGTCGGCCTGAAGGTGGGCATGGAAGTTATCCTTCTCCCAACTCGGATCGTACCCTTCCCAAAAGGTGGTCGCGCCATCGTGAATCATGCCGCCCCAATAGGACCTCACGAAATCCAAAGCTTCTTGCGTGTGTCCGCTCATGCTCATCGCATAGATCACATAGTTGTTGTAATAGGGCGTCGCCATGATATTCCAAGCCGGCGATTTGGGGTTCAAAACCGCGTTCCAAATAGCTGACGTCTGCTCCGGTGTTGCCACTCCGGAATAGATGGCCATGCTGTTGTCTTGCCTGCGATCGCTAAAGGTGCTCGCACCGGAGCCAAAGTGGGCTTGGGCCGTTTTCGTTAACTCATCAGCCCAAGCGTTATACTTATCGGCATTGGCCGTATCGCCCATCGACTTCAGAAGGAACGATGCCTCCCGCAGGGCTTTCACAAAAAAGAAGTGAGTTGCCGCACGGGCTTGGGGGGTGTCCTTATCGAACTCGGGCGCCCAATCCACAAACGGCCACTTCCCTTTCTTGTTCGCAAAAAACCCTGAGTCGTCCAACTCGGCCCGAAAGTATTCCAGCAAGGAAATCAACGCATCGTGCTGCTGATTGATGTAGTCCTGATCGCCAACATGGCGGTAGAAGTCGGCCAGCCCGCATACCCATGCGCAGGAGTAGCCGGGGATGTCGTTCACATGGTCATTCGGAAGCTCTGTAAACGGCTTGCCGCCTTGCGCATCGGAACGCAGCAAACTCAGCGTGTGCTCCATCAAAAACTTGTCGGCAAAGACGTTGTTAATTACTTCGCCGGAAACGTGAAGATCGCCCATCCATCGCATGCGGTCGCGCTTAGGGGCATCCCAAATGTCTTGCTGCATGCAGGAGTGAGCCGTGTAAGCCCCCGTGTACCAAATCTTGGTGAGAAGGGGATCGGAGCAATCGAAGCTTCCCTTGTACTCCACCGGATAGTAAAGATGGTCATACGAAACCTTGATGTTCACCTTCTTTTCTGAGGCTGGGAAAATGAGGGCGGCGTAGCGGCAGGCAGTATAGGTGCTGTAGCCGGGTTTATCTGGCGAGATGTCAACCGTGGTGGTAGTCCAAGGTCGCACAATTGCCTCGCTGCTCGATTCACCGGTTCCGATTTGGAGTTGGACAGCGAACTCCGCGTTGATCTGAACCCTACCCGTAAGCTCCTTGCCAAAGTCGACCACAACACCCCAATCGCCTTCGCCCTGCAGGTTTGTAATACGTAGCGTGCCATTGGTGTCCAGCCAGCGCAAAGCCCTAATATCGCCAGGCTTTGTTATCCCGGAAAACAACACAGGCCTTAACGATAAATGCTGAAGGTACGGCGCGGCGGCCCGAACCTCAACCGGCCAGCCCTGCAGCTTGCTTCCCCAGGGATCCCCCCCTACGGAAGCGATCCGCAAAGCGCCCGTCCAACCGGCATCGCTGTAGGTGGGGAGCATCCAGTCTGCGGGCGGCTGCGTCTCCATTTGCCGCCAGTTGTAATCGGTAAACAGAACCGGCTTGCCGTCGATCTCGAGCCTGGCCAAGATGCCCGCCGCGCTGGAATCGTTCGTGCCAATGATGGCGATCACGTTCGTGCCCTTCTGCAAGTATTGGCCCACATCGTAGTGGTGAACCTGGGCCCACAGATAGTCGGTGTCCTTGCCCTTTTCGGTCTTGCCAACCTCGTGGCCGTTTACGTAAGCATCAAAATAATTATCGGCGGTGGCGTAGAGCGTGGCATGCGCGGGCGCATCGGTCAGCTCGAAGGACTTGCGAAACCAAACAGTTTGATTATCCTTCGTCTCCCGAGTCCAAACCCAATCCGCATCCGGAGGAAGTTTTACAGCTTCCGTGTTCAGTTTCGGAACCGGAAATCCATAAGTTGGATCGATGGTCGGCGGCTTGCTTTGTGGAAAACTTAGAGTAGAAACGAGAAGAACGAGTAGGCAGCATTGCGCTCGGTGAAGGCTCATAAGATAAATGTTAGCCTATCCGATGCAATTACCAGGTTTAATTAAGTATGCAGGGTGCGTGGAGGGTTGGGCTTCTAGTCATCATATTTGTAGGGCTGCTCTTTGGCGCCTACGCCCTGCTGGGCAAAAGCTTTCTTGCGCCAAAGGTAAACACCTACTATGCCGACTTTGCCGATGCGGCAGGAACGGCACAGGGAACGCCCGTTCTTATGGCAGGCGTTCGAATCGGTGAAGTCTCCAAAGTTGACTTGGCAAGCCCCAAAGTCGCGCGGCTAACTTTGGCCATCGAAAAAAAATATGGCATTCCGAAAGGTTCGACGGCCACCATTCAGACTTCTCTTATCGGGTTCGGCCAGCAGCCGGTAGTGATTGTTCCCCCCTCCGTCGCGGAACCGATCATGCGTCCCAACTCGGTTATCCCGGGCGCCCACGGGACCGGCCTGGATGCCTTTTTGCCAGATATCAAAACGACCCTCAGCGAACTCAACAAGACTCTGGTCGCAACTCGCGGCTTTTTGGAAGACGAGAAGCTTAAGGGCGGCGTCGAGAAGCTCCTTGAAACCAGCAATAAAACGGTTGAGCAGTTTGGGCAAATCGCCCAGCATGCGAACGCCCTCCTAGGAGATAACCAAGCCAAAATCCAGGCGGCTATAAGCAACGCGGCCCAGGCCATGACCGACATTAGAAAGAGCACGGCTATCGTCGCCGAGTTTGCCAAGGATCCAAAGTGGAAGCAGCAATCGATCGGCCTTCTGGATAAGCTCAACGCCACCAGTGCCAAGGCCGAAAACCTGATGGAGAACCTGAACGCCTTCGTGACCGATCCGAAGCTGAGGCAACCCATCAATCAGGCGGTTGCCAACACGGCCAAGATCACCGACACCGGCACGCGCATCGCCGACAACACAGAAACGATCACGAAGAATGGAATCGTGATGTCCCAAAAGGCGATTGAGATCGAAGACAAAGCCAAGGACCTGGAAGACGACGCCAGGAAAGTATTGGACAAGCTTCAGAGCGCTTTTGGGTTCAAAAAGCCAAGCGCTTTGCTATCCGGCCCGGTTACCGGCTCCATTGATTTTCTTCGCTCAACCCGGCCCGGGCATACCCGAACCGACCTAAACTTTACGATTCCCTTGCAAAAAGAGAACATCCATCTGGGCCTTTATGATGCCTTTGAATCGAACAAAATCAATGCCGAATTGGGTGAGAAGTTCGGGAAAAACAATGAGTTCCTGTACGGGGTTTACGCCAGTAAACCGGGGGTTGGGGTAGACTACCAGCTTGCGCGCAGGCTATTCTTGCGGGGTGATTTGTACGATGTCAACAATCCCCATTTGGATTTGCGAGCGCGAGTAGAGTTCGGAAACGGCTTTTATGGTTGGTTGGGCGTGGATAGATTGCTCAAAACTAACGCGCTGGTAATCGGCGTCGGTTTCCGAAAATAAGCCCTTGGGCTAAACCTGCTAAAGAGGATTTTATAGATGAAAGTGATTTTGAACCAGGCCGTGCCTAAGGTCGGTAAAGAAGGCCAGATTGTAACCGTTGCCGATGGCTTTGCCCGCAACTTCCTTTTCCCGCGCAAGCTTGCCGTGCTTGCCGAGAAGAACCAGGTCGCCGCTCTTGAGCGACGCCATGCCCGGCTAGCCGCCAAAGGCGCCGAGACTCTTACGGTTGCTGAAAAGCAGAAAGAGAAGATCAACGGGGTTACCGTTAAGATCGAAGGCAAGGTTGGAAAGGATGCCGGCAAACTCTTTGGAGCGATTACTGCCCAAGATGTTGCCGACGCTCTGAAGGCTCAGCACGGTTTTGAAATCGACCGCAAGAAGATCGGTTTGGTGCAGGCGATCAAGCGTCTCGGCACAACCGAGGTAGAGCTTGACCTTCACCAGAACGTGGACGCGAAGATCTCGGTTGTGGTCTACGATCCGGACGCTCCGGAGCCTGTGGCAGAGGCCGCTCCTGTTGAAGAAGCAGCCGAAGAAGAGCCTGTAGCCGTCGAAGCGTAGGTTTCTAGGTTTTGAGAGCCGGTTCCATTTTTGGAACCGGCTTTTTTGTTTTCGTCGTTGTTTTGACCTTCTCGGGGCGGATTATAAGAATCAGAAACGTTGAGAATAACTGCCCAGTCTATAATCAGGGATGGACTCCGCAAAAGTAGCTTCGGCGCTTGAGCCCCTAAAGGCCCAGTTCTCAACGTTGGGCGTAAGGCAACTGCTCCTAGTGGGGTCGGTGGCGAGAGGAGAATATCAATCGGGGAGTGACGTTGACTTCGTGGTCGAGTTCGAAGGCCCTGCTACTTTCTTTGCCTACATGGAACTTGTCGAATTGCTTGAGAAAGCACTGGAACTTCCGGTCGACCTCGCAACTATAAACACCCTGCGTCCAGAAATCGCGGACACCGTATTGTCCGAGGCCCGTCGAGTTGCGTAGGGATCCCACGTCGGTTTTCAGGCAGGTCCAAGGGACCGAAGCAAGATAGCCCAGTCATAGCGGCTCTGGCAGCGTAGGGCTGGGTTACATGCACCCTGTCACCGTATCAGGTCTGAAGGACCGGGACCCCATCGACAACATACTTAATTTCGTTTACGCCTCCCCCTAATCAAGGGCAGCGATAGAGATCGGGTAGCCATGTCGACTCTCTTGATACAAAAAATCTCTACAGTGGCGCTGCTCCTTCACCAAACCAAATACCTCGACAAATCTTCCTTGCCGACTAAACTGGTAGGGAAAGTGGTGCCTCCGAAGCGCCTTTGAAATATTTCCAACAATCGATGGAGACCGACTGTCAATAAAGCCTACAACGACCCACTTGTTACGGGCGAGAACAAGGGTAGCCGCCGAGATGAAAACAAACGCAAGTGCAAATCGAGAACGTACTCTCTTCATAGCTTCCCTATCCTAGCTGAAATTTTCCTTCGGAGTCTTGTTGCTTGGCCACCTTCTCGGGGCGGACTATAAGGATGGAGGTTTATTTGTTGCTCATTTAGCGGTAGGTTTTGGAAAGAGGATGGAGGCATGTCTACCGCCATACTTCAATAAAATTCTTTTCGTTTCGGCTGAATGGGCATAGTCCAAAGCCGTTTCCCCATCGACAAGCCAATTGGGATTAGCCCCGGCCTTGAACAACGCCTTCACAACATCAGGGTGATCGTCATAGGCCGCAGATGCAAGAGGGGTATCAGCAGGATCGGATACAAAATTCGGATCAGCGCCTGCGCGAATTAGAGCTTGGACCTGCGCAAGGTTGCCATCTTCCGCGGCCTGCATAAGCGGGTCGTTCAGCGTGAACTCCTTGTAACACCCTGCGGCAACGAAAGTGGACAAAGCAAGCACGGTCGAGGCCATTGCCGCGAGGGTCACATAACTCGCCAGTCGACGCCGACGAGTTTTGGCGAGATTAGAAATCATTGAACAACGTCTTGTTTATTGGGGTGCCCTCCGGAACAGGAGTATCGTAGTCACAGGTTTGTTCCACACTACCGAATTTGTCGAATCCAGAGCCGGATCACCCGCGACCCCGCGTGGCCCTTCCGCTTAGATTGCCGCGTCGCTCCAGCGCGACTTCGTCGCACTGGATCTCCTCGCAATGACAAAATTTCAAGTTTGGGCGACTGCACTCCAAATTTTAATACCGAGCCGTCTTCTGCCCCGCCCCGGCCGCCTGGGTCATTTCTAACACCATGCGCTCCAGGCTCTCGATCCCGCTAAAGGAGGCAAGCTGCCCCTTCAGTCGCGCGTCGCAATCGGAAACCGCCTGAAAACAGGCGGCTAAGAACGGAAAGCTCATATTGCGGGCAAGCTGCATCATCTTCCGCTGCTTCCAATCCGGGTCATTGGCAAGATTGGGGCGGCCCGGCATCAAAGCAAGCAAATCGGAAGGCATGTTGGCAGGGTCGCATTTGGCTTCCACGCAAATCCGCGCCTGCCACAACGACCTAAGCTGGCTGGTAATGGTTGGGATGATGATACGAAACGAGATATCCTCTACCTTGTTGTTCGCCCCCATGATAATGCGCAGGTGCCGCAGCACTTCCCCACTATCGCCGCGCGAGATGGCATCCACCATTTTGTAAATGTTCCACTCCGGCGAAGCGACCGTAACGGTCTTCACGTCCTGCTCCGTGATCTGGGGCCCAGCGCTGAAGATGGCAAGCTTTTCAAGCTCTTCTTGGGCGCGGCTAAGGTTTCCACCCGTCATCTCGCGCAAGGTCTCGGCAGCGCGCTCGTTGATCTTCTTTTCAAGCCTTTCCGCTTCCGCTTTGATGCCCGGAATCACGTCCTTGGGGTCCGTTTTGAAAACCCAAACGTCTCCGCCGCCAGACTTAACAGCGGCCTCCCAACCTTTTCGGGCATTCTCCAGCTTTCGCTGCTTGTCGGAATCGCCCTGTTCTTCATCCATGACCAAGATGACAAGCGAAGACTCCGGAAGCTTCGGGATCTTGAACTCTTTATGGGTCTCGTTTCGGCCAAGATTTCGAACCACAACGGTGCGGCGTGGGCTCAAAAAGGGCGTAGTCCCGGCCGAGGCAAACCAATCGGTCGGGGTGCTGGAATCTCCCACAAAGGTTTCCAGATCAAAATCGTCACCAGCGGAGGCGGTTTGGATGAGATCGGTCAGCGCGCGACCGCGCAGCACGTATTCATCGCCCGAAAGGAGAACGACCGTGTTCTTAAGAGCCTTAGTGCTATCCCACTTCATGCAGACTCTTATTATGAGTCAGATTTCAGGCTAAGTCTTCCTTAGAACGCTTGATGTTTTTCAGCTTTGCCCTCGCGGCATTTACAAGCTTCGTGAAATCGCTAATCTGCTCGTCCGAGGGTTCTTTGCTTCCGTAGAAGGTTTGCACGAAGGCCCCCGTCGCCAAGCTCACCGAATCAAAACTGCCATCCAGATAGGGCTTAACGGACTCCAAATACTCAAATGGGGTTTGGCTCGGGCGCCGCGGTTTGCCCGTTCGCGTTTCCAGCATCCGAATAAGATTCACGTACTGTTTCTCAACTTCCGCCAGCTTCCCTTTCTTCTTGACGAGTGTAAAGTTGAATCTCTTTGCAAGCCTGAGCCCCAGTGTTATAAGCCCAAACAGTAAGATGGCGGCGGTTGCGTAGATCACTGTCGGAGTCTCATACCACGGCCCCGAATCTTGCTTTGAGCCACGTCCCGCGCCAGGCGCTTCGGCGGCGCCATCGGTCGCGTCGAAAATTGTCCACCCCGATTCGTTGAAATAGATCTCGCTCCAGGCATGGAAATCGGTGTCGGAATACTGATAGTTTCCGTTCGAATCCTGGCCAGGGTTGGTGAAATTCGCATAGCCAATCACGAACCTTGCGGGAAGGTGGGCTGCTCGCGCGCAAACCGTCATCGCGCTGGCAAACAAATCGCAGTAGCCTCGCTTGCTCTCAAAAAGGAAGTAATCGACGGGGTCCTTGCCCTCCGGAACGGCGGGGGCGTTAAGATCATAGGTGCATTGCTTCGCAATCGCGTCTCTTAAGCGCACCGCTTTTTCATAGCCGTTTTTGGAGCCAGCAACGGTCTCTTCAGCGAACCGCCTAACCCTCTGGGTCGTTCTCGTGTTTCCATCATCCGAATACGAAGTTACTCCGCCAACCGCGGCCGGCGCGGTTACAGGCTGAGCTGTCGCATAGGCGGCGCTTCCGGAGGCATTTTGACCGGGAGCAAATGCAAAAGTTGAGTTGATTATCGTTCCGTCAAGCCGGTAATCACTTGTCGGGAAGCTCCCTTGCTTTATGTCTCCGGGGATCGGAATCGCGTCGTAAGATCCGGCGCTGTAATGGATGGTAAATTCCGCTGACGCAGCACTTTTTCCGGCATAAGTGTTTGCGGCGAACTCAGCCCTGTGCTCGTCGGTGTCGTTTGCAAGGTCTGTGAGTTCGTCCCAGCCCCGCGCGCTAGCCCCCAAGTATGTGTGGTAGCGCAGATAACGCGTAGGCAATTGGGGGCCGCCGTACACGGTGAGTGAAAAAATGGGACGCCCAATAAGGGGTGCATGAGGCCCCGTTCCCACGCCTTCGACATCCGTGTTTGTAAAGTTGATGCTTGAGACTGCTGGGGTGTTGGCGTTAAGCGCCCTTCGCATGGAAGGGGAATTGGGAATTGAGATTTTTACAAAGCCCGAAACCCCCTGCAGCGAAAACCGCAGGAAGGGAGCCCCGATCAAACTGATAAGGACCACAACCAAAGCCGTAACGAGGGCCCATTCCGGTCCTGCCATCCAGCGCCAAGGCCCTCTCCTTAATGCCCTTGAATAATTCGATTGGTCCTTCGCATCGAGCGACGTCGAAACATAACCTGAGTCGACCGCCCGAAGCATCATACTGCGCGAATGAGACCTCGCAAACAGAGTCGCGTAGCATAGGAGAAAGCCAAAAAAGAGGAAAGGCGAAGCCCTGAAAGTGTCCCAAGCGCCGATAAAACCAAACAGCGCGATGCCGGGAACGGCTTGAAATAAGAGGGTGGAATCGCGCCAGGCAACGAAACTGCAAAAACCCAACATCCAGCAAAGCCAGCCGGCAACCCGAAGCTGCTCGGGAAAACCTTCGGAAGGTAGAAGGTCGTTTAATCCTCCTTCATAAAACATCGCAACCAGAGCTAACGCCAGATAGAAAACCCCATCGGCCCGGGCAAGCTTTTTCGGCAAAAACGCCTGTAGGATGGCCGCGACTACGGTGCCAAGTAGGACTAGCCCGACCATGAGATAGGCCACATCGGGAGCACCTAGGGAATAGCCTGCGCAATACACTGCGAGACCCGAAGCGATGCCCGTCAACGCATAATCCGGCCAACCGAGTTGCAGAATGCTGTTTTGCACCTTCTCCACTACAGGCTCTCCGGTTTTGGCACTAGCTGTACTTTTGCTCCGGCCATAGTAAGAGCTTCAATGTAATGGATTGAACCGGCCGTGTTCACAAGGTTTCCGCTTCTTGGCGGTAGGTACTCGTCCGCATCGTAAAGCATGGCAACTACTTGAATGCCGGATGCAAGACAGCGCCGGACTTCTTGAGGCAATGCATCGTCGGCGATGGAAAGGAAGGCGAAGATGAGGCCTCCCGCCGGCATTGATCGCCGTGCCTGCTCCACTTCCTCTGCGATCGTCATGTCTGAATCGGCTTCAACGGTCGCCAAGATGGCCAACAGGCGCTGGTTGTGGTCGTTGTAAACGCTGGAACTGATGGCCGTTCCGGTAAGGGTCGGAAAGCTGATTTCGCCGCCTTGGCGAAGCATCCGGTCTGCCATGAAAGCTGCGTTGGCGCAGATCTGCTCCAAGGTTGTCGCAGCACCCACGCCGATATCGGTTTGGTGCGTTCTTTGAATCACGAAAGAAGTTGCCGAATAGGAGCCGGTGGCAAATTCTTTCACAAGCAACTTGCCTGCTCTCGCGCTGGAGCGCCAGTGAACATAGCGCAACGAATCGCCGGAACTGTACTCGCGCACGCCTCTCGGTTCGATCCCCGAACCGCGGCCAAGGCCGGTTTCTGATTCTGAAATTCCATAAGCCGGGGCAGGAGGGATCTCGAAATCGACCGGCATAGGGCTGGGCAGCACCATCATTTCCACCGCCGAGACATCGTAAGTTCGTTCGCTCGTTACCAAGCCCAAAGCATCAGTTCCCAAAACCTTAACCTGGCTCCAGCGGAAACGCCCTCGCCTAAGCGGCCGAAACGTATATTGACTCTGGATCGGCACATCGAATGCAGGCGCAATGGGCAGGCTTGCGCTAAGGTCGGCCATCACCATCTTCGGAGGCAAAACGTCTTCGATAACCACGAGCGGCCGACGGATTCGCCGCTCGCTCCAGATCGTAATTTCAACTTTGACGACTTCGCCGACTTTAACCGTATCAGGCGCGTGCCGATCGAATCGCAGGCCCCGCACGGAGCGGTAGGATTGCAACCTGGCCATGAGGATGGTGCCCAAGATTGCCGTGCTCATGTAGAAGAGGGCAGCCGAGTTCAGCATGATCGCGACCACGACCAGAAAAAGGGCCGAGGTTACGAGCGCTGTACGGGCCGCCTGCCTCATATGTTTAGTTCACCGGAACCGGCGCCGATACCGTGTTGAGGATCCTCTCGATGACGGCCGCCGTTGTTGCTCCCTGAGTTTTCAGTTCGGCTCTCGGCACCACGCGGTGGGTGAGAACGGCTGCCGCGACCGCTTTAACGTCGTCCGGCCTTACATAGTCCAAACCATCCATAGCGGCGCTCGCTTGGGCAGCTCGCATCAAATATAGCGAGCCACGGGGTGAAGAACCCATCACAAGCATGTTGCTGCTTCTGGTAGCGAGAACGATATCGAGGATGTATTCGCGGACCTTGTCGTGTACGAACACATCGCGGACGGCGACCTGCATATCGAGCAGGGTTTCCAGGTCTACAACTTCCTTAACCAACTCAAGCGGGTGGGAAACTTGCTGCTGGCTAAGAATGCTTAGCTCGTACTCCTTGTCCGGATACCCAAGCGAGATCCTGGCGAAAAAGCGATCTAGTTGAGCTTCAGGAAGCGGATAGGTGCCCGTCATTTCAACCGTGTTTTGGGTTGCGACGACAAAGAACGGTTCCGGCAGCGGGCGGGTAACGCCGTCGGTCGTAACCTGCCTTTCTTCCATTGCTTCTAAAAGCGAGGACTGTGTTTTAGGAGTGGCGCGGTTGATTTCGTCAACAAGGACGATGTTGCCAAAAATGGGCCCTGCGCGGAACTCGAATTCCGCTGTCTTCTGGTTGAAAATGGAAGAGCCGGTGATGTCGGCGGGAAGCAGGTCTGGCGTGAACTGAATTCGTTGAAAAGCGCCGCCTAAGCTCTTGGCAAGCGCCTTAGCAAGGGTTGTCTTCCCAACGCCGGGAATGTCCTCGATAAGTAAGTGTCCATTGCAGCAAAGCGTAAGCACGGCCATTTTGACCGTTTCGTTCTTGCCAACGATCGCGCGCTCGACTTCGGAAATGATGGACTGAGCATGAGTTTGTACCTCTGAAGCTCTCAAATAAACCCCCGGTGAATTGATGTTTAAAGTTGGACGCTAGGCAAGTGCCACTACGTCGCACCAATGCACTACTTTACGAGAAATAAACTCATTTGTTACTGCAAGTAAAATAGGCCGTGCAGAAAACATGTGTTATCGGTGTTGATTTAGGTGGCACCAACGTTCGCGCTGGTGCTTTCTATGAGGACGGTTCGCCGGCTGGTGAAAAGTTCAGCAACCCTTCCCACGGCCAGGAAGGAACTGAACTCATCGTGAAGTCAATCTCCGATACGATTTTGCAGGCTATCCATGGGGCGGAAGTCCCGCCTACCGCTATCGGTATGGCCATCCCCGGCTTTATCGATGACGCGGCCGGGCTTATTCGCTGGGCGCCGAACTTCGGCGGCATGGTTAACGGGGTTTTTGAGAACTGGACCGACATCCCCATGCGTTCCCTCTTGGCCAAGACGATAGATACGCCCATTCACATGGGCAATGATGCCAACCTGGCCGCCTTTGGCGAGTACAAGTTCGGGAGCGGCAAAAACACCGCGCACTGCTTGGTTCTGTTTACACTTGGAACAGGCATCGGCAGCGGCGTGATTATGCGGCCGGAAGCTGTCTTTGGCAAAGCCCAAGGGCCTTTGATGCTGCTGGGAGGCAACAAAGGCGGGGTTGAGCTTGGGCACATGATCATCGAGGCAGGCGGTTTGGACTGCAACGCCGGCACCTATGGGGCGATTGAAGCCTACGCCCAGCGCGATTCGATTGTGAAGCGGGCAACCCACCGCCTGATGCGAGGGCGCGAATCGATGATGCGCGATATGGTGAAGGGCGATCTGGGCACCATTACGCCGCTGATTATTTCGCAAGCTGCTTCGGCAGGCGACGAGTTGGCGATTGAAGTTTGGTACGAGGTTGGGGTTTATCTGGGCGTTGCCATTGGGAACGCAATTAATATCTTTGCTCCGGACGTTGTTGCCGTAGGCGGCCAGATTGCCAAAGCCGGCGATTTTATACTAGAACCAGCGCGAAAAACTGCCCGAAACGTTGCCATTCCGGCTTTGTTTAAAGATGCGAAAATTTTGGAGGCGGAACAGATCGCCGACGCGGGCATGCTTGGCGGCGCGGCTATGGCAATCGAAGCGCATTCGTAAGAACTCCGTCGAGAAGCTCCGGAGTGCGTGGAGCTTGCTCCCGCTCTGATACAGGAAGCTTGCTTCCGCGCGTTTGACCTAATTGGCCGGAAGCCGACCACCGACTTGGGAGGCGCACTCCGTTGTGAAGCTCTGGAGTGCGCGGAGCTTGCTGCCGCGCGTTTCACTCATTTGGTCTGAAGCAAGCTTCCTAGACTTCATTCTTCACTTGACCGAATCGGGAGGAAGTTTCAGTTCAATCGGTCGTGCCTTCATCCCCGATCCTGCGCTGACCGTGATTGTGATCTGCTTGCCGTCGTACTTGTATTGCAGCGGTTTGCCGTCAACAGGGCTCAGCAAATCTTGGGTTCGGATAGCTTCCGGAACTGGCGTTTCACTCAAAGCGCGGCCCAATGCCACATATTCTTGCTTGCCCCAGACGTAACCATCCTCTCGATTCTCAAGGCCATCGAGAAATGGTCCTCCGTCCACGGAGCCAAATTGGATTAGGGCCTGTTTCATCGCCGCATCGTGGCGAAGCGCCTGCATTAAGTCGCTATTTGCTTTCGCAGCCGCCCGAATGCGCTCCGATTTTGTAAGGCCCAAAGCCCTCCAATATTCGCGCCCTGCTCGCACGATGCCGGCCTCCTCCTCTGGCGAGTGATGAGATTTGCTCCTCAGCTCTTTATTCTTCCTCTCAGTTTTCAGGTTGTCCTTATCAGTCGGACCGGGAAGTGCGTAGGGATCCGTTTCCCCGTTCTCGACTTGGTGATATAGGTGTAGTAAGCCGAGAGTAACGCCGCTCTCTTGTGAGCGAGGATCGAACCGAGGGTATTGCGCCAGACCATCGAGATAAGCCTTCCGATAAAGGCGCTGACCATGGTCGTGAAACCACCACGCACCTAACGCCCTTTCAGCGGTGACCCAAAAGAACACGCCCATTAGCTGCGAGATGGCAACCGGCTCTTCCTGTAGGTGGCGCGATATTGTAAAGACGGCTGTTGCGTCTGCCACGGCCGCCACACAATCTCCATTCCTTGCCTCCAAGCTGCCTCTTAAGATTAGAAGCCTTCCCCCATTTCTAATGGCAGGTATTTCTGGGAAAATGAGGTCGAACCCCTTTGACCAGTCGCGGTTGAACCGGCAATGCGGTCTTCGAACAGCTTGATCTAAAATCGCCAAGCTCGCCTTGTTCCGGGAGAGAAGCTTCTCCGCCTGGCTCGGCAGGGCTGGGTTCGGATCAAAAATGAGATCTAAAGGCAAACGGCTGGGAACGATCGGCATCTCTCGCGGCAGCTTCTCGTACAGAAGCGCGGCGTTCTCAGAGTCTTTTACGGGCGGTATGAGCTCGTTGAAGTCCGCTGCTGTCAGCGGCAATCCTTCCTCGCGCGCAAGGCGTAACTGCTTATTTAACTCTGCTTGTCCGGCGTGTTGGGGCCAAGCGATTGCCATCATCGAAAAGGCAAACGCTATTGGAATCGCCCTTAGTCTCGCCCGGTTCATTCTCATAACTGGCTTCCAACTTGTTAAACCCGTATACTCTATGGTTCAGAAGGCCAGTATAAAGCAAATTTATTCCGGCCAAAACCATTAGCCATTTATGACCGAAGAAACCCTTTCCGCCGAAGCGCCCGACCGCGCAAACGATTTCATCCGCGAAGCCATCCGCCAAGATCTTGCCGAAGGCAAGTTCGACCACGTCCACACGCGTTTTCCCCCGGAACCCAATGCTTATCTACATATTGGGCACGCAAAAGCTGTATGGATCAATTACGGGATCGCTTTAGATTTCGGCGGGGAATTCAATCTTCGCTTCGATGACACCAACCCTACTCGGGAAGAGCAAGAGTTTGTAGACGGCATTATCGAAGATGTTAAATGGCTGGGCGCGGAGTTTGAGAGCCGGTTGTTTTTTGCCTCGGATTATTTCGACACGATGGTCGATTGGGCTATCGACCTGATCAAGAAGGGCAAAGCCTACGTCTGCGACCTTAGCGCCGAAGAGATGCGGCAAACCCGAGGGACGCTAACTTCGCCGGGCGAAGACAGCCCCTACCGCAACCGTTCCGTTGAAGAGAACTTGGATTTGTTCGCCCGCATGAAAGCAGGCGAGTTCCCGGATGGCGCACGCTCACTGAGAGCGAAGATCGACATGGCTTCGCCCAACATGGTCATGCGAGACCCGGTGATGTACCGAATCCGCCATGCCGAGCATCACCGTCAAGGCGATAAGTGGTGCATTTACCCTTCATACGATTGGGCCCACGGCAACGAAGATTCGATTGAAGGGGTTACCCACTCGCTTTGCTCGTTGGAGTATGAGATCCATCGGCCTTTGTACGATTGGTTCCTGGAAGAAGCCGAGGTTTACCACCCTCGCCAAATCGAATTTGCACGCCTTCATTTGACCTACACGGTCATGAGCAAACGCCGATTTATAGAACTTGTAGCCGACAAACATGTAAACGGCTACGATGATCCCCGCATGCCAACCCTTACCGCCATGCGGCGGCGTGGATACACGCCGGAAGCGATTAAGGAGTTTTGCCGCCGAGTTGGGATTGCCAAGTCGGACAGCATTGTCCAGTTCTATCAGCTTGAGGATTGCATCCGCGAGGATTTGAACAAGCGGACTTTACGGGTCATGGGCGTAGTGAATCCGCTTAAGGTGGTCATTACCAACTATCCGGAGGACCTTACGGAAACGGTTAGCGCGGTTAATAATCCGGAAGATCCGGAGGCAGGTACGCGCCAAGTTCCCTTCTCTCGCGAGCTTTATATCGAGCAAGACGACTTTCGCGAAGAGCCCCCACCCAAGTTCTATCGCTTGTCTCCGGGCAAGGAAGTAAGGCTGCGCTATGGCTATTTCATCACCTGCCAAGAAGTCGTGAAGGATACCGAAGGGAACGTGATAGAAGTGCGTTGCACTTATGATCCCGCAACAAAGGGCGGCGATTCGCCCGATGGCCGAAAGGTGAAAGCCACTTTACATTGGGTTTCGGCGAAACATGCTTTGGCTTCCGAAATCAGGCTCTACGATCACTTGTTCTTAAAACCCGACCCGGATGACGTTGAAGAAGGCCAAGATTACACGGCAAATCTAAACCCCGATTCGCTCAAGATCGTAACTGGTTATGTCGAACCAAGCGTTGCCGATGCAGCGCCTGGAACGCGGTATCAGTTCGAGAGGTTAGGCTACTTCTGCGTCGACCCGGATTCGACGCCAGAAAGGCTGGTTTTCAACCGAACCGCGACTCTACGCGACACGTGGGCGAAGATTGAGAAAACACAATAAATAACCCTCTAAGGGTTAATCGTTAGCGTCGTTTGAACCGTCGCCGAGCCAAGCTTCGCCGTTAGAGTCACCTGTTTCGCAGAGATAACCGCCAGCGTGCGGACCTGCACATTCGCGGCAGTTGCCCCTTGCGGAACCGTGACACTCGAAGGCAAGGTCGCGTTGGAAGACGAACTTGTAAGAGTCACTACCGTTCCGCCCGGACCGGCCGGGCCATTCAGATAGACCGCAAAGGCTGCGTTGTTACCGCCAACAACCGTGGTAGGAACAAGTTTGACGCTCACGAGAGCAGCCGGATTAACAGTAAGCGTTATGTGGGCAGTCGCCGAGCCTAAAGTTGCAGTGAGGGTGACTGGTGTCGCCGAACTCACCGCGAGTGTATGAACTGTCACCGAGGCGGCTTCGCCACTGGCAGGAACACTAACGCTCGCCGCAACAACAGCCGCGCTGGAAGAACTCGAAAGACCCACCGCTGTACCTACCGGACCGGCCGGGCCCGTTAGATACACCGCAAGAGAGGTCGGATCGCCGCCGACAACGGCCGCCTGAGCCAGCTTGAGCACAGACAAGGTAGCTGGTGTCACAGTCAGCGTGCTATGCAAAGTTGCCGAACCGAACGTTGCAGTAAATGTCACCAACGTGGGAGAACTCACGGCCGCCGTGTGAACTACAACGTTCGCGTCCGTCGTGCCTTGAGAAACAGTAATCGTTGACGGAACAGTTGCGGCTGATGAGTTGCTAGATAACTTCACTACATCACCGGCAGAGCCTGCTAGGCCATTCAGGTAAACGGCAAGAGCAGAGTTGTTGCCGCCTTGTACCGAAGTCGGAGCGACCTTAATGCCTGTGAGAGCGGCCGGGTTTACCGTTAGGGTGGCCTGAAGCGTGGCCGCACCGAATGTTGCCGTAAAGGTCACCAGTGTAGGAGAACTCACGGGCACGGTGTGCACCGCAACGTTCGCATCCGTCGTGCCTTGAGAAACAGTGATCGTCGCAGGGACCGTTGCGGCGGTAGACGAGCTTGTCAACTTCACTGCCGAACCCGCAGATCCGGCTTGGCCATTCAAGTAAACGGCCAAGGCCGAGTTGTTGCCGCCTTGTACCGAAATCGGGGCGACCTTGATGCCGGTTAGCTGAGCCGGGGTGATGGTAAGCGTCTGTTGTGACGTGAGGCCATCGAGCTTTGCCGAGACAATTACTGCAACTGGTCCATTCACAGCCTTGGTCGATATCCTAAAGGAAGCCGCCAGCAAACCTTTGGGAATGGTTACTGAGGAAGGCACAATTGCGTCGGCACTGCTTGATGAAACGGAAATAGAAACATCTGAAAGAGCGGGGGCCAAAAGCGCAACTGCACCGACGTATGGAACTCCACCGGTTACCGTTGCAGGAGGAGGAGTTACCCCGGGCCCACCCACGACCGCTGTTGGGCTTAATGTAAGGCTCAAATAGGAAAGCTTGTAAACCAATCCACTATGGTATTGCCCACCGTTTGCGGTCGTTCCATACATATCGCCTGCACTATCGAATGCGATTGAACCCGAAGGGTCGTCCTCCACAAAGTCGTGCAAATCAAGATATTGTCCGTCGGCAGTGAGTTCCCAGGCAATGCCGCCGCCTGTCGGCCCTCCATTTGCGGTCGTTCCATACATGTTTCCTGCACTGTCGAAGGTAGGGCCGCCAGATGGGCTAGTGCCATCGTCACCTGCTCCAAAATCATGCAGATCCAGGTATCGGTCGGTGTTTGTTATTTCGAAAATCATCCCGCCTGCAGAGCCGTTTGCCCCTCCGCCTTCTGCCGTCCCATAAATGTTGCCAGCTTCGTCTATGGTGAGCGGACCAGGGCCAAAACCATCGTCACCAGCCCCGAATTCGTGTACGTCAACATACTGACTTTGTGCCGTAATTTCCCATAACAGGCCGCCGCCTTCCCCGTTATTCGGAGTTGTATTGGTTCCACCACCGGAGGCGGTTCCAAACATATTGCCGTTGCCGTCGAAGACGATATTGCCGGCTGGGCCAGTGCCGTCAGTCCCGCTGCCAAAGTCGTGTAAATCAATATAATTCCCATCTGTGGTCAGCTCCCACGCCATGCCACTTACCCCAATACTTGGCTGCCATCCGGTATGAGGGGCTACGTAATATGCCCCCCCAAGGCTCGTTACTCCATACATGTTTCCCGCGCTATCGAAAGAAACATAGCTGCTAGCCGGCCAACCACCATCTGGTCCGGATTTCCCATTCGCATTGGTGATGGTGCCTCCAAAATCGTGGAGGTCAAGATACTGGCCGGACTTTGTGATTTCAAAAACCATGCCCCCTCCAGAGCCGTTAAAGAAGCTCGTATTGGCGCCACCCATCGTGGCCATTCCGTAGAGATTGCCGTCGCTGTCTAAGGTGACTGGGCCAGCGGGGCTTTCACCGTCCGGTCCTTGTTGTCCATCAGCGTTGGTAATCGTGCCGCCAAAGTCGTGAAGGTCCTTGTATTGGCCAGTTTTCGTGATTTCCCAAACGTTGCCAGTAGCCGAGACCGTGGTGCCGTAAATGTTTCCTTCGCTATCAATCGTAACGCCGGACGGTTCGTTTACATTGCCGGTTAAAAAGTCGTGGAGGTCCAAATAGTTGAAGAAATTGGAGTCATCAGTGATGGAACCCGCTTGGGCTAAAGCGATGTGCCGAAGGTTGCCTGCCGACTTTTTTAGACCGAAAGATAGCGCCTGAAACGAACCCGCTGCCAAGAATAAGGCGGCCAGGAGCAGATACTGTGGCTTGAGTTGGAATTTTAGGGCGTTCTTCATGGGGTGATTATTAGTTGGCGCATTCAATTGATCGCTTTATTAGCAGGCAATTCATCAGCGGGCCAGTTCACGCCAATGGTTACTATAACGCTAAGGTCGGCGTTGCGGGAATTATTTGGCTCTCCTTATAATCATAACAGTAATTAAGCAATAAGGTGGCTCTGTTTCACTTCGACGGTTCCGGTTGGCGTTTTGGACGCCGCTCTAGTGGCCACAATGCCCTCCGCCCCTTGTTGGCAATTATCGTTTTCCTCTTCGACAACTATGATTTCGAGCTCTGCAAAGCCAATAATCACGCTAACGGGTAAAATCGATAGCTTTTGCCGGATAGCTCAATTGGTAGAGCAGCTGACTCTGAATCAGCAGGTTCAAGGTTCGAGCCCTTGTCCGGCAGCCACTTTCACTTCGTCATTTCGCGAAGCTAGTGGAGCTTATAGATTATGAGCGACTGGACCGCACAAGCCCCTAAGGGCATCAGCTTTGACGATGAGAATGCCCTCATCAATACCTTGCGTCGGTTAGCTCGAGCCGCAGGACTCAAAGTTGTACAGAGCCGAAGTTTGGATCAGGAGACGCGGTCATCTGCCGACCTGGCACTGGAGCGTAACGGCGAATTGCTCCTTTTCGCAAAACGGCGAAAGCTTGATAACACAAAGGCGCGGGTAGATGTTGATCGGCGTCCAAAGCCACGACACATCTTATTAGAAAAAAACGGGCATTATGGGGTTTTTTGTGGGTTGAGATTGAGTCTCCCCAGGAAAAAGAGAATGGCCACTCTGAACCCTTGGAAGGTTCTGAAGCCTCTGGCTGCGAATTTCACTTCTTGGATCAAGGCATTTGTGCCTTCTGCTG
>DASXZH010000026.1:0-14368 GCA_036502005.1 Fimbriimonadaceae bacterium
CGCAGCAGAAGGCACAAATGCCTTGATCCAAGAAGTGAAATTCGCAGCCAGAGGCTTCAGAACCTTCCAAGGGTTCAGAGTGGCCATTCTCTTTTTCCTGGGGAGACTCAATCTCAACCCACAAAAAACCCCATAATGCCAATATTTATTAATATGCCACTCTCTCTAAGGTTGGTAACTAACTCCCAAGCCTATCGCGATTGCGTGAAGCCTCGTGTCGGCCGTCCACAACTGAGCGCGTTCAACTAGCGCCGAAGCCAACAAATGGGCGTCAATCCATCCGATTCCTTGCCCGGTTAGAGCCCGTCGCTTGACAAATTCCTCTACCTCGCCATTTTCCAAGAGTGCGGCCTTAAAGAGCAATTTGTGGTCGGCAAGAAGCTGCTGCCTACCATTTCCGATATCTCCCATAAGTAGTTCACCCGCCACAAAGGGATGGCTCAGCACTTGCCTGTTCTTAAGAAGCGTAGGAAGGACCGAAACGTATAGTGATTGGTTAGACAGAAACCGAATCCAGACGCTGGTGTCAACCAGAACTATGGGCGTCTCCGGGGAATATCGGCTGCATTCGGCTCCGTGCCACCCAGCGCGGCGAGTCGATTGTACGCTGCCTGCTGCAAGAGAGATTCCAGACCAAGCCGGACGGTTTCCGTGTCTGTCCTGGCGCGTACAGCGTTCTTAGCCTGTTTAAGCAGGTCTTCGTCTATCTCAAGGGTCTTCTTCATACATATATTATGCCATATCAATATGTATAAATAGGCCATACGACTCGTCTGTAAGGTAAGAAAAGCCTATGAAGCCTTCTAAACTCAGCCCGGCAGAACTTCAGGTAGCGGCGGAAAACATTGTTAACGTAAGAAGGGCCCAGGGACTCACTCAAGTCCAGTTGGCGGCAAAAGCCAAAGTGAGCGTGCCAAGTGTTTTTCGCGCCGAAAAAGCGCAATCCGTCCGCCTCTCAACCTTGAGGAAAATCGCTAACGACGGACTCAATATCCATCACGACACGCTACTTGTACCAAAGAAAATAACTGTACGTTCGGAAATCGTTGTTCATCGAGCTTCCAACGAGACCTGGTATGCAATAGCCGACAGTCGCGTCAACTTACCGGAGGACCACCAGTCGCGCTACCAAGAGCGAAACGAGCGTACACGTTTAGGCCAGCTCGGTTTTGTACCCGGTTTTATGGCGCCGCCTACGGCAATCATGAAAGATGGGCCTGGCATGGCTCTCCTGGAGTTGCATTCAGAACTACTCCATTCGTTCAATGCAGAGTTCTACAAGGACGCCGTGATCTACGTTCTTCGTGGCAAGGCGAAGCTGAAAATCGGCACCGAAGAAGTTGAGATTGGCGAGGGCGATTGGGTGGGATACCCAGCAGCAGACCTTAACGAGTTGCTGCCGGCGGTTGAGCCGGGCTCTCCAAGCTACCCCGCCCTCGTGCTGTGGATAGGGGCCAATCGCATTACCAAGAAACGAAGCGCGAAGGGTTAGAATATTTTATGCCGAACTGATCAGTTTAATCACAACTAACTAATCAGTTTGACTCTAAATATAGTAGTGTGCTCTTGCACAGCGAAATATTCCATCGTATCCTGAAAACACCTCTCTTCCAGGCACTCCTACAATGAAATATTTAAACCCTGCCAGCCGCAAAGGCTTTACGCTAATCGAACTTCTGGTCGTCATCGCGATTATCGCGATTTTGGCGGCGATCCTATTCCCAGTTTTCGCACAAGCGAAAGCTGCCGCCAAGAAAACCGTCTGTCTTTCGAATCAGAAACAGATTGGGCTTGCTGGGATTATGTATTCCAACGACTTCGATGATATGATGCCCCCATCGGATACGGTTACAATGCCATCTCCGGGCGTCTATGCCGTCCGATATTGGTGGTTCGAACTAGACACTAACTATAACACCACCCCAATTGGCGAGGCCTACGTTAACGGCAGCGGCTTGCTTCAACCCTACTTGAAGAACTCGCAGATCGACGGATGCCCGGCAGCTAGTGGCCAAGTACCCATGGGTGGACCAGGCGGGCCCCCTACGGGCATCGCCGACAATGCACTTATGGATGTTGCCCCGACAAGCGCCTTTGATGCCCCCGCGAGCACAATCATGCTCGCCGACCAGGGCGTGCTTTACGGAGCGCCTGGAGCGGTGCAAGATTATGCTCATGATTCCTTCCTTGTGTACGCCGACGATTTCGTTCCGCCGCTTGAGGGTCGCCACAACGGTGCCACGGTAAACGTCGCATGGTGCGATGGACATGCCAAGTCCGCCAAAGTGAGCATCGGCGACATGGCTTCAGATCCGAATTATAGCTCCCTTGGCTACTATGTCACGGCTGTGCAGCAGCATAATATCGGATGGGTGTTTCCTCCAGGCGTCAGTTCCATTCGAGATCCGAAGTTCAACTGTTACTACCTGCCTATCGACAGTTACAACTACTTCGGTGTTTTGCCAATGACGCGCCCCACAACGTGTCCCCAATAGGGACTTGTCAGTCTCGGGGGTTTGTTTAAAACCCTCGAGCTTTGCCCAATTAAAAGCTCCTGATGAAAAAAGCATATCTTTCTCTCGGCCGTTCTTTACTTTCCCTTTTTGCAATATCCGTCGTCGGCAAGGCCGCCGCGCAAAAGTCTGTAACGCCGCAGGCCACTCTTAAGGAAGGCGACATGGCGCCTCCTGCCGTCGGAATAACCTGGCTCAAGGGACAGCCGTTAAACAACCTTGCGGATGGCACCGTTCACGTCGTCGAGTTCTGGGCGACTTGGTGCGGCCCCTGCATCGCAGCTATGCCCGAGCTATCGAAATTGGCCGCCGAATACAAGGGGAAGGTTTCTTTCACCGGCATCGATATTTGGGAAAGCCACAGCAAGGAAAAGAGCGTTAACTATTTACCAAAAGTGAAAGAGTTCGTGGAGTCCGCTCATGCAAAGATGGCCTATAACGTCGGTGCCGACGACCCGGCCGGAGACATGATGAGCACCTGGCTGACGGCAGCCGGGCAGCAGGGAATTCCTTGCACGTTTGTGATCGATGGGGATGGGCGCATCGCTTACATCGGCCATCCGATTTATCTGGGCGAGATCCTTCCCAGTGTGCTCAACCACACTTTCGAAGCAAAGGCTTTTAAAGTCTCCGCCGAAGCTCAGATGGTCAAGTTGGGTGATATCAATAAAGAGATTGACAAGGCTACAAAGGAAAAAGATTTTAAAAAGGTGCTCGACCTTTTCGACGAGTCCGAGCAGACTTTTCCTTGGGATTCAGACGGCGTGGCCGTTAAGCGATACGCCATCTTGGCTGTTCTGAATCCTTCTGAAGCTCATCAATACGGGGAAAAGATGTTGAAGAGATTCGATAACTCCCCACAATATCTCTGCTACATCGCTCGGGTAATCCTTGGCAATGATGATTTCAACCAAGGGCTTGGCGAGATTAAGGATCCGGATTATCCACTGGCTCTTGAGGCGGTTACAGAGGCCCAGAACTGCTCCGCCCCATCCGACATATTTGTTAATATGACAATGGCGGACGCCTTATTCAAGAATGGAAATTCTGCGAAAGCCGCGGACTATCAGGCAAAGGTTTATAAGGCCTTTAGAGAGGATAAGGCGCTCCACGCCAAGGAGAAGCAGATTGCCGAGCAAAAGGCGAAACTTGACTCGTTTAAGGCCGCTGATAGCAAGCCTAAAGCAAAACTATGAAGATTGTTTACCAACTCACTTTTGCCGTATGTCTGTTGGCCGTGGCAAGTGGTTGCGGCCAATCGCCGGCCGTTCAAGGTTCCTCCGGAGGAACCGTTGGCCAAATTGGTCAAGGATCCCCCGGCGTAGGAATGAAGGCAAAACTGAACGCGATGAGCGTGCCAGATCGGCTGGCGTACCTGAAGCAACATCCCGAGGCAGTTCGGGCCATTTCTGGCGGAAGCACTCCTATCCAAATGGGGGGAGCAAAGCCGGCTGCGGGTTTGCCGAAATAGATGTAAGCTTGCCATCATGGATTTAGGGATCAAAGGCAGGGTGGCAATGGTGGCTGCCGGGAGCAAAGGAATTGGGCTGGCATCGGCAAGGGCGCTCGCCGCCGAAGGATGCAAGGTTTCAATCTGTGGGCGAACGCAAGAAACCATAGATAAGGCAGTCTCTGAGATTGGGCACGGTGCGAAGGGGCATGTGGCCGACGTTTCCAAGCTGGAAGATTTAAAGAGCTGGTTCAAGCAGACCGAAGCGGAGCTTGGGGCCGTTCAAATCTTGGTTACCAACACCGGTGGGCCACCCGCTGGCAACGTGATGGATCTTACCGACGAGCAGTGGGAAGCGGGCGTGCAAAGCACGCTCATGAACGTTGTTCGAATGGTCCGCCTCGCCGCGCCTGGAATGAAAGCGGCAAAGTGGGGAAGGGTCATCCATATCACGTCGCTGGTTGCAAAGGAGCCGGCAAAGTTTCTGCCTATCTCCAGCACCTTGCGAACCGGATTGATGTCTCTTACCAAGCTGCAGGCGTACGAGCTTGCGCAGGATGGAATCACGGTGAACGGAGTCTTGCCGGGCCACACAGATACAGATCGCCAACAGCACCTGATTCATGTAAGAGCTGACAAAGAGGGAATCAGCCTAGAGGAGTCCGCCAAGCAGCAGGCGGAAACAACCGCCATGAAGCGGTTTGCCAGGCCAGAGGAAATCGGAGATGTTGTAGCCTTTCTATGTTCTGAAAGGGCTTCCTATATCAGCGGTGTAAGTTTGCTGGTGGACGGGGCAACCACCTGTGCCTTTGGCTAGTTGGAGGCAAGCTGCAGGAGCTGATCGATGTCGCGCGCGACGGGAGTACCGGCCGGTGCAAGTTCCTTCGCTCTCTGAAGGTCATATTTAGCGGCGGATTTACCGTTCGGTGTGTAAAACTCGGTCTTGGCTAGGGTGTAGCTTTCCGTGGCTTCTTGGGCCGCAAGATACTGCCTATGCGAGTTATCCGATTCATGCATGAGCGCTTCGTGGTAGTAGGCGGAAGAGCTTCTTAGAAGATTGAGCTTATTGTCTGTTTCAGCTTGCTTAACGGCCGCATCGGCGTAGAGTTGGGCGACCATGCGGGGATAGACAGGATTATTGGGATCGTTTTCGATGGCTAGTTGGAACGAGTGTTCCGCAGTTGCGGCTTGGCCTTGAAGCAAATAAAGATGGCCTTGATTGCAATATTGGGCGGCCAGCTCGCGTTTCAGGTTACTTTTCATGGCCGGATCATGAAGCTGACCTAGGAGTTGAACCCTCTTTGCAATTTGCTCTTGAAGCGGCAAGCTTGGGTCAATGTTGTAAGTCATTCGAAGCAGTTGCGCATCGTGGTCTTTGTTTGGGGAGGTTAGAAACCCATCGGCAAAGGCAGCGGCGGTGGTGTCGAACAGGCCGTAGATGCAAGCCAATATCAAGCCCGCCACTGCGAACTTCACGACCACCTGGGGTGAATCTGTTCGATACTGCTTGATAAGCCTCATGTTAACTTGTGTATTTCCTGATCAACTTCGTCGTAACTGTTACTACCGGGACTCGCCTCTTTTCGTGCCTCATAAAGGATCGACCTGGCAGTTCCGCGTTCTTCGGGTTCTATAAGGATAGCCCATTGGTACCTAGCGTCTGCGGCTTCATCAAGGCATTTTTGCCCCATATCGTGTTGCTGGTTGCTCTTAAAGGCGTCGGCCGCTGATTCTAAGCTCTTTGTTGCGTTCTGTAAATCTTGGACGGCTAGATCGGGGCTTTCCGTTCTAGCCTTTGAAGCGTAATCCAAGCCATTTTTCTCCAGGGTCGGCCCGTTGGAACTCGTGGAGTCGTCGATGGGAGTTGAATCATCGGTCGTGCCGGAACCGGGCGAGACAGCATTTCCCGGTGCTGCGTCTGGTGGTTTGAAGGCTCCGCTGCAAGAAAGGCAAGCGACAATGACAAGGGAAAAGATGGTTCCGATACTCAGCACGGTGGCAATAATTCGCCACATCAATGCGCGCTGCTCCGGCTTCATCATCGGAGTTCGGGGAGGAGGCGGGTAATAGGTCGGGATGTTTTGAGCGCCGGGCAGGTAGGTTGGCACGGTTCCCTGGTATGGGTTCGCGCTCGGCTGGAAAGGTGACTGGCTGGGCAAATAAGTTGGCCCAGGTGAGTATTGCTGGCCACCAGGAGAATAGGGCTGCTGAATCGGCGCGTAGGGGTTTGAGTTCTGGGGAACCTGCTGCTGCGGCTGGTAAGGATTATAAGGATATTGCAGCGGAGGCTGGTTCTGAGTTTGGTAGGATCCGCCGGGATATGGAACTTGTGGCGTGAACGGGTTTCCTTGCGGGCCGTATGGGTTTAACGTCGGCTGAGGTCCCGATTGCGAATAACTCTGCGTAGGCGGAGGCGCGGGGGCGCGCTGGGCTGAGTCGAGAGCTTTCAGCATTTCGGGCGCGTTCGCGTAGCGCATAGCGGGCGTCTTATCCAGCGCTTTTGAAACAACCTGCCATAGGTTGTAACTCACTTGCGCGGGCTGGTCCGGCTGCTTGTTCATGATCGCGTAAGTGATGGTCACCACGCTATCGCCGGTGAACGGCTTCTGGCCGGCAAGCATCTCGTAGAGAACCACGCCGACGCTAAAGAGATCACTTCTTACATCGATTTCTTTGCCGACGACCTGCTCCGGCGACATATAGCTGGGCGTGCCGAAGACTTGGCCATCCATGGTGAGATTTGGCTCAAAGGTCAACCTGGCGATGCCGAAATCGGTGAGCTTTACGCGGCCATCGGAAAGGAGTTGGATGTTTTCGGGCTTGATATCCCTGTGAATGACGCCGTTTTGGTGGGCATATTCAAGGGCCCTTAGAACTGCTTCTGCCGTTTTAACGGCCTCTTCAGCAGGGAGAAATCCTTTGGCATCGAGTTCATTTCGAAGCGTGTGGCCATCGAGATACTCCATGACCAGGTAGTGGCGGCCCGCGTCTTCACCGACTTCAAAGATGGTGACAATATTGGGATGGGCGAGCGATCCGGCGGCTTTCGCTTCTCTTAAGAAGCGCTTTAGGCGCTCATCTTTTTGTTGGCTTGTTGAGCCTCCGGGAACGGCAAGTTCCTTTACGGCAACGCGCCGGTTCATCAGCGGATCGTAGGCCTCGTAAACGATGTCGTTTGAACGGGCGATCTCGCGGATTATTTGATATTTTCCTAGCGTGGTCGGAGGGCTACTCATGCGGTGGGTTCTTTCTTTTCCCTCCCTCCCGGTTCGCTCGTTCCTCGCTTACCGACCTCCCTCGCGGAGGAGAGAGGTTTGGTCTTTGCGCCTGTTCGAAGTTTGCCTTCTTCGCAAGGACTGGGGAGTGGTCGACAAGTCATTTAGATAAGGAGCCTATAAGTTCAATTGTTGGAGACGTAACCAGAACTCAACACGTGCGCGCTGTATTTAATTGAACGAGAATTTAACAAGTAATGTTCGAAAGGGTAGGGCGGATGGGGGATAGGGGATCGTCTTCGTTCCTAGCCGTATAACTTTCGACAATCGACTATCGAGTATCCGTTAACTTTCAGCATTCGACATTCGACATTCGACATTCGACATCCGACATTCGACATTCTCGTTATCCGCTTCTCCCCGCAGGCTTCAGCCTCCTCACCTTGCGGCGGCTGCTGACTCCCAACTTCCCGTCCGTCGTACCCATGACGTGTCGAAGGCGGTTGATCTCATCCCTTACTCCCGCAGCCTTCTCGAACTCCATGATCTTGGCGAAGTCCTTCATCTCCTTTTCAAGTCCCGCGATAACGATAGGGATGTCTTCAAGCCTTATTGGTCCCTCCGCAGCGGTTTCGCTATTGTATTGGGAAACAACCTCGGCGACTGCGTCATAGGAACGGATGGTCTCGCGAACTTCTTTGAGGACGTTCTTGGGTTCAAATCCATGTTCCTGGTTGTAGTCCGTTTGCACCTTGCGCCGGCGTTCTGTTTCCTCCATCGCCCTTTGCATGGAGCCGGTGATGTTGTCGGCGTAGAGAATCACCTTGCCATCGACGTTACGGGCTGCTCTTCCTATCGTTTGGATGAGGGAGGTGTCCGATCTGAGGAAGCCTTCTTTATCGGCATCGAGAATGGCGACGAGTGTGACCTCGGGGAGGTCGAGTCCTTCTCTTAAAAGGTTTACGCCGACCACAACATCATAGACGCCAAGTCTTAGGTCCCTTAATATCTCCGGTCGTTCCAGCGAGTGAACATTAGAGTGGATGTACTGAACTTTAACGTCTAAATCTTGAAGATAAGAGGTTAAATCTTCGGCCATCTTCTTGGTCAGGGTGGTGACGAGAGTTCGTTCTTTCTTGGCAACTCTTATCTGGATCTCGTGAATAAGATCGTCGATCTGCCCCTTGGTTGGCCGAAGGTCGATTTCCGGATCGACGATGTACGTGGGCCGAATAATCTGCTGGACGACTTGGCTCTGGTTTTCCCCTTCGAAGGGACCGGGAGTGGCGCTGACAAAGACAACCTGCGGCACCCGTGTCAGAAACTCCTCAAACTTGAGCGGGCGGTTGTCTAGGGCGGAGGGTAGACGAAAGCCGTAGTCGACAAGGACTGATTTTCTCTGTTGGTCGCCGTTATACATGGCTCGAATCTGGGGCAAAGTTTGGTGGCTTTCATCGATAAAGACGATGGCATCTTTCGGTAAGAAGTCAAGGAGGGTGAAGGGCGGATCGCCCGGCTCGCGGCCATCAAAGTAGCGGGAGTAGTTTTCGATGCCGTTGCAGTAGCCAACCTCACGCATCATCTCCATGTCGAACTCCACGCGCTGTTTGAGGCGTTGCGCTTCCAGAAGCTTGCCTTGAGCGATGAAGTATTCAACCTGTTGGTCGGCTTCTCTTTGGATCTGCTCCATGACGAGATCCATTTTTTCCCAAGGAGTTACATAGTGGGTAGCGGGGAAGACGCTGACCTTTGTGGGCTCATCGAGCACTTCCTGGGTAAGCGGATCGAACAGCCTAATGCGCTCAACCGTATCGCCAAAGAACTCAACGCGGGTGATGATTTCTTCGTCTTTTGGTTGGATCTCAAGCGTGTCGCCTCTTACCCTGAAAGTGCCGCGATTGAGGACCATGTCGTTCCTCGTGAACTGCATGTGGACGAGCTTTTCTAGAGCAGTTTGGAGATCGAAAACGGCTCTCGTTTCGAAGGTGACCACCGACTCGGCGTAGGTGTCCGGGGAGCCAAGACCGTAAATGCAGCTAACCGAGGCCACGACCACCACATCCCTTCTTTCTAATAGGGCTTGCGTTGCCGCGTGGCGCAGGCGCTCGATCTCCTCATTTACGCTAGAGTCCTTCTCTATATAGAGGTCGGCTCCCGGCACGTAGGCTTCCGGCTGGTAGTAATCGTAATAGCTGATGAAATACTGGACCGAGTTCTCCGGGAAGAAGGCCCTGAACTCCTGGCAAAGCTGGGCGGCCAGGGTTTTGTTATGGGCCATGATGAGGGCCGGCCGTTGGGATTCCTGGATGATGCTGGCCATGGTGTAGGTTTTGCCAGTTCCGGTCGCGCCGAGGAGGGTTTGGAAGCGGAATCCGCTGTCGAGGCCGTCGGTTAGTCCGGCGATAGCCGGGCCTTGATCGCCCTTCGGTTCGAAGTCTTTGCTGATATCAAATGGAGTGTCGTATGTGACAATCATGTAGAGATATATATACTACGCGAAACGCTACGCGTTTTGAGTCCTAAGTCTTGAAGTCCTGAGTCTCGGGGAAAATCTGCGGATTGCGGCCGGTCCGGTAAAGCCCCCTTCTCCTGTGCTCCGGCAGAGGAGAAGGGGCTGGGGGAGAGGTTCCGGTTAACTTAACCATCCAACGCTTCCCTTATAATCTTGAGCCAGGCGCTCATGGCCAGATTCTCATCATCGAACAGATCAAGACTTGGAATGCGAATAACGCGAATCCCGAGTCCCGAAAGATAGGCATCCCGCTCCTTATCTTCCTCCAGCGAATCAAAGTGCTGCTCGCCGTCCACCTCAATGCAAAGCTTGTGCTGAGGACAGTAGAAATCAAGCGTGTAGTCGCCGATTGGATACTGCCTTCGAAATCTACAGCCAAGGTTGTCGTTCCGCAAGAACGACCAAGTCCACTTCTCGGAAACCGAAGCCCCATTGCGAAGGCCTCGAGCTCTCTTGGTGCGACCTTGTCTATGGGGGCGGCTATTTGGCTGAAGCATTCTTTATTTTAAGCTTTTCGGAACCTCTCCCCCCGACCCCCCCATAGGCGTTAAAATAAGCCACCTTGGCATTCCCGCAGCCACAAATCTCTCCCGAATGGAGAGGTCGGTGAGTCCGCGAACCGGGAGAGGCGCGAGTCGCAAACCTTGGAAATTATCTCTGGAAGACCTTATTTTAACGCCTACGGGGGATAGAGGATAGGGGATAGGAAATAAGATCCCCCATCCGAGAATCGGGAGTCGACTTCAAAGGTGCGCGTTCGGCGCTCCTAGTTCGAGTAGCGAGAAGTCGTGTCGTTCGAAGAGATAACCGTTATGCCAACTTAGGACTGCAAACCCCGTAATGGGGAAATTTAGCGAGGCTTGGGAGGTGTCGAAGTCAAAATTCCGCTCCCCAATCAAAAATCAAAAATCCCTCCCCTTGCCCCTTGATTTAATGACGTCCAGCCGTAAACTACAACCGGTCATAGAAGGCAAGAGTAAGACTCAAGGGGAATTTCAGATGAGAAAGACTATCACAAGCTTCGCTTTAACAGTTGTTATGGCCCTCGCTTTCGGTCAAGCACAACCAACAACTCAAACCACAACCCAAACAACAGCGCCGGCCGTAGTTGTCCAGACAAGCGCCAGCCCGATCCAAGATTTTGTCAAGAACAATAATGTTAGCTGGGAAGATGCGGCGGCCTCGATCGCCTTAGCCCGCGATCTCAATATGGATCCACAAGCAATCCTGACCCAGAAGTCGGGCATTCAAAACGTCTCCATGTACCAACTTGCGCCGGCTTTTGTAATTCAACAGCAGACCGGCAAGAACCTCTCGGATATTTACGGTATGTATTCAGGCGGACAGACCTGGCTTCAAATCGCTAATGGACAGAACGTTCCCGCCAGTCTTTACAATCCGAACAACGTTGACACCAGCGCTTGGACGAACGACGACTTCACGAAGGCAACTTGGCAAGCGATCCTCATGAAAAACTATGGGATGACGGTTGACGACGCGGTTTATTTTGGCAACACGAAAAACCAGATGAACGAAGTTATAGTTGGCCAGATTGTCTCCCGGGAAGATAACACGCCGATTCGGGACGTGATGAGCGCCTACGCCAACAACCAAGATTGGGGAAGCATCGATCAGCAGTTCGCCATGAACCGCCAAAATCCGCCCAATCAGTCGCAAAATGCAGTTGTTGTAACTAACCCACCGGCTCAGGTCGTAACGGTTGCCCCGGTTGTAACGCAGCCCGCCCCGGTGGCAGCGGCGCCTCAGCCGGCAACTACCGACGCAACGCCCCCGGTAACCACCGGCGATCCTGATCCAGGAGCCACCACGACCGAGACTACGACAACGACGAGCCACATGGCCGTTCAGTCCAGCTCGGCAAGTCCCATTGAAGAGTGGCAGATCGGCGGCGCCGACATAAACCCATACAACGGTTGGGCCGATGTAACGACGACCACGACCACTTACACTTTGCATCGCCATCACAAACACCACGTTCGACGTCGACGGCATCACACGAGAAAGTAGATTTTTCTCTCTTCGCTAGAACACAGCGACCCCGAGGTATTCACTCGGGGTCGTTTGATTTTTAAGGAGGCCCTAAAAGAGAAGCTTGTCAGCCTGACTTCTGGAGTATGAGTACGAACCGAGATGGTCGCAAAACCCAAACCTATCTCCTCCGCGAGAGAGGTGGTAAGCGAAGCGCGAAGCGAACCGGGAGAGCGGGGAATAGAACTCGCCGCGAAGCCCCTAAATAGAATTCAGGAGCCGGAACCCAGGGCCGAATGCCGAATGCCGAATGCCGAATGCCGAATACCCATCCCGGCTAAACTCATTCTGTGCATTCCCTAGCCATTCTAAATGCCTCCCAAATCCTGACTCTCGCTGGGCCAGCGCGCCCACGCTTTGGATGGGAAATGCGCGAGTTGGGAATCATTGAAAAGGGCGCGCTCTTGGTCGAAGATGGCCGCATTGCTCAAATTGGCCCACCGGATGAAATAAGCAAAGGCTTTAAAAAAGAAACCGAAATGGTCGATGCCGGTGGCCGGGCCGTCCTGCCCGGCTTTGTAGACGCCCATACCCATGCCGTCTTCGCTGGAAACCGGATCGACGAATTCGAACAAAGATTGTCTGGCTCAAGTTACCAGGAGATCGCTGCCGCTGGCGGCGGAATTAAGAGAACAGTGGCGCTCACCCGCGATGCTTCAGAGGCAGAACTTCTGAAGCAAGCAAAGAAGCACGCCAATTGGTTCTTGTCTTGTGGCACCACCACCGTCGAAGCGAAGTCCGGCTATGGACTATCGCTCGAAAGTGAACTCAAGATTCTAAGAACGATTAAGCGCCTTGGCGAAGAAACGCCATTAAAATGTGTTCCAACTTTTCTCGGGGCGCACGCTTTCCCGAAAGAGTTCACGGATGATCACGACGGCTATGTGCTGGAGATCATTGAGAGCATGCTGCCGGCCGTGGCCGAACAGAATCTAGCGGAGTTTTGCGACGTTTTTTGCGAGCACGGATACTTCGGCTATGAGCAAAGCCGTGAGGTCTTGAACAGGGCAAGGGCCCTCGGTCTGGGCTTGCGTATCCACGCCGATCAACTCTCAAACAACGGAGGGGCAAGCTTAGCAGCCGAAACGGGAGCTATCACTGCAGACCACTTGGAAAAAGTGGACGACGTTGGCATTGCTGCCCTTCTAGCAGGCCGTGTTCAGCCGGTCGTGTTGCCGGGGTCCGTTTATGCGCTTGGTTGGAATAAGTATCCTCCCGCCAAGGAGATGATTGACGCAGGCCTTGCCCTTGTACTCGCCACCGATTTCAACCCCGGCTCCTCGCCTACGCCTTCCATGCCCATGATTCTTTCCCTGGCCTGCACTCAAATGCAACTTCTGCCCGCTGAAGCAGTTTCCGCTGCAACAATAAACGCGGCTTATAGCCTTAAGAGGGGTCATGAAATCGGCTCACTTGAGCCAGGAAAGGCGGCCGATTTTACGATTTTCGACTGCGAGGATTACCGCGAGATCCCATATTACTTCGGCTTGCCAAAAGTGTGGAAAACCTTTGTGAATGGAAAGGTAGCCTTTGATTGCGCTTAAATGGCAACTGAGAGCTCAACGAAATGATTAAGATCAGGCGGAGAACGCGGAGCCCGTTAAGTAACAGCAGGGGCCCTGCGGAACTTGGGGAACCTACCCAGAACTGGGCATTCAAATGCTTCTTGTTGGCGGTCGCCACCCTCGCCCTTTGCCGCACGGCCTTAGCTTTGCAACATCAAAAGAGAGTGCCTTTCTGCACGTCTCAGGAATGGACAAAGCTCAAGAATGCCCTTCTCACCCATAGCCCCCAAGAAATTCTTTCTTATATCAGTTCCAAGAAAGGCGCGTACTTAACGGCCCGATGGACTGATTGGGACAAGAAAGTGTATTCAAGAACGGCCTTGTTAACGAAGTCAGATTTTGGCCATATTCTGAGCGAATACGAGTTCTTCGACTCCAACGGCACGTTTTCCAAAAATCCGATGTCCAAGGGGCATGAAAGTTCAGCCGTCTTTGCCTGGTTTTGGTCAGACCTGTTCAACTCGATCAAAGCCGCTACGGTTAACGGCCGAGTGTGGCGCGTTTGGATAACTGGTGGGCCGGATGCCCCGTCAGCCTCCATCTCACTTTTCAGAGAGCATGGGAAGTTGAGGATACGGTCAATAAGTGCCTTTGTGTCCGCCGACTAGCAGGAAATTCAGCGCAGCTCAAGCAGTTTGTGACGCTATGAAAAAGCAGCTTTTTGAAAGTGAAACCGAAGCGCTTGTGTCGCCCCTTTGGGGCTTTGAGAAGAACAGGCGCTAATTACCAAGCCTTCGGCCTTCGCAAAGTCTTCTCAGCCCTTTGGGCCTGCATCCCCGAGAAACGTTTGTGTTCACTCTTGTAAAACTGAATGGCATTACGCTTTTCAGGGTGGCGGAGGGGCCTACTGAACCTAGCTCCTGTCTACGACCAACCGGGTCGATATATTCCACTAGCTGCCCACTTTCGCCGCAAAACTCTTGGCCCCTCTCGGGCGGAGGGGCCGGTGAGTCCGCGAACCGGGGGAGATCGTATGGTGATTTGTCAAGGTTCATTTTGAACCTGTAGGTTTTTTGGTCGAACGGCCTCGTAAGCCGTTCCTCGCTTGATCACAACTACGACTC
>DASXZH010000027.1:0-14268 GCA_036502005.1 Fimbriimonadaceae bacterium
AACCAAGACTGACTGGCTGCTCTCGTCAAACTCTACAGAAGAGACAAACCAAGGAGCGCTGACACCCAGCAAACGTGTGTAAAGATCTGAACCGTCCATCGGTTAAGATTAGACCTAACCCACAGAAAATCTCGTAGACCCTTGATTTTTGATTTTTGATTGGGAGGGATTGATATCGTGTCCGCTGGTCGCGAACTGGCTTGTTTGTAACCCCCTCCGGCTTCGCTGGTTCCCCCTTCCGCTCGTGCCTCGCTAAAATGGGGCACCGGAGAAGTTTTTGAATCTCGATTTTCGAACGTCGATTGGGCGAAGCGATCAAAAACGGGCCATAACCGGCGCGAAGAAGAAGCCTCGCAGATGTTGGACCTTGAAATAAAGGCGCCGGATGAGTCACCCTAAACCTTCGAATGCAAGCTATTTCCGAAGTTGAATCAGAAGCTTCGTCAGCAATAAGGGCTGCCACGAGCACGGCCGAACTGCGCGAGATCGAAATCAAGTTCTTGGGCAAGCAGGGCCTGCTCACTGGGCTGCTTCGGCAGATAGGCAGTTTGCCGCCGGAAGAGAAGCCAAAGTTTGGCCAACTTGTGAACGAGGCAAAGGCGCGCGTGCAGGAATCGATTGACGGACGTCAGGCCGAGTTGAAAACGGGCGAGCAGTCGCTGTTGTTTGCAAAAGAGCAAATCGATGTGACCATGCCCGGGCGGCCGCTGCAGTTCGGCTATGAACATGTGCTCGATCAAGCGTCGGACAAGATCAAATCGGTGCTGTCCGGACTCGGTTTTCGCTACCACCAGTCGCCCGAACTCGAACTCGCTAAATACAACTTTTACGCCTTGAATTATCCGCCGGACCATCCGGCGATGGACGACCAGGACACGTTTTGGATCGACGACGAGCGTCTCTTGCGCACGCAAGGGACGGCATTGCAGGGCCGCGTATTTGAGACGGAGAAGCCTCCTCTGCGCGCCTTTACGGTTGCGCGTTGCTTCCGCAATGAAGCTGTTGATAGAACCCACTCGCATACTTTTCACCAGGTAGATGCTTTCATGATCGATGAGGGCGTTTCTATGGCGCACCTGAAGGGAACGCTTGGGCAGTTCGCGCGGGCGATGTTCGGTGAAAGCGTGAAGGTGCGCTTTAGGCCGGACTTCTTTCCCTTTGTGGAACCGGGCGTGGACTACGCCATTTCTTGTCCCTTCTGTGGAGGCAGCGGCTGCCCGGTGTGCAAACATTCCGGCTGGATCGAGCTTGGCGGGGCCGGGCTGATCCACCCCAACATTTTGAGAGCTTATGACATCGACACCGAGCGCTATAGCGGCTTTGCCTTTGGTCTGGGCGTTGAAAGAATCCCGATGATGGCCTATGGGATCGACGACCTCCGGCACTTTTTAGAGAACGATCTGCGCTTCTTGGAGCAGTTCAGATGATTGATGGGATTGATCACGTGGCGATTACAATGCCCGTGGGCTCCGAACCAGCGGCATTGACGTATTTCCGGGATCTTCTTGAGCTTCCGGAACTGGAAAAGCCGGATTCGTTAAAACATAAGGGAGGAGTGTGGTTTGCGCTTCCTGCCGGGGTGCAACTTCATTTGCAAGCAGAGGCAGCTCATCTCGGAGCTAAAAGAGCGCATCCCGCGTTGGCCACGAGCAATATTGAGGAAATAGAATCTCGCTTGCGGTCTGGCGGCTATTCGACGGAGTGGGATACCGCCCTTGCCCCCCGAAAGCGCTTTTACACACAAGACCCCTTCGGCAACAGACTGGAGTTCATCGAAAAACAATGAAGTTCGCTTATTCAATGCTTCAGGATTTTGTGCGGACTTCGAAATCCGCCGAGGAGATCGGAGATCTCCTAACCATGGCCGGGTTCGAACTGGAAGGGATCGAGGACGTCGAGGGCGAAAAGATGCTCGATATCCGGGTGGTTTCTAACCGAGGCGACGGCCTTTCGGTGCTTGGCCTTGCCCGGGAAGTGCTTGCGAAAGAGCTTGATTCCAGCCCAACCGAACTCTATAAGCGAGCCGCTGCTGGCTTTCCAATGGACGAAGACACTTCTGCCGAGATGAATATGATTCGCGTCTTAGAAACCCCCATCCCTAACCCTCCCCCCTCCGCCGGAGCGCAAGGGGAAGGGGACCGGAAGTTTGCCAAAGTATCTATTGACACCGAGGATTGCACGCGCTTCACTGCTCGCGTTTTCAAGGGCGATTTCAATCTGGAGACCCCAGATTGGATGCAAAAGCGGCTTAGGATGGCCGGAATGCGGTCGATCAGCTTGCTGGTTGATTTGACCAACTACGTGATGCTGGAGATTGGCCAGCCTATGCATGCCTACGATTTGGAGAAGCTGGCCGGGCACAAACTGATTGCTCGCCGCGCTCGGAATGGCGAAAAGCTCACCACTCTTAATGGCGAAGAACACGAGCTTAACAGCTCGCAGATCATTATTGCCGATGCAGAGAAGCCGGTTGGAGCCGGTGGCGTTATGGGTGGATTGGATTCAGAAGTGAGCGATTCGACAGCAACCATATTGTTAGAGGCGGCTCATTTTGTAAATACGGCGGTTCGGAAAACACGCAAGCAGATGGGGCTTTCAACGGAAGCTTCTTACCGGTTTGAGAGAAGCGTGGACCCCGAGGGTGCGCCGGCTGGCCAGAACCGATTTGCGGAATTATTGGCGAGCCTGGACGGTGGCAAGTCGCGGGTTGATGGGATGATCGACGTATATCCTTCCAAGCCGGCTCTTGCTACGTTTAAGGTTCGAATGTCCAAGGTGCGAGAGTTGCTGGGCATTCCGGTTTCTGCCGATGAAGCGATTGGCTATCTGAAGAGGCTTGGATTTGAAGTGGACGGCAGCGGGGAAGAGTTCACAGTTACGGCGCCAACTTGGCGTCCGGATGTGGTGCAGGAATATGATGTTGTCGAAGAGATCGGCCGCGTTCATGGGTACGAGACGATCCCGGAAGCGCCGATCCAAGGCACGACAACTCAGGGCGGCGTCTTCGGGTTCGATCTTTACATTGAGCAGATTAGAACGCTTATGCAGGGGCTTGGATATGTTCAAAACATCAGTTCTTCCTTAATGGATTCACACCCACTGGACGATCCACGAGGGGAAAGAATCGGCCCGCGTCAGCCAGGCTCGCCGGAGATGTCGCTGCTGCGCAACTCCATTTGGCCTAACCTGGCCGATAACGCCCGCCGAAACGGCGGCGCGAACCTGCAGCTCTTCGAAATCGGAGCAGTGTTTGGGAATCCGGAAGCGGATTCCGAGGTTCGTAAGCTTGGCATCATCGCCACCGGCGGCCCAACCGCCGAACATTGGGAGAAGCAGCCAACTCCGGCAAAGTCTTTCTATCTTCTTAAGACGGCAGTGGAAGAAGTGCTGCGGCAAAGCAGCCTTGAGTTGAACTGGCATCCCAGCCATGATTCTCGCCTTCACCCCACTCGCCAGGCGCAGCTTTTCGACCAGCCGCCGGTTCTGTTCGGCCAAATCCATCCGGATTTGGCGGAAGAACTGGGCCTGCCCGTGGAAAGCTTCCTGGCCGAAGTAGATTTGGAATCCATTTACTCCCATCGGCCGGAGAAACCCGTTCTTAAGCCAATAAGCCGCAATCCGGCTGTACGACGAGACATTGCGATCCTAATAGATAAGTCCACTCCCTATGCCGAAATTGCAAAGGCGATTAATGATGGCGCGGGTGAAACGCTGGAGAAGCAATGGCTGTTCGACGTCTATGAAGGGAAAGGCATTCCGGAAGGCAAGCACTCTCTGGCCATTGCCCTTCAACTGCGAAAAATGGGCGGCAACTTTACGGACGAGGAAGCGAACCAGGTGCGGGATTTAGCCTTGCAGGCGCTTTCAGCTCTGGGGGCGACACAGCGATAACCAACAGGTCGACTCCGATCCAGCACAAAACGACCGCGAATAAAGATCGAAAGGCCAACGGCCAAAAGTTGTAATACTCGAAAGAGGGAGTGCCCGCGCCGCGTAACCAAGCCATTGGCAGAAACGTGATGATCGATAGACTCCAGCCGGTGAATGCCAAAACAAACCTTCTTCGTGACTCGACGTAGGCGGTCACGTTGGCGATGAAGAAGAGGCCGCTGACATAGATGTCGGACATTAACAGCAAAGCCAACCCCGTGCTAAGCGTTCCGATAGATTCCCAAAAGCCGGCTAAGTAAGGAAAAGCGTAGCGTTCCAAAGTGAGCAAAACGCCGGGGCCAAATCTAAGGGTCTGCTTCTGATAGTCGGAATTCCCTGGCGGAAGCAACTCTTTCCTCACGAGCATGTAACCTACGAGGCATAGCCAGAACGCCGCCTGCCAACCCCATCGCGATTTGTAACCCTGCAAACGCATGGCAATGGCGACTCCTAAGAGTGCTGCCGGCAGCATGACCGCTTGCTCGTAGCTGCAGAAGGCGAGCGCGGTCCCAATCACTGCGACGACAGCCCAAAGCCAGGCGGTTTTTGTGGCCTTCGTGATGGCCGTCCCCTTTGTGGCGGGAGGAGTTAGAGGGGTGATTTCCTTCTGAATCTTAACGGCGCTAACCCGTTCGTAGCGTGCGTAAGATGCCATCGCGAGGAGGGCGAAGACGACCATGACCGACACCGTTCTGCTGGGAAGCCAGGCGATCATATTCTGGGAGAGCGCCTCGACGGGCGAGACGGTCGCTCCAAAAACTTCCGAGGAGGCGAAGAATAGCGTTAAGAACGCGGCAACGGCCACCCTCACTTTTGGCCACGGAATTGGCTTTTGGAACAGCAGATAAAGCGCGACCAGCAGCCCCACGTAAGAGCCGTACTGAACGACTGCGCTTGCTTGCCAAAACCAACTGCCGGAAACCCAGCACGCAAATAGGCATGACGAGACACTGGATAAAACCGGGTTGTTAGTGAACTCCCTTAGAAACCAGAAAAGGAGTAGAACGCAGGCGATGGCCAGTAAGGCGTTGGTTGCGCCGTAGCCCGGGGCGTTGTCTTTATAGAGATAGTTGTCCAGTTCAAAGGCTAGGGTTGGTAGCGGCCGATAGAAGTGGTTTTGAAGTGGCCAATCCCCGGTGAACCAGCTTAGGGGCGCGTTTCTTGCGCGGATCGCCTCGACCAGCGTGTGGGTGTCGGTGTCTTTTAAGAGCTGTTGGCTGGTTTCTCGATGAAGAAAAATTGGGATGCAAAAGAGGAGGACAATGATGAATCCAATGCCCCACTTTTTCACTTAGGGGATTATACGCGCTGGCGGGGGATAGGGATTTCGTTGTCGTGTCCGCTGATCGCGGGACTGGCCCTTCGCACCCCCTCCACTTCGCTACACCCTACTCGGGTTACGCTCAGTGGTTCCCCCTACGCTCGTTGCTCCGTCTCGTCAGGGGCGAGTACAAGCTCGAGACAGCTATCGACATCGCTTCCTCGCATTTAGGGGGCACCGAGCTTTTCGGATCACGCATGTCGCTTGGCGCTTATCGTTTGGGGATGGGGGATAGGGGAAGATAGGAGACAGGAGCTGTCTTGTGTTTTGTGTGTTATGTCTTCTGCTGGGAAGTTAATGTTTCTTGCGATTAAGGATCCAGATTCCGGCGTTAAGAGAAAACGCGAAACTGACCCATAGAAGGTAGGGCATAAGGAGGATGCCCGACAGCTCGTCGACTTTCCAAAAGGCGATTAGGCACCAAAGGATGAAAGCCCACAAGACGACCATTTCAATAAGGGCCAAGCCGATCTTTTTTGCACCGAAGAATATCCATGACCAGGCAAGATTTAGCCCCAACTGGACCGCAAAGGGCGTAAGCCATTGTTCGAAGCGCTGCCCCTCCACATCGTAACACCGCCAGGCTGCGAGGGCCATGAGTAGGTACAGGGCGGTCCAAACAGGGCCAAAAACCTTATTGGGCGGCGTCCAACTTGGCTTCGTAAGGCGGGCATACCAGGTTGGAATGGCCTTAAATGTCGGAATGCTGCCGAGGAGCCCGATTGCTTGGCAGGCAAGCACGAATCCGATAAACGAGATTATTTCCACCTAGGTGTTATAACGCCGATGGGGTCGGTCTCACGCGGAGACGGCTAGCACTTTGTGCTCGACCAGCGGCCAGCTATCTTCAGCCTCAAGAGACCTTAAGGAATATTCTTCACTTTCTTTAAGAACCGCGCCCTCGGCGCTGAAAACCACGAGCACCATGTATTCAAGCCGATCGATGGAGAGCATGGTGACCTTTACCTGCCAGCCCAGCTCGGCCAAATAGTAGGCAACCTCTCGGTCAGTTTCGGATCTTAAAGCATCGATTGGATAGAAAAGTTCTCGCTTTGGACGCATGGATACAGGGCCGAAATCCATCACATTTTCGATCTGGCGATCGAACCACCAACAGCGAACGAACGCCAGCCGGTCCACTTTGAAGGCGTAGTCGATCTTCGGTTTAGCCTCGCCGAAAAGCATTCTATGCCTGCCGCCGAACAGCGAATCTTTTGGCAAGTAGCCGTCGAGGGTGAGATTCATGTACCGGACCATTAAATCCATAGCCTGTGATTTTTTGCGGGCGACAAGTTGCCTTGTGCTTAAGCGCGAGCAGGTTCGCTAACTCTAAAGTTGTGAGACCGTCAATTTCATTATAAGACTAATCTCTATTTCCAGTGGGGCTAATTGCCATAGAGAAGGGTCATGAAAACGCCGCTTTGATGGATGAGTGCCCAATCACCGTTCCGCTTCATTACGGTGCCACCGTTTACCGTTCCGTTTCCAAGCGGAACCCAGAAATCCTTGTTTTTAAGCATATCCGGAATCCTTGCAACCACTCGCTTCTTGTTTTGGCACGCAAGAAGGAGTGCTGCGGGATAATCCTTGGCCCGGTCCGTTTCCATGAGCCTTAGGGACATGCCAACCAAGTCATCGGGCAAGATCGCATCGGCATAGCAAACGAGGCCGGTAAAAGCGTCCATCGCAGCTTGCCCTTGATCCCCAAGAAGCTCAAAGGAGGGGCCGTTGAGGGCGTTCGCCATAATCAGCGGGTCCACATTTTGTTTCACCCAGGCATCAACCATTGGAAGGGTGGCGCCCATCACGTCTCTTGGGGTCATTCGCCCTGCCTGCATTTCGTCTCGGCACCACATGAGAAAGAGTTTTTCTCCAAGCTGGCCATTGCCCCAATCTTCGGGGGTTTTAAACCCGCCGACTGCAGCCAAAACGGCATGCCCATATTCGTGGGCAACCTCGCGCGCCATTTCGATTGGATTGGTGAAACTGGCTAAATCGTAGATGTAAATGGTGTTTACTTTGCGTTCTCGGTTTACACTGTCGAGATCCACATCCATCCGCTGTTCGCCACCCGGCGTACCACCCCAGCAAAGGTAAACATCCACTTCGCTTTCGTAAAGAGGCAGGTGGTCGACTCTGAACTTGCGATAGGCCAGATCCCAAAGGTGCACCAGCATATCGGCGGCCGCCTTGCCTTTATCATCTTTCTCCTTTCGCTCTTGAGAATAAACTCGGAATAAGAGATCGAGATGAGACACTTCTGGCTGGCGCTTGCTATAGCCATCCACTTCCCAGTCGAACTCAAACGACATAGGATCGGTATCGCCAAATTTCTTGGGCGAATACTTGGGAGGATCGAGCCGGTTCAGATGTACCGAATACATCAGGTGGGTGGTCGGCAATTTGGGGTCGCCGAAGAAAACCATTTCTGATGCCGTTGGATCGGTTGGATCGAAGCCCGGCTTCTTTAGGGGCTGATCACCGGGCAAGGTTAACTGGCCCTGGGGCATGGGGGAAATGTCGAAAGTCGAAAGTCGAAAGTCGAAAGGCGGAGCGGATAGGGGATAGGGGATATTAGAGTCGAAAGTCGAAAGTCGAAAGTCGGAAGCCGGAGTGGGAGCGGGGGATGGGGGATAGGGGATAGGGGAAACCGGATAAGTGCTAAGTGTTGAGTGTTGAGTCTCGTTAGTCGGGTCGAAGGTCGAAAGTCGAAAGTCGAATGCCGAACTGGGACCAGGGGATAGGGGATAAGTCCCAAGTGTTAAACCTACCGAAACTCCACACCTCTCCCGAGAGGAGAGTTGGTGTCCATTCCATTCGGAGGAGGTGCAAGGGGGAAACCCGTCCGATGACTCGTGCGGACCGGGTGCCCCTTTAAGTGGAGTGAGTCCGCGAACCGGGAGAGGCTCGAGGAACCGAGTTTGGAATGACTCAAAAGACTGAGTTTTCCAATCGACACTCGGCAATCGACAATCGAGAATCGTAAGGATCCCCAAGATGCCTAACAATTAATGCCCCTCCGATTCCAAGAATCGTTCCGCATCGATCGCCGCCATGCATCCCGTTCCAGCCGCGGTTACCGCTTGGCGGTAAACGCTGTCTGCCACATCCCCTGCCACAAAAACACCGGGAATTTTGGTCTTGCTGGAGTTCGGCTGCGCCTTCAAATAGCCCAACTCATCCATATCCAATACACCTTTAAATAATTCGCTGTTGGGCTTGTGCCCAATGGCTATGAAGACGCCATCAATGGGCATTTCGTTCGTGCTGTCATTGAGGGTGTTTCTCAGCCGCATGCCGGTAACTTTTTTGGCCGGATCCTTGATGCCGACGATCTCATCAATAGCTGTATTGTACAATACAGAAACCTTCTCATTGGCAAGCACTCGATCTTGCATAATTTTGCTGGCACGGAACGCATCTCGGCGGTGAATAAGGTAGACCTTGCGCGCGTGTCTGGTTAGGTAGTTCGCCTCTTCCATGGCGGTGTCTCCGCCGCCAACCACGGCCACTTCTTTGCCTCTAAAGAAGAACCCATCGCAGGTTGCGCAGGCGCTCACGCCGTACCCGCCGAAGGTGACCTCCGATTCCAGGCCAAGCCATTTGGCGGTCGCGCCGGTGGAGATGATGACGGTTTTGGCTAGGTGGAGTTCGTCGTCGGTCCAGACCTTGAAGGGCCTTTCGGTGAAATCGACTTTGGTGACACCTTTGTATTCCACGCACGCGCCAAACCTTTCGCACTGCTTGCGGAAGAGCTCCATGAGCTCTGGGCCGAGGATGCCTTCCGGAAAGCCGGGATAGTTTTCCACGTCGGTGGTGATCATGAGTTGGCCACCGGGTTGGATCCCGGCGAAAACGAGTGGCTCTAGGTCTGCGCGGGCGGCGTAGAGAGCGGCGGTGTATCCGGCAGGGCCGGAGCCGATGATGATGACGTTATGGACTTTTTCAGGCATGGGGAGGGCTCTCGAAATTCTACCAGCGAAGAGGCCGATTCATTTCAAGCTCCCCTGAATTGATGCGACTGTGGCCTCCATGGGCGGACGGGACTTGGGACTAGTTCGAAAGGCGTGGATGCAAAAATCGGATCCTTGCGAATTGCATTTAAGCTAGACTTTTAAGTGGTTCATCCGTATTATTGAATTGAGTGCACTATGTACGAAATCCGCATCCCTGACCACATTTACAAGCAAGCAACCCTGGCGGCCCAGACGCATCACGTTAGCCTTGAGGAATTTGTGATTGAAGCCCTACAGATCCACGCCCAAAACGACCATCCAAGTGTAAAACTAAGCCCTGAGCAAATTGCTATTATCCGACAGGGCCAGGCCGAAATTAAGACTGGAAAATTTTTAACGTCTGAGCAGATTAAATCCGATTTGGCCGCTAATAGGGCAGCATGGCAAAACAAAGGCCCTCATTAGCCGTTATCTACACCTTCGCAGCGCGCGACGAACTCAGGGGAATTTGGAGCTACAACGCGAAGCGTCGAAGCACTAAGCAGGCAAACAGCTACGAAGACTTCTTGATGCGTGGCATCGACAGGCTGGCCGATGAATACGGCCAAGGTGAAGACGTGACAGGCTTTCCAGAATTCAAAAGCCTGATCCTGATTAAACGGCGAGGCGGCGACGGCCACGTTGTGATTTACGAAATTGACGCTGCGGCAGGAACCGTTAATATCCTGCACGTCTATCACACAAAGCAGGATTGGCCAGCCAAGTTATGACCTCAGCGTCGCCGTCCTTGAAAGCCAACCGAGAAAGAGCTGGGAGTAGACCATATGATAGGATGAGCTAAGTTATGGAGCCACTTCACAGTTGAAACGACCAATATTCTTGCTAGCCCTTACGTGCCTCCTGGTCCTCCCGGTGGCAGCGCAAGCACAGTTGCCAAATAAAACCTACGGCTGGAATCTTGGGAATACCATGGAGCCGCCGAGCGGTGTGGGCACATGGTCTGCTCCAGCGCCAACTCAAGCGCTAATCGAGGCAGTGGCGAAAGCAGGATTCAACGTCATTCGCATTCCGTGCGCTTGGAATAGCCACGCCGATAAGACCAATTATCAAATCGACCCTGTTTACATGGCGCAGGTGAAGCAAGTTATTGACTGGTGCTATGCAAAGCACTTGTACGTGATCATCAATGAGCACTGGGATGGGGGTTGGCTGGAAAACCATATCACAGATACCGTGAACCCCGAAATTGACGCGAAAATGAAATCCTATTGGACGCAAATCGCGACGAGCTTTGCCCAATATGACGATCACCTGCTGTTTGCCGGCGCGAATGAGCCGAATGTGAAAAATGCCCTGCAGATGGCGACTTTGACAGCTTATTACAACACTTTCATTGCAGCCGTTCGTAGTTGCGGAGGAAACAACACCCATCGTTGGCTGGTAGTCCAGGGGCCAAGCACGGACATCGATAAAACCGATCAGTTGATGAAGGATCTGCCCAAAGATCCAACCAAGAGCCGCTTAATGGTCGAGATTCATTACTATTCCCCTTACAACTACTGCGGGTTGGAAGCCGACCAGAGTTGGGGAAAGATGTTTTACTATTGGGGAAAGGGCTATCACTCATCCACCGACCCCACTCGCAACTCAACCTGGGGCGAAGAGGACTTCATGGATGCGCAGTTTCAGAAGATGACGGCCAAGTTTGTTGACTTGGGGATTCCCGTGTTGCTTGGCGAATTTGGGGCCATGAAGCGTTCAGCTCTTACGGGCGCCGATCTTGCACTGCACCTGGCAGGGCGGATTCATTTTCATAAGTGCGTTGTTGATTCGGCTCAGAAGCATGGGCTCTATCCGTTTTTTTGGGATGTGCCGGGATCGGGGCAGGCTTTCGACCGAAACACTGGCGCGGTCTCTGATCCGGATATCGTGCGGGTGTTGACGGGCGGAGTAGCGCGGGAATGATCTTAGCTGATAGCAAAACGCAGATTACAAATCAGCTTCTGCGGGACCTCCCCCGGTTCGCGGACTCACCGGCCCCTCCGCCCGAGAGGGGCGAGCGGTTGTCGCGCCGAATGAAGTTGCCTGACGTAAGATGGCTTGAGGTCCCATTTTTACAGAGGGGCGAGAACTTGCCGCACTCCAGCGGGGCTGATGGCATCCAGCTTTTTGAGATTTGAACCTAAACGTTTGTGTCGCCCCATTGGGGCTTTAAGACGTAAGGCCAGGCCCTCAGCCAGCCTGCGGCCTTCGCTAAGTCTTCTCGACCCCTTGGGCCTGCATCCCCAGGCCAACGTTTGAGTTCGATTTTCGAAAAACTGGATGGAATTGCTCCACATGGGCTGCTCCATAGCTAATGATTTACTAATGATGCCCCTGTACGATCAAGTTGTAGTACTACGCGCACCATGAGAAACCTTCGATCTATGCTCGTCATCGCGACCGCTGCGGCGCTTCTTATACCGTTAAATGGGTGTGGAGGTAGCGGAGGGGGCACGGCCGTCGTAGCTCAATCCTCAAACCTTACGATAATGAACGCAACCGGCAAGGTGACGTTGCCCCCGGGCTTCAAAGGGACTTTGACCGGCATGACCGTGCAATCCGGAGTGGACAACGAGCCCGTATCAGCCAACGGCACTTTCAAGGTGCAAGTTGTCGGGCCGGGCGAGGTGCCCGTTTACTTGCTGAACTCCGGCGGCGTCGTCGTTTTGATGGGATACGCCGATGGTGGCACGACAGGCAGTCCGGAAGCAGGCGGCAATGGGCAGATCAGCGCCCTAAAGACGGCAGAGTCCATGTTATTTACCGGTTTAGGAGGTGCGCTTGCGCCGCCGGCAAGCTGGAGCAATCTACTCGCCGATATTTTGCAAACCCCTCAAGTCACGCAACTGGCGACCACGGTTGCTGCGCGTGTTGTGGCGAACCCCACCGCAATCTCCAGCGGAGATACCGCGCTGTACGCGGCTGCAAATACCGCCTGTACGGCAATTCTCCCGGCGGGAACCTTGAAAGCTGCCCAACAGCGCCCTTACCCGGCAAGCACCCAACAGAACGGAGCGTTTCACGTGACGGTGGAAGCGAACCCGACAGCGCCACAGGAAGCAAATCAGAACCTTATTCTCGTTCAACCATCAGCGGAGCAGGGCGGTATCGATATCCTGAACAGCTTGGTGGAACCAGGAACCATCCAATTTCAAAACCACTACCGCAGGCGAGCTGCGGCCTTTATCTACAAGACGGCGACCCAAGTCTCGGGCGGAGACCTTACGACAGTTACCCCGACGGTATTGCCCTCCGGTAATCTTGCTCCTCTCGTGGCGCAGGTTTCCGCTGGCCTCGATCTCAGTGTCGTAGGATCTGATCTCTTCGAAATCGAACCCTGTAACGCACTGAACAAGTTTCCGGCCCTGATCGGGGATATCTTGGTTGGTAGCACCGCTTTTACGCCAAAAAAGTCCGAGCCCATTTCTTTACCGCTTGCGCCGGGAACGATTCGGACCGACTACACCATTGTGTTGGTTGGGACGGGCAACGATAATGCATTTATTCCTTTTGAAGACCCGACTCCGCCGGCGATGGCGAAGGAGTGGTACGACGCCGTTGGCTGTTTGGCGTACGAGACGATGATTCTTGATATTCTCGTCCCCGTAGTTGCCAGCAGGCCATTTCCGGGCACTCCCGCATGGTCAAGTTTAAGTGGCAATAATCTGGGAGAAATTGCCCACCTACTTTCGGCCGTTCCCGATATAGTTACGGACATTGAATCTGGCCAATACAAGAGTGCCCTCCACCTGTTCCTCGACGAGGTCTCCCCTGTAATAGCAGAACAAATTTTGACGGCGATTTGGTCTCAGTCAATCATAAACGGCACGTTTAAAGAGCAGTTGCAAATTGCCGAACACGAATTAAAGGGCTTCTTTGCCGTGATCAACACTGTGAATTTTGTGACGGCTTTTGTAGACGCAAGCGGTGTGATCTATTCCGGCGGTATTTTCAACAGCTATATCAGTTGGAGTGCCACCGTTGTCACAAAAGGAGGCCGGTTGAATCCGCCCACGGCAACGGTCACCAATGCCAACCCCTCCGTTCTCTTAACGGCCGGTCCCGGCGGGACCGAAGATCCGAAGGCTCCCTATTACTATCACTTCTCAGTAAGCGGAGAAGCTGGCGGGTCTCTTGAGAATTCTTTGGGAACCTCGGGCAGGCTTACTACCCTCGATACCACCAACAACCAAGTTCAATATCTTGTTAGCATTAACGCTGTAAGCGGGAGAACGGATACAGTCAGCGTGGTTATTTATCAGAACGAGGGTACGGCGGCCAAGCCGGTGCAAGGAGCCCAAATTGGCACTGCCGATAGCATCGTTACGGTAAAGCTCCAGACGGAGGGGCCATGCGGTTTGATCCCTGGAGCGTGGTCAACTGGAGGTCCAGGCCTTTCCGTAAGTCCGGGCCTTGTCGCCCCAGGAGGCACGGTTACCATTTCGATGAGCGTTCCCGGTGGCACAACGTCAACTTGTAACTTTGGCCAAAATGGCGATGTGTTCGTTCAAGCTGTTACCTGCTCGGACGGAACCCTTGGAAACAACCACACTTGGCCGGCAGGCGATCCGGAGAGCGGCGGGTTCATCTTTAATCTCACGGGGGGAACTAGTGGGCAGACTTACACGATGACGGTGACCTTGGCCACCACTACGCCCGAGCAATGTCCAACCATTGGTAAAAACATGAATGTAGCCGACCTCGGTGGAGTATGGGTTACGGGGTTTGACAAGAACGGTGTCTCCGCCGCTCCGATTGAGATCGTTCCCGAGACGACGAATCGGAAATCGGCGAATGTTGTGTTCAGCGGTTCTGGCAAAACCCGTTAGCACTCACTACGGAAAACCAAAACCGCTCCCCCAACCCTAATAGCTCTTTAGTTAAGCCCGGAACCCCTTTTTTCCGAGGTTAGCTTACGGGACCTAGTAAGGTTATGAGCGGACGTACGGCTGGGTGAGGCGCGAATCCGGGCCCTTGGTGCAGAACCGTGGGGGAGAATGCGCACCGTCCGTATGCGTT
>DASXZH010000028.1:0-74058 GCA_036502005.1 Fimbriimonadaceae bacterium
AACCAAGACTGACTGGCTGCTCTCGTCAAACTCTACAGAAGAGACAAACCAAGGAGCGCTGACACCCAGCAAACGTGTGTAAAGATCTGAACCGTCCATCGGTTAAGATTAGACCTAACCCACAGAAAATCTCGTAGACCCAGGATTTTAAACGACATCCTTGGGACCTCAGAAAATACAACACCCGTCTTCGTGGACAATCGTGGAAGCAAAGGAGACATTCCATACATTAATCTACTGGAGTCGATTAAGTCAAATGAGTTGTCGTTGGCAGATTTCTCGCAACGCTGCCGGGCAGTAAATCTGCTTCCCGGCGAGGCACGAACATATTTGAACGAGCTTGGATATGATAAGGTTGGCAGTCCGCTCATTGAGGGTGACGACGAGCTATTTATCGATTGTCAAACTCTGGAGCTATTAAAACATGAACTTGCAAATTCGACCTGCTGAAAGAGCCGCTATTGTTCAGTCACTCAAGAGCGGCGTTGTGCCTCGCATAGGACTGCAGCACTTCCAGGTCGGTCGGAAGATCGAACTCGAAAATCTGTTGCAAGATGTTGAGGCGATTGCCGCAGGCGGCACAGCTTTCCGTTTTATCATCGGCGACTACGGATCGGGCAAAACGTTCTTGCTGACTTTAGCTCGCACAGTGGCTCACAAGCAAAAGCTTGTAACGGCTCACGCGGATCTCAACCCATCTCGCCGTCTTCAGGCTACCGGCGGGCAGTCGCGTTCACTCCACGCCGAACTCATGCGAAACTTGTCTACGCAAAGTCGGCCAGAGGGGGCGGCCTTGCCAGATGTGATAGAGAGATTCGTTGGAAGCGCCAGGGATCTGGCAGAGCGCGACAACCGCGCAGTCGAAGAAGTCATCGCGGAGCGACTGAGTTCGTTGAAGGAACTTGTAAACGGATACGACTTTGCAACGGTCATTCTCAAGTATTGGGAAGGGTTCAACAATGACCGGCCTGAACTTAGAGATTCCGCAATCCGGTGGCTGAGGGCTGAATATTCCACAAAGACTGAGGCTAGAATCGATTTAGGGGTACGCACCATCATTGACGACGACAACGTTTATGACATGCTCAAGCTGTTCGCCAGGTTTGTTAGACTATCCGGATATTCAGGGTTACTGATTTGCCTGGACGAGTTGGTCAACATTTATAAGTTGGGCAATACTCAGGCTAGAAATGGAAACTACGAGCAGATTCTACGGATGCTAAATGACAGCCTACAAGGGTCGGCTGAAGGTATGGGATTCTTTATGGGTGGAACTCCGGTGTTCCTTATCGATCCCAGGCGAGGTGCATATAGCTATGAGGCCTTGGCTTCTCGACTAGCTGCAAATCCATTTGCTAAGGATGGCTTGGTCGATTATAGCGGCCCAGTGATTAAATTGGGCTGCTTGACGGCTGAAGACATGTGCGTTCTCCTTCTTAGATTACGGAATGTCTACGCCGGAGGTGACGAGTCAAAGTATCTGGTCACTGATGAGGCCTTGGATGCCTTCATGGTCCATTGTTACAAAAAAATAGGGGAGGCGTCTTATCGCACGCCCCGTAACACAATAATCGAGTTTCTCAACCTGCTGTCCGTTCTAGAGCAAAATCCGGCTGTAACTTGGGAAGAGCTTATTGATAAATCATCCGTTTCCTCCGAAAGCAATCCCGACCAAGCGGATGTTGAGGAGGATGATGACCTCAGAACCGTCCGGCTCTAAGGCCTTCGACCTTCTTGATGAGCGTATAAGACGATGGATCTGGGATCAGCAGTGGCCAGAGCTCAGGCGCGGACAGGAACTCGCGATTCCAGCAATACTGACTCACCAGAACGATGTCATCCTTGCGGCTCCAACATCGTCCGGTAAAACTGAAGCCGCCTTCTTTCCCATTCTCACTCGCATTCTTTTTACGCCTCAACCATCTGTTCGCGTCCTTTATATTAGTCCCCTAAAGGCTCTGATCAACGATCAGTTTGGACGTTTGGATTCGCTGTGCGAGTTATTGAACGTCCCGGTTCATCGCTGGCACGGAGATGTTGACCAAAACGCCAAAGATCGCTTGCTGAAGCAACCTTGTGGGATCTTATTGATTACGCCCGAATCAATGGAGTCCCTGTTCGTCAACTATGGCAGTAATTTACTGAGAGTTTTTGCACACCTGGATTACGTGGTCGTCGATGAACTGCATTCTTTCATTGGAAGTGAACGAGGCGCGCAATTGCGTTCCCTTCTTTGTAGGCTTGAGGATATTTTAGGGCGGTCAGTTGTGCGAGTGGGACTGAGCGCCACTCTTTCAGATATGGGCTTGGCGGCGGAGTTTCTACGATGGGAAGCTCCTGCAAGTGTAAAACTTATAACGACAGATGGGGGTGGCGAGCTAAAAGCTCAAATCCGTGGGTGCCTAAAACCCAGACCCACAAACGACGAAGATCGAGATGCTCTGACAGCCGACGAGCAAATTGTAAATCACATATTCGAGAAAATGCGCGATGGCCATCATCTTATCTTTGCCAATGCCAGAAATCGAGTCGAGGCTTATGCCGATGCACTTCATGAGCTAGCGCGGCTCCACGGAGTCCCGGACGTTTTCTTGGCTCATCATGGGAATCTTTCAAAAGAGCTTAGAGAGGATGCTGAAAATCGGCTGCGAAGCAGAGAGCGGTCCGCGATCTGTGTTTGTACAAGCACTTTAGAGCTTGGCATCGATATAGGTGCAATGAGCAGCGTGGCCCAAGTCGGTCCTCCGCCATCGGTGGCTTCATTGCGTCAGCGGGTCGGCCGTTCGGGAAGAAGGGGCGGAGCCGCTGTTCTTAGAATGTACGCAGAAGAAGACGAGATCTTGCCAGTTGACAAACCTACCGACCGCTTGAGATTAACTCTAGTACAGGAAATGGCCGCATTGCAGCTGATGATCTCAAAGTGGTGTGAACCGCCAGACCCGCGGCAACCCCATTATTCGACGCTTGTGCAACAAATCTTATCCGTCATCATCGAGAAAGCAGGGATCACGATTCCAGAAATATTTCGTTTATTGTGCAGCGTTGGCGCGTTCCAATCGGTTGACAAACCAGCATTTGTAGAGCTTCTTCGCTCCTTGAAATCCAAAGACCTTATCCAGCAAATGGATGATGGAGTTCTGCTTCTTTCTAAGAAAGGCGAGAGGATAACAGCTCATTACAGCTTTTACGCGGCCTTTGCCACTTCGGAGGAGTTTCGGATCTTGCATGGTTCTCGGACACTGGGAACAATGCCAGTGGATTCTGTTCTGCGGCCAAATGACAACATCGTTTTTGGAGGACAGCGGTGGAGAGTTATAGATGTAAACGATGAACAACGGGTCATTCTTGTAGAACCTAGCTCCGGTGGCAAAGCTCCGATGTTTGGAGGCGAAGGCGGACGAGTTCATTCTCAGGTTCGACAAACCATGCGCCGAATACTGTCGGATCGGGAAGGGTCCTATCCTTTTCTCGATTCGATTGCGACAAAACTGCTCAAGGAAGCTCAAAACAATTATAAGAGCATGGGGCTCGAATCCGAATCTCTAATGCCCGTTGGCGAATATACACATTGCTTCCATTGGCGTGGAGATCGAGAAGCATTAACTTTGGCACTATTGCTTTCGGATCGCGGGCTGCAAAGTCAGATGTCCAACGTGGCGTTAGCTGTTAATGCTCCCCTTGGCCGAGTACGCCAAGCCTTGCAAGAAATTATCGCCGAAACACCTCCTAAGGCAGATGACTTGGCGGACACCATTAAAACGAAACGCGCCAACAAATACGATTGGGCACTTCCCGATAAGCTCCTTGATCACGAGTTCGCAGTTCGGGAGCTAGACGTTCCAGGCGCTATCGAGATTGCTGACGCACTTTTGGCTAATTTGAAGGCCACTCCAATCCGAAAAGACTTAGTTCAACAAAGCTCAACGTATCAGTCTGAATTAAGGATTTTGGCCGGTGCGGAGACGATTGGCGGCACCAAGATTCTGCTGTCCCAGGGCGGAGAAGATTTGCTCTTAGATTTCGGCTTGGACTTTCACCAATATGGTCGATTTTTCGAAGAGTTTCTTCGTCCGAGGAGCACACGGGGGCTATTGGACTTATGGCACTTCAACCTTATCCCTCACTTGTCGAACGCATACCGAGAAGACCTCCAGCCTCTCGGAGAACGGTTCGAAACCTCGGATCGAGTCAATCTGTGTGGAATTCTACTGAGCCACGCCCATGTAGACCACTTCGGCATGATAGGCACTATCAGAGCGGATGTGCCAATCCATGCAAGTCCCGTTAGTCTCGCAATAATTAAAGCAAGTCAAGATTCGGGCCGCTTGGATTTTTGGGGGGAGGCTGTCTATCTAAAGGAGCGCGGAGCAGGGGACAAAGACGCCCGTGCACTGAAGGTTCAGGACGCTTGCACCGGTCGAGAATGTATTGCGATCGGCAACCTTACCGCCGAGTTAACGGCATTTTGCCAGAGTCTCCCATCGGAGGAAGGCTCGAGGAACCTTCAGTCAGGAAGAATCGCTACTTCGAACGGCCGTTTGGGCCCATTTTTGTACAGGGGTTGGGAAGTTGATCATTCTTTGCCTGGTTGCATGGCCTTCTTAATCGAGACTGATCTGGGTGCCATTGCCTATACAGGGGACCTGCGATTTCACGGCAGGAAAGGTAACGTGACACGAGCTTTTGTTTCTGATCTAGCCGCATTGCAACCCGACCTACTCATTTGCGAAGGAACTCAGCTTTCACGTGAAATACCGAATGCGACAACCGAAGACGAGGTGAGCGAGACAGCATTGAATATTGTGAGAGAGGCAGCGGGTCGGTTGGTGATTGCCGACTTTGGACCGAGGCATGTTGAGCGGCTAGTTAGTTTTTTAGAGATTGCCGACGAAACTCAGCGGCGTCTCGTGATAACAACCAAGGACGCCTATCTGTTAAGAGCACTGGCGGCGGCCGATCCTTCTTTTAATCCTCTCTCTTCGATGAAGCTGTCCATTTACGATGAGATTCGCGCTGGAATAAGTAAATGGGAAGCGGCCATAAAGGACGAGTTCAGGGATATTCTTGTCAACTCCCGAGAGATTCGTGACCACCAAGGTTGGTATATTCTTGCCTTTTCGTTCTTCGACTGCAATGAGCTGATTGATGTAATGCCGGAGAATGCAGTTTACATTTATAGTGGCTCAGAGGCGTACAGCGAGGATCAGACTCAAGATATGCGCAGATTATGGGAGTGGTGCCATGAATTCAATATGACGGTCCATGGATTTGCGATTGAGGACAAGAAGCCAACTTTCCCCGACTCCTTGAATGCATCAGGCCACGCCACACCTGATGATTTGCGTTGGCTCATTGAGACAGTAAGACCTAAAGCACTCTTACCAGTTCATCGATCCCCTGGGACCGACGGGTGGTTTGAAACCGTATGCCACGACTTCAATATTAACCTACTAACCGCGAACAAGAACGACGGCCGTGTTAGAATCTAGACGATTGCTTTGCCGCTAGGCAACTCTCTTCGAGAATCCCATCCATTATAACCACCGGTAGCGCAATCTATAGTAAATGAAAAGCATTCGGATATGAGTTGAGTTGTTCCAGTTTCGCCCTGATTTGTTTGCCACCGACGTCTACGGTTGTCGAGTCAGTATCATAGCGAAATGGCTACAAGAATGAATGTCCAAAAATGCCCGAAAGGAGACTTCTAGTTACGCTTGTCAGGCTTTAGAGCTCCTTCGTCCAAGTTGGACGGAGGAGTGTGATGAGTCGGTCTACCTTAGCCAGACCAAGAAAATCAGAAATGGTAAAAGCAAAAGGTTTTAGTGCCTTGATAGCAACCCATTTTAATGCTTCGTCAACCCCTTCAGAACAAACGAGTTCCTAGAATCCAACGAGTCATTATAGAAAAGAACTGGCTTACCGAATGTCGCGTTAGCGTCCCGTAGCCTGCGCAGGGATTTGCAGGAACGTGCATCGATGTGCCAAGCTGAACCTAGGCGGACACATTTTTGAGTTTGCAAAACAAATTGAGGAGGTTCAGCGCCTCTATCGAGCCGACAGATGTGCCAGCAATTCGTGGGTCCGCAACTACAACGGCAAGGCATTGAGCTCGAGAAATAGCCACGTTGATGCGGTTTCGGTTGAGGATGAATCCAAGGCCACGTGTGCCATATTCGCCGTAGCTGGAGCACAAAGAAAGTATGCAGACGGGAGCCTCTTGTCCCTGAAATTTGTCCACACTCCCGACTCGACCTGCAGCCGGAAGAGCTTTCTTAAGCGCGCGGACCTGGGCGTTGTAAGGGGCGATGAAGAGGAAATCATCGAGTTGCAATTTCCTGCTCGTCCCATCTCTTCCGATGTAGAATCGTCCGAGCAACTCTGCGTAAATGTCCTTAACGCGCTCCACCTCCTCGTCGCTATGCTGGATGTTGCCGTCATGCTCAATACCACTGAAGATGATTCCCGACTCTTTGCTGACAAGAGAGCTGCCTTCCTGTGGAACAACAATCACCTGTTGGGCACAATCGATATGAGATCCAAGTCGCCCTTCATAAATACTGTCCGAAATGAACTCGCAAACATTCGGATGCATTCGGCGCGATTCGCCGAGAAACAGCCCGTAATACGAGGGGACCACCGCATGAAGCATCGGCGCATCAGGCTTGCTAGCCTCCATGTCCATGAGGGCATACTGGAGAGCGGAAAGCCCCGAAACCCCTGGGTGTGAACCCTGGACAGGTTGCTCAAGCTGCATCTGGTCACCGAGAAGGACCAGGTTCTTGGCGCATCGAGCCATTGCGACGGCGTTTGCAAGGGAAACCTGGCCGGCTTCATCAATGAACAGGAAATCTAGAGCGTCTACCCACTCGGGCCGAGTGAAGAGCCAGGCGGTCCCGCCTACGACCCCTTCTACATAAGTTCCTTTTGCTTCGGTGCCAGTCTCTACATACTTCAACTCCGGATTCTCGGAATACAGGGCGCCTTCAGGTTCTCCGCCGACCTTAATTCCCTTCATGACCCCACCGGTTTGTCTGGTAGCCTCACCGCACGCCTCCATGAGATTCACCACAGCCTTGTGGCTGTTGGATGCGACGCCCACCTTCTTCCCAATGGCCAGAAGTGCTGTGATGACATGAGAGGCGGTATATGTCTTTCCTGTTCCAGGCGGTCCTTGAACGACCAGGCATCCGCCTGACATGGAGCAGGTCACCCGAATGGCCGCTTCAGTTGTGGACTCTCCGGCGTTTTGAAGCGTTGTTGCCGGTGAGGCTCGGTTTATGAGTGCGGCGACTGGGGGATGCAGGTGCCCAGTTAGGTGTCGGGTTACGACTTCGGTGAGGGCTACCTGAATGGCCTCAGCCGAAACGTATTCATCTGGAATCAAGGATCCCTTTTGAGGGAATGCCCCTCCAAACTTTTCGCTCAATCCCTTGTTGCCGATCTTAAGCTGAAGTTCTCCTTCAGAAGCATCCAGAGCTATGAGAGAAAGCTTCGCGTCCAGATTGTGGGTGAACATCACTTTGGATTTGTCGCCTGCGGTCAGCTTGCACTCCTGGGCCGGATCAAAGTGATAACTCTGCACAAATGACTTCTTCTCCATCACCGGATTCCCGATTGCTTGCACTCCCTCAATGCAACCGGGATCGTCGCACAGAACCTCGGAAGGCGATGCGGAGCGATCAAATAGCCGCCACCACATCGGCTTTTCTTCACGGCGGTGGAAATCTACGAGGTCTGCGAGAACTAGGGAAGTCGGGTCCCCGAGCTCGCGGAGGTTGGTCGCCGTTTCTGCACGTTCAATAGCGCTTGGAGGCACGTCCCTTTGGACCCACTCAACCGGCATTAACGGCGCGGGCGAAGTCGTTGCATTGTGCTCAATACCAACCTTTCTTAGCCATTGATCCAACTCTGCTGTCGAGTTACAATCTTCCTCGTTATAGTCCCGGATGTCTTTGAGGGTCTTGCTCGAAGTCCAAATACGCTCCTCGCCGCTTTGCATCCACCGCGCATACTGAACGATTGAGCCGACTGCGGTGCTCACCTCGGTGTCACGTTTGGGACGGTAAAGGCGCTCGACTGTTTTTATCGAGTAGTTCTGCTCGCCAATCCGTAATCCCTGGCGGACAATCTGATATAGGTCGATGAATACATCGTTCCGAAGGAGGTCGTCCACCTCGTCCTGGCGCGTGTCATGGCGAGTGCTCAATCTTCGAACTGCGCTCACCTCGTAGGCTGCGTAGTGATAGATATGCATTCCAGGGTTTTCTACCCAGCGTTTGAACACCCAATCCACAAAGCCCTCGAACGCTAACTTTTCCTCTTGCCGATCGTGCGCCCACCAATCTTTGAATTCCAACGAACCAGGGCTCCCATTTCGGACGCAAACGCCAAACAAATATTCGAGCCCGCCGGGGACGAGGGGGAAACCCTCCATGTCGAAGAACACGTCCGCTGAGTGTTGCGGCGGTATGGCGCCAAGGCCAAGAGGCTCGCCATTGACGCCCTTAAAGGATAGGACTTCAAATACCGGCGGAGCATCTGGCGATTGCGCTCTGGCGGTGCTGGTCTCGCGCTGAAGTCTCGCCTGGGCCACGAGTTTCTCAAGTGAATCCGGAGCGAGTTTAGGAACGGCCCGACCCGAAGCTGCGGCAAGAAGCTCGACAGTAATGATGCCCTCTTTCTTGAGTTTCTTTATCTGGCCAACGCTGATTCCGGCAACCTGCACGAGGTGGTCGGTTTCCTCAAAGAACCGAGCCGCGGCCATGGTCCAACGGCCATGGTCGGCCCGTGGAAACGGTTCGGGGCATGTTGCCAGGTTCCCTGTGAAGACCGCTTGCATTGCCAAAAAGCTCGCCTTGATGTGCCGGTAATAGTGGATGAAGTCTTCCACGCGGAATTCGATTCGGTCCTTGCTTCCAAGAATGACCCCGAATTTCTCAGGGAGCGGTTCATTTAGAACCGCTGCGAGCATCTCCGAATAGCAGCAAAGTTGAACGGCGTAATACGGCTTGGGCGCGAGCGCGAGCTTCGTGTCCCACACCTCGTACTTCCCTTTTGGGTCAAGTTCGATGAAGTCGGCAAAGCCCGCGAAGTCGCCGTTCTCGAGGGCGGCTTGGTAAATGATCGGCGCTTTGCCTTTGAAGGCTGCAAGAGTCATCGCCTTGGCAACCTCAATGTCGGTATTGGGAACTTCAATCATTTGGGGACAACTCAACCTGAGATCGGACAGGACGTCCGCTTCGTGGTGATCGCCCGTGGCCGCTATGAGCCTTTCGTCTTCAGATTCTTCGTCGGGAACCAGGGCGCCGGGGTATTCCAGGTGATACCTATCCATCCACGAAGCGAAGGGCGACTTGTGGTAACGAATGAGATCGCTAGGCGAATAAATCAATTGACCCGATGTAGTTCTTTTCATAACATGCTCGCCAATCTGTTGAACCTTTTCCGGCTGATTCCCAAAGCCCTAACGTTATTGATGCCCGACACGTTATTCCGGGTCGCTTGCCTGGTCCATCCTTCGTTCAGTGGTTTCATCTCAGTTTAAGAGGAACGAAGGCGCGTACCCCGGAGCCTGGTCCTCCATCAGTTGAACCGGTGCTCCCATCGCATTGAGACAGTGACCGAGAAAGCACGCGCCCGAAAGCGGCCCGAAGTAGAACAGCAGGATGCGCTTCGCCTTCGTTATTTCGATGATCTCGCGGATCAGCTGTTTGCTCGTGCGGGCGAGCGCGACCACATCTCCGGCATTTCGAAGGCAGTCATGTCCAAGTTCGCGGTTCGGCTTTAGAAGGAATAGTCTCGATGCCCCCGATGACTGTTCGAGATACTCGCGAACTCTAGGCTCGATCTGGCCTGTGACGCTGATTCCTACCGCGACAGAATGAGGTTCGCCGGCCAACTCTGTGCCCTGAGGATCTTCAAGAAGCATCTTGAAATCCTCGGAAATCGGTGCGTCCGTGCGCCAGTACCTCTCGTTTTGGTCGACTTCAATGGTGTATCCAGAAACTTCAGAAAAAACTTGGCCGAACGCAAACCAGGGAGATAGCCGAGCAAATCCTCGCGCCTTAATAAGCCTGCATCCAGCGCCGTTCCCGATTCTTTCTTCAAGTTCATAGAGCTCCGGCAACAAGTCGTCGTTCCAACTTGTGCCCTCTTTCAAGGAATGGCCCTTTACAAACTTCGGCCCTTCGAAATAATTGCGCCAGTTGATTTCATGGTCAGGGGGGACGTCGAATTGTCTCTCTTTGATGGATGATAGGTAGACAACCGCGCTGTTTTCCGGGGTCGCCGCGTAGAGTCGATTGCTCTTCAATACCTCTTCCAGCAAGTCCCGTGTTATCTCTTGTCTTCCGCGCTCGATCCACTCACGGACAATGCCTGAGCATGTCTTAAGGGCGGCGCTGTCATGCTCCAGCTTTAGAAACATCATGCGCTCCGCCACTCGCTGTGCAAGCTCCGCTCCGCAATCGTAACCAAGAGTTAGCCTTAGACTAAGCACAAACTCTCGAAACTCTTCATCGTCAGCGCCAAGATGGGTCCTCCAAGTGTCCCGAGCTGAGCCAGCTTTCGAACCGGGTCCCTCCTCGAAAAGCGCTATCTTGATGCGATTCTCGTGGCCCTCGACGAAGCCTCGCAAGGAATCGCTTTCCGCCCAAGCCCAATTGCTTATGAGATGAAGATGAAAGGGTCTGTCTCCACTCTGCCGTTTCACCGCTTTCCAGGTTCGAAAGAACTTCTGGAGAAGGCTTGATTGGCTGCCTTCCTGCTCGGTAAACCGCGACGAACTGTATTCACTTCGTTGGTCAACGTGATACTTGACTTGATAGAACTCGTCGGGAACGTCCGCTCCCGGGTCATGGTGAACGGTTACGTCATCGAAAGAGCCAGCAAGCTCATTTTCGATTGTGACGAGTTGCACATTCGTTGCAGGCATTTTGAGCCTGAGAACGTGCCACCACGAATATAGGTGCTGATAGTCGTCACCTCCTAGCCGAGCCGCAACTTGATTTGCCATCTTTGACCTACGAGAGCGGAAACTTGGGACCCAGCAAACTTCGCCACGCTTTGAGGGCATCGCCGTTTTGCCCCTGACGAACCAGGTGGATTGCCGCGGCGGCTTGTCGCTCTGCGTTCAACAAGACCATCTTTGCCGCGTCCTTCTCGGCTGCCGTCATCATGTCGCTAACGTCCGGGCCGAGTCCAGCAGGGTCCGGCCAGACATCATGAATCCGGGCCGCGAGCGTTGCAAAGAAGGATTGCATTTCCCTATCGAACTGTCCTGAGAAGCCTCCATATAACACTCCGAGCGCCATGACCTCAATGAGGAAGCTCGGTTTCACCGGCTTCCCGTTATGGTTGTTCCAATACTTCATCATCCGGACAAGGCCTTTCCATTCGCTGCTATAGGCCTGGTGAGCCGTAACCGCCTTTGCAGCGTGCGTCTTAGGATTGGTCTTGATCCAGGTGCCTTCTTTGGAATCGGGGATTTCGTAGTCATCGCCGTCGACAAACGCGGGGACTACGTCTACGGACACGATCCGGTAATCGGTGTTATCCTCGGCGTCTTCCTTGATCCCGAAGTTCACCGTGGTGGAGCGTCTCTGTTTGCCAACAGCGTTTCTGTCGTATTTCTCTAACAAAACCGACTCAAAATCATCGAGGACAACACTTGGGGCTTTGCCTCTGTAGTGCCCTTCCTTTTCACCAAGGGCAAAGAAAATGTCGATATCCTTGAGCGGCTTAGTCTTTGTATGGCGGCTGTAGGAGCCCGTCAGAAAGTCGTTGTCTATCGAGAATTTCTTCCGAATGTGGTCGCGAACCTCTGTGTGACGGTCAATGGCGTTTTTCTGCTCACGCTCGTTGAGTTCCAACCGGCTCTTGAACTTCCTGAATGCTTCTTCGATGGTTAACATTTATAGTGGCCTCCAGAAGCTTGCGCCTGCGGACAAGCCAGCCCCTTCAATCGTCGTTCCAATGCTTTGCTTCACGAAACCGGCGGTAGACCGATAAGTGGTGCTCGACCATCCGTAAACGTCGGGCCGTCCCGCCTTAGTATCTGCGACAATGCGGTAATCCGCTTCGCTTGGCCAGACGCCCGCTTTGCGGATAGCCCATTTGATTTGGTCCGTGTCCACAAAGAAGCTTCCGCTCCCGTCCGTGTATCCGTAATAGATCGTAAAATCCCAGCGACCGATGAGCTTGTCGTCCTTCGGGTTATAGACCTCAAGGCTCAGCTCCTCTAGGTCCTTCGTGTCGATCCATTTCTTAATGCCACGCTCCAAGACATCCCAGTCGGATGCGATCTTGTTCGGATTAAGGCCGCTTTGCCTGACGATGTCTTGGAGACACCGGAGAATGTTGTCGGTCACATAAGTGATAGAGTGAGAATAGGTGTTGACTACAACGAAGGTGCTCATTTGCGTAGGTAAGCCTCCATATTCACTTCGGTGAGCGATGCGGCCATTTCCGGTTCCGCTTCGTCGTCCCCGACCGGCTCGGACATCTCACGAGCTGAAATGCGCGACGACTTCTTCTTAAGTTCGCCTGATATCCAGTCCAAGTCATCCTTGGGGCATGGGAGAGACATTTTCCAATTGTCTTGAGTGGGGATTGTCGCCAGGGGGCTCTCGTTTAGGCCCTCGCCTGCGATGGCATCCTCTCCGTGAGTGCAATAAACTCGCACTCTTGGCCCCGGTCCGCCGTGAACCACCATTGGGGCCGCTTCGCAGGTTTCCCGTGAGATGATCGAGCTCGCAATTCCCGATACGCTCTTCAACTCGCTGTATGCCTCCGAACTGGAGTCCGGCGCGAGAATAGCGACGATTGCACTCCATGTCTCGGATGCGGACCGGGCCGGAATCGAGGCAAAGTTTCGAGCCACCGTGCTCATTTGAAGCCTCCTTTGGAAATCTTCCCTTCGGACTGCACATGGGCTGCAGCCCGCCGGAGATCGTTGATAGTGAGACGGCTTGGGTCCAGCGCCGTTTGTTTATCGAGGGTGCAAGCTGAGGCTACGAGCTTTCTCAGTTGGCGCCCGTCGAGCCCTACGCAGGCCCTTACAACTTCCGAGAAGCTCGGATCGGCTGCTAGCCGTTTGACCGGTGGGAAAAGCTCTCCTAAACTTGTGAGGGTGGAAATAAGTATTTCACGAACGGCTTGCTCGTTAGGCAGCGGGACCGTAAGAACAAAGTCGGCACGGGAAATAAACGCTGCGTCGATCGCTTGCGGAAAGTTCGAGGTCGCGATGAAAAGCAGTTGGGGGAACTCGGCCGCAAGGTGGTCTAGCTGTACGAGAGCAGCGTCCGTTGCCCGATGTACATCTACGGGATTTGCCTCAAGGCTAAGTTTCGCCCGGTCAGAAACAAGCGTCTCGACCTCGTCCAAGAGCACGATTGTCTTCCCTTGCCCGGCGAATTCGGCGATGCGACCGCCAAGTTCGGTGACGGCTTTCTGGCTCTTGCCCAAGGCGGCGCTAGTCAGTGAGTGGGGGTCGATCTCAAGATAGGTTATTGGACCAAGTACATCAGCTGCCCGCGATGCCAGCCCTTTCGCCAGAGAGGTCTTCCCTGTCCCGGGCACACCGGCAAGGAGGATGATTCCATGCAAGGGCAGCTTCGCTCGCGAGATCTTTGGACGAAGGGTAAAGTTGAGCACCGCATGTGCAAGGAGCCGGTCCTTGAGCTCGGCGTCCATAATAATGGCATCCCAAAGCTCGGAGAATTCGCGATCAGGCAATCTGCGATTGTCGAAGATGCCTGGTCCGCCCATACCTGAGGAGATTCTTGTCGAAGGAGGCGTAATATCATTCATTAGAGGTTTCAGTGCGGCGGATAATCACTAGGTTCTCCGCAAATCTACCATTTCTAACGGTTGACAAAGCCGACAAGTTTCATTATTTTGTAAAATATGGAATCATATTGTCAAATAATGCGTCATTCTAATAAGGTGAACCCACTTGGACGGTGAAAGACTCAAGATCCTGCGGCTTTCCAGGGATATGTCTCTTGATGACCTCGCCTCAGCTGCCGGCGAGATCGTGTCAAAGCAGATGCTTTCGAGGTATGAACGGGGTCTTTCGACTCCGACGGCGCGTGTAGTCACAGCGTTGGCCAAGGCGCTAGGGGTTCCAGTCTCTAAGATGTTGGAGCAACCAAGGATCAGCGTTGAGCCAGTGGCTTATCGCAAACAGGCTTCCCTTAAGAAGGGAGATGAGCACCGAATTACATCTCTCTTAACCACTGAGCTAGAACTCAGAGTGAGGCTCCAAGAAGCCAATAGGTTCCCGCCGCCGACCATACCAATTCTCGACATTTCGGCCAAGTCTCTCGAAGACGCAGAATCGGCCGCAATCCGAATCAGAGAGGAGTGGGGTTTAGGAGAAGCTCCGATCATGAGCTTGGTCGATGAAATGGAGAGCAGGCTCGTCCATGTCATTGAAGTTGATGCTCCGCCCACCTTTGATGGACTATCGCTTGTCGCTTACGATGAACATCGCACTCCAACGGCCGTTGCGGCCGCAATTAGAAGGGGTGTTCCAGGTGATAGGCAGCGACTGAGTCTTGCTCACGAACTTGGCCACATCCTTCTTCGACTGGCCGATGATATGGATGAGGAGAAAGCCGCTTACCGATTCGCAAGTGCGCTTCTCGCGCCGGCCGCGGCATTACGGCGCGAAATTGGCGAACGGCGAAGTGCCGTGGACCTTAAAGAACTTGTGATTTTGAAGCAACGGTATAAGATGAGCTTGATGGCGGTGGTCTACCGGCTGCGTGAACTGGCGATCATATCCGAGAATCACGCTAAGGATTGGTTTATGGAAATTAGGGCTCGAGGCTGGGGCAAGGTTGAACCTTGGGAAGTTTCCCCCGAGGAGCCGACTTGGATGAAAATGAACGTGCTTCGTGCGATGGCAGAGGGCGTACTTCGTAGAGATGAGGCAAAAGAGATGTTAGGAAATAACGATTTGGAAATTCCGGGCCAAAGCAGCGATCTTCAGGAGTTGATGCAAATGACTCGCGATGAAAGGCGCCGTATGTTGTCAGAGTCAGTGGCCGATTCCGCTGGGGAGTATGAAGGGGATGCCGAGTGGCTTAACGCTAGCTTAGAGGGGTCGCGCTCGTAAATGGCCGCGGACCCGCGCCGCGGTGAAATCTGGCTAGTGGAGCTTGACCCGACGAGGGGTTCAGAAGTTCAAAAGACCCGGCCCGTTGTCGTGGTCAGTTCTAATGCAATCAACGGGCTACCTATTCGCATGGTTGCCCCGGTGACGAGCTTTCAGGAGAGGCATCTAAAAAGAATCTGGGCTGTTCCAATCGAGGCTACAGACGGCACTGGGCTCGAAGGCAAATCGACAATCATGCCCGAGCAATCTCGCTGTGTGTCCCTGGAAAGGTTTGTGGGGCTTAAGGGTTCGGCACCCCCGTTTATTCTCGATGAGCTCGACGCTGCGCTGAAAATAGTTCTTGATTTGAACTAGGGCTTTCTGTTCAGACCGCACTTGGTAGAACTTTAGGACTTCGAGGTAAGGCCCATTCTATTGATATTCTGCCCAAACTCCCAGACCCTCCGCTCTTACTCTAGAGCTCCAAATTGACAAAGCAGCTCCTCGACCTGGGGCTTCGCCTTTAGTCTCGCTTTTGTCAGGAGAGATGCCCCTCGTTTGTCGCTGGCGTTTGGGTCAGCGCCTCCCCGCAAGAGCATTTCTGCTATACGCAAATATCCACGATTTACTGCCTCGCGCAACGGGGGTGCCCCTGTGTCGTCCACGACGTTCGGGTCTGCTCCGCCAGAAAGCAATACCGCTATCAAGTCTTCGGCCATCGAAACACTTTGTTCGAATGGGATTAACGAAATACATAAGTGAAGGGCAGTCAGTCTGGCCGGATACCTTAATTGGGACTGTAGCTGGGCATCGGTCCGAATAATTGGATTGGCGCCGGCATCGAGAAGGACGTTTACCAAATCGAGGGATCTCGTTACCGCCCGGTGGAGCGGAGCCACTCCGTAGGCATCATAGCAATTGATATCTTCGTTTCGCAGGGCCTTCAGAAGCTGTTCGCTGGTCGGAACTTCGCCCTTATTCATCCAATCTATTGTTGCGACCTGAAAGTTGGTTGACTTCGGTGTGACAGGCTGCGGAACATGGAAGGTCGGCTTGGTTTGGAGCAGTGTACTGCCGAAGCTTGCACTTCCGCCTCCAGAAGCGCGAAGCTTGTTAACGTCACAGCTTATGGAAACCCTTGCAGTAAGAAATGTAACACCATCTGGCGTCGGGTAAGCGCTTTGAAGAGGCTCCGTGCATGCGAATTCCGTTAGGTTTTTTGCCGGACAGGTCATACACCTTCCCAATGCGACCAAAGGCAAAAGCTACTGAGTCCTCCTTAAAAAGAAAGGATGTTGAGTATCTTATTTGTAAGCTCTAGATTCTCTAGCACTCCCACTAACGTGGTGGACGATTGTTATTACTTTTTGTCAGAAAGTCTGAATAGCGCGGAATCATCCGGCTAATACTTCAAGGGCGTATTGGCAAACCCTTTTCCTTAGCCGATTCGTGAGGTCTTCTAAGGGATCAGCTAGTTGCGCCATTTGCCTGACCCCTTGTTTATCGTCCACCAAATTCTCAAGCGGCAACCGTTTACCAGAGCGACTCAATATCTGAAGAACCCGTGTCAGTGGAGAGGAGCTCGCCGCCATCGTCCTGAATTAAAGACGCAATCTTTATGGATCGGCGCCAAGAGGCCACGCAAATAAAGTGATTAACGCTTCGCCAGTTGTTACTCACTTCTTCGCCTGTTACGATCCGAGTTGCGCACTTGTCACTATCCAAAATTACGCCGCGGGTGCTAAGTGCCGCGAACTCATCGTTGAGCTCGGTTATACGGGCCAATACGGGTTTAAGCAGAACGGGCTGCCACATCCCATTGTAATCCAGCACAAACGCGCAGACCATTGGATACGGCTTGCTTCTAATCCGATATGATTCTTTGATTTCCGCGAAAGGATCTTCAAGATAGGTTTCATCTTGAAACTGCGGTTGTACGAAGTGAAAGCGCCAAGGCTCGAACAATCCATCGCCCATTTTCTTGCATGGGACCCAGATGGGGGAGGAATGGCCGACATCGAAAAGGAACACCTCACTTGCAAAGGAAAGGCAGTCCCCAAAATAGCAGTCGTGGGGTTGGTAAATAGTGTACGAAATTGGGACGTCAAATCCCTCTGGGCGCGAAAAAGTTAACATTGTCTTTTACTCCTTGGCCGTTAGGCGGAGAGCTTATAAACTCCTCTGAGCACATTTTTAAAAACATCTGCAGATTTGTATTAATACCGATCCAATTGACCGGATGCAGAAGCTTGGCAAGTAACCAGAGAAGGAACCATGACATTGGATGGAGCGAAACCAGCATGCTGTCGCTCACACTTAAAAATGGGGGCACTCACACTCGCTTAAGAAAAGCAGATGAAGAGTGCCCCCAACCCTAACATTGGGGAGGAAAATCGAACATCGGTTGCGCCACGGCCAACTGCACTAAGATTAGCGCTTTCACCAAGGCTTCCTCTGCAGATTCACCCCGAACATCAAATGTGCCAACCCTAGTCAATGCCGCTGCCCGATATTCATCGAATCCATGAGTAATCTGCAATCTCACGCCAGCCCTTTTTAAATGCTTTATTGCGTCGGTTGGGCCAGCAAACCGCAGCAAAGCTGGCCATGTGGCTTTGGGTGCAAGATATGCATCCAAAGCCCGCGCTTTTTCTCTTATTTGCTTGTCCTGCTTCATCGCAGCTTCATACGATTCGTTAAGTTCTGTCAAGAACGGCTCGGGAATTGTTTTAGGGGTTGGGAGACTGCGGCTCAGACTTGTTTTGACAGGCCGCAGGTCGCTTCGAAGCCGCTCAATGGGGATGAACCTTGCTGAGTCGTTGAGGCCGCGAATAATGAGATAACAAGCCGCAGGGGTTGCGTGAGTCAGCAGTGCGTTAACGAAAGACAAGCTGTATTCGAGCTGGTTGTGTGGCTCATAGATGGGGTCATGGCAACCGTCACACAAGGACTCTTCCTTGCTAATCTTGAGAAGTTTAGCTGCAGCCTTGTCCTCGCGAATATCCGCAAGTCTATCGTTAAATGTACGCGTCTCATCCTGGCGGAAATCAGTATTACTGCTTTTCCAAAACTTCTTAAACATCTTTTAAACTCCAATGCGGCCATTGTGTTTTAGGTCCGCGATGAATCTTGCCGACACCTTTATAAATCCTTTCAAAGAATTTCATTCTTTTTTTAAAAAATAAATTAAGCTTCTCTCATAGGAGAAAACGCTACTTACTCGGCTAGGCACTGACTCACAACAGTGATCATCGGGTATGCCACCAACAATGCGGCGACTCTTTGAATACTCGCGCGAGGAACTCTATGAGCTTGTTTGGGGGGAGCCTATGCTCACCCTCGCCCCAAATTTCGGTGTCAGCGACGTAGCGCTAAAGAAGCGTTGCAAGAAACTTGGCGTTCCAACGCCGCCACGTGGTTACTGGGCGAAGCTCGAAGCAGGAAAGAAGGTCAGAAAAGAGGCTCTCCCAGAATCATGGACAGTTCAGAAGAAAGCGAGTAAAGCAGCTCAAAGTGCCGAAGAGGTCGATAAGCTTTCAGTCCCTGACCTTGACTACACAGTTATCAAACCTTTGCCGGTGATTCGAGAAACCGCGAAACTCGCCAACAAAGAGAGACCGAGCCCCGAAGGCTTGTTGGTTGTGCAGTCCGAAGGCATCGTTAGACTAAAGGTGGCTTCGGCCTCGCTAAAGCGAGCTCTATGGCTGTGGCAAGAGTTGCTCCAGCGCTTACCTTCGCAGCAACTCACGTTCGATCCTAGCAACTGCTCCATATCCAATCGCAAGGAATCCGTCGTTCTGGAGCTAAAGGAAATGCTCGGCCGATATGAAACCGCTCCTACGCCCGAAGAAAGAAGGCGCCGCTATTGGCCAGACTCCAACGCTCCCATAACGCATTGGATCCCCAACGGGATCCTCGTTTTTCGTGTTGTTGAGCGATACACGACAGGACGCCAATGGAAGGAAACATTGCAGAAGCGACTGGAGGAGCGACTTGATGATGTCGCTATGGGCGTTTCAAATCTACTTCGACAAATGCACGAAGAAGCTGTGGAAGCTGCAAAGCAGCGGAAGTTTCGGGAGGAGGAGTCAAAGCGCCAAGAAGAAATAGCTAGCCGACGGCGATACGAGGAAGGAAGGCGTAAGCGACTGCTCAACCTCGCTGGTTCTGCAGACAAAGCGAAGACCATCAGAAACCTTTGCGATGAACTAAAACATCGAGCACCAACCGAGAACGGCGAAAAGCTGGAGGCCTTTGTTGCATGGGCTCTTGGCTACGCGGATCTTATCGACCCTGCAGCCAGGATCTTAAGAGATCTAGATTCCAACAAAGACCCAGCGCGGCCAACAAGCGAAGAGCTTTAAGAAGCACCCTGCAACCTAAGGCAATTCTTTACGCAACGCAAAATTGCATTGCGGCTTCGCGCCATTGCCTGCCCCTATGGTTCAATTGCAGCCCAACACCTGCGCCAAACTGCTGCATTTGGCAATTCATGTGTTGCTATCATGAATCGAGAGTTTCCAGTGCTCATCTAATAAAAACTCCAATGGGGAATAAAGAAAACGCACAAGCCGGGCTCTTGGTGCGCCCGCCCTTCCCACAATGTCCATTTTAGTAAAACGCGAGAGCTGCGACACGCTGGGTTTAGCTCTTATAAAATGTGACACCCGAGCTCGCGAGAGGGTGCTCGTTGTCGGCGCGGCAGTCTTCACAGCCATCTGCGCTCAGGTCACCATTCCGATTCAACCTGTACCTGTCACTCTTCAAACTTTCGCCGTTTTACTTTGTGGGATCATGACTGGGCCCGAGACTCGGAGCGTTGAGCCAAGTGCTTTACCTCGGAGCAGGTGCTTGTGGAGCGCGTGTTTTCGTTGGCGCAACTTTTGGCCCCAACATCTTGGCTGGGGGTATTTGATCAGCTATCCGCTTGCACCGGGCCTACTCGGCGGGCCTGCAACAAAGGGGTGGGACCGAACCTTTTGGTTTATGTTGTTGGCCATGAGTGCGGCTCAGGCGTTGATCCTCACGTTAGGGCGTCCTGGTTAATGTTTTACGTTGGTGGCGCGGCAAACGCGTGGCGGTTTGGAGTGCAACAGTTCCTAATGTTTGAAAGCGTGAAATATCTGGTGTTAATCTTTGTCATCCCCAACACGTGGAAGATTCTAAGCCTCGAAGGAGCATCAAACGTAGCGTTGAGGGCCTAATTTTCTAACTGCCGTTGGCCTGTTGCTCGGCCCACTTCAACATCTTTGAAGCTACGCGTTCTATTTCGGCTGTGGCATATGACTCACAAGTTTGCTGGAATAGTTCTAGTGGAGGTACTCCTTTATTGAAGAGTTCACTCAGTGATGTCGCTGGTATGATGCTCTTGATCCTTTCAGCTAGCTTCGAGCTATCGATTCGATCAGCCATTCCATGGAAGATGGGGTCCACAGCTCTCCAATAGTCTTCCTCTTCGCTTAGGCGTGAGATCAGGCTAGGCGCCAAAAAAGCTAACGCTGCCACGAGCCATGTAGCTATATTTTCAGAAAAAAACGAGTAAAGCTCGCCGTAATTGCCTCCGTAGTACTTGTCATAGATATTGTTGTCGTCAAGATATAGATCGAGAGGAATCGGTAAGGGCGCTCCACCCAAATAGTCTAATCCCGAATCCACCAATCGCCAAACATGAAAGAACTCTTCGGTTTGCTCCATCGGCAAGTGAAAATCGCGCCCGATCTGGTCCGTAACTACATCCCAGTAATAGTCAAAGTGCATGAGCAGATCGTAAACTCTAGCCAAGGTGGTCTGATGCTGCCACTCTCGCTTGAACTCCGAATAGAAGGCTTGCATCGCTGACTCACGGGTCAATCGATCCTGCTTCCTAAACCGAAATGAGCAGGACTCTTGATCAACTAACTCCTTATATTGTCGCCTAGCCTGATCTTTCGCGTTAGCGAAATACATTTGGCTGGTCTCTATGTCCGCGATACACAAAAAGACCGGAATCGCAAAACCGAGCCAATAAGCTGCGGTCTTAGTGGAAATACCCGATTCTGTAGCGATATCTTTTTCATTCCAAATCAAAGCCGCAGCGGAAGATTTTAGCTGTATAAATACGATCTCTCCTCGCAGTTCTCTGTTCTCTTCAACAATTTCTACTAGAGCGTCAATTCCATAGTCGCGCTCGGTGATTTCACGAGGTATCCAGTGCTCTGGAATGCTCGCCAGCAGAAGCTCTTTCGAAACACGCTCTTGCACATGGGAGTCTGCTCGAATCGGATACTTTAAGTCATTGGCCATGCAGTGCGTTCTTCTCCAAATTTGATGCCAAGCTCAATGCGTGACACCTCCTTACTACAAGGCCTTCTTGCCGAGCGTTTCGAGATTTGTCGGATCCCCACATTTCTCTAGCCCATCTGCGCAGTGATCCGCGCGATGCTGGCGGGCTCAAGGTCCAAGCAGAATCCGCCATCGTAAGGCTGAAGGTCTTCGCGTTGCTCGACTGAAACCGCGCAGGGGTCATCGAAGTTATTGTGCGCCTTCACATCCCCACCTTTGTAGGCGAGTTCATGGAGCGTCGCCTGCTTATCAAGCTTCAACCCCTGCAGCGAAAGCCGAACCTCCCTGCCTGAGGAGATCGAAAGGTTCGTCAAGGTCACCGTTAAGACTCCGCCCTGAATAGAAGCCGAACCCGAAACCTGCGGCAGATTTGCCACCAGGGGCGAATCGATCTCCAGGCGTAAGGACTCGCTGCCTTGGTGACCCTTATAGAGGTCGTAAACGTGATAGGTTGGCGTCTTCACCAGCTTGTCGCCTTGAGTAAGAATCAAGGCCTGTAGCACGTTCACTGTTTGCGCGATGTTGGCCATCGCGATCTTGTCCGCATGCCGGTTGAAGATATCCAAAGTAGTGGCCGCAAGCATGGCATCACGAATGCAATTCTGCTGCCAAAGGATTTGCGCGCCTACGGGCTGCTTGTGCCAAGCGCCCCATTCGTCAACTATCAATCCGATCTTGCGCATGGGGTCGTACTCGTCCATCAGGTATCGTTGCTGAACGATTAGCTGCTCCATTTTGTGGGCATCGGTCAGCACGCTGTACCAGCCTTCATCATTAAAGTCGAGAGCGTCCGCACCGGCTTCGCCGCGGTTGAAGCAATAGCGGTGGGCGGCGAAGCCGTTGATTCTAATGCAGTCTCTCGGGCCCTTTTCGTACAGCTTCTCAAAGAAACTGCGCGTCCAATCGAGGTCGTTGCCAAGAGGGCCGCAGGCAACAAGCTCGGGCTCGGTGCCCCCCCAGGGCCTAAAAAAGGTGGCATAACGGCGGTATTGGGCCGCGTAATCGGCGGCCGACATGTTTCCGCCGCAGCCCCAGTTCTCGTTGCCAACGCCCCAATACTTGACCCCGAATGGGTTTGAGGCTCCGTTCTCGATTCGTTGATCCGAAAGGGTGGTTCCGCTGGGATAGTTGCAGTATTCCACCCATTCGCGCATTTCGGCGGGCGAGCCACTGCCTAAGTTGCCGGCCAGATAGGGCTCAGCGCCGATCGCACGGCAAAGGTCGATGAACTCGTGGGTTCCGAACTCGTTCGTCTCCACGCAATCGCCCCAATGAAGATTGACCCTTCTGGGCCGGCGATGCCGGGGGCCGACGCCGTCTTTCCAGTGATAATCGTCGGCAAAGCAGCCGCCGGGCCATCGCAGCACTGGCGGCTTTATCGCCCTCAGAGCTTCAATAACATCGAGCCGTATCCCCTTCCAATCCTTAATCTCCGATCTGTGCCCGGTCCAAATCCCGCCGTAGATGCACGCGCCTAAGTGCTCTATAAAGTGGCCCTGAACGTTTGGGTTGATGGTGCCGACCGGCTCATCGAGGACGACCGTAGCTTCTACTGCGGAAACAGTGGAGCGGGGAATAATCGCGGACATTATGCTGATATTGTACAAAACGTTTAGGTTTATTGGGGGCTTGTCGGCTTTATCGGAGACCGGCGTTGAACCGCATCTGGGCAGTTTGGTTGCATTTCGGCGTAGCCTAGCCATGAAGAGGAACGACTGGATTCATTCAGGAACACCTGGTAATATAGGCCTTATGGAAGCTGCCCTCCCTACAATAGGTCAGTGACGCCTAGTGGGGGGCAAAATAATATTTGATGGATACTTGGCTGGGTGACATCCCGGAAGCACTTCATACGTAGCATCCTCAACATGCAGCGTTTGGGCATAATCCCTGCCGTTCACGGTCAATATCACTCGGTAATCGCCCGGGCGTTTTATAGGCCCGTGTGTTATTGTCGTCATCCATCGAAGCGAGTTCAGACCAGCCTTGGCAGGTCCTTTCAAGATCGCATATACCTCGCTGCCGCCGGAATTCGTAACCGTAATGTTCGCCTTGCCGCGGGCGTCATGCTTCAGGTAGTAGCTAAACAGTGTGCCAGGCTGGGTGTTTTTGGAAACGCGGCCTAAAGGGTTATAGATTCCCCCCATCTGGAGGGACGGGAACAGGTACACGTTACCGGGAGACGTGAAGCAAACCTCCTTCTTTCGGTTCTCGGCGGTTAGTTCTTCTAAGGCTCTAATCGGCAATGTCCATATCGAACGGCCGTGGGTACCGATGATCAGGTCCAGTTCCCTGGGTTGGATCTGCAAATCGTAAATGGATACCGTTGGGAGGTATCCATCAGGACTATATCTATCGCCATCGATGTTCCAGCTTTGATAGCGATCCCAATTCTTGCCCCTATCCATCGAAACCCACAGGGAGAACTCGGTTCCAAGAAAGAGCAAATCCGGGTTTTTTAGACCTTCTTTGATGACATAGCACGATTCCTGCGCCGGAAGATTGCCAATGATCTTAGTCCACGTCTTGCCATAGTCCTCGGTCTTGTACACATAAGTCTTCAGGTCCAAGTTCTTGTGCCCATCAAATGTGGCGTAAGCTCTCCCCTCAACATACTTGGAGGCACAAATTTGGGACACCCATGTGTAAGGCGGAAGAGCAGGGATGTTGGCAGTTATGTTTGTCCAGGTTTTGCCATCATCCCTCGTAAGCTGCACGAATCCGTCATCGGTTCCTACCCAAATAAGCCCCTGCCTGAGCGGAGATTCGCTAATGGTATGGATGCATTGGTAGACCGTCTGGCCAGATCGCTCACTCGATCCGAATGAGAGCGGCCCTGGAACCTGCCAGTCCATCCTGTTGTGGGTGAGGTCTGGGCTAATAATCTGCCAATGGTCGCCGCGGTCAACACTCTTAAAGAGATAGTTGCAGCCGAAATATAACGTTTTAGAATTCCACGGGGAGATGACAAAGCCAGGATAATATCCGGCTCTAAGGGGTGGATTGGCTTTCTGATACTGACCGTAAGTGCCTGGATCAGTATAAGCGCCGAGGGGTTTGCCCAGTGCAAAGGAATCTACACGCTCAACACTCCCTGTGGCAAGATTGTTGCGATCCAGGCTAAGTTCCCTGCCCTGAGAGTAAACCGTCGTCCAATCGTTCGGATCGGCCATGCTGCCGCCCGCCTCGCCGCCATGAATGTCAACGGAATCCGTTCGGGCAACACCACCGTGAATGGTTTGGGTCGGCGTGCTCCAACCATGACCATCTTGGTTGTTTCCCATCACCCAATAGAGCTTTCGCATATCGTAGCCAATTCCATACATCTGGAGCACGGGCGGAAGGTTCACTTCCTGAAGAGTTGTGTCCCCTCCTGGCCGGCGGAGGTCCCACCCTTGATAGGCGCCGCCATCGTCCAACGTAATATAGTGGTTGCGATTGGCGGGATCAATCCAGACGCCGTGCTGATCGCCTCCCGTGAAGCCGACGAACGTCTTCCCGCCATCAAACGTGTAGTGAGTTGCCGTGCCTTCGTAGATTGTATTGACGTCGTCCGGATCGTATCGCACGACCTGGTCGTAGTACGGCCTGCCCCATTGTGAAATCTTATACTTCTTGATGAGTGGATCGGTTGGAGTTGCCGCCATCTCCACCCAAGTCTCACCCCCATCTGAACTGCGATAGAACCCGCTAGTTGGAGGATCCGCCTCTATCGCGGCAGCAATGTAGCGGGGATCCTTGCGAAAGAAATCCACAGCAATTCTTCCCATTTGCGTCTTCGGCAGGCCCTTGGTGACCTTGTGCCAGGTGTCTCCCCCGTCGGTACTGCGGTAGATTCCGCTTTCGGGGCCGCCGACATCGTACATATAGGGTCGATGGATGTGATCCCACATAGCGGCCACTAGGTTTTTTGGATTCTTCGGATCGACTGTGATGTCGGCTCCGGCGGTTCGGTCGTTTACGAAAAGAACCTTTTTCCAAGTTTTGCCGCCGTCTTTCGTTCGGTAAATCCCTCTATCCGGGCCAGGTCCCCAAGCGCTGCCTAACACGGCGGCGAAGACGTTGTCGTTATCTTTGGGATTGATGACGATTCTGCCGAAGCTAAGGACATTGGGAAGGCCCATATTCTTCCAGCTTTTGCCCCCATCAGTTGACTTATAGATGCCGTCGCCCCAGCCGATGTCGTTGCGTTGCCACCCTTCGCCAGGGCCGACCCAAACAAGGTTAGGATCCTGCTGGCTAAGTGCAATGGCGCCGATGCTTGAACCGCCCTCACGGTCAAAAACGGCGGTCGTGGTGTGTCCGCCATCGGTCGTTTTAAAAACTCCGCCAGACGCCATGCCTATATAGAATATTTTGGGGTCCTTGTCGTACACGGCGAGGCCTGAAACCCGGGATGACATTGCCGGGCCGACGCATCGTGCGGGAAGCGCAGATAACAGTGACGACATGGGGGGTTGCGCTTCTTGCGCAGAAACTGCCATAGGAGGCAATGTTAAAAGGAGGAAGAGTATGTTTTTCATGGATTGGAGGGATTCTTGGATGTCTGAGATTTGATAGTCTGATTCGGCGGAAACTCCGTTCGCGTTGAAGTCCCCAGAACTTCATCAGTTGCATCTCCACATGTAAAGTCTGGAAATACTCTTTACCGGCGATGGTCCAGATCGCCTGGCAGCTTTTGCCTCCATCGGTCGTTTCATAAAGGCCCCGCTCCACGCATCGCCAGGTACCCCGCCAAATACGATGTTGCTGTCGCCACGGTCGATCACGATCTTGCCAATGCTGCCGCTTAGTGAAGTCGATGTTTTTCCATGTCTTGCCTGCATCGGTGGATTTGTATGCCTCCTCCTCCTCGTCCGGCATCCTTGCGGGGCCAGTTTCCCGATGGTACCGACCCAAACTAGGTTCGGATTCTTCCTGGTCAACCGCGATGGCGCCGATAGTCGACGAGCCTTAGTTGTCGAATACGGCCTTGCTCGTGGCGCTTCCATCGTCCGGTTTTGAGAACCCCTCCAGATTCCCAGCCAATGTAGAAAGCTTTGGATACTTATCAAAAACGGCCAAGACTGAGAATCGGGCATTAGAACGAGGCCCTACGCATCGGACTGGAAGACCAGAAAGGATTGATGAAACGGCTGGCTGCAGCTCTTGGACCGAACCGACAGCACAGGTGGAAACTGCCAGAAAAAGGACTAATATCATCGTTTTGCGAACCAATCAGCTACAGTTTCGTAAAACTTCTTTTGGAATGGGTCGTCCCTTCTCATCGACGCTTCCCGCTCGGTCTTGGCGGCCCCTGTCATATCACCCGACCGGAACTGAACCCAGGCAAGAGTGTCCAAATAGCTTCCGTTCTTGTGCTCCGTTAAGTTCATAGCACGGTTAATCGCTTTGTTTGCAAGTGCAATCAGTTGGGGAGAGCGAAAACGGTCGTCTTCCTTCATCATTTCCGCGTAGGCGAAAATCTTTCCAAAGCCGTCTTGGTCTGGAGCGACGATACGCCAGGCAACTCCATCAAGGACATCAGCGTTGCCGTTATCGCTTTCTACCAGCGTTCGTGCATAGCTTTCAAAGTCTGCGGCATTACCGGTCTTTATATCGATTCGGAGTCTTTGAAGCTTGGCCGCGTTAGACTGCTCTTCCAGTAGCGTCCGCAAATGGGCCAAAGATTTCAAGACGAATTCTTGGTTTTCCGGCGTGACCGCATTAAAGTCAGCATCGAGAACGCTTGATAGATCACTTGAAATAGCTCCGAAGTGCAACTTAATATTAGCTTCGTCGTTGGCGCGAATGTAAACTCCATACTTCAATTGCCTCGCCAGCGCTGCTTCACTGTTACCTACAGCGGCAAGGTCGTCCGTCGCTTTCAAAGCGCCTGCCCAATCCTTAGCATTTCTTTTCTTTGTGTAAGCTTTGAGGGCAAGCGCTTTCTTTGTGTCGTGTATGAAGGTTTCGGCTGCCTTTGCCCTGTCCCAACTGCCATTCAGCACCTTCTCGACAACTTTGCCGAACACCATCACGGACGGCGAGCCGATGTAGTCCAGTTTCCCATCCTTCCCGACGACAAATGCAGTGGGAATGCCATCCTGCGAGGCAGCGTCCAGCCAGGCCTTGGACATGAAGCCTGTCGCTGCGGTAGGACTGGCCTGATCGTCATTCGCGACCCTGTAGTCCATTTTGTCCCCCATCTGTTTTACGTACGGCTTAACGTTAGCCGTATCCTGCTCCCAGACACTGACACCGATCACGGTGACCTGGTTTCCCAATTGTTCTGCAAGCTTGCTGAGCAAAGGAATGCTTTGTTTGCAGGGGACACACCAAGTGGCCCAGAACTCAACCACATATACGTGTCCGGGCTCAAATGCCGCGACCGGCGCTCCCTTTACCCACTTCCCTACTTGGAGATTCGGTGCGAGCACGCCTGGCACGAGAGTTTGGGCAATAGATGGCACGGATGCGGCGAAGAACATACTGCCGGCAAGAGCACAAAGAAGAGGACTGCGTGTATTTTTCATTGGATTTTTTGAAAACAAGGCGGAGAAGTCAATATCGACTCGCTTGACCGCTGGGAATAACGAACTCAGTTTTCGCCGTGTAAGGTCTTGAGGAAATCCGCTGCCTTTTCGGGATTTGCAAGAATGCCCCTTACTTCGGCTGAATGTCTCTTAGCAAAGGCTACGCGCTGGTCCTTCGGCAGACTCTGCAGACGTTGGTAAAAATCCGATTCGCTTAAAGGCGCATCCTGAGGTCCCATTGCTGCCGCAGCGGAGACAGCATCTCCCTTAGGCATTGGAGTGGTTATAACGGACAGATCGCGCTGGCCGTGGCATCCCAAACAAACCAAGGCTAACGCTAATGGTGTCACTGCTTTGTACATGATGTTAGTTTCCTGAGCCGGCGTGGCCCAATGGCCACGCCGGCCTTTTCAGTTAAGTTATTGGGGGCAGCCGTATTGGCCGACCGTCTTCATGGGATAGTAGTAGTATCCGTCGTTCAAATACTTTGCACCCAATACGGGATCGGAGGTTGGATTTGTGAGAGAGCCGCATACTGCCGTAGACCCTGTCATATGAGGCACCTGCGGTGCGAACTTCATAACCGTGCCAATGTTGTATAAAGTGTTCAGCGCTGTCGAATCACCGGCGGCGTCATCAAGGGGCGAGTAGGGGTTTAAGTGCATCGCCTTCGCGTGACCGTCATACCAGCCGATGTTGGCAATTCCTCCATTGTGTCTTCCCTGGAAGCCGTAGTTGTGGTAGCCGCTATATCCTGCGCTGTAGTCATAGTTATAAGGGCCCACGTTATTGCCGTAGGCAACCACACCAGAGGAGCCGCTACCGGTCCCACCCGCAAACTGGCTATCTTCAGCGGAGTCTCCTATTAGGATCGTTTCCGCAGGAGCTACGTAAGCTGAGAGATTGGTCACCAAGGGTGGAACCAGAACAACCCCGAGTCCAGTTGGTCCGTTGGCATTGTCCGAAGGGTAGCTGCCAATGGCTGGGCAGGACTGTATCTGCGTGTTCTTCATGTACGGCTGCAACAAACCGTGTGTCAAGCTGGCCGTCAATGCGTACGAGGAGTTGTATAGGTCTTCGCCCCACCAACCAATGAAAACGAGAGGATAGGTCGCGCTCTCATCGGCTTTGTTTACATAGAAAGGAGAGCCTAAAACGTTGTCATCATAATCGTTCGCGTACATCAAGTTAGCGAGGGTTATCTGCTTTACATTCGAAAGGCACACCGCACCTTTGGCGGCTGCCTTTGCCTGAGCGAAGACTGGGAAAAGAATCGCGGCGAGGATCGCGATGATCGCGATGACGACGAGGAGTTCGATGAGAGTGAACGCGCGACGGGTGACGGGTGACGAGTGACGCGCAGATGTCTTGGGCGTTGTGTCTTGTGTCTTCACAATGTCGCGTGACGCGGCCGGAGGTCGAATTCCTGATCCGACGGCCGACTCCCCTGTCGATCGATGATTGTTATAAAGTTTCATGTATTTCTCCAGCGGATTGTTAACCGCGTGTAAAGACATCATAAGATGGGTTTGGTTTGCATGCAATAGCAATTCGTGACATCACTTACAATATTGAACCGCAAGGCTTTGTAGCGGTTCAATACTTGGACTAGAATGTGAGGTACAGCAGAAAATGTATCCGGTGAAAACAAAAATAGCTACATGTCGACACACATTCGGGATTACCGCACACTAGATCAAACTAGCGATGCTTTGTGGGCATATCGACTATCCTTAATCATGGTCGAAATTGATTGGAGCAGCGTTGGCATTTTGGTAAAGGCCCTTCGTAATCAGCGCAAGATACCGTATCGCGAGTTGGCCCTAAGGGCGGGGCTAAATCCCGGCACTCTGGTCCGGATTGAAGCGGGAAAGCCGACCCGGCCGAGCACGATAGGCAAGTTGGAGCAGGCGTTAAATCTTAGCCCTGGCCTCCTCACCCGGTCGGCCCCACTTATGGCAGGGCCGTTCTTTTTGCAGGAGCCTTCGCATGAACTGATCATTATTCGGCCCAACCCTAACTACGAAAAGACGATCCCCAACTATTCGCAGAAGAGCCTTCGCGATCCGCTGGAACGCCGCCGGATCGGAAAACTCGGGATTGTGAGCGCATTCCAATGGGAGCCGGATCTTGGCCTTCAGGGCGCGCTTATGCGGGCAACCTTAATCGAGATCTACAGCGAAACGCTAACCAGCAACCATGAAGGCGAGGAGCTGGTTTTTGGGGTGCGGGGGACCTCGGTGATAAAAATCGCGGGCGAGGAACTGGTCATCCATGAGAACCAGACCGCCTCCTTTTGGCCTAAAGAGAAGCATAGCTACGCACCCGGAAACCCAATGGGCGGTTCGCCATCGCTCTTGCTTAGCGTGAGGATCGATTCGGCCAAGAGTGTTCTTGGCGCGCCGCAGACTTCAATTGGACCGAGGTGAGGGGGAGCGGATGGCGGATGGGGAAAGGGAAGCGGGCCTTGTTACGAGCCCGCTGGGAGGCTTTCTTCGTTTGATGAATCGTGCATTTACGCCGAACGATCTCAGCATAATGAAGAAACAGGCCGCGCGGGGCCACCCCTCGTTTTTCTTTCCACTACATTCAACCAATTTGAGGCTATTCGGCTCAACTCCATAAACCTACAGTCTGTTGAGAATCGGCCCCAGTCGATCAGATTCTCTAAGGCTTACGTTCAGCCAAAGCCGCTCTGTATCTTTGCGTCCGCCGTTTCTTTCCCTTGACTGCCCTGTAGATGCTGGAGAGTGACCATTCCGCACCTTTCGCTGTTTTTAAGCCTTCTTCGTTAAGCTTCTCCTTTATCCGTGGGTAGCTATGGCCAGCCGCTCTCAAATCGAGGATTAGGTCGAGAGCGTGGCGTTCCGCGCTCGCAGGAGACACATAGTGCTCGACAGAAGCGGGCGTAACGCCAGTGACGGCAACCGCATCTTGATAAAGGACTCTTCTCTCGCAGTGATTCTGTACATTGCTCCAGCTCCATGGCCCGCCGCTCGGTGCCTTAAGGCCAAGTCTGTTTAGTTCTTCCTGGATTTGCTTCAGGGTTAGCCCGTTATCTCTTAATGAATATAGAGTCTGAAGGGAGACAGCTTGCTCTCTCGTCATTTTGTATTGGTAGCCATTGTGAGGACGAATGGGGTCTGGGGACGTAAGGTAGAGACTGTCTGGAATTGTCGCCCTTAGTATTCGCTTCACTTTCCCAAACAAATATGTGCGGTCGAGTGGATCCTCTCGATGGGGCAGAAGTGGTGGATGCGCGATTTTCCTCGGATTCAGTACCGTCTTCGAGAACGGAGCCTCCGCCCGATATTTCGCCTCATTCATCAGAATTCGTCGTATGTGGCTTTGGGCCCAACCATGCTTGCCGCGCTTGCGCGTTGGAATGCCCCATCGGTTAAGAGCTTGCCCTATGGATGCTTGGCTGTAACCAAGCCCATAAAGGAAGTAAATGAGCTCAACAATCCTTTCTTCTGGAGCACAAATGACCAAACGGCCGTCTCCGATCGACCAGTAACCATATGGGACCTCGCCGCCTCCCCATGTGCCCTCTCTTTCTTTCCTAACCCGCTTGCCACCAGAGAGGCGGGCTGTTAGCAGGGCAAGTTCGTATTGAGCAAATGCCTGCAGAATCTGCCTCAACATAGTGCCTGCGGCGCCGTCAGGGATATGCTCGGTAGCGGAAATCAATCTCACCTGATCCTTACGGGCAGCCCTTTGGAGCGTTTCGGCGAGGTAATTGTTGCGGGCAAATCGGTCGAGCCGTTGTGCAATGATTGAGTCAACTTTTCCGCTCCCCATCATTTCGACTAGAAAGTCCAAACCCACGCGGGTCTCCTCTTTGCCCGAATCCACATCGTAACACCACAAGTCGATGTTATGGCCAGCTTGAGCTATAGCGTAGCCAATGATGTCTTTGACCTGAGTGTCCGGCCCCTCTCCAGATACCTGCTTAACAGTCGATACGCGCCAGTATCCCACATTCAAAGGAACTCCCTTTTCTTTGCTTAGGGTTTCGAATTGTTGCCGCCAAGCGTGGACGTCAAGTGGAGGTATATCCCTCTCACGCTTTCGCTCTTCAATTTCGGCGCGCCGCTTTGTAAGCAAGCACCCTCTTTCGTTGACGCTCTTGACCATGTCCACCTTGATTCTTTCTATCAAGGTGCGCACTTCTTCGCCTTCCAGCTTTCCAGATAACCAGTCTCCGAAGAATGGTTCCGTGCTACTTGAAGGTGGCTGTGGTGGACTGTATATGTCTGTGGATATCAAATTATCTATGCTCATTGTTCCCCGCGAGCCTAGATCGCTCTGGTTTTCAGTTCCAGATTCAAAAGTTGATGACGAGGCGCCCATTTCGGGCCTTTCCAGAGGGTTTTTTTCTTCCATGCAGGTCGTTTCGTTACTGATGCAGAAAGCACCTACGTGAAAAGAGAAAGCGACAATGAAATTGCCAATCCACCGCTCTTGGTGACATTTGAGAGGGCAGCGGAGTTGCTGTCTATCAGTCGGCGTACCGTCGTGCGACTTTGTGAAAGCGGCAAATTAGAAGTGATTCGTGTCACGCCGGACGCGCCCCGATTACGGTTTGAGGATGTTGAGCGCCTCGCCCACCAACAGAAGGATTAACGGAAGGGATCTTCCTATCGCGTCTCGTGGGCGTTGATTAGGGAGCAATATTCGGAGAAAAGTTCGATGGGGTCTTTCTTCAGGGCACGCGCAATATCTACTACATCTACAACAGTCAGGCCCTGAAAACCGTTTTCTATGCGCGAAATGTAGTTTGGGGCCCTTCCAAGCTTGCTACTTAGCTGTCTTTGCGACAATCCGACATCCCCCCGCCACCGATCCAGCAGTTCCCGGAGAATATCGTGCTCCTGCCTCCTGAATTTTAGAGGAGGAAAATTTCGGGCCTTGTTCATCCACCCCTAGGGGTATTGCTTCAAGCGATACTCATTGTGTATCATTAACTTCCTCCAACGACTATAGGCGAAAATGCCCCGAAGCATAACGTGGTGAACAGATGAACGAAGCCATCCTGAAAGCAGCCCTCACAAAACCGCATGGTTATGTTGTGATAGAGCATAGGGCTTACCCCCTCAGCATTCCAGCAACGCAGCTCATCATTGACACACCGCGTTTTCTTGAAGGAATGGCCACAGTGTTCGATCCCCGGAGCCATTCTAATTTGGGCGACGATAACAAAAGAGCTTGTGAGAGTTGGAGCGAAATCATTAAAGAACTCCGCGACTCAAAATCTTATCCTGAAGGACGCGAGCAGGTTCCATGGGTATATGACCGTGCGCTCCTCCCGGTATGGACCGTTGGATCATATGCAGAAGCTCTGCAATATGCCAAATCATTAGTTGAACTCAATAGTGTGTGGGATGAAGCTGGGGACCCAGAGTTTGCTGTGATTCTGAGCGATTTTAATAGACCGTTGCTTGCGGCCGAATCTTGCTTCGAAAGTACGATCAAGTTTGCAGGCGATTATTTTGAGGCTAGATTGCTCCCTTCTGCAGAAATAGAAAGACTTGTTTTGAACGAGGTTGCGAAGTGAACGATGCACCTCAATGGTTGAGAGACCGATACGGATTTAAGCATCCTAATGCCGATATTTCGTTAGAAGATCAGCAGTTTATCGAGAGCTTAGTCTCTAGTGTCCACGAAGCCGTGGCCAAGAGAGCCGGTGGCGACTTTGATCGTGAGTGGCTTCTAAACTATGGGCTGAGCAGTCTACTAAGCACCCTTCCATTTGATTCGATCACGAAATATCTCGGTCTGGCAGAGGCAAAGTGCGACGCGGAGATTCGAATAACCGTGGATGGAGCCGAGGTGGCGAAATTTCAGCACAACGAGCTGGTCCAAAATCTATGGACCGCAATTCAGGATTCAATCGAAGTTACAATCGACGAACCCGACATGAGACAAGCCGTTTTGCAAGACTCGGCAGCAACCCAAAGCTCGAGCTGAAAAAAGAAAGATGCCACGGCGTTGGCTAAAATCTAGAAGTTCGGCCACTCTGCCCAAACCATATGCTCCCCGTACGGTTTTCCATCAAACGTCAACTCTGACCTTCTCCTGTCTCGCTCGGCATGAGAGTAGTGGATGCCGCCAGTCGTTTTATCCCTCTTACCGTGTAGGACTAAGTCCCGAGCACGCGGTCCAAGGAGCCGATCCAGTTCGTCGGAAACGGTGTGCCTGATAGAGTAGGTGCTAATGCGGGTGCCTCTTACCTTCGCCCGATCAAGCAGACTCTCCACAAGAGTCACAAATTCGGAAGGCCGCAACGGACCGTCAGCAGACCCCAGAACAAACTCGGATCGACCTCGTAGAGGCTCTAGCCACTGAGCTAATCCTTTGCAGATCGAAAGCTGTCGAAAGTCCGCATCTTTGGTTTTCGTATGTTCACGGATATCTAGCTGGCCGCCAGACAGTTCAATAACACTGGAACACACGTGCCACCATAAATGGCCAGACAGATACTCCAGATGATCCCAGCGGACAGCGACAGGTTCGCTTGGTGGCCGCGGACCGGCGAGCATTAGCGCCACCGCTCCTCTTTCCAAGTCCGTCTCACAGGCTCCAAGCAGCTTTGATATCTGGTCATTTGTTAAGCGGGACCGTTTCCGCCATCCGTCCGCGTCCCGCTTACTGCTGCGTAAATCCTCGAGTAGGCCATCGACGACCCGGAAGCAGTCCAAATACGGTCGCCACTCCGAAGAGCGGCTCAAGAACTTCTTCGTAGCTTGTAAGTGCGTGAGCACGTTAATGAGGGTCTTAGAGGAGGGAGGCCTACCGAATTTGGTGTCTTGCGAAGAGTGAGCCTCAAACCAGTTTGTGATTGCTTGATCCGTTAGTTTATGGATCTGAATATCAGCCAAAGCCATTCCTTGCCTATCTGCGAAGGTTTGTTTACTGAAAGCCTTTGCTTCGTACCGATATGTCTGCGCAACGTTGCTTTGGATCGTGCCCTTTCTTAAACCATCTTCTATAAACATGTCAACGGCATTGCCAACGGTTGGGATTGCGGCTTCTTTTTCCTGCTCTGCTGCTTCACGGGCCACCTTCTGTTTCTTGTTGGCTTCAACCTCTTCCGAGTGATCGAAGTTTGAGTAGAACCCTGCAATACTTTCTAACGCGAGGGGCCGGGACGCGCGAGAGAGTTGCGCTAAGTTTTCCTTCTTAGTGAAGTGCGTCCAGTTCCGAGCAAACGAGGCTCTTCTCCTTGCTTCTGCTGCACGAAGCAAGTCTTCTTTGTTCGAGCCCTTTATGACAAACTCTCTTTCCTGTAGCTTCACGCCGCCATAGCTTTCGTAGTCCAGGTGTTGCTCCCCCAAAAGAGGCACAGATTGAACGATTAGCTCCCACCCACGGCATACATAGTAAGTCTCTTCAAGCCGGGGCGATCGTTTAGCGCCCGCCAGGTAAGTCAGCGCGCTTTTTCGAGAGCTAAAGACCTTCGACTCATTGTCTCGAAGAGCCAAGAATTTTACGGCGTCGATCTTTGTCTTGCGGGGACGGGGCACGTCTAGATTATAGAATATGTGGTACAAGAATGGTACAGATATAAGCCTCAGTATTTGTTACAGTTACGACTAGGACTGAAAGATTTGAACCTAAACCTGTTCCAAAAACGTCCTATTTCTAGTTTCGAATCCTAGTCCGGCAGCCACGCTTGCTTTTTCCCTTACACGAGCGCCAGGCACTCGTCAACACACTTCTTGCAAGTTTCCGCACAGCGGACGCAGGCTTCGTCATCGGGGTGTTTTTCGCACTCGGCGACGCAGGCCTGGCATGCTGCCGCACAGGCTTCGCAACCTGCCTCCGAATCACCTTCCAAGATATCAATGCAGTCCTGGCAAGCGCTAATGCATTCTCTGCAGGCGAGTAAACAGCCTTCCATTCCACGCTTGCCCAAGCAGGCTTCCTTGCAAACCTCGCATTCCTTGATACAAGCCTCGCAAGCCTTCGAACACGATGAAAATCGATCTTCCGCCACTTATCTGTTTCTCCTCTCAATAACTCTTCGAGTATGGCAAAGTTTTGGCCCAAGTCGCGGAAGCGGTAAAGTCCACAGGTCCGAGCCCCTGTTAGCCAACGCTAGACGGGCCCGGGTCCGAAAGCAGCCGTACACTCTAACTATTCGGAGCTAAGCGTTTTAAAGGCACTCACCGCGCCCAGATGTATTTTGAACCTGACTGCGCTAACTCACCCTTCATTCGTTAACGAAACAATCTGCGCTAATATTTGCTAAGGTTTATCGGCCACAATCATTTGGAGATCATGAAAATTACTAAAACACTCGCCATCGCCGCGTTTGCTATCGTTTCAATGGCAGCATTTGCGCAAACACCAGCCAAAGATGCCTTGAGTGCGATCAAGACTGCGACCAGCAACATACATACCGCTGCAGAATACAAAGCTGCACAGGATAACGCAAAAGGCATCGCAGAGCAGGCATTGAAAAACGTCGATCCTGCTTCGATAGACCCTAAGGACGCCTACGACTACGCGCAGCTTTACGATCGGTTAGGAGATCACAAGATCGTGTGCGATTTGGTGCACAAATACCTCAGCACCAATCCGGGAGCCGACGATAAGTTTGATGCACAAATGCTGATGATGCAGTCGTGCAACGCTCTAAACGAGGGCGGAATGCTCGAAGATAGCCTCCATGTAACGACCCCCAACACTGCAAGGCAAGCGAGCCTGCTTGCAAGTTACGCGAACGGGGAGTTTCTGGAGACTATCGAAAAAACAAAGGGCCTGAAGGATGCGCTTCACACACTGGACGACGTTCAGGGAAAGATGATTTACGACGATCCGGCCAAGGTCGCTCCAGAACGATTAGAGAACTACAAGAAGATGCTTGCCCGCTCTAATGCCGATAAGCCTGATTACAAAATGCCCTCCGATGAGGAGCTTTTACCCAAGCTGCAAAAACAGATCGATACCCAGAATACAAGGTCGCAATTCGGCTTTGTGGAAGAGAAGGCTAACCTGTACTCGATAGCGAACCAGCAAAAGAAAGCCGTGGCTACAATCGATGCTTTTATTAAAGAGCATCCGAATTATGCGGCTGCGACGACCAGTCGCAACTACTATATGCTGAAGGGTAACGTCGCCCCTGCCCTCCAATTCGACCGCGAGTATGGAGATTTTAAGAGCCTAGGGGATCTTAAAGGCAAAGTCGTAATAGTCGACTTTTTCGCCCACTGGTGCGGACCCTGCAAAGCGTCCTTTCCCGATGTTCGAAAGATGTATGACGACCTTCATTCCAAGGGTCTTGAAATCGTAGCTGTGACGGGCTATCAAGGCTACTACGGCCAGCCGAGCAACAAGATGGCTCCGGCCGATGAATACGCAAAGATGGCGGACTTCGTTAAGGAACATAACATGGATTGGCCCGTAATCTTCTCGCCGGATGCAAACCATGGCGCATTCAACAAGGATTATGGAGTTTCTGGCATCCCAACCTCGATCCTGATCGGACGCGACGGCAAGGTCATCGCAACCGAGATCGGCTATGATCCCGATCAGTTCAAAGACTGGCGCGCGAAGGTGGAAAAAGCACTCGGCGGTTCCTAAGAAGAATTGAGGGCGAGGGGAAGCTCGCCCTTTTTACCGTTTACCTCTGGCTTGCGCGGAGCTTTTTGGTGCCGCGACCGGCTATCCGATCACCGAAAACGAGCGATGCGTGTGGTTTTTAGAGTTATTCGCTTGAAGTTAACGCCTTAAGTGCGCTTAGCTGTGGCGTTACCACCCTATATGAAGCATAGGAATTCCGTGCGAGGCGATGCAAACTAATTGAGCGCGTTTCCGCGAAAAAGCCCAAAGAATTTTAGAATTCGAGTTTCAGTGATATAATAGTTTTCAACAACTGTTGAAAACAATGCGCGCAATGAAACTCTTTGATGAACTTGAACAAATCGCTGCCAAGAAGCTTGTTGATATCCTCTCCTTCCTTGATGTTGCCGAGCTTGCTGGACCCGCAGGCCATCCCAATTGCGGCTGCGATTTCACACTAGCTTTTGGAGACACCCTCCTCGTATGCGAAGTTAAAGCTCAACTATGGCCGAACCAGCTTCCCTCAGTAGCGCACTCCCTTTGGGAGTATTGCCGAAAGAATACAAACCTCTGTGTTCCCGTGGTGATATCACCGAGCATTTCTCAACGGTCCTCAGAGCTTTGCCGCGAATTGGGAATCAACTGGGCAGACTTCGCCGGAAACTGTCACATTCAGTTTGGAAACATCCTGATACATGTTGAAGGTAAGAAAGGGGAGCAAAGGGCGATCCGAGGAACGTCATCGCTTTACACGCCCCGTGCATCAAGGATCGTTCATGCTCTTCTGCTCGCGCCTCAGCGATGGTGGAAAGTAACGGACCTAGTCCAACAAACGCAGGTGAGTTTAGGTCAAGTTTCTAACGTGCGCAAGCTGCTTGTCCGGCATGCCTTCGCTGAGGCGGGCGCAGCCGGTATTAGACTCACAGAGCCAAGGCGACTTCTCCTCGATTGGGCCAGTAACTACCCCCCTAAGCGAGTAGCTCGGCGATACTATTTTCTCAAGAAGCCTAGCGATCTGGTACGGGCCGTGGAGACGAATCTCTCCTCCTATGCATTAACAGAGATGGCAGCCGCCGACCGTTACGCACCCTATACTCGGTATCAGAGCGTCGCCTTTTACGTTTCCGAGTGGCAGTTCGGCTTCGAGAAGGCTTTGGATCTCAGGCCCGCCGAAAACACTGCTAATGTGACGATATACGAGGACGCTAACGGCCTTCTTTTCTCAGAAAGGAGTGGTGAGGTTTCTCTAGCCTCACCAATCCTGACATACCTGGACCTGACAAAGCTTGGAGGGCGCGGACAGGACGCCGCCGATCACCTGTTGGAGTCCTCAATCGTTACTAGGTGGTCATGAGGCGCGAGGAAGCAGATTCGCTCCAATTCGCTGCCACATATAAAGCGCTGGCAGAAGTTGCAGAGATCCTTGATGACTTTGACGGTGCAGTCATCGCCGGAGGAACAGTCCCCTTTCTTTTGGTTCCTCAGGAGGAAGAACCTCACGAAGGCACGGTAGACATTGACGTCGTACTTGATGCTGTCAATCTTCGGGGCGGTTCCGAACTGACGCTCCACGAGATACTGGAGCGCCGTCTTTTTGCCCAGGACACGAGACGGCCATATCGATATTCCAAGGCCATTCAGATCGAAGGTCAGAGTCGAGAAGTCTTAATAGAACTGCTAGGAGGAGGAACTCCGCCCGCAGGTGGTCTTAGGCGCATCGCCCATGAAGATGTATGGGTTAGCGTAATCGAAGGCATGGAAATCGCGCTGATTGATCCGATAGCAACGTCCGTTGCTACCGATTGTTCCGTCCGGGTGGCCTCGATATCGGGTTTTTGCGCCATGAAGGCTGTTGGGCTTGAGCGAAGGGAAGACGCGAAAAAGGCTAAGGACGCATATGATATCGTCTACTGTCTCCGGAACTATACCGGCGGTGTGGATGCGATAGCGCATGAAATCCTGAAGCGCCTACCACAGCCAATTCTCGAAAACGCCATCAGATTACTGACTGCTCAGTTTGCATCCCAATACGCTCTCGGTCCAAACGCCTATGCTCAACGGGCAACGAGCGAAGAACTAGGGGCAAGCATGCGCAGAGAAGCATTTGAGTACGTAAACGACCTTCTCGACCGCCTGCCGTAAGTTGGGGTACCCTGACGGTCGGCCTGCAAGGGTATTCTCGACTGGGATGGGGAGACTCCAAGTTGGGACATTCTGGGAAGCAGAAACTGTTGGCGCCCGACGGAGGTTCGCCCATGACTGAGTTGCCTCCGGCGATTAAAGATGCTTCTGCCTGGCTTGGCCCCGATCTCGCAAAAAGTCAGGACTGGATCGAAAATCTGTCCCCCGCCGAACTAGCCGAGATCGAAGCGGCGAGCCGCAAACTAGCGGAGGAGGACGTAGACTGGACGCGCTTCGAAGCCGCAGATTTCCCACTTCCGACACTCCAACCACGGCTGGAACGCTTAAGCCAGCGGTTATTGGAAGGCCGCGGCTTTGCGCTCCTGCGAAGTTTGCCGGTCGAACAATGGGGCAGACGCCTCTCAGCGATTGCGTTTTTGGGCATCGGGCGGCACTTGGGAGCTTTACGCCCGCAAAATCGGGACGGCCACCTCCTCGGCCACGTGAGGGACCTTGGGCTGTCGACCGACGATCCGAACGTGCGTCTCTACCAGACCCACGACCGGCAACATTACCACACCGATTCCTGCGACATCGTCGGCCTTTTATGCTTGCAAACCGCGCAATCTGGGGGACTCTCGAGTCTCGTCAGCTCCACAACCCTCTTCAACCAAATGCGCGCGCGCCGGCCGGACCTAGCGCAGGTGTTGTTCGAACCGATCGAGTCCGACCGTCGGGGAGAAGTCCCAGCCGGGCAGTTGCCTTACTTCCGTATCCCGGTGTTCAACTGGTATGAAGGGCTGCTTACCACGATCTACCAGCGGAGCTACATCGAATCGGCGCGCCGTTTCGAGAAAGTGCCGACTCTAACTCCAGAACAAATTGAAGCGCTCGATTTGTTTGATCAACTTTCGGACGATCCGACGCTGAACCTGCAAATGGAACTGCGAGTCGGTGACATTCAGCTTGTGCATAACCACCCGCTTCTGCATGATCGAACCGCATTCAAAGACTGGCCCGAACCCGAGCGTCGCCGGCACCTGTTGCGCCTATGGCTGGCCCCGGAAAATGCTCGGCCACTGCCCTCCGTTTTTGCCGAACGTTATGGATCGGTCGTCCCAGGCGACCGCGGCGGCATTTCGGTTCCCGGAATGCGGTTTACGGTTCCGTGGCCTGAAGAGGTCTAGCTTAGAACCAATAGCAAGTAAACGGTAAACAGGAAGCGGGGACGGAACTTCTTGCAATAAAGGTCTGTACCTGTTAAACAGCGCTTAGCCGATGGTCACTAGAGCCAAGGCGGAAATTTCATGCCTGCCATTCACCTTGCATTCTTGATCGCCGTTTCAATGGCGCCGCGGGCTGCCCAGACTAGCGTCCCGGACCCCGGAGCAGCTTGGGTGGGCACTACCGCCAAGACGGTTTCGCTTAAGAACGGGGATGGCAAAGATGTCGACCTCAATAAGGAGTTTGGCAAGCACCCGGTAGTGATCGTCTTCTACCGTGGCATTTGGTGACCGTTTTGCCATCGCCAACTCGGTGAGTTGGGCAAACGCGAAAAGGAACTCGAGGATTCGAAGGCGACAGTGTATGCCATCTCCAATGAACCTGCGGAAAAACAGAAGCAGATGCGAGCTTCCGAGAAGCTCGGCAGCGCTTTCGTGTTTCTGTCGGACCCGGATGCAAAAATGGCCTCGCTTTACGCAGGCAAATATCCACAGGGCTACCTCAAGCCGGCAACCATCGTTGTGGGAAAAGACGGGAAAATCACGTTTGCCTCGGCCGTGGATGACTTCAAAGTCCGCCCTTCAGCGGATGTTGTCCTAAAAGAAGTGTTGGCCTTCGGGAAATAGAAGGGGGCGAGAAAGATTATCGATTGGTTAAGCTTTAGCAACTAACGGGCATGCGTAAGCTCGGGTACCCCTAAAATTGCTTGCGCATTTACCTATATGCAAAGCCAATTCAAGTGATGAAAACCAAAACCATTCTGTCCCTCGTTCTTACTCCTGCTTTACTGTTTGCTCAAGCTCAACGAGACCAACCAGGTTGGTCTGCCGATCACAAGCACTACCGCTTACCCAATGGATGGAGCGTTTCGCCGGTAGGCAACAGCATCGATTTGCCAGGCGACATGCCGGTCGAAATTAAGCTCTCCTCGGATGGAAAATCGGCATACGTAATCACTTCCGGATATCACGATCTCTCTCTGAACAAAATCGACCTCGCCTCCATGAGCATTTCAGCAACGAAACCGCTGAACAAGTGCTGGGCGGGTCTTGTTGAAGCAAAGCCTGGCGAATGGTGGGTTTCAGCAGGGCAGCAGGCCGCTGGTGGAGCTTCAATTTTCAAGCTATCCGGCACCGATCTTTCCCCGTTGGGCGATGTTGAAAGCCCCAAGCAAGTTACAAAACCGTATGTTGCCGGAATGACGTTAGGCTCAGACGGCAATGTTTACGCGCTTAACATTCAAACCGACCAGATACTGGCCTATGACAAGGATGGTCACTTCCTTCAGGTTGCGAACACCGCCTATCGGCCGTTCCGGATCACGGAGATGCCCGACCATCAAACCCTGGCGGTGGCGAACTGGGGCGACTGCTCGATCTCTTTCTACAGCGAGTTCGACCTCCAAGTAGTTGGCCGCGTCACTGTCGGTCCGCATCCCGCCGCGCTTGCCGCGGCTCACGATGGAAGGCTCTTCGTAGCTAATGCCGCGGATCGCACCGTAAGTGTCGTGAACGACCACAAGGTCACGGAAACGATAAGAACCGGAGTCGACCTTCCCCAGAACGTCGGCTCAACGCCGTTATCTTTAGCCCTCGACGAGCCCGCTGGACGGCTCTACGTGGCCGATGCCGGTGACAACTGTATCACCGTCGTCGACATCAGCAGACCAGGCCGCTCTAAGGCAATCGGCTTGATTCCAACGGATCGATACCCTTCGGAAATCGCACTTTCGCCAGATCGCAAAACGCTCTTGGTTGCTACCGCCAAAGGGCTTTACGGCCCCAACGCAACGGCAGAGACCCGCGCCGCCGATAAAACCAAGAAAGCGCCTTACACTTATATCGGCCGCCAGCTTCAAGGCAAGCTCTACGCGATCGCTATTCCGAGTTCTAAGGACCTTACCGATCTAACTCATCAAGCGGTGGCAAACGTTGTCCACTCCGACGGCGGAATCGGAGCGGACGCCAAGGCCGATGCCATGGCAGCTATCAAAAAGATCAAACACGTTATTTATGTGATTAGGGAGAACCGGACTTACGACCAGGTGATGGGTGATATTCCTCAAGGAAATGGTGCCCAAGCCTTACGTTCTTTGGCGAGAAAGTTACGCCCAATGGCCACGCGCTAGCAAACCAGTTCACCCTGCTGGACAACCTTTACACCGATGGCGAAGTAAGCCAGGTTGGCCACCAGTGGACGGACAGCGCATACGCCAACGATTACACTGAAAAGCAGTGGATCCTTTCCTATGGCGATCATGGCGAGGTCAAGAGTGACACCAGATTAACGGCAAACCCAGAATACATCTGGACCTTGGCTCGGAAGCATGGCGTTAGCGAGAGGGTCTACGGCGAGTACGTAAACCTCCAGGAAGACCACGACTCAGCATCTGCCGACTTCTCAAATCGCCTTGAGCAGATGAACTACAGCCAAGAAGCTGAGGACGTTTTCGCAAAAGGTGGACGCGATCCGGAGAAGGTCGCCGTTCTCCTGAAAGAAATGCACCGGGCCGAACAGACCGGCAAATGGCCCGGCCTCATGGTCATTGCCCTTCCTGAAGACCATACGCGAGGTTTCGCGGGTGGAAAACTCACGCCGTTCGCCATGGTCGGCTCGAACGACCAAGCGGTGGGCAAGCTGATAGACAGTGTTAGCCACTCGAAGTTTTGGGATTCCACTGCTATCTTTATCATCGAAGACGATGCCCAGGACGGCCCCGACCACGTCGATTCTCACCGCACGGAAGGCTTTCTCATTAGCCCCTATACCAAGCGTCATGCCGTGGACAGCACCCATTACACAACCTCCTCTATGCTCCATACGATGGAAATGATGCTGGGACTGCCCCCGATGACGGAATACGATGCAACTGCGACCCCAATGTTCGGCTGCCTTCAATCGAAGGCCGATACCACGCCGTTTACGTTGCTTCCCCCGGGCGTCGATTTGAACCAAAAGAACCCAACGGTGGGCGCGTTGGCCAAGCGGTCAAAGAAGCTTCGCTTCGCCAGAGTCGACGAGAACGACCCTGACGTGTTTAATCGCCTCCTTTGGGATGGGCTCAAGCCTGGAATCCCTTATCCCATGCCAAAGGTCTCACAGCAAAAGTGAATTCGAACTTAAGAAATCTTGACGCAAGTTCCTGCATTAAATAATTTCAAACTGCTTCAGGTCAGCGTTATGGGCGAACAAGGCGGCCGAGGAACTACATGATGTGCGCCGCAAACAGGTGGTGACACAGCGACGCCGTCGACTTGATAAAGCACGGCAGTTCAATAAAGAAGGGCTCTAGAATCGAGCCCTTCTTTTAATGCACTTGAGCTACTTCTTAGATGCACTCCCGACGGTTTCTGCTTCTTCCTGCGGAGCACCCGCATTGATAGTCTTCGCAATCGAAGTGAGCTTCTTGTCCGCTTGTTCTTCCTCTTCAAATGTTTGCTTCAGAATCTCTGCGCAATCATCCAATCCAAGGATTTCCGCAAACGTGATCACGCAGCCATAGCCAGCGATTTCATAGTGCTCAACCCTTTGCGCCGATGCAATAAGCGCTGCGTCGATCACGGACGGATCGCCCTCTTCTTCCAAGACTTCCTGCGCTTCTTCAACAAGACCTTTCATGGCTTTGCACACTTTTCCTGTTGGCTTTTCTTCCAGCATTTGGCAGACCTGCTCAAGCCGTTCAACGTGGCCCTTTGTTTCCTCCAAGCGAGACTGGAATGCCTGTTGCAATTCCGGGCTTGAGGCCTTTTTGGCCATCTTAGGCAAGGCAGCGGTCAGTTGCTTTTCAGCGCTGTAAAGGTCTTTGAGTTCTTCGATTAGTAACTCGTTGAGTGATGTCAATTTGCTCATCTATTTCCTCCTAGTGTTCATTTTTAAAACGACCCTTTGAGGGCTTCTGAGTGTCGCTAATTTTGCGTATGGTACAGCATTTGCCGAATGGAATATAGGGGCTCGATTCGGACCCTAAAACTTTAATAAAATTGGGGGCGACCAGCGGATAGCAGCAGCAACTTTCTCGGTCTAAAACCGACTGCCATGATTCTCGTGTTCAAGCGCGTGGTGTATTACTTTCTTAACGACGGATCGACCTTTGTAAGTCCACTATCGTTTTTAACGCACCGAATTCCTCGCCGGTGGACTTCATCCGGACGAGGAACCCGATATCCACTCTTATTTATGGTTTTTCGTTGTCTTAGCGTGTTTGCCTGTTGATTTGTGGATTTCTCCGAGGATCTGTTCTTGCGTAACCTGCGCTTCCATTTTCACCGGTGATTCAACCAATACGACTCCCTTGCCTTCGTTCCATGGTCCGCGTTCATCCGTTTCCCCATCCGGCCCAACGCCAGTGGAGTCATTAAAGAATTTTTCTACGACTCCGGGGGTTGGTTCTAACTTGCCAATTTCTAGCGGGTCCTTGCCCATGCTATCTAGATCTGCCATAAACGCTTTCAGATGCGTGATTTCGCGTGTCATTAGGAACTGGAGCGCATCAATGGAGCCGGGATCATCGGTAAAGTTGATGAGTCGCTCGTAAACAATTTTCGCCCGCGCCTCGGCCGCGATATTGCTTCGGAGATCTACATCCAATTCGCCCGTAATCTTGAGATAATCTGCGGTCCAAGCGTTGCCCTGGGAGTTGTAAAGATTTACACCTCCTCCGCCGGCAATAGCAATTAGGGGATCCGCCTCTGCCGCCTCGCGTTGCGTCTTCATGGGCTTCAGATGCATCTTGGCGAGGGTGCCTATAACTTCCAGATGGCTAATTTCTTCCGTCCCTATGTCCATTAGCAAATCTTTGCGGGCCATATCGTCACAATTCAGTCCTTGAATTGTGTATTGCATGGCCGCCGCAAGTTCGCCATTTGCCCCTCCAAACTGCTCCAGCAACATGTTTCCAAATCTAGGGTCAGGCGTGTCTACCCTGACGTCGTACATTAATGTTTTGATGTGATGGTACATAAAGTTCTTCTCCCCAATGGCGTAGCATCGTGCCCTTTCGCACGGTGTTTTTTTGTACGTTGGCCAAGAATCGGGCTCTGTAATAAATTTTTGATACAGACTCCCCATATTCATGATAGGTATGGAGCATCAATGAAGATCTGGGTTTCCTCGAAGGAGAAATGGAACTTGAGAAGTACCCGAAAACTCGTTTCTGACGAAGTTTTCGACCAATATAACTTTGGAAGTCGACGTCTCTCTAAAATGGCGCAGGGTCTCATAAAAAATCTATTGGATCTCGATGGTCGTCCCCGCTTTGAGAGGACTGCTGTGGGAGACGGGGCTTATTAACCTGTACGTCTTTACTCGCTTTGGTCTAACATATTGTAGAGAAGCATATTTTAAGAAACGCCGGGTGTAAACGGAACATTTGTCGGAGTAAGAATATCCCTCTCGGTCAAATAATGCCTGGAACGCTTGAAACAAGGACCCTGCTCGTCTCCGACGTGGTGGGAAGTACGCAAATGTGGGAGCAAGAACCCACGCAGATGCGTGCCGCCCTCGCAAACCACGACGAGATCCTTCGCAAAGCCATCGAGAACGCCGGGGGCGAAGTATTCAAAACAGCGGGCGATGCCTTCTTCGCTACGTTCCCGACAACGGCTTTTGCTGTTCAAGCCGCGCTTGATGCCCAACTCGCGATTTTGGCAGGCTCCTGGCCGACCCAAACGCCCATCGCCGTTCGCATGGCCATCCATATCGGCGTGGTTGAACCGAGAGAAGGCGATTTCTTCGGTCCCGCCATGAACCGGATCGCTCGGCTGCTAAGTTCCGGACATGGCGGCCAAACTCTATTAACCCAAGCAGCCTACGAATTGGTCAGGGATTCGCTTCCGGAACATGCTTTCTTAGAAGACCTCGGCGAGCACCGCTTACGTGATCTCGCCCGCCCGGAGCGCGTTTACCAACTCACTCACACCGGGTTACACACCGGCTTTCCTGTCCTAAAGACATTGGACACCCTGCCAAATAACCTGCCGCTGCAGCTAAGCAGCTTTGTGGGCCGCGAGACCGAGATAGCCGAGGTCGAAAAGTTGCTATCGCAGTTCAGACTGGTCTCCATTCTCGGTTCCGGAGGGGCTGGCAAGACTCGCATCGCTTTACAAGTTGGTGCAACCGTTCTGGACCGTTTTGAGGATGGAGTCTGGTTCGTCCCCCTCGATTCGACCTCGAATCCTGCTGCCGTTGTGCAGGTCGTCGCCGACGCCGTCGGCGTCCGCGAACAGCCCGGCAAACCCTTGCTGTCCTCACTCCTGTCGTTTCTGCACGAAAAGAGCTTGCTTATCCTGATCGACAACTGCGAGCATCTGGTGGGAGCATGCGCAACCTTGGTGGATGCTCTCCTCCATGGCTGCCCTTCCGTTCGGGTCCTTTGCACCAGCCGTGAGCCGCTGAACATTGGGGGTGAGCATAAGTTCAGGCTGCCTTCTTTGGGAGTTCCCGACGCTGGCACGCCTTATACGGTCGCCGCCTTGGAGCAGTACGAGGCTGTTCGCCTGTTTATCGATAGAGCGGTAACGGCTGAGCCCAGCTTCCAGGTCAACAATGAAAATGCTCCAGCCGTGGCCAACATTTGCGCCAAGCTTGACGGCATTCCCCTTGCCATCGAACTCGCCGTTGCTCGCTTGCGGTCGCTCTCAGTTTCGCAGATCGATTCACGCTTGGCCGATCGGTTCCGGCTGTTGTCGGTTGGAAAGCGGACGGCGCTTCCTCGTCAGCAAACCCTTCAGGCCACCATTGATTGGTCCCACGAGTTGCTTTCCGAACCCGAACGGATCCTATTCCGACGACTATCAGTTTTTTCCGGCGGATGGATGATCGAGGAGGCCGAGCGAGTCGCCGGCTTCGGAGAGCTTTCTCCGGACGATGTCCTCGATGCGCTTGACCTTTTGGTTGATAAATCTCTTGTTACGAAGCGACAGTTCGGCAAGCAAACGCGCTTCGGCTTCCTTGAGACGATACGGGCCTACTCGATTCAGCGCTTAGAAGAAAGCGGAGAAGCAGAAGAGCTGCGAGATCGGCACATGAGGGTTTTCGCAGAGTTTGCCAGCGAATATGGCGCGACTTTGCGGGCAACTCAACTAGGAGGGCAAATGGAGCGATTTTCGATCGAACATGACAACGTTCGAATCGCGCTCGCCAGGGCATTCCAGCTTCACTCAGACAGCTCGATCGCTCTCCAAATGGTGGGTGATTTAGCCTTTTTCTGGTACGCCCGTGGATACGCGGGTGAGGGGCTCGAATGGACGGTGAAGGCGCTCGCATTGCCGTCTGTTGCTTCCGCCGCCGAACGACCACGAGTTTTGAGAGGCGCTGCGATGCTAGGCTTCCAGAAAAGAGATGTGGAAGTTGCCATGGCCTCCGGAATGGAGTTGCTTGAGACCGGTTCAGACAATGATCGTGCTTACGCCTGCAACATAGTGGGGCTCCTTTACGGACAAGTCCTTCACCAGCCGGAGATCGCGGTGGACTTCTACCGGCGCGGGCTTGAGTACGACGAGTTGGCGCCAACCGAGGGGTTCCCCGTTCACGTTCTAGCAAACTGGGCTCAAAGCGAAAGGAAGCTGGGCCATCCAGAGTTTGCAAAGGAACTTGTTTTGAGGGCGTTAGAAATCTCAAGAAGGCTGAAAACTAAACGCGAGCTAGCCACTTCGCTGCACATGCTCGTGCTTCTTGCTATCGATGCTAACGACCTTGACGGTGTCGGAGACCTCCTCACAGAAACGCTCGCTGAATCGAGCCAAGTCGGCGATTTGGTCGGCCAAAGCAACATATTGCTATCATTTATTTTGTTAGCGATCCTCCTTGGAGACGTGGCTGCTGCGGAACGGCACTTGGATGAAATGGAGGCACTGCTTCCCACAGAACGAGTGAGCCAAGTGGCGGCGATTGACCGAAAGGTGCTCCCTGGGCTTATATGCCTGGCCAAAAATGAGCACCGAGCCGCTCTAATCGCGCTGCAAAAAGCGGCTCAGTACGCCCAAGAATTCCACGAGCCTGTTTATTTGAGCAACGCGTGTATTTACGCGACAATACCGATGGTAGAGGTAGGCCTGGCCAGCCAAGCCGCCAAAGTGCTGGGTTTGGCCGTGGAGTTGAGGCAAAAGGCAGGTTGCGCAACAACACCGTTTTGGCACGCATGGATTGGCCGCGCTAGGGAAAAGATCTGCACCGAAACGGGGCAGGAGCTGCTGGCGAGCTTTGCAGAAGAAGCGAGGATTGCTTTCGCGGAGATAACTCGAGATCGGGCTGACTTGGACCGGGCCGGTGCTATCCTGGTGGCTGCTTTGCCGGATTAAACAATGGGATAGCGCAGTTGTGGGACCCTTCGAATAGAGTTTAAAAACTACTTAATTGTAAGAAGCGAGAACTCACTTCGAAGCCCTCGCTTTATGGTTTTTTACGAGATCACTTTTTCGACGAAGATCTAACCGGCTTAGCTTCCTGAGGGGCGCTGGCATTGATGCTCTTCGCAATCGTGGTGAGCTTCTTATCTGCTTTCTCAGCTCAGGGCTGGTGGCCTTTTTCGCCATCTTCGGTAAGGCAGCGGTCAGTTGGTTCTCGGCGCTGTACAGGTCTTTAAATTCTTCGATTAATAACTCGTTGAGTGATGTTACTTGCTCATCTTTTTCCTCCTAACGGACCTTTTTTAGAACGATAAAATAGCGGCTCCCGATTGTCGCTAATTTTGTGCATTGTACGGCCCTTCTTGGATGGAATAGAAGGGCCTGACTTCGCCCCTAAGCGGCTATGAGATGGGCGCGGTTATTCTACTGTCGCGCGACTCTCTCGTTCGCATATTGTGGAGGCATCTATCTTTCTTCATAAAATATTCATCTTTCAAAGTCAAAGTGATCCCTACTTGCGGAAGAAAGTCTTAGAGTGGGGCGCGGCGTAGAACCTGCCGTTTCAGCAACTTCTCGATGATTACTTCCTAATCGAAAATCTTTTCAGAGGAAACTAACGATGAACAATGAAAATCTGAATTCAGTGCCGGAACCGAAGACAAACGACGAGCCTGACGCAATCCGTTTTGCCGCCACTGAACGGCCGGTAACAAGGCGTGAGGCAATGATGGGGCTAGCGAGCTTAGGCTTGTATGGTGTTACGCTTTCCATAGCTGGCTGCGGCGGCGGGGGCGTCACTGGAACTAGCTCTAGCTCACATTCGAGCAGTTCTTCGTCGTCGTCTTTCACGGCCGAAGGAGAAATCGGCCCTTACTTTACCGATGACAGTGCCAGTGGTTATAACCGAAGCAACATCTTGAGCAGCCTTGATGGCAGCGATACTCAGGCGGGAATTCCTTTGACCCTTAATCTAATCGTTCTCGATAGCGAAAATGGATTCGCCGCGTATAAGGGCGCCCAAGTTGACATTTGGCACTGCAATGCAAGTGGTGTTTACTCCAACGAATCCTCGGAAAGCACGAGCGGCCAATCTTGGCTCCGGGGCTATCAGATCACCGATGCCAACGGTAAGGCGAGTTTTACTACGATCATTCCCGGGTGGTATGCAGGACGCACGACCCACATTCATTTACGCGTGCGGTCTAAGTACAGCACTGCATCCAGCACTTCAGACGAGACCAACACTACCCAGGTGTTTTTTGCTCAAACGATGGTCGATACGATCGATACGACGATCTCGCCATATAGCGCCGAAGGCAAAAACTCGACTACCAACGCGTCGGACCGAGTCTATGCCACGCAGACGAAAGGACAAAACCTACTGACCATTTCTGGAAATAACACCAGTGGTTATACGGCTGCCTTTACCATCTACTTACCGATCACGACGGAGTATTAATCGCGATTCCGACAGGGGAAGGCCGCCGAGCAGCATACAACGATGAAACGTCGCAAACTAATCCTGAAAAACTTCTTGTCTCCAGGAGATATCGTGATGCTGACGGCCGCGGTGCGCGACCTCCACCGTCACTATCCCGGTCAGTATCTCACGGACGTGCGCACTCCCTTCCCGGAGCTTTGGGAGAATAACCCTTATCTGACTCCGCTGAGTGACGATGATCCAGAGGCTGAAGTCATCCAGTGCGAATACCCGTTGATACATCGCAGCAACGGATCACCTTATCATTTCATTCACGGCTTCGAACAGTTCTTAAGCAAGACCTTGGACCTGCAGATACAGCCGACCGAGTTCAAAGGGGATATCCATCTCTCGGAAGACGAACTCGCTTCCTTCGAGTATCTTGGCGAAATCGAAGCTGTTGAAAAACCGTTTTGGCTGATCGTTTCCGGCGGAAAATACGATTTTACGGTGAAGTGGTGGGATGCGCGCCGCTATCAAGAAGTTGTAGACAATCTCCGTGGGAGGGTCGAGTTCGTTCAAGTTGGCGAGATGAGCCACTGCCATCCGCCATTGAATGGAGTGATCGATTTGCGCGGCCAAACATCTTTGCGCGCCCTGATCCGCTTGATGCATTTCGCACAAGGGGTCCTAACGCCGATAAGCTTACTCATGCATTTGTCGGCCGCTGTGCCAGTTCGCCGTGGCGCCCCGCCCTTGCGTCCTTGCGTTGTTGTGGCCGGGGGTCGCGAACCATCTCAATGGGCCGCTTATGGGCACCATCAGTTTATTCATACCATCGGACAGCTCCCTTGTTGTGCGCAGGGTGGTTGTTGGAAAGCCCGAACCGTTCCAATCGGCGACGGCGAGAGTGGGGATTTGCCAGAGCATCTTTGTACAAACGTTGTGAACGACGAGGGCCTATTTCTGCCCCGTTGCATGCATATGATCACCTCAGCGGAAGTGACCCGGCGGATCGAGGACTATTTTGTTGGTGGGATTCTCCGGGACGATCCCCGAGATAACGAATCCATTGCAACCGAAAAGTAAGGTTTTGCAGAATAGGTTTAGGCCGCAGCCCAACCCCAGGGCAAATACTTCGCGTGGAAACTTCCGTTCGCGTATAGGTCCACCATCGCAAACCCCGGAGCCGTTTCCTGATAAGGACCATCCCACCACGAACCGCAGACCGCGCCGCCGCAGAAGTAGTGCACGCCGTTGTAGTCGACTCTGCCGTGCAAGTGCTCGTGCCCGGCCATGCAAATCTTTACATTCGGATATTTCAGAAAGAGATCCTTCAGTTTGCGAGCATCGATATGCATCCAGTTTCCAGGCACCCGAATATCTTTCGCGGTTTCCGAATGAGGCCTAAACAGGGCGCAGGCGGAAACAATTGGCGCGTGGCTGATAACAATCACGGGCGTCGTTAGCGGCGTCGCGGCAAGGTCTCTTTCCAACCAAACGAACTGTTCATCGTCAAGCTTGGCGATATAGCCGGCCGGCGTGCCACCCTGTTGAATGCTATCTAGAACGATAAAGTGCCATCCGCCCCGGTCGAAACTGTAATAGCGGTGGGGTATCCCGAGCTCATCGATGGCCCATTTCTTACCGTAATGGGCTTCTAACCCAGAGGCCTGACAGACGCGTTTGTCCCATCCCCAAATATCGTGGTTACCGATGGTGTGGACTACGGGCAGGCTGCAGTTTTGATGATAAACGCTGTGGAAAAGCTTCCATTGAGACTTTACGTCGGAAGCATTATGAGAGCAGGCATCGAAAATGCTATCCCCACCATTGACGATCATGGTTGGGGCATGATGATGATCCTGAAGCATGTGAAGGCACTTTGCGAAGCCTTCCGGGGAGTGCTTAGATTGGGTTACGTGAGCGTCGGTAATAAAAGCAAACCGAAGGGAGGGATGATCGTGATGATCGTGGTGATGAAAGCGGTTTGATAAAACCGTGCTTGAGGCCGTCGCAGCCGCCAAAGCGCTAGCGCCCTTAAGAAACCCTCTTCTTGATAATATATCGCCCATACGCACACCGATTCTCGGCTGATTTTGCAGTTTCTCCTCGTTTGCCCTCTGGGAGAGTTGGTTTAACAGCCTTGCAACTATTAAACACTTCATTCGGCCGAAACGCCGCGTACCTTCTAAGAAAGTTCTAAGAATAGCAATAATTGGTAACTACTTCTCATTCGCAGACTGCCGCGCTTCAGGTTCTTGGGTTAACCGGACCCCGTGAAGATCTGTCCGTCCAAAGCTCTCTCCTCCGCGGGGGTAGAGAGCCTCAAAAGAACTTGAGTGGAACGAAATCCCCGAGAATCGGGACGGAGAGTGGGGACAACCGTTCGCCGCGAAGCTCTTCTAAAATATGAAGGGCCCGCGCAACCTACCGTGAAAACGCCGTGAAAAGTTTAAGAGCTTTCTTTAAAAAGTCCGGTAGCGTGGCTTCATGAACAAGTTAGCTTTCATCGCAATTCCCGCCTTGCTCCTTCTCGCCGGTTGCGGCGGCTCCGGTTCTCCTGCTGTCGTGGCGCCGGTCACACCCTACGCGGGTTCCTATGCCTCGAATCTCACATCGCCGGCCGGTTCGGCGCTGCTCGTTATTCTTCAGAGCAACGGATCCGCGACGGCTGTTGTGGCCGACCCAACCGGCATTCTCGCGACCGGTACCGGCACGGTTTCCGGAAATACTCTCACCATAAACGCAGCCGGTTCGGCAGGAAACATTAACGTGAGCACTACTTTCCCATCCGCGAAGACCGCCGTCTCGCAGATTACGGGCGCAGTTACCGACAGCAACCTTTCGGATACGTTGGTGGCAAGCGCTGGCCAGTCCCCCTTCGCGGGATATTTTAATGTCACCGTCGCTGGGGCAAGTTCCGGTACCGGCAACTTTACCATTACTCCAGCAGGTGGCATTTCTGGGTCAGGAACGGTGACTGGCGGCAGCACGGTCACCTTTAGTGGAACGAGCCAGTTGACCGATTCGATTTCCTTTACTGGCACGGTATTGGCGAAGGGCACAGAGACCGTTTCGTATGCCGGTTCACTTTATCTGACCAATGTCAATAAGAGTGTCGGGCCAACGGTTTACGGCTCCGGAACTTGGTCGGTTCCCGGCGGACAGAGCGGAACGTGGTCGGCCCAGAACGTCCTCGGCTGAGGTCGTTGGGCCCGATTCTTGGGTTCTTAGGGTCAGCCCCTACAGACTCATGAAGCGTATAGTATGGCTACTTAACCCATTCTTTCAGAATCGGCTCGACGACACCCATTTCGATCTCATATCCCTTCGCGGTGGGGTGAAGGTAATCAGACATCACGTCGCTAGAAATCGAGCCATCCTGCTGAAGGAAGGGCGACCAGATCTCAACGTACTTCACATTTCGCGGCAAATCCATGTTCGCCAGGAGCATATTCACCTCGTGCGCTTTTTCGCGCAGAGGGTCTGTTTGCATTTGGCCGCGGGGGAAGAGCCCAAGCAACACTATATGCGCCTTGGGCTGCCTTGCCCGAATATCCCGAAGCACGGCCTGGATGCCGGTCTTGATTTCCCCAGGCGGGTTCACCTCAAGGTTATTGGTGCCTATCATCAGTACAATCGCTTTCGGGTGGATGCCGTTCAGTTCGCCCTGCTGGATCCGCCATAAAACATTCTCGATCCGGTCCCAGCCGAAACCCTCGTTAATCGGGTTGTATGGAGCCAAGTATTGATCCCAAACAGCTTGCCCATTATCTCCGGAATGCCCAAACTTGTCTGATCCAAAAAACTGTGTAATAGAATCGCCGATAAGGACAACCTTGACATCTGGATCCTGTTGGAGTTCACCCAAGATTTGAGCGTGGCGCGGCATCCAGTCGTTCCTTTCATCGCGGTTTTGGGTGACGGGAACGAGGGTGGTGATGTCCGGATCGTCGGTTGAAATCGGCTTTTGGCGGAGCATCCTGGCGATCGTTGGCTCGGTCGCCATCGCCCACTTTCGGTAACCGAACGCGTTTGGGTGAAGTTTGTCGGGCATGATGTCTTTCGGAATCTCGCCCTTTGTATCCAAGAAGACGTGGCCGATATCGAGGTAGCTCACGCCATGGGACTTCGCCCAAGGCTCCAAGATCTTATTCGTTTCAGCGACCTTGGCGCGGGTTCCTGAATCCGCCATATCACGCGGGAAGATTGCGAGGAGAAGCTCTTTCGCCTTCGGAGCTTTAAAATGAGCGGCCGTGCAAACTGCTTCCACACCTTCGGCGATCTGCTCCGCCGTGTTCGAGCCCATGTTGTTGGTCCCGATCATGATCTGGATCACTTTTGGCGAAATGTGGTCCATCTCGCCGTTGGCGATCCGCCAAAGCACATGCTGGGTCTGGTCGCCACTGAACCCAAGATTCAGAACGTTCCTGGCGCCGTAATACCAAGCCCAGGTGTCGGCGCCCGCACCGTGGTCGTTGGGCCATGGTTGGGGCATACCGCCAAAGCCATGGGTAATCGAATCGCCGATGAAGACCATGTCGATATTGCCTTTCGCGGCGATCTCGACGGCAGCGGCGTGGCGCTTCGTCCACCAGTCGTCGGGACGCGGGACGGGAACGAGAGCATCGTTAGGAGATTGGAGAAAAAGAGCGCTGAGAACCAGAGAGGCAAGCATGCGCCCAAGTTTACATTCAGGCCCAGGGGTTTCGATTGTTAGGTTCGATTTAGATACGTGAATAGTCGATGCCGTCCCTCCGGGACTCTCGGAAATGACTTCGTCAATTCCAGGCCTTACGGCCTTTGATAAATTATTCCGGCCCTCCGGGCCTAAGACCGGAATCCCAAATCAAGCTCTAAAAGAGGTGGCTCAGGGCGTTGATCTGGAAGGCGAGATGACAAGATTGAGACCCATTTCGTCGCATCCCGGAGGATCGCGAAATAGTGAACATGGAATGGCGTTTTGATTTCGGGTCGATCTCAGGCCCGGAGGGCCGGAATAGGTTTGCGAAGGCCGTGAGGCCTGGGAATGCGGCCGATGTTTTTCCGAAGTCCCGGAGGGACGGCAGCGCTATCAGATCATAGATCGCGCTCATCGAAGTGCATTCCTCCGCTCTTCAAAAACTCTCGATATTCTTCCAGGAAACCGATCTTCCTGTGGTGCTCCGCTTGGTTCTGGATGTAAACGAGAAGCCCGTCGTGATTGACGGGGTCTACTGACTTAATGCCATAGCCAGGCTGCCAAGAAAACGTCTTACATTCGACAAAGTTCTCGGAGAGCCAACGCGAGGAGTTGCTCTTTACCTTGTTCATGACCTCCGCCTGTGACAAATTCTTTGATAAGGCGAAGAATAGGTGGACGTGATCAACAAAGCCTCCAATTTGGAGGGGCGGGCATTCGAGGTTCCTGAGAATTCCGCCAATATAGGGGTGCAACTGCGGCCTTACTGGATCGGCCAGTAGCGGAATACGTTGTTTTGTGCTGAACACTGCATGCACAAGTACGCGAGACATGGATTGCGGCATGCAATCGATTGTATCCGCTCAACTCCGATGCCGTCCCTCCGGGACTCCGGAAATGGTTTTCTCTTGTTCCAGGCCTGACGGCCTTCGCTAAATTATTCCGGCCCTCCGGGCCTAGGGAGGCCACGACGGTTGGTAAGACGCGGAGGTTCAGAGCGTTGCTCCGGAGGACTATATGGCAAAGGTCGAGTCCGATTTCATGGCCCTAAACTGAAGATCGTGAAACAGAGAAGATAAATAGACGTTTTAATGCCAAGCCGGTCTTAGGCCCGGAGGGCTGGAATAATCTATCGAATGCCCCAAGGCCTGGAATGCATGACCCCGTTCTGGGTCGGTCTTAGGCCCGGAGGGCTGGAATAATTTAGCGAAGGCCGTAAGGCCTGGAAATGCGACAGATGTTTTCCGGAGTCCCGGAGGGACGGCACAGCTGATCGCCAAACGACCCTGAAGTAAATCAACCGCCTCGAAACGCGCGCATTAACTTCCGTATCCCCTTCGCGAAAAATCCCGGCTCCTCATAACCTGCAAACGTAACACTCTCTAACACTCCGCTGCCAAACTTCGCTGCAATGGATTCAAAAACTGCCGCAGTATCCCCAACCTGAGCGGAAGCCGTATATTCCCGGCCCACCTTCGCCAGAGCCGCCGCGCCCAGGCTCTCTCTTAACCCGCGGTCCTGAATAAGCTGCCCAATCGCGTTAAACCAATCCTCTGCGCCAACGGCCGTGAATCCATCAACTCCCTCATCGATCGAACTCGAAAGTTCGAGCGTGCGGCTGGCGACGGTTGGAACCCCAACCGCAGCAGACTCCAACCATTTAAGGTGACTCTTGCCATGGTTGAACGCGAGAGACAAATCTAAGGGGGCAAGGTTGATATCTACCTGGACCAACATAGCCGGCAACTGACGCCACTCCACAACGTCTCGGCGATCGACACGGTTTTCAAATGGAAGCAATAGAGCAGGAGTTGCAACAGGCCCCACGATCATCAACTCCGCCTGCGCAAAGTTTTCTAAAACCCGAGCCAGAGGCGCAGCAATTGAGTCGAAATCGAGATTGTGAGTTCGGGTTCCGGAAAAGTAGCCCAGCACAACCTTTTCGCTGGAAGCAGCCCTCGTAACTCCCTGAGAGATTAACCACAACTCATTCGATAAAGTGTTGCGGAGCAAAGCGGCTTCTTTGCCCAAACCTGTCGACCTTTCCGCCAAGTACTGCGTGCTTACAAGGGCCGAATCGCAAAGCATCATCGTTTCCTTGCTTTGCTCGACATAGCCCATGGTTTCGCGCCAAACCGCCTCAGCCAAACGCGGTTCCGCTTCGGCGCGTTCCTTATCTGCCCAATCTCCGCTGAAAATTAGGTCGTCGACGCCAAAAACAACAGCCTTGCCGGCAGCCTTGAGCCGTTCGATAAGCTCGCGAATGGGGTCATCCAACAAAACCCGATTTAGCACGATCACATCTTCATCGATCGTGATCGGTCCTGGAGCATAACGGTAGGAAAATTTGGCGGTCCAGCCCGCTGATTCCAACTGTTCGATTAAGTTAAGGCAGCGGTAGCGAGTAACCGCGTTCTCTCTATCGTGGTGGGCAATAAAGTGAACTGAACGTCCCATAGCGCCCTACGATGCTACTTCTGCCGAACAAAGATGCCGTGCGGGTTCTTGAATGCAGTGTCGTCGGGAGCAAATAGGGCAAAGGTGTCGTCGCCTTTCCAACTTATAAGTTGGGTTTGTGGTTTCCCCTTGTGGATGTCATCCGACTTTTGAATCGCAGGAATTAAGTGTTGCAGTTCGGCCAATCTAGCGGATGCCTTAATGTCGTTATCCGTTGTAGTTAGTACCTTGTCGGTTAACGTGTAGGTGCCTTTAACCGTCGTGTCGATGCCACGATTAGAATCATTAACGGTGTACGTTCCGCCTGGATCGAACGTTTGGGTCCTATCCAGACCCACTATTTTCCAAGTGCCGACCACGCTAGCCGGCTTTTTGCAGCCCGCCAATGCGAGAATCAAAAGAAGCGCTGCAAAAAGACATGATTTAGCCCGCATTAGGAGAGTGTAGCCGACTTCGCTAAATGAGGGCCTTTTCCTTCACGTCGAAATAGAACGAAACCAATGCCGCCGCAAGGTCCTGCGGCTCAGCTTCCAAGGAATGCAATCCGGCCGCGGAAAGGGCAACAGTCGCTTTTTTCCGGTCGGATATGAACAACAGCGCGCTTGTCCTTAGGAATAAATCATCAACGGATTCAAGCTCTTTAACAAAAAGCTCTTTCAAGCGTGGGTCTGAAACGCGGGCAAGTAAGGAAACATGGCGACGTGCGACAGGGCCAAAAGCGGTCGTGAGGGCAAAGGCTTCCTCCGGATCTTCAACGTCGGTGAAGTTCACGAGCAAGGATCTTCGCTTCCATCTTGAAGCCAGGAAACTGAACGCGGCAGCCGGATCGCTTTCTACCGGTTCCGGAATCAGATCATGGATCGCTTCGATAATAAAACCAAGTTGGTTTCGCCCTTTTCTTGGCGGGATATATCGCTTCACGACGTCGGAATAGACCAGCAGCCCCACAAAATCGTTTGCCAAAGATACGGCCTGAGCCAGCATAAGCAAAGAATCGAGAACGTAATCGAGCTTGCTAATGCCGTCCACTTCCGCTAGCATTCGGCGACCGATATCGATGCAGATAATCACCGGCTGGTTGCGCTCTTGCTCGTACTGCCTAACAATTAACTTGCCGCGGCGCGCGCTCGCTTTCCAGTCGATCTTTCGGAACTCGTCTCCTTTCGTGTAGTCGCGTAAAGATTCAAAATCCGAGCCCAAACCACGCATTCTGGATTTGCGAATACCAAGCTGATTCAGCTTGCCCTTTTGATTCAGGAAATCGAACTCGCGCATGGCGAGCACGTTTGGATAGATGCGGATCTCTTCTTCGGTAGCCAGCTTTACTTGGCGATCGACAAGGCCCAAGGGGCATTTGATCCGCATAAAGCTGCCCCGGAAAAAATCGGTCCCCCGCTCGCTTGGAGTAAGCAAATAGCTCACTTCGACTTCCGCGCCCGGATGAACGTCCACATTGAACTCTCGGTTGGAAGCCAGAAATTGGGGTGGGGGCTCGTCTCTAAATCTTCCTTTTATCGTTTCCAAGCCATCGTTAAAAAACTTAACGACGATTTTGTTCTGAACGCGAACCGAGAGGACGGGATCAAACTGGCGAGTGATGCGCAGATGCTTCCAATCGGGAGCCATTCGGCCCGAGACATAGGCGATCAGAATCAGCAGCACATCGTACGCATAGGCCATCCACAGCACACCAAGCACCGCGTCGAGCGCAGCGAGAGGAATGCCCAAGGCAACAAGCCACCAGAATCGTTTTGTAGGAATCACGTTGAAGTGCCCGAAAGGTACGATGAAGTATGCCCCAGGAACTGCTCATTCTGAGTCCCGAGAAAACAGTTCTTTCCTTCAATATCGCGAGATTGGCAAGCAGGGTCTTCGCGCAACTCCTCGATGTGCTCATCATCGTGGTCTCAATCTTCGCGATAACAATGATCATCGGCTTAATCACGGCCGCGCTAGGTATGACCTTTGGAGATCCTAAAACAGTGGGAACCCTTGCTTCGAGCGTGGTTTTGCTCTTCATTAGTTTCTTTCCGTTCCTGTACTTCATCTTGTTTGAAGGCTTTTGGAATGGGCTGACTCCCGGCAAAAAAGCAACCGGCATTCGGGTGAGAATGGCGGATGGGACCCCCATCACTTTCAGCGCCGCCGTTAGTCGCAATCTGCTCCGTGTGGCGGATTTTTTGCCAGGCACTTACTTTGTTGGGCTCCTCGCCATGTTCACGAACAAAAAAGCGCAACGGCTTGGAGATATGATCGCGCAAACCATAGTGACCCACGAGCGAAAGCCTGTTCCGCTATTTACGCCGGCGCCCTACATTCTAGGGATCCACGCCTTTGAGGATCACGTGGGCGACCTTAGGGCAATGTCCACTGAAGACTATAACGCCCTAAAAAGAATGTGCGATCGCTTTCCTGATCTGCCTACCGCAGTTCAGAGCCGAATGATGGCTGAGGTGTGGCTTCCCTTCGCAGAAAGGTTTAAAATAGAACCCATTCCAAACGTGTATCCGGTGTACTTGGCCGAAGCTGTTGTGATGAAATATGGAAGAGCACACGGATTGTTGTAAACCTATGTGGGCAACCGGTGGAAATCTTGGAAAACCTACGGACGGTGGTAAACCTACGGTTTGTAACACCATAAATAATGGGTTGTTCACAGGGTTATCCCCAAGAAAATCGGGCTTCGCTAATTGCCTTGCAGCTTCAAAGTTCGTATTCAAACGCGGCGTTAAGCCTTGGGCTCTAAGAGTTTTCCACCAAAAAGTTTTCTATAACTATAACAATAACTCTAATCAATTAACCTCTTCCCAATTATCAGAAGGCTGTGGGAAGAATTACTGACAAGGCGAAAGCCGAAGAGGAAACGCTCTCCGATGGTCAGAGAGTCCGTCATCTTTCTTTACGACATTTTCGAAACTATGAATCCCTAGACCTTGAGATTGGTGATGGGATCAACTTGATCTCTGGCAAGAACGCCCAGGGCAAGACAAACCTTTTAGAAGCGATCTACCTTCTTTCTTCTACGAGACTCCTTAGGGGCCAGCGTGACACGGAGGCGGTTCAGGAAGGCTTCGATAGAGCACAGGTCTCGGCTGAGCTTGCGCCACTCTCTACGCTCCTCTCAGTGGCATTGGAGCGCGGATTGCGAAAGCGGGTGCTGTTAAATGGACTCGCATTACCGCGGGCTTCGGACGTGCTTGGCAGGTTGCCCTGCGTTTGCGTGAGTTCTGCCGATCTGCCGCTAATCTCGGGCGAGCCCGCCGATAGAAGACTGTTTCTAGATTTGGAGCTGAGTCAGCTCTATCCCGCTTATCTTCGGCACCTCGCCGTTTTTAAGCGCGCGGTGGAGCAGAGAAACTCTTTGCTCAAACTGGCTCAGACCCAACACGTAGAAGCGGAGCTTTTTGAGACGTGGGAAGCACAGATGGCCCTCCATGGCGCCGCATTGCGGGTTCAGAGAATGGAGTTCCTTTCCAATCTGGTGCCCTATGCCCAAGAAGCCCAAAGCTGTATTGGGGATGGCGAAAATATAGAACTCTCTTATCTGCCCAAGGATGACGCGGTCACAGAAGAGGAATTGGCAGCCGCCTTTAAAGATGGGCGAAGGCAAGAGATCGCACGCGGCTCAACTTTGATTGGACCGCACCGCGATGATTTCCGCGTCGACGTCGCGGCCAGGGATGCGAGGCTTTATGCCAGCCAAGGCCAGCAGCGCACTTCTATGCTAAGCGTGAAATTGGGAACGATGGAGCTAGAGCGCGGCGAGCGCGGTTCCGCGCCTTTACTTTTGCTGGATGACATCCTTTCGGATTTAGACGAAAGCCGGCGGGCGCGGCTGATGTCCCTTATCGTTGAACACGCTGGCCAAACTCTTCTCACTTGCACTGAGCCGGCCGCGGCGGGAAAAGAAGTGTTGCGTTCCGCCCAGGTCTATCGGGTTGAAGCGGGGCAGGTCAGCAAATGAAAAATCCCCCAACTCAGCGTTAAAACCGAGTTGAGGGAATTTTCTTGATTTAGGTTCGGAAACTAGCCGCCGAACTTGTAGCCTAGATAAACGCCGACCATGTCAGCGGCGACACCATTATCGGGCGAACTGATATAAAGCGATGCTTCCGCAATCCAGTTTGATCCAAGATAAGTGCCTAAGCCTGCGCGGCCGCCGAAGCGGAACGTGCTGCTGCCAACATCAAATAGGGTTGCACCAAGGCCGATAAAGGCATAAGCCGTACCGGGCAGCGGTGAAGCATTTTGCCCCTTGGGCGATAGGAAGAAGCGCTCGTTGATGCAGAACGGAAATAGGTTGGCGCGCGCGCTGCCCCTCGTTCGGAACATGCCATCAACCGAGATGAATGTTTCGCCGTTCTTTACGAATGCGTCTGAGAATGTGTAGTCGATTCCGCCGCCGATAAGGATAGGCGTATAGTCCGAAAGGCGGCCATCAATCGCGAAGTCAAGGCCAGCGCGGACCGTAAAATACGATGGCTGCGGTGGCGGAGCTGCGCCAAGTCCCGTCTGAGCTGCCGAAGCATTCAGAGCGAGTGATTTGTTGGACAAAAGACTAAGTGTGTTTTGCGAACTCTGAGCCGAAGCGAGTGAGCAGCTTCCGATGGCGCAGAGCGTCGCACCTAAAACGATTCCTTTTTTCAAAATATATCCTCCCGATGAGCCGTAGCTTTGCATGCCTGCATGTACCCTCATACAGCCTACTACCCTCTCGTACCCTTTATTTTAACTTCATTGACGCTTAGAACTGTGCGAATCGTTTGGATTCTGTTGTATTTAGTGGCTTGAGAGGTCGCCATAATCTCATTATGCTAGCCAGCAGACAGGATTCCGTCGTCGTTGTGGTGGATATGCAGCCAACCTTTTTAGCGGCGATTTTCGAGAAAGATCGCGTTTTGAAACGGTGCCGCTTTCTGGTTGAAATGGCCTTTTCGTTAGGCGTTCCGGTTCTGGCAACAGAGCAAAATGTTGCCCGCATGGGTGGGACCGAGGAGTCTTTAGCTGCCTTGTTTGCTCTTCACGGGGTTTCTCCGGTCGATAAAATGTGTTTTTCCTGCTGCGGTTCCGCGCCGTTTATGTCTCTGCTGGAGGAAACCGGCCGGAAGCAGGTGATTCTGGTTGGGATTGAGACCCATATTTGTATAAACCAGACCGCCCATGACTTGCTGGAATCCGAAATGGACTTTTTCCACGGCGTTTTGATCGGGGCCGATACGACCAGTTCTCGTTCTTTAGAGATGCATAAGGTGGGCTTGAAGCGGCTGCGCGACGCAGGGGCGGTTATCGCCCACACGGAATCGATTGCCTATGAATGGCTGCAGTCTGCTGACGATCCGCAGTTTAGGGATGCGCTGAAGCTGGTGAAAGGATATTCGGAGTCCTAAGTCTTGGAATAATCGGAAAGCTTGAGTGTTAGAGACAAAACGGTTTTGCCATCGCGAGGGTCGGAGGCTTCGATGTACGCACCCTCCCGATGTAATGCCATCCAGTTTTTCAAGAGTCGAACTCAAAGGTTGGCCAGCGGATGCAGGCCCAAGGGGTCTAAATATTAAAGCGAAGGGTTTAACCCTGGAAACCGGTCGAATAAGTTAGTCTCCGGTCCTTATAGTCCGCCCCGAGGAGGGGCAAGTCGAAAGAAGGTTTTCCGAGTTGGATCTCTTATTTGATTGCTGTCTACCTACTACAACGTCCTCTTTCCCTGCTCCTCAGGAATCATTTAAGAACAAAACCGGTTGCTCTGTAAAACTTCGGTAACTACTAGGAGATGCAGTGAACGAACTCATTGAATTTGTTCGAACCGCTTTAGCGGCAGGTCAGACCCGCGACGATATTCGCCAAGCGCTCTTGGCGGCCGATTGGCGAGAGGACGAGATTGCAAACGCGTTACAGCATTTTGCCGACGTGCCCTTTCTGGTACCTGTTCCTCGGAGAAAACCTTTCGCCAGCGCACGCGACGCCTTTGTCTCCCTCGTTACATTTGGTGCCCTATATGCGGGTGCTGGCGCCTTCGGCACACTGCTGTTCGGGTTGCTCGACCACTTTATGCCGGATCGGATCATGGATCGCTCTAGCTATTCCGGCATCCACGACGACCTTCGCTGGTGCGTGGCCACGATGGCTGTTGCCTTCCCGATCTTCTTCACCCTCACCATCAAGAATTTCCGTGAGTACGCGGCCGATCCGGAAAAGCGTTCTTCCAAGGTGCGGCATTGGCTCACCTATCTCACGCTAACCGGTGTCGCCTTCGTCATCATGGGCGATTTCATCGCGTTGGTTGGCAACGTATTGGGCGGAGAATATACGGGCAAATTCCTGATTCAGATCGCGATTATCTTCTTCATCTCCGGAAGCATTTTCACCTTTTATTTCTGGAGTATGCGGAATCTATTGAAGGGAGGGGAAAAGTGAGAAAGGGCTCTGCCGTTCCGATAACCTTGGCTGCTATCTGGGCGGTTGTTATCTTCGGAGCCTTAGTGCTAACTTTTGTTGTTATCGGATCCCCAGCCAAGGCAAGGCGAGAACATGCGGATCAGATTCGTGAAGATGCCTTATCGAGTATCGCGCAGGGGGTTAGACAAGCGGCTACCTCCGGAAAAGATGTGAATGAGTTAAGCCAATTGGAATCGACGGTTGGCGGCTTTTACGATATTGACCTTAACGATCCAGTTACAGGGCAACCATACGGGTATAAGCGGATCGATCATCTTCATTTTCAACTCTGCGCGACCTTTGAAACGGACACCATGGATAAGCCGAAAGGCGAGACCAGTTTTTCGTATTACTCCGGTGGCGATTTTTACCGGCACAAGAAAGGTTTGGTCTGTTTCACGCTTGACGTTCGCTGATTGGAGAGTTCTGAGTTGACAGTCGATAGTGAATACGTCTCCCTCGATTCAACGCAAAACGCATATCGTACGACGCACCTCCGGAGCATTTGAGACTCAACACTCGAGACTCAACTCCGGTTATAATCAAAACCGCTGCCCGGGTGGCGGAATGGTAGACGCAGCGGACTTAAAATCCGTTGGTAGTAATACCGTGTGGGTTCGAGTCCCACCCTGGGCACCACTTTTTAAGTTCAAGTCGGTGTACCCTTATAGCGGCCCGTATGAAACGCAAGCTGATTTTCCCCCTCGTTCTCGGTTCGTGCTGTATCGTTGCTGCTTCCAGGCCTTCCCCAACCCCCAAAACGCCAACAAAGCAAGAAGAAGCCCTGACCGAGGGACTCAAGCTCTTCCGAAAGCCAGGCGCGATCCAGAATGGCGCCGCCTGCGCGACGTGCCACAGCCCCGACGGCATTGAGCTCGCCGAATACAACTTCGATGACGCCAACATCAAGAGAAGAGCTGAGCCCCACCTGGGCGAAGAGAACGCAGACAAGATCGTCGCCTACGTTCACGCCCTACGTCAAAAACTGGGCATCACCCATCCAAGAGACCCGATCGAAGATCGGCCACTTCAGCCGGGCGGCTCAGTCCTACCGGGAAAAACTGCAGAAGAAAGAGACCTAGCCTTCGGCCAGGAACTGCAACCCCTTCTCCCAACCTTATTCGGCCCCAGAATCGAAACGCTCGAACAAGCCAAGAAAGCAGAGCAACAGGTCCTCAGCCTCGATCCCACAAATCTAAGGGTAGGCATTCCGTTTAATCGGCTCTCAGAGGACTTCTTCCACGGTAAAGAACACTCTTCCATCGCCCAGTGGCTTCCGGAAGAGCCCCCAGCGATTCCGGCCGAGAACTTGGACAAGTGGTACGCGGCGGAAGACGCTTACCTCGCAAACCCCACTCCGGAAGGGGTAGCCGGCCTCATCCAACTTCACCGGCAATCGATGAGCACGGCCCGTTCGCTCGGTCTCAATGCCATGTCTGCATTCAAATTCAGGGCGATGCTTGTTTTGCAAGACCGTATACGAAGGCATACCGAGACCGCGCCCGGCCCGGAATCGCAGGATGTACTGGCGACCAACACGTTCAACTCAATTTGGGAAGTGGGCGAAACCGCCCGTGACTTTAAAGGCAAAGGCCTCATGCTCATGGGAATGCAGCCGGACGAGCAGCTCAAAAAGCTTATTGGGCCGCCGTTGGAAGAGCAGCTAAGCCAAATGCGCGCCGGTTGGTTTTGGGCGGGCTGGCTCTCGGACCAGGGCTTGTTTCGAACTTCGATCGACAACAAGACGAGGCTCGGCCTATGGTTTTCCCAAAGCATGTCGCAAGACGGCCCTTATCCCATCCACGATGTCTTTGCTGCTACGCGTCAGCAGGCTGTTCTTTCAAACATTCCGGAAGCGTGGACGGATGAGGACAGGAAGAATCGACACCGCATCTGGGACTATGCGGGGCTACGGTCGTTTGGGGAGTACTTCACCGACATTCCTAAAACCGAACCGAATAAGAGCCTCTATCTCAGGTTTGTCACTAACTGTTTTCGGATGAGCCTCCTTCTTATGAGAGAGGACATAAGAAAGTCTGGCACCGTATGGATTCGGAAGAGCGCAGAAGGAAACGCCCAGCAACTGGCGCAGTTCGTTGAACAGCAGGACTTGGCCGATAAGACTGCTACCGAAGCTTTGATGGCAGACATCGTAAAGCTAGCGGCCGCTGCGAAAGAGATTCGGCCGGAATAAAGAGAGCCGGAACCAGAGTAATCCGATTCCGGCAAAGGCCGATGAAGTTAGCGCCTGGCTACCAGTGTTTTCTGGGCCGGCTTAGCCGATGCAACCACGTTATTGCCTACGGCGAAGAGCACAGAGTTGTTAATCGCGTAGATCGTTCCGTCGGGGCCGATAACGGTCGAGGTGTATGCCTCGCCTGTTGGCGGCTCAAGCAGATGGTGATCGGTGATAGTGTTGGTCCAGAAGTCCCAGCGATAGACGTGGCCATCTTCCGAGTTTATGATCGCGGAATGCTTGTTCACATCCACGGCAGCGGAGTTAATGCACCACTCGCAGGATCCTAGGCCGGTGTTATGATCGGGCAACGGGCCCAAAATGCCCATAACCAGGTTCATCACTTTAACGCCAGTCTGGCGATCAATGCCGCTGGAGTTGCTGGTCGGATCAAGAAGAGCTACCTTGTTATCGCCAATTGCGCCCGGATCCGAGTTGTGAAAGTCGGCGTAGTCGTTGTACTTGGTAAGAATCAAGTATTGGGCCGCGCCGGTATAGGAGGGCACAAGGTTGGCGGGAACTACGCTGGGAGTGTCATCCCATCCAAATGCTCCGATTGGGAACGGGCTGCCGTTCGCATCGTTTGTATTTAGATTTGCATCCGCTTGGAACATCCAGCCGTGGCTTTCGCCGTAGTTGGCCCGAAATGCGCCCATAAAGACATGTCCATCAGGGGCAACCATTGGCGCTGCCGACGATTCCTGAATCAGCCAAGCGTTGTTTCCAGGGACCGAAGGGTCCATTAGAGCAGTGCTAGCTTCAAGGGTAAGCGAAGAAGCATTTACTTTTGCTAAGTAGGCAGGGCCGCTTCCGCCCTCATTATAGTAAACGCCGAGATAGATGTGTTGGCCATCGCTCGACAAAGCGGGTGCAGAGTTTGTCTGGATTTGCGAAGCGCCTCCGGGAATGTTGAGCTTGGAGATGGCAACGTACTGCGACTGGTGAGTCGAGACGTTCATCTTAACGATTCCGCCCGCTCCCAGTTGCGGGAAGTTTGCGGGATCTGAACCCTTAACCGTATAGCCAAAGTAAATGTTGCCATTTCCGTCCGGCGTGATCGGCGTGTTGATATAAATGTTCGAGTAAGCGCTTGCGTTCGCCGTGTAATCGGCAAATGTGGTGTAAAAGACCACGCGGTTTTGGGTGTAGGAAGCCGTGTCCGCGTTAGAGAGGATCAAAACCGATCCGCCTGCCGCGCCAGCCGCAACGCCTGTATTCCAAACACCGTTTAACTTCACCGGTGTAAGGCAGAGCGGGAACACGCTTGTCCAATCGTTCGGCCAAATGACTGGTGCCAGGAAGTCCGTTTTCACCGTGTAAAGGACATTACCGCTAGCTCCGTTTCGAGCCATAACGTGCCAGTTATTGTAATCGGTGGTGTTGTTAACAGTTTGGTTATAACGAAACGCGTACAGAACCGTGTTGCCTGGGCTAACCACGGGAGAAGCGTAGTGAATAAAAACGGCGTTGCCGTAATAGCTTGGGTCATCATCGAGACCCGTGTGCCAATGATCGAGCGCCAGCGATTGACTGGCACCATAGTACAAAGCCGAGTGTTGCGGCCCTCCCCCATAAGACGGCCACGAGTTGACGACAACACTGTTCGTCATCGCCGCTAGCAAAATATGCGCAACTATCATAGATTTTCATTATAAGGGAAATGAGGAGCAGAGTGGTCAATAGTTTTCTAAGTTAGGTTGATTAACTCTAACAATATGTTAACAATAACGCGCTCTGCTCCTATGGTCAATCGACGATATAGCTGCCGTCGGTCGATTGGGTATTTTTCGGGGGCGAAAACTGAGTTCCTCCGGTTTGGCCAGAGGCATTAATAAGCGAACTGATGGATGCCACGAAATCGGTATCCGGAGAAGTGTCATTGCATTTGCAGTTGGGTGCATTAATTAATGACTTATACTCTGATAAGTAGCCGGTTCGGCAGAGGGTAACGCCGGAGCCTGTTGCCTCTATGGTCCCTCCAGTGTTTGCCAAAAAGCCCACACCGTCGATACCTTCGTTCGTCGCGGTTGCGCTAGCTGCTTCCATGTGCGCCCCTTTATCGGCGATGTAGCATGCGCCACAGAAACGGCAAGCGCAGGAATTTGCCTCCAAAGTCGCATTGCCGGAGGCGTAGAAGCCATATTGGCTTTGGGGGGTATTGAATGAAGTTGCCCCGGCGATGTTCATTGGTGACTGAATATCGATTAGGGAGTGGTTCAGCGAATAAACTGCGGCGAAATCAAACCCGTTCGTTGCTACCCCGGACCCGATAATAATAGTCGAGTTGTCTTGAGCCTGGATACCGGTGTCGAAATTGTTGATCGTTATCCCCATCAGCTTCATGTTCCCGCCGGTGCTAACCAACACTGCCACCGATGGCGTTCCACCCACTTCAACCGAGCCATTAAGGGTTAGGTTGAAGATTCCTCCAAACGAGTGGCCACTATCTAACACAAATCCCGTTGACGAAGCGGCGGAGCTTCCAAAGGTAACGGAAGCGCCATTCGATGTGGTCAACTGAATCGCACTTCCGCAAGGGTGATCCAAGTTAAATGAAGTCGTCAGAGTTTCGTTGCTGATTAAGTTAAGGGCGAGCACGGCACTTCCATCTATTCGGGCGTTGAGGATGTACTTCCAGGCTGTCGCAAGATTTGGAAGCTGCTGCTGGGCTCCGACGCTTAACGTGTCGGAAACTCGAACCTCGTTCATTTCCCAATAGCTGGGGTTCGCCGGCACCTGCACTTTGCCTGCCGGCATCGCGGTAATGGCGCGATAGGTTTCGTTGGCATACTGGGCCAAGTCACCAATCTTGTAGGTGGAACTCGCGCTCCAAAGGGGCGGATTTGCTTGGCCGAAAGCTTTGGTGCCGGGGCCAAAAGCCAGTAGGCAAAGAACGGCATAAAGAACTCGGAGTCGAATGGTAAGGCAGCGCTTGATCATCGCGGAAACACCTCGGAGGATTTTTTACAAGAGACCTGCTCTTGCAAACCAATATTATCAGCTTTGGTGCTGTGCCCGATTCTGTCCTGACGGGCTATGCCAATTGGGATGGGGCAAGAAGTTAAGATCTAGTCGGCAATGTAACTCCCATCGGCAGAAAGGGTATTTTTCGGAGTTGAAAACACCGTGCCTCCTGTCTGGCCGGCAGCATTGATCATAGAGCCGAGAAATACTTGGAAATCATCGGTCGAGCCTGGGTTACTGCAGTGGCAGTTAAGTGCATTAATGAAGGACTTGTATTCAGAAACGTAGCCGGACGTGCAAGCTTCGGTCTTGGAGTTGGACGCGTCGATGCTACCCCCGCTGTTGGCCAAGAACCCTGCTCCAAGAAGGAGATTATTTTGCGCCGTTGAACCTACTGCTGAGAGATGTGCGGCGTTATCGGCCACAAAGATGTCCACGCAACCATAGCAGGCGCAGGAATTTGCCTCCAATGTCGAATTTCCCGTCGAATAAAAGCCGTACTGGCTGCCGGCAGTGCCCAGAGAAGTACCGTCCACGGTCATTGGCGATTGAATATCGATCAGCGAATGGCTCTCCGCATAGGCTGCCGCAAAATCAAATCCTTGAGGGAGAACTCCCGCCCCGACGATGATAGTGGAGTTGTCGCGAGCATCAATGCCGATGTCGAAGCTATTTATCGTAACTCCTCCTAAGGTCATATTCGCCCCGCCCGTCACCAATACCCCCGCCGAATACGGTGCTTTTGGCTCCGTTGAGCCAACAAGCTGCAAATTGTAGATTCCGGAAAAGACGTGGCCGCTATCCAATGTAAATCCCATAGACTTTGCTGCTGGGTTGCTAAAGGTGACCGAGGCCCCATTGGACGAACTCAGCGCGACGCTAGAGCCAAACGGGTGATCCAGGTTAAAGCTCGTATTCAGGGTTTCGTTGCTGATTAGGTTGAGGGTAAGGCCGGCACTGCCGTCGACCCGTGCGTTGATGATGTATTTCCAGGCAATAGTTAAATTCGGGAGTTGTTGCTGGTTTCCAACATTTAACGTGATGGGTGCGCTGACTTCGTGCATTTCCCAATAAGTTGGGTTAGCGGGCACCTGCACGTGGCCGGCAGCCTGAGCAGTGATCACCCGATAGGTTTCGTTGGCGTATTGCGCCAAATCCCCAACCTTGTAGCTGGAGCTTGCGCTCCAAAGTGGCGGGCTCGATTGGGCTACGGACTTTACCGATGCGGCGAGCGTCAACAAACAGAGAACGGCACAGAAAATGTGTGATCGCAGGGAAAGGCAACTAGTTTTCATTTGTAAAACACCTCAAGTGCTATCAGTCTAGAGTTCTAATATACGCCTTGATTTAGGCTTCTGAGATTTCGGCGAGCACGATAGGTTTCGCTCTCTGGAATACTTGTTCACATGCTTACTCACCTGGCTTGCTCTATGTGCGGCAAAACCTACCCATTCGATAAGCCGATCAATACCTGCGAATGCGGCAAACCGCTCCTGGCGCAATACGATCTAAGCCCGGCAACTCTTGATCGTGCTGCGCTTAAAGACCGCGAGCCGAGCATGTGGCGTTACCGGGAAGTGATGCCTCCCTGCGAGCCTGTTTCTCTTGGGGAGGGTTTCACGCCCTTGCATTGGGCACCCAAGCTTGGCGAGAAATGGTACGTGAAAGACGAAGGCGTGAACCCAACTTGTTCTTTCAAAGCCAGGGGGATGTCGGCGGCTATTTCCATGGCCAAGGAACTTGGAATCTCGAAAGTTGCTGTGCCAAGCGCCGGGAATGCTGGTGGGGCGATGTCCGCCTATGCAGCAAAGGCCGACATGGAAGCCCACGTCTTCATGCCGAAAGATACACCGAACGCGTGTGTTGTGGAATGCCGCTGCTTAGGTGCGCAGGTTACGCTCATCGATGGGCTCATTACAGATTGCGCGGCGGAAATTGCAAAGCGTAAGACCGAAGAAGGATGGTTCGATATGAGCACCTTGAAAGAACCCTATCGGGCGGAGGGCAAGAAAACTATGGGCTACGAATTGGCCGAGCAAATGGAGTGGGTGCTACCGGACGTGATTATCTACCCAACCGGTGGCGGGACAGGGCTTGTTGGCATGTGGAAGGCTTTTGACGAGATGGAGCGAATGGGTTGGATTGGCGCTAAGCGCCCCAAGATGGTGAGCGTTCAGGCGGCAGGCTGCGCACCGATTGTTAAGGCGTTTGAGAATGGCGAGCGCTTCGCGGACGAGTTTCCGAACGCTCATACTTCGGCTTCTGGTTTACGGGTGCCGCGTGCCATTGCCGATTTCATCATGCTGGATTTGATCCGGGTTTCTCATGGAACCGCGCTTACGGTTACCGATGAAGAGATGATCGCCTCCGCGAAGGAGATTGGCGCTAAGACGGGAGTCTTCGCCGCTCCAGAAGGTGGCGCAACCCTTGCCTCTGCCAGGAAACTTAGCAAAAGTGGGTTTATTGGAGCCGAGGATTCGGTTGTACTGTTTAACACCGGTTCCGGAGTGAAGTACATCGAGGCCTTGGGCGGATATCCGCCTGATGATAGTTAACTATCATTGGGAATTTCTTATGATAGTTTTGGGGGGAAAACTATCATAAGGAATGGCTAGTGCTGGTAGAACTAACAACGCCAAATGCTCTTTAAGAAAAGAATAGAACTCCCTTCTGTCCCTGCACTTCCTGCCGCTGAAATCGACTGGAAAGCGGTTGATTTCGTCGGCACAAATCCTGCGGAGGGGCTTGCCCAATTAAAGGTTTTGCAGATGGAAGGCTGCGACCCTCAGCATAGAGTTCTGGAAGTTGGATGCGGGGCTTTGATTGCCGGATTCCCGACCATGAACTATCTGAACAAGGGAAACTATGTTGGCCTCGATCCAAACAAATGGTTGATCGAGGCTTCTATGAAGTCCGCTTTGGTTACTAAAACTATAAAGGAGAAGGATGCCAAGTTTCTCTATAACGATCAGTTCGACGGCAGTGACTTCGCGCCCTACGATTACATTCTTTCGCACAGCATTCTCAGCCACACCTCGTTTGATCAGCTTAAGCTGTTTTTCGCCAACGCTTACAAGGTCCTAAATAAAGGCGGTAAAGCGGTGGTTTCGATTCGCTTGGCCGAGGGTAACCGGTTCGGCTCGCCAGGCTCGAAGATCGCCGACGAGCAGTTTACAGAATGGGAGTATCCCGGCGTTTCCTTCTTTAGAAAAGCGACGGTGACCCGCGAAGCGGAGGCGGCAGGATTCAGCATCCGCTTCGAGGAAGAAATGATACGAGTGATTACGTCGGTTCACAAACATTCTTGCCACGATTGGCTCGTTCTTACGAAGTAGGCCTATCCTCCGGTTGAGAATCCCGGATACAAGGTCATTCCGCCATCGATAAACAGGGTCGTCCCTGTGATGTAATCCGCGTCATCGGAAGCCAAGAACACGGATGCTTTACCGATATCCTGCGGCTCGCCAACCCGGTTGTATGGGATGAGGGTTAGGAGTTTTGCCTCCGCTTCGGGGGTATCCCAAGCGGAAGTGTTGATGGGAGTCTTAATCGCGCCGGGGCCGATGCCGTTTACGCGTATCTTGTAAGGGGCAAGCTCCTGGGCCATGCTCTTCATAAGTAGCATGACGCCACCTTTCGAAGTCGCGTAGTTGACGTGCCCGCCCCACGGGATTACCTCGTGCACGGAACTCATACAGATGATCTTGCCCGTTGCGCTAGAAATTTCCGGTTTCGGCCCTCGTTTTAGGAATTCCTGGACCGCTCTTCGAGAGCAGAGAAACTGGCCGGTGAGATTTACGCCAAGAACGAAGTTCCAGTGGTCAAGGGACATTTCCGCGAAGCTGGAGTCCTTCTGAAGGCCGGCATTGTTAACCATAATGTCAATGGTCCCGTATGCTTCAACCATTTGGTCAAACATCGCGTTGACTTCATCCTCCTTACTTACATCGCCCTGGATCGCCATTGCTTGGCCGCCCGCTTTGTTGATATCGTCGACGATCTGCTGTGCGACTTCCGGGTTGAAAACGTAGTTGATAACGGTTGCCGCGCCTGCTGCCGCAAGGTGCCGGGCGACACTTTCTCCGATGCCGGAGTTTGCGCCGGTAACCATGGCGACCTGGCCCTTTAAAGGCTTGTGGGGATAATGCGCCACGATTTCAGACTGGGCGGGCTGGACAAAAACTGAGGTGGACATAAAAGAGTGTTTACCCGTTCGTGACGGGGAAGGGTCGAAAGACGAATGTCGAAAGTCGAAAGCCGGAGAAGAAGAGGATGGCGGATAGCGGATAGCAGATGGGTAGATTCTAGAGTTTCTTAGCGACTCTTTGACAAGTTTAGTTCTTCGAGCCTCTCCCGGTTCGCGGACTCACCGACCTCCCCACTCGGGGGAGGTGTGGAGATGGACTGCGCCCAAATTTGTAGGCACCTCGTCAACAAAAACGAGGAATACATATGCCACGAAATCACGATCGAGAGTTGAAGCTCTCACTGTGCCGACAAATCAAAGCTGGAGAACTATCAAAAACAAAGGCTACGCGAGACCACAGCATTTCGGCAACAATGCTTGGCCGTTGGCTCCTGCAGTACGAAGTCCACGGCGAAAACGCCTTCCAGGGGCAAGCCTGGCGGGCGGCTGCCATGACGGCCGCCCAACGCATCGAGCAACTCGAAG
>DASXZH010000029.1:0-151262 GCA_036502005.1 Fimbriimonadaceae bacterium
CCAACTCAAACCTGTCCCAATTACTAATGGCGCAAGAAAAAGCTCCAGACGATCGTAAAGATCAGCCTCAAAAAAACTCCCGATGGTGTGAGCTCCGCCCTCTACGAGAACGCCGATGATCTTATGTTCCCATAGAGAACCCAGGAGTTCGGCAAGGTCGAACTTACCATCTTTTACGCCAATAAGTGTTTGCCCTTCCAGCGGCTTCTCACCCACAAAATGCAGGACCTGCGACGTATTCTGCAAAGCCTTTGCCGTGGCAGGGACTCTGTTTAAGGGATCTAGAATCACTCGAACTGGCTGGTTGACTACGCCTTCAATGCGGGCCATGAGTTCAGGATCGTCATGCAAAACTGTGTTCGCCCCAACCAGGACCGCACCCATTTCTGCCCGAAGGCGGTGGCCCTGCTCACGGGCCCTTGGGCCTGTTATCCACTTGCTCTCACCGTTTTCAAGGGCTATTTTGCCATCCAAACTTGCGGCCGCTTTTAGGGTAACCAACGGGCGGCCCAGCTTAATGGCCGTTAAGAACACAGAGTTGGCAGCCGAAGCTTCCGCTTCCAGCAATCCTTGGGAAACTGCAATTCCGGCTTTTCGCAATCGTTCTGCCCCCCCCTGCGCTCGTGGATTGGGATCGGCAACTGCGTATGACACAGAACTCACTCCTGCCTCAATCAAAGCTAAACTGCACGGTCCTGTTCGACCGTGATGATTACAAGGCTCCAGGGTTACGAAAACGTCGTCACCTCGCGCTAATGGGCCAGCTTGATTCAGAGCAACAACCTCAGCGTGGGGTCCGCCTGCGTGGTCGTGGTAGCCCTCGCCGACCACTTCCCCGTCTCGAGCGATCACGCAGCCAACGTGCGGGTTTGGTGCCGGAAAGCCCAGTTGCGATAGCTCGATGGCCCGCCCCATGAACTCCTCAGCTTTGCTTGCTTTCATGGTCGCGAAGGGTTCCTTCGATTAAGTTTTTCATGTTCTCTTGCGCCTCAAGGCGATACTCTTCGCGTAAGCTTCTCATCCACATCCAAACCAGAATGACGGTAGCTAAAAGCGTGAGCAAAAGAACGGCGACAAGCGTTCCGGAACGCACGGCAAACCACTTGAGTTCCTGGCGACTTGCGTTGTGCCCAGGGTAAGTAGTCAAGGTAAAGCCGGTGCTAATAAAGAGAATCACGTCGGCGAATACAAGCGAGAAGGTGGCTACTTTGTATCGCATGCCTTCCTCAGCGCTTCTAGGCCCCTAGCGGGCGATTCGGCCTCTGCCAAAAAACTGCCGGTTACGAAAACATTAGCTCCAGCCGCGTAGGCTAGCTGAATAGTTTCGGTATCGATGCCCCCATCCACCTCGATATCGATTCTGTCGTTCAAACTTCGGATGTTTCTCACTTTTTCAAGGCACTGCGGGATAAAGGTTTGGCCGCCCCAACCGGGATTCACAGTCATGACAAGAACTACGTCGAGAAAGTCCAACATCGGCTCGATAAGCTCAGCGCTTGTTCCAGGGTTAATGGCCATGCCGGCTTGGACGCCCTCGTTATGCAAGGTTTGCGCCAGCCTGTGCGCATGGGCCGTAGCTTCCGCATGAAAAATAATCCGCTTGCAGCCCGCTTTGATAAAGGCCTCAAAATGCCTGTCTGGCGTTTTCGCCATTAGGTGCGCTTCAAGTGGCGTGCTGCCATAAGCCTTGAAATGGGCTACCATCTCGGCACCGAAGGTGATGGGCGGCACGAACTGGCCGTCCATGATGTCGCAGTGGATCCAATCCGCCCCCGCTTGCATCAACTCCTTTACAGGTCCACCCAACTCGGCGTGGTTAAACGATAGAACCGACGGCGCAAAGGAGGGTTTCAATTCTGTTGATCCGAGTTGTCCGTATTGTCGCCGCTATCGCTGCCATCGTCCGCATTATCCGCAGAGACTACTTTTTGCTTGACCAACTGGCCGTCGTAGAAGATTCTAAAGGTCGCCTTGCTGCCGTAGCCTTCGGCAACAACGGGGACGACATCGTCCGGATTTTGCTTCGCGTCGTAAACCGTCTTCGTTCCACGATCATCCGTCATATCGACCCGAAGTTGGACAGGCTGCTGCTCGTGTTGGATCGTGATGTTAAGATTGTAAACGTACTTGGTATTTGCTTCACGATCACTGCTTGCTGGCGCTCGGCTTTTGCCTGAGCTTATCTTCACGTGAATGCGCGAACCCCGCTCAAATTTTTCGCCAGATTGCTGTGTTTGGGAAACAATCAATCCCTCCGCAAGTTCGCGGTCCGAAACCTCTTCGGTGCGGTCATCGAGGACCAAACCGGCGGCTTCAAGCGTTGACTTCGCCTTATCGGTGGTCATCCCGCGAAGGTCGGGCACCTCGACATATTGGCTGCCACCGCTAACAACCGCCTTCACGTCGTCACCTTGATAAACCAAGGCGCCTGGGGCTGGGTTAGTCGTTAAAATCGTATCGGCCGGGTCCTTTTCGCTCGTGATAGTTCGCGACTTTACCAGGTGCAACCCTAGCTTCGTCAAGACATCCGATGCCTTGGAAAAGTTGGTATACGCGAGTCTGGGCACCTTCACCATGGCCGGCTTTTTATAGTTGACCATGAAGAACAGAATGGCGATAGCGATCACTGCCCCAAGCACGAAAACAGAGATAATTTTCAGCCAGGACGGCAAAGCCGCGTCATGTTCGATCTTTGGCTCCTTGAGTTTTACCGGCCTCGGCGATTTAGGGGAAGCTTCTCCAGCCTTTGCAGTTGCTTTTGGGTCTGCACCGGTAGTGACAGCGGAGACCGGATCTTCTGCCTTCAGAGGCCACGAAAGCGACTTTCCGAACCGAAGGGCATCTTGAAGCATGCGCAGGTCGCTGAGCATTTCCTCACCATCCCTGTACCGCTCCGTCGGCTGCTTTGCCATGGCCTTCTTTAGCATCTGGTCCAATGCTTGCGGGATTGAAGGATTAACCTGTTTCGCACTCGGCACGGGCTCCGTGGCATGCATCAGTGCGAGGGCAAGGGCGCTATCCCCGTGATAGGGTGGCCTGCCGGTAAGCAATTCGTAGAGCAAAACTCCAAGGCCATACATGTCGGAGCCGGGAGTAGGCAACCCGCCCTTGCTCACTTCAGGAGCGGTATAGGCAGCGCCTGCCATAAGCATCGCTTCCCTTCCATGAGGGTCTACATAGAACGCCTGCCAAAGACCGGCATTCTGCAAGCGCGTTTCGCCATCGGGCTGCATGGCAACATTTGAACCCGAGATATCGCCGTGAGCCAGAGTGGCCCGATGGAGAGCACGAAGCCCCTCACAAAGCGCAACGGCGACTTCGATTGCGGCCGGAACTGAAAATGTGGCGAGCTTTCTTAATCGCTCACTGATGCTCGATCCCTTGGTAATTTGGCCAACGATGAATACGGCGTCTTCGTCTGTATCGACTTCGTAGTACTCTTCGATCGCCGGATGGCGCACTGCTCCAACTCGCCGAACCACATCTTGCAACGTCTCGACGAGCTCTGCCTCCTTCGAATAAGGGGCTTTTACAAGCCTGACAGATACCTCGCACGACTGAAGCTTGTCGAAAGCGGTAAATGTTTGGAAGAGCGAGTTTTCAGATTGGAGCTGGGTTAGCTCGTATCTCACACGCAAAACGTTTCCGATCACTATGGCTGGGGCTCCTTATCGGAGATGAAGGCCAGCAATAATGCAGCGACAAAGAGGAGCGCGCAGAGGATGCGTACCGGGGCCGCGTCAACTTTCGCGACGTAACCGGCAAGCTGAGTCGGTTCAAAAAAGTAGTAATACTGGCTAGCCAGATAGCCTGCCACGAGCAAAAGGGCCGTTATCACCGAAAGAATGTATCGTGTCGACCTCATAATGAACCTAGCACCTGCTCAACTGCCTCGCATGAAACGCCCGTTATGAGTTTACACTCACCAATATGTGTTAGTAAACTAAATGCGAGTCCATCGGAAATTCGCTTCTTGTCGCGCATCATAGCCTCGACGGCCTTGGGTACATCCCACTTCTGGTCCCATTTCGTAGGAAGACCTTGGGAAGCGAGGCTGCCGGCAACTTTCTCTCTGGTTCCCAACTCTGTAATGCCCAAGCGCTCACCCAGCAGGGCTTCCGCAACCATGCCTACGGAGATTGCCTCTCCATGTAAAATCCCTTTGAATCCGCACAGGTGCTCGATTGCATGGCCAACTGTATGGCCGAAATTGAGAGACGCGCGGATGCCCTTTTCTTCAAACTCGTCCTCCTCAACAATTCGCGCCTTGATTTGCAGGCATAGTTTAACAACTTCTTGAAGTTGGGTGGAACGAGCATGCCACGAGGCCCCGTTGGTGAGCCGATCGAAAAGATCCTTGTCTGCGATGAAGCCATATTTCCACACCTCCGCCATTCCATTATTGAACTGACGTTGATCGAGTGTCTGGAGCACTTCCGCACATACATAAACAGCCTTTGGAGGATAGAATGCGCCGGCTAGGTTCTTACCCGCCTTTAAGTCGATTCCCACTTTGCCGCCGACCGAAGAATCCACCTGGGCAAGCAGGGTGGTTGGAATTTGGATGAATGCCACACCCCGCATATAGGATGCGGCGACAAAGCCGGCAAGGTCGCCAATCACTCCGCCACCAAAGCCTACAACCGAACTTTTTCTGGTTGCCCCAGCTCGGGCTAGTGCTTCAAGACACGATTCAAAAGTAGAGATCGATTTCGACTGCTCTCCGGCAGCCACAGAGATGCATTTTTCCCCGGCGAACAGGTGCCCGTAAAGAGCTTTTACATGTTCGTCCGTAATAATGTGGGAGCCATCAGGAACAGCCGCAAAAGCTTCGCTCAGGCCCAGAAAAGAAATCTCGTAAGCCCCTTGGCTGTGCGCGACTTTCACGGCTGGTTAGAGATCCCTTCGATAACCTTCGTGGCAGCGGAGTCTACGTCCATCCCGCTTATGTCAACAATGAGGTCCGCCTGCTCATAGAGGTGTTGTCTCTGGTTAAGAATCTCATTGACTTTTTCTTCCCAATCCTCAACCTGGAGTAACGGCCTTTTCTTCTTGCTTGCGGTAAGTCTGGCGGTTAAATCGTCAAGATGGACTTTGACATAAATAATTGTGCCGAGGCGATGCAGTTCGGGCCAGTTCTTTTCGCGAAGGACGATCCCCCCTCCGGTCGAAAGAATTAGATGGCCAGGATCGATGCTCTTTAGAATGCTTGTCTCGTGGTCTCGAAAGGTGGATTCCCCATAGATCTTAAAGAGCTGCGGGATGGGTCTTCCCAATCTTTGTTGAAGCATGTGATCGGTATCTAGATGTTGGCGTCCCGTTCTGGCGGAAATCTCCCTACCAAGAGAGGTCTTGCCGGCTCCCATCATACCGATTAAGATCCATCCTTTATCCATAAAGCAAACAGCGGATGGAGTTTAAGCCCCACCCGCTGCCTTGTACCGTCACACGAAAGCTACGGTCCGAGACCGAGGTTGTCGTCTTGCATGATCGTTGGAGTCACAAAGATGATCAATTCACTATTGACGATACTCTTTGACTCATGCCTAAACAGTTGGCCAATGATGGGCAGGCTTCCCAGGATTGGGAAGCGGAAATCAGATCCCTGCTCTGTTTTTCGCGTAAAACCGGCAAGGGCAATCGTTTCTCCGCTCTTGACTCTGGCGACAAGGTTAATCGATTCTTCATCAGTGTCCGGGTATTGGTTTCCTGCAGTATCTGTCTGAATCGACGCGATATCTTCCACGTCGGGCGTCAGATACATGGTAATCGTTTGGTCGTTATTGATACGCGGCTTTACAACGAGTTGAGTCGTAATAGGCAGTTGCAAAGGCTGCTGAGTGTTGATGACGTTGCCATTACCGATCGCGACCGTGGTCGTAAAGAAGAGGTACGTGGTGACCTGTTCGCTTACCGAAGCCGTTTGGTTGTTTAACGTACGGATTACCGGAGCCTGAACAGATTTACCGGTGTCTCTATTGAGCTCAGCTCGAAGTCTGGTGACGATGTTGCCAGTGGCGAAGCTTAAGAAGATAGGTGCACTTTGGTTCGTGAAGTATCCAGGCGCAGCACCGGCGACGACGTTTCCTCGTGTATAAGTCCAGTCGAAGCCGAGGTCGCTTGTAAAGTCGTTGCTTGTGGTGATGAATTCAACTTTGACGATAACTTGTTGAGGCGCTACGTCGAAAAAGCTGATGGCGTCCTGGAGTTCTCTGATCTGCTCGTCCGTGGCTTGCACTATAACACTGTTGTCGGTTGGGTCGTAGGTGATATAGGTGACGTTGGGCACCAAACCAACTCCGGGCTGGATCGTAGAGCCTTGCCCACCTCCCGTAGCACCGCCGGTAGCACCACCTCGACCGCCTCCTGCTCCCTGGCCGCCTCCGCCAAATCCTCCGCCACCACCACCGATGCCGCCGCCGCCGCCGCCAAAGGTTTGATTGGCCGTCTCTTGCGGTAGGGCGATTTCGTTGCCTGAATCTTGGAACGTCTTAGGCGCCGTGTATGACTGAGTATTCACTGGCTGGAATGCAGTTCCTCCGGGCTCTTGGGGCATCATGAGGACGTTTTGCTGAGGCATCTTAACATCGTTCTCGTGAGCGATTCGACTAAATCGATTCATCTCCAGGTAAGGCAAATAGGGATCATCCGGCCCCCTGCCTTCCAGCTGATCTAACACAACCTTGGCATCTTCATGCTGAAGAAGAAACTTGTGAACATGGACCGGCACCGAGGGAGTCGGTGGGGCCACAGTTGGTGCCGGTTCAAGGCTGTTGGAAGTTGACGAAGCCTTTTTGTGGCCAATGATGTAAACGCCGTTGTCGTCCTTTCGGAAAGCAGCGCCGGCTGCTTGACAGATATAGCTTATTGCCTCTTCTGCCGTAACGTCGCTTAACTGGAGCGTCACTTTCGCATAAGGGTCATTGCTTGGTTCTAGCAAGAACTGGAGCCCGGTTCGATTCGTGAGCTCCTTTGTTGCCGCGAGCATATCCGCGTCCTTCAAGTTAAGGGTAACCCTTAATTCATCGGGCGCGGGCCCCTGCGCGTAAACGCTGGGAACGATAAGCAAGAGGCTTGCAGCCACACAGGCTGCAAGCAACGATTTATACAAAACTGAACGCATCCTCATTTATTCCTCTGTCAAACGGTAGCCGAATCCTTTAGAATCCACCGCCAAACCCGCCCGTGCTGCCTCCACCGAAGCCTCCGCCAGACGAGCCGCCGTAGCCGCCGCCCATTCCGCCTCCGCCGAAGCCTCCGCCACCCATTCCGCCGCCTCCGAAGCCGCCGCCACCCATTCCGCCGCGGCCACCGCCGCCCTGTCCGCCTCCGGAACCACCGACACCAACCAGCGCCGATTGCTCAGGGGACGTTGTAGCGCTAACCTTTCCCGCCAGTAACTCAAATATCAACTGTGGGTCTGCGTGTAGAATTTTAATTCTGTAGAGACGCTTTTTAGCAGTAACGGTCTGCCCGAGGGTGTCGTCAGATTGCGTTACTGTTGGCTGCGCTGTGTCTTCTTTCTTGACGATGTTGTAGACGTTGCCTTCAACCCGGTAAGTCGCATCAACTTGCCCAAGAATATTTCTCAGTGCCGTCTCGAAAGGGACGTTGTGCAAACTGACAGTGATGGTTCCCTGGACCTCGTTCGCGACAGAGTAGTTTACGCCAACGTTCTTAAAGAGCAACTTGAGCGCGTCTCTGACATCAGACTGCTGAAGCTCGAGATCCGAAACAACCTGCTGGGAAGGATTATTTTGATCCTGTGGACCCTGTGCGCTTGCCTTAATCGGCATGGCCACGACGATGCCTAGAGCCAAACTGGCCGCTAGAAGTGTTTTTGAGGTTTTGTTCATTAGGTTCTTTCCTTAACTCTCTGATGCTTTAAGATGGGTTCTCGTTACAAAAAAGTTCTCGTTTATCTCTCGCTACCTGGATTGATCGGCCCATTGCCCTGCCCAGGAGCCCCGAATCCTGGCGGCGGGCCGCCAAAACCATTGTTGGGCTCATTGCCTGGCGCGGGCTGCTGAGTTTGCGATCCAGGAGGCGCGACCTCAAGGCGGACAATAATTTCACTGGGCAACCGATTGCTATTTACTCTTCTTAAAACCGCCTTCTCCTCATCAATTGAGACCACCATCCAGTTCGTTCCAGGAATGATCATCCCAGGATGTATCGATACTGGCGGCCCCCCAGTGCCCATATCAATGAGAGCAGTGACCGAATCACCAATTAGAATACCCGCCAGCCTGCGATAAGGCTGCGGTTCAACTTCAGGAGCCGTTTCTTCTTCGGGAGGCGCCTCATAGAACATCGGAAACGTTCCATAGTTCGTCGCAAGGTTTGCCGCTAACTGCTGCTTTTCGTATGCTTCCTCATTCGGCATCAGCGCGAAAGGATCGGCCCTGACACTTACCACCATTTTAGCAGTGGTTGCTTGGCCGGCCCTAACCGGCAAACCAGCGATCGCTTCGATGGGAACGGGCGCCACAGGAGGCAAATCTTTCGGAATGGAACTGTCAAGAGTAGCGTCATGCAGATCGGGCGCCTTGCAACCCGCAGCTAGAATGGAAACTGCTACGGCCATGAGCAGTAAAACTTTTTTGTGCACTAAGTAAGCCATGTTTAGCCTGCTCCCCCTACTGAAGGCGGAAGGCCAGCGCCACCGCCTGGACCGCCGCCAAATCTTCCACCAGGACCTCTTCCGCCAGGTCCTCTTCCAGGGCCGCGACCACCAGGTCCTCCCGCTGCTCCCGCTGGACCAGGGGGGCCACCTCCAAGTGCGGGCGCTGCCGCTGAAGCCGCTTCTTGCACGGTTGGATAGACGACGCTAGCTCGAATGTAGCCAATCATCGAGACACTATAGGTCCCGGTGAGAATTGGCGACGTACCCGTTAGCGCTAAACCGTCTGCCACAGCTAAATAGTTGGGCATATCCTTCCATGCCTTCATGTTGTCTTCGATTTGTTTATAAGTTCCCTGTACAGTTACTTGGCCCAAATCAAAGATGACAACCGGAAAAGGCAGGGCCGGGTAGTTAAAGAACTCAGAAACAACTGTATTCGCATCGTCACCAGGCTCGGGGATAGTAGGGCCAGTGATAACCTTTACACCACCGACTTTCAACTGCTTGTTTACGGCCTTTTGAATACTATTTCGAAAAACGCGAACGTCGATCGTCATATGCCATGCGTCGACCCCCATGTTGATGCCACCCGCTGACAACGTATTGGGAGGAGTTTTCTTAGCAACGATTTGCTGCCACTCAGCGACTTTCGTATTCACCATTGTCTGCGCAACGTTCACTCTTTGCTCAGCCGGACCTTTCTCGTCGTGCGCAATCTTGTGCAACGCAGCAGCCTGATCTTCAACTGCCTTCGCCTCTTCTATATCCGGGCCATAATTCCAGAAATAGCCCCAACTAACGACAATTACGCCGATTGAAATACCGATCGAAATAATGGGCATTGCGCCAATTCTCATGAGCCTGTACCGCCTGCCGCAAACGCGGCGCTGCCAGCTTGAAGGGTAGCTCGCGGATTTGGAGTTGTGAGATTATGGGTGACTACGACGGCCACCGTTATAAGCGACTCAGTGGGGGTCGCCCCGCGTGTTCGCGGTAGACCGGGGGTTCCAAATCCTCCGACTCCAGCGTAGTCTGTCGTTCCGGCCGACGCGATCTTAACATCCAACCGCTGCATCGCATCATCAGTAAGCCGAGGACTGCCGGCTTTTATAGGCCGCCCAACCTGGTCGTCCTCCTCAAGTGGAGGCACGAAGATATCGTTAATCTGATAACCTGATCGCGAAACTGCTTGGGCGCCCTTAATTCTAAGCATCGCCAACATCAAGTCCGCATACTGCCGGAACGACCCAATTGCGCCTTGCATGGTTACCGTGCAAGTATTGCCATCTGCCGGTGTTGCTTGAAGCGAGATGATCCTGAAATAACTCGGAATATAGGTCTTGATTTCGTCGTAAAAATCGGGATAGACCGAGCTGTGCGCCTCCATCGCGTTGGCAAGATTAACATTTAGGAGCGGCCCGGCCGACTTGGCAATGACCGTATCGGCGTTTCCTGCCGTCGCAACGACTTTATCGAATGCCGCTTGATTGTTGGGCACGTCATTCTTGGCTGCATCCAACGCGGCCTTACCGGCGGCGTTCATCGTTAGAGTGAAGTAAACCGAACCGCCGATGATGAGTATCGCTATTACCCAAGCGAATTTTGATCCGGCGCCACCGCCGCTGCCCCTGGTTGATGCTGGTAGTAGGTTAAGTTTCATTCGCTACTCAAAGAATATATGCAATCCGTTCCCGACTGCAATCGCAAAGTCTGGTCGATTTTCATCCACAAAAGTTGGTTCGATCTTCTTGCCGCTAACACTGATATGCCGCATAGGGTCATAACTGTCGCAAGCAACGGCAAGTGCCTGGCCCAAAGTCTCCGTTAGTCCGGCAAGTTTTGAAGCACCACCGCTTAGGACGAGATGGTCCACATTTCCGGAGCGGCTTCTAAAATAATCGAGCGAACGTCTTACTTCCGCCACGAATTCTTCCAATACGGGAGCCACCGAGTTATTTATTCGCTGGGTTTCCGGGTCCCCTGGAACAATTGGAGTTGGCATATCGGCTGCATGGGCCGGCTCAGGAGCCGGCGCAGACGCCGCAGAAAACGGATCGTATGCCGAAGGCGGTTCCGCTTCCGCAGCAGCAGGGGGCTGCGTTTCCCCAAAGGTGGTCGGCTCTTCAAAGGCACCGGTGTGAAAGGGCTCGTCCGCCGCAGGAGCGGGCGGTAGGGCTTCCGGCGGCGTGGCAGGGCCAGCAGAAGGCATATCGTCCGCAAACGGATTGTAGGGTTGAAATTCTTGGGTAAGCCCTGGGGCCGCACCGGTTCCTGCGTCCGGAACTCCAAACGAGAAGCTATCCGGGATCGCCGTTTGCAGCAACCCAACGTGCACGTGGCACTTCTGCTGTTTAAGCAGCTCTGCCTCTTCCATGCCCACACCCATCGCATCGGCGATTGCCTTGGTGAACATTTCTCCGCCCACCGGGACTTGGCGTGGCATAAGAAGGCGTCCGTTTTTGTAAATATTGATGGAGGTCGTAAGATGTCCGACATCTACGACACAAACAGTTAAATCTTGGTAAAGATCGGCGTAGCTAACTTTGAGGGATCGAGCAATCCCAAGAGCTTGAACGTCAATCGCGGCCATTTGCTTGCCGGCTTTCTTTATGCAGGCAACGACCGTGTCGATTGCCGATTGAGGCGAAATCGCCATCACGACTTCCATATTGGCGCTGGACGGGTCTTCATCTTCCAGTTGCTTGTAGTCGCTAAGGACATTGCTTTCTGCGAAGGGGATGTTTCGGTTGATTTCCCACTGCATATGCTCGCTCAGCTCTGCCGGACTCATCCTTGGAACTTCCAAGGTCCGAACCAGAACCGAAGCCTGCCCCGCAATTGAGACGACAACGTGTGAGACACTCGCGCCTGCTTGGCTGAGTGCCTGTTTTAAGGCAACTCCAACTGCCTCGGCATTGTAAACCCCTGTGTGGTCTACTGCACCCTCTGGCGTGTCAATCATGCCGAGAGCCGAGATAACTGGTTCCTTTGCCTGTGTCCTTACTTCTGCTACCTTGATCTTCCGACTACCGATGTCGATACCAAGGACGCTGCTAAGCCTTTTCGCCATAGATGTGAGAGCCTTACCCGAGCCTGCTTATCATACACCTGTGCATCCCTCGAAGTCAATGAGCACACAGTGACTTCTAAGAGACGCAATGCATATCCCCATGCGTTCTAACATTCTGACCAATTCGTTTGCATTTTCCATGACACAACAACAACTTGCTACGGGGAACTGGCAGTCGGCGCAAAATTCGGTGCTATAGACTCGAAAAATACGTCCGGAGAACCATTTCTCGTACTTGACCAGAACAACCATATCAGCCCCGGCCTGCCTAAGGCGGTTACCGGTGCGAGTGGATCGAGGAATGATGTGACCTGGGCCTCATTAACCGCTCCATCCACCGCAATCGGCGTTTCAGCAGTTTCCACTACCAAATTGGCCGCGTATCCGTTTGCCGCATCGGCTATGACATTCCCGTTGATGTCTGTGTATGAAATATTAAATGCCACTCCCTCTTCGGCGGAAGTGAAGTAGATTCTGCCCTTAGCAGGGTCGACTTCATAGTCAAACGTGCCGCCGGGGCCCGATTGGAGAGAAACGTGAAGTGATACCGGCTGGTTGGTGTTTGGGTTGATTCCTATCGGAGAAGGCAGTTGAACGCCGAACCTGTAAGTGCTCAAGTAAGGCCGCGCTGCTTGGCCTGTGCCGGAAGAAGCTCCGGAATAGAGGACGTCGTAACGGCTTGCGCTAAGGGTCACGCTTCCGCTTACGGGCGTTCCCGTCTGGTCATACCACTGGTTCAGGTCCGTTCCGAAAAGCTGGCGCGTGTCGTAAAGCACGGTGGGGTTCAGAGCGGTGACGCCGCCAGAACTCACCCGCAGGATCCTGGGGGTGTAGGAAAGAGCGACTACGGCGGATGGGGCGGGTGTGTTGCCCGAGAACTGAACGGTTCCGTTATTGGGGTCAAAGAAGAGGGTTCCGCCAAGAACGTTGTTCTCCTGCGAAATGATCCCGCTCTTTGGGTCCACCTGCTGCTGCGTGTTCAGGGCGGTTCCGTTAATCGTGAGCGTAACAGCCTCGCTTGTATCCCAATCGACGCCTGCTGCCTGATACACGCCGTTTTTGGCGGAAACCAGGGTTTCACCGCTGATCGCATAAAGATCGTTCAGAACGATCGGTGTGGCCAAGGGAACGCCGCTCGCGCTACACGGGATTCTTGCAAGGAAGATATCCGCGTGCGGACGCGAAACAAGTTTGCCCGAGAACACGAGTTCAAGGTAGTTCTTGCCACCAGCGGTTACACGGCCAGTAGCTTGTGGGCTGCTGACTGAGGCGAAAGCAGCCGGCATTTGGATTATGTTGTTAGTCCACGCCGGAGTAGAGCTTGCATTGTAAGTTGCGCAATGCATTTCGCCACCGCCCGTTGCGTTCGTTGTGTAGAACACGGTCGCGCTGTTTCCAAACTGCACTACCGTTGGATGCTGCTTGACCGTACCGTCGATTAGCGCGGGATTACTCAGATCATCCGGAAGCGGCACTGGCGTGCCCATAGACATGACGCCGCTGCTTACAGATCCCTGAGCGATGAACACCTTGCTGTTGGTGATGGTGGCATTGCCAGTGTTCACCTGAGCTTCGCCGGTGAACACCATGAATGGGTTACCGTTTTGATTGCCTGTTGCAGTAGAGACGATACCGTTAGAGTCCACCACTAACGGGTTGTAAGGGCTACCCGCAAAGGCAGGGTTCTCATAGTTCACCGGATAGTTCGTGTTGACCGAATAGGATGTTCCGGTGGGCACGAACAAGGAGTTGGTCAGGCTAGCGCTCGGATACGGTCCAAGATCTTGGCTGAACCATTGCGCGCTGCTCACGAACTGATCGAGATCTTTGAGCGGATTCTGGCCATTTAGAGGGCCTCCAGAGACGAGGCTTGCGATGTAGATCATCGAGTTGGAGACCGTTTTCTGGTTACCGATCTGGGCAGACGAAGGCCCTGTTCCCGGCGCGTACGTTCCACGAGTGGAAGTAAAGGCGACGTGAAGGTTCTGAGTTGCGTCCCTATACGCCCCCGGCTGGCCGTTGGCAAACAGATTCGTTTCGGTCCCAGTCACGTAGTTATCCAGCATCGTATTCACGAATGGGTTCGCCTGCCCGGTGAGTTCAGTCTCCTTCACCCTGAAGGTAAGCGTGAACGAGGGTTGGGCAACATACTCGCCCGAGATCGGGTTATCGTTGCTGTCAACACCGATCTGATAGTTCTGAGTTGTACTTACCTGGTTGCCATCGAAGATCTGCATCAACTGGGAGTAGGTGCCTACCGGGAAACCGAACGGCACGGAGACCGTTATCCGAGGCGCTGCCGGAGTGGGACCACTCGTGAAGACAGGACCTTGGGAAACACCCAGAATTGGGTTGTATTGGCGAATCGGATCTGTCGTCAGAACGGTTCCTGTGGTGCTTCCAGCCCTTGCCTTCTGGATGATCGCATTAAGACTGGTATCTCCATCGGCCGTATACCAGTTTAGGGCCGGCGAGATTGGGGTCTGCGAGTCAATGTCGGTATGCAAGTCAGTGTAGGCATCCAGCCAATTTAAACTGTTGCCATTCGTGGCGCTTACGCCGAGATTAACGGGAGGACTTGTATTAAGCTTTTGCTTTGCCACGCCAAGGTTCAGGGAGTTCACGTTGCCATCGTTGGTCACGTTAAACGGCTGGAACATCTGCTTGAAAGGAGAATTCGCGGCCCAAGGTGAGCTGCTGTTCATCCCTTCGCCGGCCCCTTGCGAAAGCGCCCCAAGGTCTACCGTGGGAGTTGAGCTGTGCAACCGGAAGTCGGGCTGTACGGACACGTTCATCCAGAAGTTTCGATAAGCCTGGTTTGGCCCAACCGTAGTCGTGTTGTTATTGGCTCCCGAGTAGATCGTAAAATCGCTTCGATATCCTCCAGGGATGCTTTGCCCGTTCGAATCGGTCGCAAGAAGTTCGTTAGGCGGTTGGAAATGCGGGACGTTGAGGGTTAGATCCCACTCGGTTTCATTCAAAGTGCGGGACACCGTAGCAGTAATCGGATCCTGCAATGGGCTCCAAGCGGCTCCGCCCACATTGTAGTTCGTGGCTGCCTTTAAAGTCGCTCCATAGCCGTACATCGGATTATTCGCGGAGCCGGAAGGATCAGAAACCGCCGCAACGAGATCGGACGGAATATCCGGATAGTCAAGGCTCGTATTTGGATATCCGGTTGGCATATCCTCCAAGCTTGGGAATAGATTGGGAATTGGATTTACTACCGAATTGTTTTGCCACGCCAAGGGTGTCGGTATTAAGTGAACATTTGGCAAGCCATTGGGCAGCAATGTCCGGTTGTAAACGCCGAACCTAACGGTTGTGCTCGTATTGTGCGGCACATCTCCACCGCTTATTCCTAAAAGACTTAAGTTGCCGACCGGATTGCCGTTGATTTTATCCTGCGCTGTGATGGCTCCGGCGGAGTCATATCCGAGCGACTCGCCAGATATGGGGTTCCCGCTAGTGTCATATTGCATGACCAAGGCAAGAGGATTGCCAAGGATGTATTGAAGGTAGGACGTGCCCGTGCCCGGCAGGAGACCTGTAGGGGGTGGGTTGATAGCAATGTTCGTGGATCCCGATCCTGTGGAGGGAACCACATTAAATGAGAGGTTGATGTTAACGGGCCCAGGGGCGGGCATATTTACGGATGGGTTCAAATAGATTCTAGCTACTGCGACGCCATCCAAGGGCTCACTCAAGTTTCCCGTTGGCGGCGTTGCCCCAAGCGGCCCTATCGATTGGGCAGAAAGCGTTCCAAGGGCGGACCCAGTTGAACTTGCTTGCTGGATGTTCACCATCGAATACCCGCCGGCGGAGGCCAATACGCTATACGGGAAGTTGAAAACACAGATATAGAGCGATTGCCCATAGTCCTTGGAGGGCGTGGCCCCCGTGCCAGCCTGGTATTCCGTTTTTAGAGCGTCATAAGTTCCGCGACCTTGCCTGATCGACAAATAGTCCGTCGGACTGATAAACATCGCCTTTGCCCCGGCAAAGTCAGTCGCGTAAGTGCTTCCGCCTGGGTTGTTGGCAGTCTGCGTAAACGATCCCGGTCCGGTGCCGTACCCAGATCCAGCAGTGTTGCTGAACGCGTAAAGATAACCGGCCGTGTCGGCCGCATAAAGGAAACCGTGTGCGCTAGAAAAAGATGCCTTAATCGAGGGCGCCGGCGTTCTGTATTCCCAAGCTTGCCGTGCCCACTGTTGGTTCTTAGCGCCAAACGTGGGAGTTCCGCCTCCACTTGGGATCCCGTTCGTAAGGATTCCATCGTTAAGGGCGAACATCGCATCAAACCGACCGTCCTCGGTCGGCACCATAACCACCGGCGCCGGGCTAGATGATGGGCTGGACGACGTGGAAACGTTGTTGTAAACGGTCATCTGGGTGTAAGCCAAGTTGCCGTACACACCTGTTCCCAGCTCGTTCGTGGTCCATTGCGGCGAGCCGCCTGTCGTTCCATCCGCAAACAGAGACGTGAGATACAGGTTCTCGTTCATCACGACAATACTGTCGCTTTGGCCAGTACCCAAAACATTCAACTGAGCCGCAGGAATAGCAACGGCGCCGCTTTGGAAATCGCCCAAAGTCGTCGCACCCCAACCTGCAAAGAGACTCCCGGTTACAGGCGCGCCGTTAAACTGGCCGTAGTACGCTTGCCACCAGGTGGGGCTCCCGCCTCCGGTGGGGTTATTGCCCACATTGGCGTTGCCGATTGAGAAGTAGGTAACGCCGTCTGTTCCTTTCACATAATCGCCAAAGTTGTAGGTATTTCCAGGAACAAAGGCTCCGGCATTGATATTGGCCGAGTTATTGGTGACCCAGTTGGCGTCTGGCACACCGGTGTCTTGGTTGATCGCAAAGAACCCGGACAACGCGGAGGTTGAATCACCGAGCTTAAGCCTCGTTCCGAAATAGATATCGCCAAAGGCGACCGTCGGTGTCATGGCTATGGGTCCCAGCGTTTGTGAAGCGCCGTAGAAAACCCGCACCTGCACATAGTCGATACCGGCCGTAGGCAATACAGTATTGGTGGTGCTGTTGCCGTTTCCGGTAGCCGCGATCGCCACACCGAAAGTGGCCCCAAAATCGGCAGGGGTCCACGAGGCTTGACCCCAAAGATCGGTCATTCCGCCGTACACCTTAGTCTCGTCGATGGTTGGAACCAGCGTAACACCGGGCGTGGTGCCAGTTAAACCTGAAGCATTTGAGGTTAAGGTCGGGGGTGAAAAAGCAGGCGAATTAAAGGTTACGGTTACGATGCCGTTTGGCAACGGGCCACCGGAAGCGGTGACGCTAAGACCCGCAATAGCATTTAAGGCACTCTGCACTTGTACGGCTGTAGCGTTATAGGGAATCGGTGCTGTTGTTCCAAGCGCGCCCGCCGTTATCGTGAAAGTTCCGCCTGCGGGAGTGCCGGTCTCTTGGATGGTCGTGGAAGGGACCAGCCAATCGTCGGCCGTATCGGCGCGATTGAATCCGGCTCCCGTCTGAACGGTCCCCGCCTTGACTAATTCAACTTCGGCGTCCTTAATAGTTAAGCCGCTATCCCCGCCCGACCGGTGGCGAACTACGCTCACCTGGATGCCCGAAATTCGGGCGCCGGTTGGAATGTTCAGCGAGGTGCCCGCGCTGCTTATCAAATACTCGGAGGAACCGCTTCCGGTGCCCGCATCAGGCGTAACCGTTGCGTAGCTTTGATCTACATACTGGGCATTCGCCGGATTGGTCCAAGTTGCATCACCCGGATTTCGGCCGCCGTTAGCGAAAGCTCCAAATCCAGAATCAGTTTCGTTGCCATTTGGGAACTGCCATCGAACAAAGGTTGTCTTGCTGGCTGGACTTCCTGCTGCGTCCAGCGAATACATGCGGCCCTGCATGGTAGGCACAATAATCTCTGGCAATACGGTGCCGTCGTTTACGTAGGCCAGCGATCCGGAGATGGCTCCAAGCGAACTCGGCTTTGCCAAAGACGGATAATCATCGGGATAGGACCAGATCCGAGTGGTCGTCGTATCTCCACGCCCTTCCATGTCGATCTTGTAAATTCGTCCGTTTTGAGAGCCGATGTAGAGGTAAGGATGCCCCGTCGTGTCTTCCTCAACCAAAGCGGAACTCAAGCTGAAATTAACGGGCATTTGCGCCGTCGGTCCAGGACCATCTAGCCCTGTAACCTGGTTGGGATCCGGAATAACGGTCGAAAGCGAGGGGTATGCCCAATACAAAGTGGTACCGCCGTTGCCATTTCCAGTGGAATCCAAGCAGTAGATGCGGCCATTCTCAGCAGCCACAAGCGTGACGGCCGTCGTAACTGGCGTTCCGCCAACGCTTTGAACGATCGGGACATTGGCCTGAATGGGAGTCGATTCGATGGCAAGATTCGTTTGCCCCACAAACTGGACGGCATCGGTAAACGCGGTTCGCGTTGCGTCGCTCGTTAACGCGCTGTAGTTGGTAACAACAACTGAGAGTGGCTGGCTGCCAGCCATACTGTGGGTGTAAAGCCGGGTTCCAAGCGTAACCCAACCGCCGACCGAGTCCTGATTTATGGTAAACGGCCCGGACTCATTGATCCCTTCATCTATATAATAGGTGAGGCCCTGCGCGAAGCTAAAGCCACCATTGCTTCCGGGTATCCAAATCTGAACTGTGTAGTTTCCGTCGGCCAAAGCCGCTGCAGGCGCGTATACAACTCTTGTACCGGGGAGGGTGTTTGTGACGGGCGCCGCGAGCCAAGTCGTGCCCTTTTGACCGACATTGGTGGCGTTGCTGGCCCACGGACTTGGCGCAGTAACACCCGCCGAAGACGTAGTCATCACATTGGACTGCAAGTCCAATGGCGACCAGTGCCAACGAACGGTGCCGTCGTTGTAGTTGTACGAAGTGACTCTTCCGATTGTGGTGGAAACCGAAGGAGCGGTCGCCGTGGCCTGTGTTACTTGAACCTGGTTTTGCGCGGCAACGGTGTGAATAGTCCCAAGACCGGAGACGGGATCAAAAGCGCTGACGATCGGTGACGAATCGTAGTAGCCGGACTGCGGTATAGCCATCACTGCATCGGCATAGACAAGTTGAGCGGTAGTGCCCAGCAGATTGCCGGTCGCGTCGCGCGGAATCGTGTTATAAAGGGTGACCGTAATCGCAGTGGCGCCGTTGTAGGCGAAGGTGCGTGTCGTTGGAAATCCGCCGTTGCCGAGCCTTACCCAACCTCCGCCAGAAATCGTGGTGTCCACCACGTCAGTGTAGGTTTGGCCGCTTGCATCGGTGATCGTGTAGACAAAATCGTTTTGAGGATACGAAATGGTCGAGCCGCCTGTCCCCGTCGGGCCAGTGGGAATCCACACATAAATGCCATAGTTATTAGCAATACGATTTACAGTTTGGGCGGGCTCAATTTGCCACACAAACGTATCCAGGCTGTCGCCGCCGTTTAGTTTAATCGTAGGCTGGGTGGGATTGGTTGACGAGGGAATGGCCGTCTTCCAGTAGTAGTCGGTTGGCTCCGGCGATGTTCCACCTGATGCGAGAAAGGTGTTAAGGAGGCTGGCATAGGCCGTGTAGCCGGAGAAAGTGTCCTCAGTTGCAGTTCCCGTATAAAGCGGAAGGTATAGCCCTCCAGCCTCTGAGAGGGAATCATTGGGGCCGTAGCCGGTCCAGTCTGTTCCCTGGTTGGTGCGGCTCGCTTCCGGGGACATAACATGCCGTTCGAACGTTCCACCGTTGTTGGAAAAGGGAGCGTACCAACCGATGAAAGCCTGTCCTGGGCCGCTGGTTGCAGGGTTGCTGTTGATACCCGTTCGGGCATCGCTTCCTTGCAGGGTCGGCCAGTCTTGGGCATTTGCCAAGCCGGCTGCACAGACGAGAAGAACAAGTCCTATCGCCTTTCGCATAGCATCAAATCTATTAATTTGCTTCATCGAAGATCTCAGTTCCGGTGCGCGAACACGGGAGCAACAAGTCCGCGTGTACCAGTGATCGGTGGTAGTTGATATTTAATAAGGGGCGTCGTTCCAACAGAGGTGTTAAATCCAAGGTTTAAACTGCTCAAACTAAACGTCTGCGGGTTCAACTCTAAAACCTCACCCTGGAACGTCACCGATGGGTCCGTTGGGTTCTTTCGGTAGGTCCCCATGTATCCGTTAACAACGAGGATGTCTCCATTTGCCAATCGCTCCGCATAAGTTGGACGAAAATCGAGTGGGTCGGAGTTCGTAGGCAACGGATTCCCGCTGCTCGTATCTAGCCGCATTACGCTGTAAACGGGAGCATCTTGTGTTATTAAAACTGGCGTGGTCTGGATCGTAACTTTTATGCTCCGGGGCAGCATCCAGTCCACCGTCCAAGTTGCCGTGCTCAAGACACCACCTGTGCCCGGGTTTATTTCGTAAACACCACTGGGGTCTGTGTAGACGACCTCAAGAGTCGCAGCCCCACCGCTCGGGGGCGTCGTATATCGAGCGGTGACCGAGTTCAAGTCCCCAATCGGCAGAGCGGTTGGCAGTTGAACGGCGGGCAGGTCGAAGGGGTTGCCCACGACTGCGGATGTGGCGTAGAGGCTAGTCGTATCGTAGAGCGTGTTCGCCGAAATCGATGCTCCTGGAGGAGCAACCGTGCTAATCACAGTTGGCGCAGCAATCGGGACCGCCGTTGTGCCTTCGTACCACAGCACAATCCCGCCGCTGCCCACAGTCCCGCTGGTGGCCGCTTGCAGCGAGGTCGCGGTAGCAGGAGCCGGGTTGCCAATTCCGAGGATATCGACATATCCATTGCCAGCCGTGAGAGTGGGGTCGTAGATGCGAGAAATGCAGGAATAGCTGTATTTTCCACCCGACACCGAGGTTGGAGTATGGCGATAAAGAACTCCATAAGCGATAACAGCGCCGATCTGATTGGTCGTGTTGTTGTATGCATACCTGTCCACGATCTCGATTGCCCGACGATTGCCGCTATCGGCGATGATGTAATGCACCCAATATTCAAATGCCTGCGCATTATCGGTGAACGGGTTGTTAGCCAACTGAACTATGGAAGTAAAACCAACTGCATCTCGGGGTCCGGCAAATGTGAGCGGCTCGCCCGGGGCATAGCCGTCGGTCTCGTTCGTCGAATCCACCGTAAAGCTATCGAAGGATCGCGTCTCTCGGCCTGTCTGATCAAGAATGGCAAGCCTATTGCCGCCTGGATCGGCAACGACGATCTGCCCGTTTGAAAGGGGATAGGCCCGGCTGGGGCTCACCAATGGGTGAATGTTGCCAACCGTCTGCAGGTCAGCCGCTCCCGTACCTAGGCTTAGATCGGTCGACCATAGTGGATTGCCCGCCGCGTCGAACTTGGCCACGCGATTGGAATCGGCAACCAAGAAGTCGGCGCGCTCGAAACCAAAAAGACCCTGATCGGTCGTTGCGAAGAACCTGCCGTCTCCGCCGGCCGCGCTATAGACAAAGGAGGTCCCACCCAAAGTGGCCTCGTCGGTTCTGGTCTTGATATCGTTGTAGTTTTCTGCGCCCGTAAACTGCGGCCATAGGAAGTCAGGATTTGGCGAAAGGCTATTTATATTCAAGGCCTGTCCGCTCGGGGCGGTAATGCTCACCAACTGCTTTTGCCAAGGATGCTGATCGGATACTAAGCCAGGATCGTTGCTCGGGATCGTCGCGTTTAGCGCGTACATCATTCCTACCGGACTAGGCCACGGGCCCGGGCTAGCACTGGCCAGCAAGGTTGTCGTCATGTTAGGCATGATGCTGGTCGTCGGAATAAAGATCGTGTTTCCACTCACGAAGGGAGGGGGATTTGTGGTTGACGCCGGTGTTGACGGTCCCGCGCCGGTTAGAACGGTGTACCACTCCAGTGGGCTCCATGTGCTGCCCGTCTGGTCCGGGTAGACGAGTTCATTAGCCGAGCCTGTTTGCTGGATAACGATGGGCTGGCTTTCGCTGAGGGTTTGCCCCAGATAGCCGGTGGTCGCCATGCTGAGGCTTGAGAGGTTGATCGTATTGAGCGTCGTCCCCTGCGTAGCCTGGTAGTAGTAGGTGATCGGCAGATTCGGGATGTTCTTGGTGGAACTGGCCGTTTCATCCGATTGCAAGATAGGACTTCCCGCCGCAATCGGGTTTGGAAGATTGATCATTGGCGCAGGCGGATTCGCTTTAAATGCAAAGAGCATAGTATCGCGAACGGTTGGCGTCGCATTCGTTTGGCCTATTCCAAGCACGTACACATTGCCGTTGGCGAGCACTGGCCCACTGATGAAAGTGAGGCCGTGCATTTCGCCCGCATAATCTGAGCCCGTTCCCGCGAGGGTCGGCGCGAACTGCAAGAGCGGGTCATTGTTGCTTACGGTTGGAAGAACGGTCGCCGTCGCCGCGTTGGGGTTAGAGGTATCCAGAGGCTGGGTGTACTCATCGTACAGATCCCATCGGGTGAGAACGTTGAAGTTGCCTCTGCCATATTCCTGGAGGGCATAGAAGGAGCCTCCCGCGTTGTTTGTGGTGGTGGGGTCTTGGGCGCTCAACACTGCGTAGAGCATCCCGTTGCTGCCGAGAACGACGTTGTTCAAAACGCGTCTGCCGGTGCCAAGAGTTTGGTCATCCGGGAAGTTCACTTCCCCTCTCAAGTCTTGCGTGGTCGCCTGACCCCAGTCGATGGTGTAGTCAATTCTGAAGGCAAATCCAGTGGTGGGAATGGCGCTGCTCGTAGTGAAGTTAATTTGGCCGCTGCCATTTTCAGTGGGGATCGCTGAGCTGATATAAGTTGCGGTCTGCGTCTCGCTGAGGGGAAGGCCCGTCGTGGTATTGATCATCGTAAGCCTAGGGGCAAGGCTCAGGATGGCGCCATTGTCGCCGCTTGGAATATATATGTTCGTGCCGCAACGGGTCTGGATCTGTAAGGTGCTCCCACTCTGCGTCCAAGATACGGGCGACTCGCCTTTTGCACCTAACCAGTAGCTGGCAATTCCCGCCGTCTTGTTCGGATTTGTTAGACTCGCGATCGAATAGAACGGCACATAGAGTACGCGATCTTGTCCGCCCGAACCATCTTGGATTGGAACATAGCCAACGGTTGGGGAAGCCGATATTTGCTGGAGAGCGCCGCTAAAGGTTCCGCCAGTAATTCCACCAATTTGCCATGGAACAGGGGTACCCCCAGTGGACTCAAGAGTCTTCGGGCCACTTGGATATGAAGGATCTGCGACCCACACCCGGCCAACCACTGCTGGAGTGCCGGTGTTGGTGTCATTCTCAGAGACAAAGAGCAATCCATCCTGGAATGTCGGCGCATACGGACCGGCACCAGGCTCAGAGTTTGCGCCCAAAGTGACTCCCGAGCCGAGAGAAGAGTCCGGCTTGCTAATGCTGGCGTCCGGCGGCAAAGTTAGTGAGCCCGATCCGGAACTGTACTTCGTATCTAAATCAAAACCGTAGAGGTCCCCGTTACTGTCTACAACCCACGCCTCATTGACCAGCGTGCCACCAACGTTTACCGTGATGCAGGTTGGCGGCGAAATCGGGGCGACCCCAAAGGTGCTACTCTCCCAGATCAAGTCTTGCCCGTTACCAGCTCCTAACGAATAGTCTTGATAGCCGTCGTCCGGGTTTCCGAAGTTGGGGCCCGAGGGCGTAACGCTTTCAGGAGGATGGCTATCATAAACGAGGAGCTGGTTGTTCGAACTCACGAGAACCATGTTCTTGAAAACCACGGGCGGGTTGGAGGCAAAATTGGACGTGGCATAGCTTGGGGACACACCAGAGCCGAAATCGGTCCATTCCTGAAGTAGTGGCGCGCCGATATCGACAGCAATCGAACCCTTCTTTGTCGAACCGCCTTGGGTCGAGGTAGTTTGGTTGCCCAAACTCATGATATTAAATGCCAGCTTTGCTGCTGAGATCACCTGAGTAGTCGAGACAAGGGAAGCACCAACATCGTTTTGGTTGGCAGAGCCGTTTATGGTGGTCGTAATATCCCAAGTCGTCACCACTTCGTAACCATCCCCAACCTGTCCAACGGAAATGAACTGAGGCGTGGTCGCGCCTGTTCCGCTCACGATGCTTATCAAACTCGCAGAATCTTCCGGAATGCTGAAATGGATGTTATCGGCACCTCCAAACGAAGGAATCTGAATAATGCCTTCGGCATCAGCGCCTGGGCCCTGCATGTTAGCCATGTCGCCAAAGCTAATAGCGTTGGGAAAGTTCAGTATCGGATTGAAGAAGGACGCGCTTGTGATGGCGCTGGCCCCGGTACCGAACTCGAACGGAAGAGGAAGTCCGTTTACTAGGTCGTCGTTTCGTGTTCCACCGCTGTCGAGTGACGACCCAGTGTTGAGATCAACCCACAACACGCCGCCGCCATCCATAAAGCGGCGCAGCCTCTCCCTTTCCCTGGGCGTCAGTTGAATATCGCCGTGGGCAGGCAAGATCAAAACGTCGTAATCGCCGATCTGGCTGTCGCTCAGCGAATCGAGCGGGACTTCCCAGTACGCCGCATCCTGTTTAGAGATGTAACCGCCGGGCGCGATTGGGCTAGGGCTGTCAACATTGTTCCAGCGGGTGTAGGCTGTCCCATTCAAGGTCCCAGGATGGTCGGGATTATCGATGATCCAGCCATTTGGCTTCAGTTGAGTCAACTGGTCCAAGTTGTAAAGCACGTGAGGGGCGCCGTTTATCTGGCCGTTCCCATTAGCGTAGTTATCGAGCAGCAAAACTCCAGCGCGGATCGTGGAAGTGCGACTGGCGTAGGTCTGCTGGGCTGAGCAGGTTGCGGCCAGTAAAGCCATCAAAGCACCGAAAGCAAGTTTACGTAACATTTAGGGGTTATCCTCGCCGAAGTAAAACAGAGTTGGGCTAACGGGCAGACAGGGCAGCGGAGGAAGCATCTGGAGCCCAGTTGGGTCTTGCGGATTTGTTCGAACCGGGGGATTGTTTGTGACTAGCTGGCCGACCGTAAAGCCGTTTACGCGCCCTGTCGCCAACACCGGATCGTACTGAATGAACAGATTGGGAACGTAGAGCGATCCTGCCGTCACGTCATAGCCATCTATCGCGTCGTTATGCTGCGTTGGGATGTGCTCTCCGGAAGAGCCATGAAGTGACGGGATCCAACCCCACTTCTTAAGCCATTCCGACTGCTGGCTGATTGGAGGAGGCATGTTCTCCGTGATCGAACCATCGATAGTGATCTTGACATCGAGAGGCTCTTGGTAGAACGGAACCTTCGGGTTGTTGCCGAAGTTCTCTAACCGGTCCAACTGCGCGGGCGCTGTGTTGTCTGGACTTGTAGCCGTCCGAGCGTCCGCCGGCTTGGGATCAAACCACTCGCCGGGAATCACAAAGAATGAACCTTCCTGCGCGTCGATCACCGCTTCAATTCTAATATCCTGGGGAACGATGGCCGTTCGAGCAATGAGCAAGTCGTTGGCGGTTTGCGTCGGCGGGAAGGGCGGCGAAACGAACTGGAAGGGCGTTCCCACTTGTGAGCTCAGCATGTAGGCGCCGTTGGTATCGCCGCCACCTACTCCACTTGCATAAAGCGGAAAGGCTTGGCTCTCGAACGCCGCATAGCGCTGATAGTTCTCTTGCCCCAGCATGTAAATGGCCACGCTTGAGCTGCCCGTCTGGTTGTAGTCATAATTCGGGTCGGTTGTCGATCCATCGTTAATCAACAGTTCGACAAAGGCGTTGCTTCCGGGACCATCATCCATGGTGTGCGTCAACAGCATGTTTGTATCCATGGCGGCATTGGTAACTGCATCCGTATACTCACTGGGGAAAAATGCCCAGTTTGTGGGATTTGTGCTCGTGCCCATTCCACTCTTGTTGCTGGTTGGATCCAACAGAAACTCGGCCCTCATGTCAACTTCGCCATTTGCGGCGGCCATCATGATTGGATTGAGGCCTGCTGGATTCTGCGTCGAGTTCTTAACCGTAACGGGATGATCGGCCGGGCCAAAGAATTGAGTGGTGTTCAAGACCACGTAGTCTCTGGCGAGTAGTGCGATTCCGCCCTGAGGCGAGGTCGCCAGGAGGTTCACGGCGACTGCGCCTGCTTGCTCAACACCTTTCGTGATGCTTCCTTCGATGTAGATGTTCCCCATCGAAACAACCGTGAGAGGACAGCCCACAGGCGCCGCTGCCGTTCCCAGTGTCGGGGTTACGCCGCGCACTCTCAAGTTGCCTTCAAAGTACAGCACGCCGCTGAAGGGCTGGCCAAACGTTGTGTAGATCGAATTGGGGATCACCGCATCATTAATGCTGACCGTTCCCAGGTTCTCGTAAGAATCGATGATGTAGCCCTCGGGAGCGGCAGCACTGATGGGTCCGCCTACGCGGTATCGGATCTTGGCGCTGCCCGTATCGTTCCCGGCTTGGTCGCGCCACGTCGGCATGGTCCCACTGCCATCGAGGGTAATGAAAAATCCATCGGGCTCAAGCTGAAGATAAGCAGCAGGCGGAACATAGTAGGGACCCTGCCACGCGCTTCCTGGTTGGCCGTTGTTCGGATTCAGAAAATCTTGGAAGAGGGCCTGGACCGAACCAGCCGTAAGACGGCCATTTTCGTCGTTCTGCGTCTGCAAGTCTGCCGCATTGTTTACGTACACGCCTTTGCCATGCCCGTACTGGCCGTTATTGCCTGAGGTGCCAAATGTGCCGCTATCTCGAGTGATGGTTAGGTACCGGCTGTAGCCCGTGTCGGGATCGACATGGGTGATGTCGGGCGGCTCTTTATAAGGGACGCCGCGAGGGTTACCATTCATATCCACGCCGGGAACGCCGTCCCGGATTAGTCCGCCAAAAGTGTTGAAGTTCGGGCCGCTAAACGTTGTAAACTGGCTCGCCGTGGTGCCGGTCGGGGGCGTGGCCGTTCCATCGTAACGCGAAGTGCCCGAGTACCCTATGATGTTTATCGTTGGAGTTCCTGGAGTAGTCGATGAGATAGGACCCACTCCGCCCATGGTCCCTGCTACCGCAATAGTTTCACCAAGTGCAGCGTTCAACGTCGCATCTACAACTCCATAGATAAGGGCGTTGCCATTAATGTATATGCTGCCGCCGCCCGGATACACTCCGGCCGTGGTTGGATAGCCATGGTTTGGCGAGCCCATGATAGCGGCAGGTTGCACGGGCTGAGGCGTCGCGCCACTATCGTCATTAGCGTTAATGCCCAAATCGAAAGGAATGCCGATGTCTGCCGGAGTTGAAGTGTGGCTCACGTTGGTCACGAACAGCGCATGATCAATGATTCCAATCGATGCGAAAGCCATCAGCTTTCTGGATTGGACAAAAAGGTTGTCATATTGAGCCAGAAGAGCCGTAGCATTCTGCAGGTCAGCCTGAGAGTTGAAATATTGATATTGCAGAGCAAAGTTAGGGTTGACGAAGGCGGCATCGGCGGCTGGAACGTTGCCCAGATTTGTCGCGCGAGGAATGGAAGTCGGGTCATTGGAGTTAAGAACACCAGGCCGTCCCACGCTTTCAATAATCAGAAAGTTATGGGTTTTGCCGGGCTGCCGAACTGGGCCAAACGTCTGCGTCTGGGTTACATCAACGTCGCTCGGAGCATAACGAACGCGAATTAGCGCTCGACCGTTGCGGAACTGAATCCTTGTAAATGGCCCAAGTCCGTCCGGGCCGCCCAGGTCCTGCTGAGGGTCCGTTCCATGGAGATAGTAGACCGAGGAGGTCTTCGAAATCGCGGCCGGGCGGATCCAGTAAATGTCCGGATCGATCGCGTACACCGGGTTGGTGCTACCCAAAGCCGGCGAGGCGCCCGTTAAAGTCTGCATGATCAGGGGCTGAGTTCGGACAGGATTCCAATCAGCTCCCTGTGAACTGTTGATAAGCTGAGACTTCGCGTAGGTAATGCCCGCGTCGGCCAAATCTGCCGCCAATGAACGCTGCTGGGAAGTGTTCGCTTGAATGATGTTCCGATTGAGGATACCGATGAACACGAACCCAATCAATAGCAGAACGAACAGCACGATCAGTGCGATGATCAGGGTTTGACCGCGTTGCTTAAACCATGGAAATGGGGAGTTAGTTCTCATGTTAGCGAAGGAAGTTCTTTACTGGAGCCGAAGCTTGTAGTGTGATTGTTTGTGCGTTCGGAATGTTCGATGCCTGCGGATAGTTGCGCATGGTTAACAGAACATTCAGAACTTCACGCGAATCGTAGTTCACCGCAACCGAATCTGCCGGTCGGTTGAACTGCATTCGATAAGTGATGTGGAAATAGCCGCTGGGAAGGGGCACGTTAGGATCGGAATCGAACTGAATGTATCCCACCTTAAACCGGGGCTGGATCATCACCGACAGCACGTTGTGCGGATCATAACCGGTGTTAGGATAAGCCTTTTTGGTGAAGTCGTAATCAGTCGTTGCTGACGTCCCTGGGGCTTGGGTCGCGCCCCCAAGTTGCGTGTAGTCTGTTGGCTCGGCCAGGTTGCTGTAGTTGATCACGTACTGATTGGGGCCGGGGTTAGCCGTCACCCTCGTGTAGCGGATCATCTGGCCATTGGTATTGGTCTGGTCGGGGCCTTCTACAACTTCACTCGAAGGAACGATCGTGACATTATCGAACCCCTTCCAACCGGTCACCCATGGGGTTTTGGTGGTTGTAAATGTTGGAGGATTAGCTGGCGTGGGAGGAGGTGAGCCACAGGGGAACTCGTTTAGAGCAAAGGCTACCGGAGCAGCGTCGGCCGGATCGGGATCCATCGGGCTGCACCATTCATCACCCTCGGGCTGCACGCGTAAATCGACAAACCTTTGAAGAACGGGCCTTAGAAGGGGATTTTGATTGTAGGCGGCGTTGTATCGCTCATTTATCGAAGCAAACTGCGGGTCGTAAAAATTTATGCCCGTTCCCTGAGAGGCCGTATCGGCGGCGGGGGTAAGCGGGGCAGCCGAGGGGGTGCTGGCGTTGCCGCAAGTAAGAGGCATTGGCGAGTTGTCTATATTCTTTGTAGTGGCAGCCGGATTTCCAAATTCCGAAATGCTGAACGAGCTTTCAACTTGGCCGCTGTGCGAATCGTAATCGAACGGAATGAACTCATCCCGTACGGCTTGGGAAAGGGTCAGCCAATCGTCGCCGGAAGGATCCTCCGCTTCGGCCGCTGCAATCCCTTCCGAAAATGGATATCGCGCCGATGCAGCAGTATTGGCCGCCGTCGAAATCGCATATTGGTTTAGGTCGAACATCGGCAGTATCTGGCCTGTCGTGACCGGAGTATTGACAACTCCGGTAAAGAGAAGCATGTTTTGCTGAGTGGTCGGCCAGATATCCGGAAACGCGGTTGTTGGTGAAGTCGAGTTTGTTCCGGCTGTTCCGAATGGCAACGCTCCCGAACGCAGGTCCATCACCAAGTAATCGTTTGCGCTGGGCGAAACTGACGGCGTATAAGGAACAACCTGGCTTAGAACTGGGAAGGGGAAGATGGTCACAACGGCCGAGTTCCAGGCGCCCATCGTAGTTCTCAACACATCCGATGCGATGCCTAACTCCGGGTTCACATACGGGTTGTTATCGCTTCCTGTAAAGACTTTGGAGGAAGACGTGCTCTCGTTTCCAAAGGCAACCGCCGTCTCGCCGGTGGCCGATTCTTGGGCAACCGGGCTTGGGCGGAACTGGATAAGGCTTTGGATCTTAGGCAATACGGCCGCCGCGCCTAAATAGGTCGTGTTATAAGTGCTCACTACACGTGTTGCCAGGTTGTAAACCGGCATGATCATGTCCGATCGGGTGTCGTCGGTCACTACGGTTAGCGAAGCGTACTGCTGGTTCTGCAAATTTCGAATCCGCCAGGCCTGATCGGCTGCGCCACCGTTGGCAGCTAAATTCGTGTCAAGAGCAGGAGTTGAGAGTGTGAAGAAATAGGGATCGTCAATATAGGGGCTGTTCGGGTTTTTAGGATCATTCTTAAAGAACGCATAGCGCGTAACACCGCCTGGGTCTTTAAGCATCAGGTTAGGATTGAACTCCACTCGATAAAGAACAAAGAGATTCTCTCGTTGATCGCTTATGGGCGTCAGCAAGCCCTCAAATGGGTTGCTGTAGGCGCCAGCCGTATAAGTGGTTGTTCCACCGGAAGTGCTCGCCACCAAAGGTTGACGCAACCCTATAAAATATCGAACGATCGTGCCACCTTGGGTTGCAGGAACAATCGGCTGTCCATTGTTGCTCTGAAGAGTTGGATCGTAGTGTCCCGTCACATTGTTGTAGAAGCTTCCGTCCGCCGCGTTAGCAACTAAACTCGTCCTAGCCGGCTTGTAGATATCGATTCTGGAACTGTAGATCGGCATGTCGTAGGTGGTCGTCACATGGGTTGTCGGATCCGTGTAAGGCACCTGGATGACGGTTTCTCCGTTTATGCCTTCGTTATCGCCCACCGCCGTACCGCTCGCGATGTCACGCGAGATCTGGTCGATGAGTTCCCTACCTTTCTCCTGCTCTTGCGCCAAGCTTTCTGCTGCTCTCGTGAAATTAAAGCTCTGGATCATCGGAACGATGATAATGCTGAGCAGGACGGCCGTGATGGCCAGAACCACCAGCATTTCGATCAAGCTGAAGCCGCGCCGAATAACAGTTCTCACTGCAGGCCTCCATTTTCCAGAATGGCTTGAGTGCTAATAACCCGCCATCCGTTTTCCCAGAGATTAAATGGCGACAGGTTGTTTGCGCCAGAGGTTTTGCTAAAAGTGACCGAGTTCGGGTTGTAGAACTCCTTAATCAAGATGCTCGTTCCCTTCACGCCGCGAACCGCATACCCGTTTGAAAAATCAGCACCGAGCGCCTGAGGATCAATATCCGAAATCAACACAGACGGGACGCCTCCGACAAGCTTGACCAATGCCGACTGGCCACGAGCGCATTGCAGAGAATGATCCGTTCGCTGATACCAAAGCTCATCAAAACTCACCGTCTGTCCCACATCCGCTTTGGCAAAGTTGATGTTGAGCAAGCTATTGCACGTCGACGTGGAAGAAGGACCAACCACGCTCGCCGAAGGCGGAATGTAAAACTGGCCCGGCAAAGGCGTGACTGTGCTGATCTGGACGTAGTTGGCGGCGCCGCGGGTCACCTGGGTGGCCCATTCGTTAACTCCCATGTAAAAGACCCGGAACGTGTGCTGGGTTGCATTGGGCGTAAAGTTATTTACCGCCGTCGTCCAGGGAGTCGTTGGGCTGGGGCTTGATCCAGGCACTAGAAATACTTCGGAAATCGTCGACGCTCCTGTCGGATTAAAATTAAGCAGTCCCGTGTGATAGTTCACGGTAAAGGCGGTGGAGTTAAGAACTCCTCCCGTGTCTTCATCCAGCACGACTACGGCTGCGGGAGAAGGAATCACATTGCCGGTTGGAATTCCTGCGAAGTTCGTCCCGTCTGCTTCGGCTCCGAACTGGTGTTTGATGTTCGTCAACTTGAGCTGATACGAGTAAGGAGCAGTCTCCGGCAATCGAAAATCTTCTTTCAGGATGCGCCAATCGTAGACGTCGTAATCCGCTTTGGCTTGTAAAGGCACTGCGCTTCCGCCCACCGACTGCTGGACATAACCATAGGCCAGCGGATTTACAAGGATCAGGCCCAGCGATGAGTTCACGACGATGTACTGGTAAGGATTTCTAGGCGTCCCATCCGCGTTGACCGTGGAATCGAAAGGCTGCACCGGGCTGCCCGTGAAGTAGGCAAGAGTGATATCGTCAAAATCTCTCGCAACCCTTAGCGAGTTGTAGTCGATCGCAACCAAAGATTCACCAGGGTTAAGATAGGTGCCACCCGACATGTCAAGCGCGCAGTAACAAGTCGCGTTTGGCGTTGAGGGCGCCGTGCTCGTTGGAGGCATTGTTACTGACGGCATGATGATGGTTCTCCCAACAACACCCGCCGTGGTATTGATCTGAGCGGCAAAAGTGACTCTGTATCGAGGCTGCGTTTGTCCTAATACGTTCGCGCCATTGACCGGAACATAAAGGAAGGGCTTTGCAGGCGTGGAGTCGTCCCAGAAGTAGTCGTAGTTCGGCACCGCATATGGCGTCACGACGAAATCTCCTCCGACCACCGGAACCCCCGTCGCGATGATGCCCGCGGTGCTGTACAGTTGGCCGGCTGGCGGGCCGATCGACTTTTGAAGATCGTTCCCGTAAACCGAAAGCGTTGGCTGCGACGTGGTAGCGGCAGGAAGGTACGGCGGGTTCGCCAAAGGCAGGATCGGTGCGAACTGAAGCTTCAGCAAACAACCCGAGATCGAGGGCGCCGTTGCCGAGCCAGTTGCCGGAGGCGGGTTATAAGCGCGAGGGCTCGGAACCGCGCCGCCTTCGCCAATCACATGGCGGAAGTTATTCGGCCCGCTAAGCAGTTGCCATGGCCCCAAGTCGGTCGTGCCATTGTAGACGTCCCAAGTGGTTGGCGCGCCAGAGTAATTTAGACCCCAGACGGCAGGTTGCGCCGTTTCCAGAGCGATATTGTTGCCTGCTGGGCCGAGTTCATTCGGATTTTGGTCTGAAATGGTTTCGACAAGATTGCTGCCGTTCATGGTGTAAGTGACCGGCACGATCTCTTCCGGTAGGTTATTCGAGAAGCCCCGAATCCTATCCATCTCACTGTGAGCAAGTCCGTTCGCGACCGTCTCCGCTCGTGTCGCGGCAAGTATCTTAAATCCGCCCGGGAATATCTGCGCAATCGCGAGAATTCCGATTAAGAATACGACAATGACAACGAGCAACTCAATAAGAGAGGTTCCCGCTATCAATCCGTTCCTTCGTTTTAGCTTCATGGCTTTCATCTTCGTTGCTGTTGGCCCTCAGCTATGGCGTAAAGTTCCAAGGCGCGTTGGCGACCGTTGCGGAGTCATACATCTTGGCGTTTCCGCCGATGAAAAGCACCACGTCGCGTTTTTCGCCCGGAGTCGGGACATTGCCCGTATAGTCTCTGAAAAATGTATCCCACGTAATAACCGTCGAATCAGGCGGGTTGTTGTATCCAAGCTGGTTGAGTTGGTCGCTCGCGGAACCCGGGACGCCAGTCGAAGCTCCCGTATTTGTGCACCACGTTCCGCTACCGAGCTGGCTTCCTAGCCCATACCCCGTCCAAAACAGCGCATAGTGTGACTCATACTGGGTCGCTCCGTTCGGCTCAAGGACGGGAGCAACGTCGTATCCATCCGCCAAATAAAACTCCTGAGGCGGATTGCAGTTGAGCGTCCCAACGCCATCGGTCGTACACGTGCTGGAACTAGGATTCATTGTGACAGGAAACTGAGGATTCACCGCTAGGACGGTATTGTAACCGTAGGCCTGTGTATTGCAGGTTGCAGAACCTGTAGGAATTGGGCCCGGCCAATAAACACACGGTGCATTTCCAGCAGTCCCACAGTTGATGCCTCCTACTACCTGCAATGAATTCGCATGATCATATCCAGGCTGAAAAGTCGATAGAGAACTTACGCGCTTAGGATAAAGATAGCCCTGAGTTTGATCCGCTGCCGTTATAGGAGGCGGAGTCGCGCTGTAGGGAATTGTTGTGAACAGTTCCGGCGGATAGCCGCCTTGGTCAACCCTATATAGCTGAAGTGCTGAACGGAGCTCGTTCAGGTGGCTCATGTCTGAGCTGCGATAGGCAGCGTCCTTCGCTCGCATAGCGGCCGGGAAAATAATGGCTGCTAGGATCGATATGATCGCTATCACGACTAATAATTCTATTAGGGTAAATCCAACCCGTTTCATGTACGCATACTCCAGCCCTCACCTTCCAATAGACCCCCCTTATAGCTCAAGTGTTCCAATAGCAAAACCGGTTTTGCGCGATTTGCCTTTCCCGAAGCCCAGTCGAAGTACGCCTGGACGCCAGATAGGAGTTGAGATGCGAAAATCGTCGCAACAATCGCCCCTAAAGCCAAGTAAGGCCCGAACGGAATCATCGTGTGCTCAACCTCCGCATCATCCCAATCCTCCGCGCCAATAAATGCCGGTTCTTTGAACCACCACATATAGAGCTTGGGGATAAAAAGCCCGATGATATCGGCGCCAAGCAAATAACCAAGTCCACAAAACAGTAGAGAGCCGATGCTCTCCGGAGGATAAAACTCCTCTTCCTCGTCACTGCTCTCCGAGGCGCTATCGCCCTGAGTGCCAACATTCGGCGGCCCTCGTCGGATGAGCACCTGCGCTACTCCTAACACTGCGCCCAAAACAACCGCCAGCCCAAAGCTCAAAAGCGCCACCGCCGGGAACAGCACACAGCCGATGCCACGCGCCATTTTGATGTCGCCGTGCCCCATCGCGTCTTTGCGAAAGGCAACGCGCCCGAGGAACGCGATCCCCCACAGCACGCCCACGCCGGTCAGCCATCCCGCGAGGGCACTCGGCATGCCCCACATCATGGCTCCCGGTGCGTGTGAATAAATCAGCCAAAAGTTATAACCTATCCCTAGTACAGCAAGAAAGGCGTTTATCTGATCTGGGATGATAAACAACTCCCAGTCAATAAAGATAATCGCCACCAATGCCGAAGCCGCCGCCGCGTACACGCATGCACGCACCGGGTCCCAGCCCGCTACAAAATATTGATACCAAATACCGGACCAGATCGCACCGTTTAAAAGTTCAACAAAGAAGTATCTTGAGGAGACTTTAACGCCACAATGGCGGCACTTGCCTCTCAGTGCCAACCAACTGAGCAACGGAACCAAATCGGGGATCTCAAGCCGGTGCTTGCAATTTGGGCAAAAACTGTAAACCGGCTTTCCCAATCCCAGGCCCCGCGGCATTCGATAGATCACTACATTTAGGAAGCTGCCAACAAACGCGCCGCACCAGAGGCCCATCACCCAGGTCCAAGCCGGGAATTCACCTACCAAACGGTTGCCTCGGCTTTGTCTTGTCTGCTTGGCTCTGCCATAGATTCTCTTCCGAAGGCGATTGCGGGCAGGCACAGCTATGGTGGCTCTGGCACGCACAAACGCACGGCAAGCCCCGCTCGCATTCCACCGAACTCAACAACCCCACTTCTTTTACCTCAAGACGGGTTGAAAAGGGCAAAAGGTGACCTAGAAAGGTGAAGAACTTGCTGATACAGGCTCCTCTTTCTGTCGCGAAGCTCTGGGCTGCGAAAGCTTGCTTTCGCTTTGGGCTAGGAAGCTTGCTTCCGGCCGGGTTCACTTTGAGCGCGGCAGCAAGCTGCCTGATTCGAGCGAAAGCAAACTTCCGCAGTCCAGAGCTTCGCGACGGATTCCCCGAACCTTGTGAAGGGCGATCCAAGCCACAACAAAAAGGCCTCTTGGATACTAGTCCAAGAGGCCAAGTCTGTGATTTTCTCGTTGCCTTACTTGTCGTCGCCGCCGCCAGAGGACAGCGAAGAAATAACTTTAACAAGTGGGAGGAACATCGAGATAACGATAAATCCTACGACGAAACCAAGTCCAACGATCATGATCGGCTCAAGAGCAGCCGTCAGCGAAGCCAAAGCAGCTTCCACTTCACTCTCGTAGAAGTCGGCGATCTTCTGCAACATGAAGTCCAGAGAGCCGGACTCCTCGCCGATTCCAATCATGTGGACGACCATGGGCGGGAACAAGCGCGACTGTTCCAAAGGATCACCAATGCGGTCTCCTTCACGAATTCTTGCGCGAGCTTCCATAACCGCGTCGGACATGATCGTGTTGCCGACTGTACCTGCAACAGTTTCCATCGCCTGCAGAATCGGAACGCCAGAAGTCAACAGCGTGCCCATCGTTCGGCTAAAACGAGCCAAACAGATCTTGTGGTGAAGCTTGCCGAATACAGGCACTTTTAGCTTCAATCTATCTGCAACACGCCTTCCAAACCGTGTACTCGTGAAGAGTTTCCACGAAATAATGATAAACCCGATGGATAGGATAATGACCCACCAATCGTTCGTGAGGGCGTTAGCACATGAGATAAGGAACTGAGTAGGTGCGGGAAGATCATCCGATTTTAAACCCAGGTCCAACAGGATCTTTGCCCATTGAGGAACAAACCAATAAACAAGGAAAAGTGTAATACCCGTGGCCATGACGGCAACGAGGACCGGGTAGGTCATGGCGGATTTCACCTTTCGGCGAAGTTCCACGTCCTTTTCCAAGAAGTGAGAAAGCCTCTGTAGAGACTCCTCAAGTACGCCGCCGATTTCTCCGGCGCGAATCAAGCCGATAAAGAGGTTGCTAAAGCATTTCGGGTGCCGCTGCATGGCACGTGAAAGGCTTTCGCCTCCTTCTACACGTTCGCCGATGTCCACCAAGATTTTCTTGAGCTTGGGGTCTTGCGTCTGTTGCGAAAGAACGTCCAAACACCGAACGAGCGAAACGCCCGCGTCAACCATAGTAGAAAACTGGCGGCAGAAAACGGCCAAGTGGCCAAGTTTTACTTTTCCGTATTTCTTGACCTTTGCGCCCTTAGACTTGATCATCGTAACTTCGGTGATCGTAAAGCCTTGTTCTTCAAAGCGCTTCCTTAGGATGTCTTCGCTTTCAGCCTCCGCCGTGCCCTTTTGAAGGCCACCGCTTGCGTCTTTAAATGTATAGCTGTATACGGGCATTTTATTTTCCTAAACTATAACCTTATCTGCCACGAGGGGCCGGGCCACCCATTTGGCCGGGACCGCCTGTGTTGATCATCTTCTTCAGTTCATCCACGTTATTGGCGCGCATAAACACTTCTTCCAGCGTAACGTAGCCGCGCTGATAAAGATCGCGAAGGCATTGATCCATAGAGATCATGCCGTGCGAGTTACCGCTCGTCTGAATCATGGACGGAATCTGGTGGGTTTTGTTCTCGCGGATGAGGTTCCGGATAGCCGAAGTGGCGATCATGATCTCATTGGCGGGAACTCGGCCCGAGCCCTGTGCTCTTGGCAAGAGTTGCTGGGAGATAACGGCTTGGATGTTGTTCGCAAGCTGAACTCGGATCTGCTCCTGCTGGCCGGGAGGGAAAACGTCAATCATACGGTCAATAGATTCGGCCGCGTTGTTCGTGTGCAAGGTGGCAAAGACAAGGTGGCCCGTTTCAGCAGCCGTAATGGCCAACTGAATGGTTTCCATGTCTCGCATTTCACCAACGAGCAGGACGTCCGGGTCTTCTCGAAGAGAAGCGCGGAGCGCTGCTGAAAAGCTCTTGGTATCGCCACCTAACTCGCGCTGGTTGATCAGCGACATTTTGTGTGTGTGCAGATACTCGATCGGGTCCTCAATCGTGATGATATGAACCGCACGGTTCATATTGATGAAGTTGACCATCGCGGCGAGCGAAGTAGACTTTCCGGATCCTGTAGGGCCCGTAACCAAGATCAAGCCGCGGGGCTTTTCGGTCAAGGTTTCCAAAATCGGTGGCAAGTTCAAATCTCTGCAAGTTGGGATCTTCTGCGCGATAAGTCGAAAAGCAGCGGCAACGCTTCCCCTATCTCTATAAATGTTTACACGGAAGCGGGCGCGACGGGGGAGTTGATAGGAAAAGTCCAACTCAAGCGTGGTCTCAAACTTGTGGATGTTCTCATCGGAGAGGATGTCGTACATCATCCGCTGCGTATCGGTCGCGGCAAGCTTCTCGAAATTCATCCGCTTCATCAGGCCATCGTCTCGAATGACAGGCTCTGAGTTGGCGCACAAGTGAAGGTCGGAAGCGTTCTTGTCAACGATGATGTGCAGAAGCTCGTCGATGTGCAAGTCCTCAACGGATCTTGGTGGACCCTCGGTCCCTTCGAGGAAGGGCATTACAACCGGTGCGGGCTGCGCAGGAGGAGGCGCTTGCTGGGGGATCCCGGAACCAGGAGGCGGAACATTAACCGGAGGCGCTGCTCCGTTAGTTACGGGAGGAACTGCTCCTCCATTAAGTGAGCCAGGATCTGGCTGGCCGCCACTGCCAGGAACTCCGCCTGGATAGTTGGGATTCTGCATTAATAATTCCTTGATTTACAATTGCCGACGCTGAAGCTTTCGCCTAAAGCTGTTATAGCCTAATCTACGAGGTTTTATGGCGTCCTAGCAGCTAAAAACTTAGAAACCAGCAGTGAAGACAACGCGCATGATCTCGGAGGGATCGGTCTGGCCGCCAAGCACCTTATGCAAGCCGTCCTCTCGAAGCTCTTTCATGCCGTTTGCCTTCGCGGCCTCTTTTATGTCATTAAGAGGGGCGCGGCGGACAACAAGTTCGGCAATTTCCGCATTCATGACCATTAATTCGTGAATTCCAATTCGGCCACGGTAGCCAGTCTGCCGGCACTCTTCACAACCAACTGGGCGATAGAGGGTAACCATCTGGTCCGGATCCTCAGCTTGCATCCCGAATCTTCTTAGATCGGCCGCCCTAACTTCATATTTCTCTTTGCAAGCGCCGCAAAGCTTTCTAGCAAGTCGCTGGGCGAGAACGCCGTTAATCGTGGCAGAAATCAAATAAGGCTCGACGCCCATGTCGATAAGTCGCAAAGTAGCGGAGGGCGCGTCGTTAGTGTGGAGCGTGGACAAAACCATGTGTCCCGTTAGTGAGGACTCAATGGCAATTTCCGCTGTTTCAAGGTCTCGCATTTCACCGACCATGATGATGTCGGGGTCCTGTCTCAAGAAGGCGCGGAGACCGGTGGCAAAGTTCAACCCTGCCTTTCTGTTCACCTGTACCTGTGAGATGCCGGGAAGCTGATACTCAACCGGGTCTTCGATCGTGATGATATTCACGCCGATGGTGTTGAGCTTGTTCAAAACCGAATACTGGGTGGTCGTTTTTCCGGAACCGGTAGGACCTGTGCAGAGGAACATACCGTTCGGCTGAGCGGTGAGTTCTTCGATTTTGAGCTGGTTCTCATCCGTAAAAGCAAGCTTTTCCAAGCCGAGCATAACGCTCGACTTATCCAGAATTCGCATAACGATTTTTTCGCCGAACGGCGTTGGGATACTGCTTACACGAAGGTCAAAGTCTTTTCCGGTGTTGCGAACCTCGATACGGCCGTCCTGGGGAATTCGCCTTTCAGCGATATTCATGTCGGACATGATCTTGAAACGGCTGACAAGAGCCGCCATCAGGTTTCGAGGCACCGTCATCGCCTCTTGCAAAACGCCGTCAATGCGGTACCGGATGCGAACCGACTTATTCATCGGCTCGACGTGGATATCTGAGGCGCGGTCCGCGATGCCTTGTTGAATTAAAGCGTTGGCCAACCGAATGATAGGCGCGGTTTTCGCTTCGTCTTCGCTTGCCGCCGAATCATCTACATCTTCTCTAGCCGGGCGGGCAATACCTGCCTGAGCAATCGTGTTTCGGATTTCTGCCGAATACGATTCCATTGCGGGAGCTGCTGCTACGGCGGCGCTTGCAGCCGCTGCTGCGCCGTTTCCATTGGTGGACGTTCCCCCGTAATATTTCCGGATCGAGTCTTCAATCGCGGCGGGAAGCGCCAAAACTGGCAAAACTCTCAGCCCCGAAGACATGCGAACATCGTCTTGGGCCTGGATATTGGTGACGTTCCCCATGGCCAGCCATAGTTGGGTGCCATCTTTTTTAACAGGGATAACGTTGTGGTTCTTGACGATCTTCTCGTTAACGATGTTGAGGGCGCTGCTGTCGATTGTGATCCGATCCAGATCCACAAACGGAATGCCCGCCTCTTGAGCCCGGGCCTGCATGACCTCACGCTCACCGACGAAGCCCAGCTCCGTGAGCACCTTGCCGATATCGGACGTTTTGCTCTGTTGCTGTACTTTTTGAGCCTCAACAAGTTGTTCCTGAGTTAGGAACCCCTTCTCTTGGAGCCAGGAAACCATAGGCTTGCGAGGAACTGCCATGCTAACTATAGTCCCCCGCCTCGAGCAATGCTCTTGACGCGAGCATAGTAAACATTTGCGAGCACGCGATCATCATTTGAACTTTGAATCCGCACCATCATAGGTAAAAATTTGTGCGACCCTGAGTAGGACGTGGTTATGGCCATCAATCGTTCGCCGCCCCGGACGCATGGGCGAACAAAAATTCGTCATAGTTAACAAGAAGGGGCTTAAACCAATACACCAAAACGCTCCTCACAATGCCTCCACTTTATATGCTTGGCTATCCGAAGCAGAAACTTGCACTATTTCCCAAACTAAAGGATAAAGAGAAGTCTTGATTCGCACACACTACGCACACATCCTTGACTGCGCAATATCAAACCTTGTTCGCAATAAAAAAATTCCAAGTGAAATTTACGCCGATGCCGAGTTATCCGACCCTCGAAATCCGGAGCACGGTGATTATAGCTGCAATATCGCTCTAATTGCAGCGAAAAAAGCAGGGATTTCACCTAGGAATTTTGCTGAATTATTGCAAGAAGAATTATCTGCAATTCCCGACTTTGAGTCTATAGAGGTTGCTGGACCCGGTTTTATCAACCTTCGGTTGAAGCCGGAAGTTACAGCGAAGTTTTTGTGCGACATTCTTTCAAAAGGACCGCAACTGGCAAAATCCGAGGTTGAAGAGCCTTTTAAGATTGACGTTGAGTTCGTTAGCGTGAATCCGAATGGGCCCATTACCGTTGGATCGGGACGCGGAGCAGCTTTTGGCGACACTCTTTGCAGGGTCTTGGAGGCCGTAGGTCATCAAATTACGCGTGAGTATTATATTAACGACGGCGTTAACTCAGAGCAGATGCGTCTGTTTGCTGAATCGGTTCTGCACTATTACCGAGAAAAATTAGGAATTTCCAGCTCCATGCCAGAAAATGGCTATAAAGGCGAATATGTGGCCGATGTTGCCACCGAACTTTTTGAAAAATATGGCTCGGAAGGTCGAGACAAGGATCTGGCTTGGTTCCAAAACCATTCACAAGATTTGATGTTGGAACGACAGCAGCAGGATTTGATCCGGTTTGGCGTTAAATTCGACGTGATTTTTGGCGAGCAGACTTTGCACAATGCGGGCACTGTTCTTGAAACTTTGGCTGAACTGAAGGAAAGAGGCGTCGCTTACGAAAACGAAGACGCGCTTTGGCTCAAATCTACTGATTTTGGCGACGACAAAGACCGTGTTCTCGTCCGCGCGGATGGCCGGCCAACTTATATAGCCTCCGATATCGCCTATCACCGAAACAAGTTCGAACGCGGCTACGACAAGGTTATCGATATCCTCGGTCCCGATCACCACGGCTATATTGGGAGGCTAAATGCTTCCGTCGCTTCTTCCGGCTATTCGCTGGATCGCTTCCAGATCGTGATTTTTCAGATCGTCCGGTTTGTAAAAGACGGCCAGCCCGCGCCGATGCGTAAGCGCGACGGCAACATTTATGAGTTGCGAGATCTTATGAACGACGTCGGCCCCGACGTCGCTCGCTTCTTTTATCTCATGCGCTCGCACGAAACGCACATGGATTTCGACATCGACCTTGCCACCAAAAAGAGCGATGACAATCCAGTTTTTTACGTGCAATACGCTCATGCGCGCATTTGTTCGGTAATGCGGAAGGCTGCTGAAAGTGGTTTTGCCGCGCCTTCGGATGTTTCCGCTTACACTCACCTTCTAGTTCATCCGAAGGAAGGTGAGCTTATTAAAAAGATAGCCGATCTCTCCCATGAGGCTAGGCGCTGCTCTGTGGACTATGGGGTGCACCGGTTAACCACCTACGCGGTGGAATTGGCGCGGACATATCACCATTTTTACGATGCCTGCCGCGTGATTCAGCCGGAAAACCCGGAACTGACTTTGGCCAGGCTGGCCCTCTGTGAAGGCGCCAAAGTTGGCTTACGGGCAACTTTTGATCTGCTGGGCATCTCCGCTCCGGAGAGAATGGAACGCGCTGAGACTGTAACGGCGGAAGACTAGGTTGCTTCGGCAATACCAAATTGCTTTTTCAACTGCGAATGGTTAACCGCCTTAGCGCTTCCGTGCCCGCTCTCGTAAATCGTATTGATCCTAAGCATGCCACTCTGCAAAATATCTTGATTGAGCGTCGCTAAAGAGGGGTCCAAATAAGCGCCATTTCTAGGGCCATATCGCTCCACCGATAGGCTCGCAAATGACTCCGAAACGAGGTTGGCATCGTAAGCCACTCTAGCCCGAACATGCTTCACGCCCAGCAAATCACGGATGGTCATTTTGCCGAAGTCCAGAAAAACCGGGCGTCTTGCAAACCGCCAACTTGGCTTCATTTGCTTCCACTTAAAGGAAATCAAATCCCCGCCCATGCGCTTCATGAGAAAAAATCGATCCGCAAAATCTTGGGCGTTCACAATCCAAACCATGTTTTTGTAAAACCGCTCACGCTCCTGGATCTGCCCTGGCGAAATAGGTGAGTTTTGGAGTTCGATAACCAAGTTGCGATCAGTTCGGATATCGGCTCGGTGTGAACCGATCGGAACTTCAACTTGATGAGGTTCAAAATGCAATTTCCAGTTTCTGTGCCACTCCGTTTCCGGTTCGTACCATGAATCGCAGTCGATGCCTGCCTTATGCGCCCAATGGTGAACTTTAATGACGCCGCACTTTGCCAGAACAAGGCCCTGACAGCAGGGGCAAAACGCCTCCGTGCCTTTGGTGGCTTCTATTCTCGTGCCTGCATCATCGAGCGCGTATTGCACGTTTTATTTTAGAACTTCTCCCTATCACCTTTAACTTATCACCTTTCACGCCGCAGAATGCGGCTTTGACACATACTTCCCCGCATCCCCATCCACAAAACGCCAGGGGATTTCTTCTCCCTTACCGAGTGCCAACCCAATCCGTATTCCCTGCACAATCTTGGTTGGTGCCGCCCCCGCTTCAATCCTCAAGTCTGAACTAGGATCGAAAAGGTCAATCCCGTAATCCTTCTTCGTAATCCCAAAACCGGCCGCCAGTTTGCCTGGCCCGGATAACAAATCGTAGTCGTGCTTCACCTTCGGACGAAGCTCCCGAAACTCTTCCAAACCTGCCAGTGGCTCCGCTGCTCTTATCAGCACCGCCGCCGCCCGGCCCTCAGCGTTAGCTGTCACATTCAGCATCCAGTGGCAGCCGTAATTAAAGTAGACATAGGCGACGCCGGCCTTGCCAAACATGATCTGATTCCGAGGCGTCAAGCCGCGAAAGGCGTGGGAGCCGGGGTCGTCTTCCTGCCGATATGCCTCAACCTCTACGATGCGAGCGCGGCGATTGCCACGGACCAATATCGCTCCCAGCAACTGCTCTGCGCCAGAAACCACGTCATGGCGTAACGCTTCCAGGAGAGCTAACTGCTTTTTTGCATTTTTCACAGAAGGAACTTGTTATCCAGCGAATCGTCTCCTATAATAGTAGACAGATATGCACTATTTTCTTTCGATCTCGCTGGAACGATTCTATTCGGAAACTCTGATAGGGGCAGAGCCTAGCCTTTCCAGCAGACCTCTTATTGTGCATTACGAAAAGAAAGTTCTGGACATGAACGACTTGGCCGAAGAGGCCGGCGCAAAAATTGGAATGGCTCTGAGCGAGGCAAAAGCGCTTCTGCATGGAGGAAGCTTTGTCGCCTGGGAAGAAGAACCTTACCGCGATGCCCGAAATAGATGGCTGGATATCTGCACCGATTTTACGGATGTGATAGAGCCCGACCGCCAGAACTCGGCATACTTAGATTTTTCACTTCATCCAGACCCCAGCGCGGTGGCCTGGCGTTTACAAAAGCAGCTTTTTGAAACCTTGGGTTGGAAAAGCAGAGTGGGCATTGCCGGCACAAAGTGGATCGCCAAAGTCTCCGAAATCGTGAATGGCGATGGCGAGTTGCCCTTGCCGCAGTTGGAGCCTTGTCACCATCCCATCCGCTTTCTCTCAAATCTGCCCACCGAATATCTCCTTCGGGTGGCTGAAATTGACCGAATGCGTTTGAAGTTTCTTGGCTATCGCCAAATCGGCGAGATTTGCAAAGTTCCTCTTTCCGTTTTGCGTGAGCAGTTTGGGGAGGAGGGCTTGCTGATCCACCAAGCCTCTCACGGAGGCGTTCACCAAAAGGTGAGTGCGGTTTATCCCAAGGATTGCGTTTCCACTCGCATCCGTTTTGAAAGCCCCGTGGACTCTTTAGAAACCCTTTCCCGCGCCTATTTGGATTTGGCTAAATCCTTGTCCTCTGCCCTTCATGAACGCGACATGCAAGGCAATGAACTCGAACTCATCCTTGAGTTTGAGGAAGGTGAAATAGAAAAGAAGAGGCGCAAGTTTATGAAGCCGATGCAGTCGACGAAAGCCATCCTCTCTTCCATCAAGCTGGTCGCCGCTGAGATCACTCAACCAATTGGTGAAATCCGCGCGATTATGATCAACCTGGAGCCGGCCCGAAGATTCCAGCGAGAACTCACCGGTGCCCACACGGCGGAGGAAAGAGTTTCCTCCACCGTCGCCGCTTTCAACCATATCCGGACAGTCTTTGGCGATCACGCAATCGAAGTCGCCGGCCAAGTAAGAGAGCCCCGCCGCAAGATGCTTATGAGATTTTGGAAAGATGCTACAGGGTGGTCGTAAGTTAATCGCCCGCTGGCGCGAAGCGGGCGAATGGTGGAGCAACGAACCTTACATAGAGGTTCGGCGTTTTCAGGACGAGCGAGGGATTCGTAAACAGGAAGAAGTCGTTTTGCCCACCCTTGGCTTGTGTTCTGCAGCAACCCACGAAAGCGGCGATAAGCAGGATTCTCCGGAAGACCAAAGCGAAGAGTGGACCCTTAAAAAGCAGAAGCGCCGCGACGAAAAAGTGAGTTATGCCGCTGGCTCCTATAAGGCAAGTCTCGATAGTGAAGACATAGAGACAACTCCGGCAGAAAACGATGCTCAAAGCAACAGCAATCCCCATTCGAAAATCGACATTCAAAAATCAAAAATCTGTGGGGGGGTGGCAATCGGGCCTGTCGCGACTAGCGACTCGACAAAAATCAAACATTTAGAAATCGATATTCAAAAATCAAAAATCCCTGGAGCGATGTCAAAGGAGCCGCAGCGGCTAGCGACTCCTAAAAAAACAAGTTACGCACAGCTTCATGCCACCAGCGGCTACTCCTTCGGCCACTCGTGCATGCTCGCCGATGAGATCCCAATCCTTGCCGCGCATGCAAACATTTCTGCCATCGCCCTTACCGATAAGTTTTCGCTCGTCGGCTGCGTCGAGTTTGCCAAACAGGCTGCAAAGTGCGGTGTAAAGCCGCTCGTTGGGGCAACGATTGAGATGGAAGATGGGGGCGAGTTGGTGCTCATCGCCAAAACGAAACAGGGTTACGAAAACCTATCCAAGCTCATTACCGCATGTCACTTAGAGGAGTACCGGCTCTTCCCCCTCTGCAACTGGGAGCGCCTAAGTCGCTTTTCAGATGGTCTGATTTGTTTGACCGCCGGCGACAGGGGCAGCCTCAACCGCCTACTCATAAGGCACGAATACAAAGAAGCCAAAACCTTCGCTGAAAAGCTCATCAATCTGTTTGGGCTGGGCAATGTTTTTATTGAGATCGAAAAGAGCTTTCTGCCCTGGGAGATATCTGTGAATGAACTTCTTCTCCAACTCGCGTCAAAACTGAACCTAAAACCGGTCGCTGGTGGCCTTGTAACTCACGCCAGACGAGACCATTTTCCCGTGCAAGATATCATGGTTTGTGCGGAAACCCTATGCATGGTCGATGAGATCGTCGGTCGCAAGCCAATCCGCCATCCCCTCCAACAACAGATACAAGAAAGGCCAGAACGTGGCCTAAACGCCGAACGCTTCTTGCGCACGGCGGATGAAATGGAGTTTCTCTTTATCGACCATCCAGAGCTTCTCGCAAACACTCTCTACGTTGCCGATCTATGCGAACCAGACGTGCTGCCCGCCCGCACCCAACTGCCAAAACTCTATTCCGATGAAGCCTATGTTCTGCGCCATTTCACCCAAATCGGCGCAAGCCTCAGGCATAAGAAAGTGCCCAAAAAACTGAAGCAAAGAATAGAATCTGAACTTGAGCGCATATGTAGACTCAACTTTGCCGGGCATTTTCTAGTCGCCCACGATGCCTGCCGCTGGGCAAGCGAACAAGATATCCAGTTCAGCGGACGTGGGTCGGTCGTCGATTCAGCAGTTGCCTACTGCCTTGGGCTTAGCCGTATCGATGCCTTCACCCACGACCTTCATTTCGACCGGTTTCTGCCCCAGGATGGAAGCAAGAGGCCCGATATCGATATCGATTTCGAGGCCAGACATCGAGACAAAATTCGTAACTATCTCACCAACAAATACGGCGTCGACCATGTGGCCACAGTAGCCGCCGTGGGCGCCTATTGCACACGGGGGATCGTGCGTGAAGTGGGCAAAGCGCTTGGCCTGCCAAATGAGCTGATCGGATTCTTGGCCAAGCGTATCCATGGCGGTGTCTCACCCCATCATCTTGAAGAGGCCCTCGAAAAGCGCCCAGAACTACGCGGCAGTTCCGTCCCAAAAGAGCGCTTTCAGTGGGTGTTCAAACTCGCGGAAAGGCTTATGGACCTTCCGCGCAACATGCGGGCTCATTCGTCAGGGGTCATCATTTCTGCTCGTCCGCTGGCGGAAACGGTGCCCGTCATGTGGTCGGCCAGCCCCAGCGGGGATGAAGAAGGCCAAGATGATGGTCTGCGAATCATCCAATGGGATAAGCGAAGCGCCAAATATTACTTCGACAAGTTCGATATCCTCTGTCTTCGTGGGCAAGACGTTCTCTCCGGAACCCAGGTACGGGTGCGCCAAAACAATCTGGATTTCAACGTAAGCGAACTGCCCATGAATGATGAGCACACTTACAGCGCCATGCGCTCCGGTGAGCTCATCGGCATTCCCCAATCCGCTTCGCCCGCCATGCGACAGGCGCACATTAGGCTTCGAACTCAAAACTTGCACGATGCCAGTCTGGTTCAGGCCGGAATCCGCCCCGGCGTCGGCGGGGCGGTAAAGCTAAACGAACTCATCGGACGGCGAAGGGGCACCATCCCCTACTCCTTCAGCCATCCCGAGTTAGAGCGGATTCTCGGCATAACCTACGGGATCACTGTTTTCCAAGAGCAGGTCGATCAACTTCTGCAAAGCTTCTGCGGCTTCTCCTCAGGCGAGGCAGAAGATACCCGTGAGGCAATTCACAAACGCAGACGCGAGGATTACGGCCTCATGATGAAGGAAAAACTGATTAACCATATGGTTAGTCGAGGTCACGGAATTGCTCTCGCAGAAGAAGCGTTTGAGCTTATTGCCGGATTTAAGGGCTACGGCTTTGCTCAGGGCCACGCCCTCGCCTTTGCTGAAATCTCTATAAGATCCATCCATTGCCAGCAAAACTTCCCTGCCGAATATTTCGCCGCACTTTTAAGCGCGCAACCGGCCGGATATTACGGGCCTTGCACGATCGTCAACGAGGCCCGAAGCCGCGGCGTGGCCATCTTGCCTCCCGACGTGAACTCAAGCGAGCTTGAGTTTTCAGTTGAAAGCGTGAAATCGGATATGGATCCCAAGTTCGTTTTCCCAGGTGGAGGGATTAGAGTTGGGCTCAATCAAGTCATGGGCATCTCTAACGAAACAAAAGAGGCAATTGTGGGCAACCGAGAGGAGCTATTAAGCCTCTGCACTCCAGCCCAACCTCATGCAATCGCGCAGAGGAAGGGGAGCCTTAAATCACTTGCGCGCAACTCGATATCTTCTCTTTCGTTCGTGAGAGAGGACGGCACGTGGAATTCGGGCAGAAAAGGAGGGTTCGTTAAAAGCAGTGTGAACCTCTCCCCCAACCCCCTCCCCTCCCAGGGAGCAGGGGAGGGGGCTCGGAAGAACACTTTCTATTCCTTTTTCGACTTCGTCGCCAAAGTCCGCCCAGAAAGAGATGAGCTAGAAAAGCTCATCCTTGCCGGCTGCCTCGATTCTCTCCATCCAAACAGAAAAGAACTCCTATGGTCCATCCCCGCCGCCCAAAAATACGCCGAAGCCTGCATCCCCACAGGCGGCCTGCCCCTTCAAATGCCAGAACCCAACCTCTGCGAAAACATCGATGACTTCACACCCGAAGAAAAGATGCTCTACGAGCGTATGTATCTAGATCTGGACGTGAAAGAACATCTTATGGCCTACGAACGAGAAAGAGTCACAGCCAGAGGGGGCATAACCTCGGCCGCTGCCAAACATCTTAAAAATGGAGAAAAAGCTATCGTCGTCGGCAATCCCATAAGACTCAGATTTCCGCCTACTCCCAGCGGAAAACGTGTGGTTTTTTTTGATTTAGAAGATGAAACAGGGCTTTTGAACGTCACCTGTTTTGATGCGGTTTACCAGCGAGATGGGCACGCGATAGTGTGCTCACCATACGTCACCCTTATCGGCGAAGGCCAAGACCGCGATGGGCACATTGCTTTCCTCGCTCACCGCGTTTTTCCCTACCAGCCGCTTATTGGCAAGAACCGAACCAAGGATGAGCCGCTGCCCATTACAACAGGAGATTTTCTAGTTGGTTAACAACCTATGAACGGCCTTTGGGACTTCGACCAGACTCTGTTCAAAGATATTAACGTGGGCTGGCACAGCCCTTTCTTAGATCCCATCTTTTTCCTCTTCACCTGCACCGGAGTTAGCTGGATCCTCATCTTAATCTGCCTCGCCCTTTTTCCATGGAAGGCATTTCTTGCACCGAAAAAAGGCAGTTTTGGGCAGCGCATAAGAAACAACCCAGACAAAACGATCCCTCTCTCGGTCTCCGCCATTATCGGTCTCGCAACCAGCGGCCTCATCGATGATCTTATCAAATACGCAGTGCCAAGAGAAAGGCCAAGCAACCTAAGTTGGTCGATCCCAGAAGAAAAAATCTACGCCCACAGCTTCGCCAGCGGCCACACGGCAACCGCCTTCGGCGCTGCTTTCATGATTTTCTTTCTAACGCGAGGCTCGCGCAAAAGCCCGCTTGGCTGGGCCGCTCTCGTCTGGGCCACCGGCGTTGGCGTCAGCCGAATGTATCTAGGCGTTCACTGGCCCACCGACGTTCTCTCCGGATTCCTCACCGCCCTTATGTGTACAAGCGCCCTCATGCTCGTGCTTCCTAGTTATTTCAGGCAAAAGCATCTCGCCACAGAAAGGGCACCGCAAAAAACAGTGCCCTTAAGCTAGGTGTTCTTAGAAGAAACTCGGATAGGCAACGTAGCAATGGGCTTTGCCCGCTGTATCAATATAGTGGCCACAAATATAGCCAAGGTTGTTCAAACCTCCCAGAAAGGTCTGAGTCGCTCCCGGGATGTCCACCGAAACCGATTTCCCGTTTGAAAGCTGGTAAGCGAAACCATGATGGTTGCCCGCGGCATCCACATATTGCCCAACCGCAAATCCGAAATCATCTAGCGCAGCGACCTCGGTAGAAACCGAACCCGCAACGGTGATGTTCGATATCTTGCCATTCGCAGAACGATAGAACGACTGTATAGCGCCAGCCGAATTTTGACTAATCAGAGTCATCGCACCGAAATCGTTGATGGCCTGTCCAAAAGTCGAATTAACTGGATCTGGCAAATAGGTCACTCTGCCGCGAATGCTAATCCACGCCTCGTTCAACCCTGTCGTGGCATTCACCGCTTGCCCCACCATATCCCCATTAAAGTTAATCCCGTTCACGAGCGTTTCAAGGCCGCCCACGTTAACGTCGGTAAAGGCCCCTTTCTTATAAACAAATCCGTGCTCGGTAAATGCCCCAAGGTTATTCGTCGATTCTAAATAGCCGCCCGCAATGGCTCCAAAATCGTTTACACCGGATACGCGCGAGAATCCAAAATCTCCATTCGGGTCGTCTAATGGAGCCACCACAGGGCCATTCCACAACTTATAAAATCCATGCTCCTTATTCGAAGAGTCAACGTAGTTGCCTACGACTTCGCCGAAATCCGATATCCGCGCAGCGGAAGGAGAATTGGCTGAAGGCAAGGCACCAGGCACATCAAAAGTCTTGATCGTGTAATTGATCCCCGCAATCTTCATATGCTGTTGCGACATTGCAGGTAGCGCAAGCACAGCAACAACCCCAACTCCAATTGCCCGTAAGGCTTTTCTATAAATAAATTCCATGTGTTCCCCCAACTGTAGAACCGGCTAAAAAATGGTCCTCTATATTTTATAAACCAACAAGGGGCCTGAGGGTCAAAAGGGCGACAGAACCAGCAAATTCATCGGGCTAACCCCGATCGTAAATACCCATCGCGCGAAACTTGTCATATCGGGCTTTCTTCAGTTCGCTTCCGCTCATTTGCTGCTGTTCGCAAAGACTTCGAACGATTGCCGCCTTAACGGTTGCCGCAACTTCCAACGGATCTCGGTGAGCGCCACCTTTGGGCTCCAGCAAAATCTCATCGATCAAACCCAACTCCAAAGCCGACTTGGCCGTTAGCCGCAATGCCGCCGCTGCTTCCGGTGCCTTATCCGGCGAGCGCCATAAGATCGCCGCGCAACCCTCCGGAGGAATCACCGAATAAACCGAATGCTCCAGCATGAGAACCGTGTTTGAGGTGGCAATGCCAATTGCCCCGCCGCTGCCGCCTTCGCCAATCACAACCGAAATAGTGGGCACGCTAAGTTCAAACATCTTATACATGGCAGCGGCAATCGCTTCAGAAATTCCACGCGATTCGCTTTCAACACCGGGATCGGCCGCAGGTGTATCCACAAAACAAATCACGGGCAGCTTAAATCGGTCTGCCATATCCATAAGGCGGATCGCCTTGCGATAGCCCTCCGGCTTGGCCATTCCAAAATTCCTAAACTGCCTCTCCTGGATATTTCGGCCCTTCTGATGCCCAAGAAGCATCACGCCCTGACCATCTAAAATAGCGGGTCCACCCACAATGGCGTGGTCAGCCCCAAAGCGACGGTCGCCTTCCAACTCCGTAAACTCCGAAAAAATCGATGCTACGTAGTCCAGCGTATAAGGACGCTTGTCGGCGCGGGCAACAAGAACCTTTTCCCAAGGTCCCAGCCGGCTGTACATCACGTTGATGTAGTTGTCGCGGCGAGCTTCGTATTCCTCGATACTGCGACCAAGCTCTGCCTTTTTAACGGGGTCTTTTTCGAGCAGCCAAATCGACTTAAGTTTTTGGATGCCCTCTTCGAGTTCAATCAATGGCTTTTCCCACTCGCGCCACGATTTCGCGGCCATTAGGCAGACCTCTTAAGCGTCAGCACTCGAACCAACGAACTTAGCACGGGGCGCAACTCTCGTCGAGGCAGAACTCGGTCGATCATCCCATGCTCATACAAGTATTCGGCAGACTGGAACCCATCCGGAACTTTTGAAACCTGCGCCTGCTTGCTCACTCGTGCTCCAGCAAAGCCAATCAGAGCCTTAGGCTCCGAAAGAATCACATCGGCAACGCTGGCATAGCTGGCGAGGACGCCTGCCATGGTCGGATCCGTAAAAACGCAAATAAAAGGCGCGCCCTCTTCGCCACAACGCGCACATGCGGCCGTCGTCTTCGCCATCTGCATTAAGGAAAGCAAGCCTTCTTGCATGCGTGCGCCCCCGGAGGCGGCGAAAATGATCGCCGCGATTTTATTCTCTGCGGCCCGCTCCAAAGTTCGGGTGATTTTCTCACCGGCAACGGATCCCATCGATCCGCCCATAAATCCAAAATCCGCAACCGCGACACTTACCGGCTTACCTTCCAACTTCGCAAATCCACTTACGATGCTGTCGTTCAAGCCAGTCTTAGCTTCTGCCGAGGCTAGCTTCTCCGCATATTCCGGAAATTGAAGGGGATTCTTGGACCTCAAATCTGAATCTTTCTCCTCAAAGGAGCCCTCATCAAAGGTGATCTCAATCCGCTTAAGGGCATTCACCCGGTGGTGCCAACTGCAATGGGGACAAACATAAAGGTTCTGTTCAAATTCCACCCTAAAGAGGGTTTTCTTACAATTTGAACACTGTATAAAGGCTTCCATTTGAAAGTCGCCCAAGGGCGTACGCTTGAGGATACCTTTTGAAAATGCCCGGCAACGTTAACAGGCACATGCGCCGATTGTAGTGTATAACGTATGTATGGAACATTTTCATAACATGTTCTGTCCGAATTTCATTCCGAGCAATTAGGCCTCACGTTTCACGTGTCTTCGCGCCTCACAATTGCCTCACCTATTTCATTACCCCCAATCCGTGTTATGCTTTAACACTTCAAGGGGTAGTTGCCTATGTCAAAGAAAACTATTACACCGGGTGCTCTCCGCGCGCTCGTAAAATATGAACATGGGCATGCAGAGAGAGAAGTGGAAAAGTCCACTCTTTCTTTGACGCGTATTAACAACATTAACTTTAGGAGGGTTCGGTTTTGGAGAGCATGATTGGAGAGCAAATCAACAACAGATTCGGAGGAAGCGGCGCTAACAAGTCTTATGGCATCGTCGCGTTTAGCCATTTACGGTGGGACTTTGTGTGGCAAAGGCCACAACAATTCTTATCGCGGTTTGCAAACACGCATCCTGTGCTGTTTATCGAAGAACCTGAGTTCGTTCTTGCGGAAAACGATCTGCCCTTAATGCGTGTCTCTAGTCCGCAGAATAACATCACGGTTGCACGAATGATCCTGCCGACCAAGCTCGGCAACCGCGGCCCCGAGTTCGAGAAAGTAGCTCACAAGCTCACTCAAAAAACAATCGATGATCTTAACAGTTCGGGCGCTTTCAACAGCCCGCTTTTGTGGTTCTACAACCCGATGGATACTCCTTGGGCGGTCAACCAGTTCAATCGCCGAGGCGTGGTTTACGATTGCATGGATGAGCTCTCACAGTTCAAGTTTGCGCCAGCCAACCTCGTCAAAAATGAGCAGCAACTCCTAGCGACAGCCGATATCGTATTCACCGGCGGATACGAGCTTTGGCTCCGTAAACAAAAGCAGCATCTCAACACCCACTTCTTTGGTTGCGGCGTCGAATACGACCACTTTGCCAAAGCACAACTCGATGAGACGCCGATCCCAGCCGACCTCAAGAACATTGAGCACCCCATCCTCGGCTGGTTTGGTGTCATCGATGAGCGAATGGATTACGACCTGGTCGCCAAAGCGGCTGAGCTAAAGCCAGAGTGGCACTTTGTCTTGGCCGGGCCAATCGTAAAGGTAGACCCAAACTCGTTGCCTCAAGGGGAAAACATCCACTGGGTTGGACAAAAAGACTATGCCGAGCTTCCCAGCTACTGCAAAGCCTTCGATATCTGCATGATGTGCTTCGCTATCAACGATGCTACCGAGTTCATTAATCCAACCAAGGCATTGGAATACTTGGCCACGGGCACGCCAGTCATTTCCACGCCAGTGAAGGATGTTGTGCGCCAGTACAAGGACTTCGTCGATATCGCAGAAACAGCCGAGCAGTTTGTTACCCTAGCAGAACAAAGGCTAAATGAAAAGCCTGTTGAGCGCATTCAAAAGGGCATTAGCAAGGCACAGCAAAGCAGTTGGGAAACCACTGTCGCCCGAATGCAAGAGCTTATCGAAGAAGCGGTTGCCGCTGACGATGAAGTGACCGAACTGCCGGTGGCACTTCTACTCTAACCGGATTTCGACCAAATAGGAGAGGGAACGGGGCTCGAACAAGTCCCACCAAATAAGGGGTTTAAAATGAGTGAAAAAATTGTAATTCTCGGAGCGGGGCCAACTGGCCTCGGCGCAGCATATAGGCTGAAAGAGTTGGGTTACACCAACTTCCATATGTATGAGAGATCGCCCTATATCGGCGGTCTGGCCAGCAGCTTTACCAAAAATGGCTTTACATGGGACATCGGCGGCCACGTCATGTTCAGCCACTACAAGTATTACGACGAAGTGTTCGACAAGCTAATGGGCGACCACTATCAGATGAACATGCGCGAAAGCTGGGTTCGAATGTTTGATCGTTGGGTGCCGTATCCTTTTCAAAACAACATTCGCTACCTGCCCAAAGAAATCGCCTACGAGTGCCTTGCCGGCGTCATCGACGCTCAGCACAACAACGATCCTAAAGATGCCAAAAACTTCGGCGAGTTCATGGATGCTGTGTTTGGCGAAGGCATAGTGAAGCACTTTATGAAGCCGTACAACTTCAAAGTCTGGGCTCATCCGGCCAAGATGATGAACAAGGAATGGATAGGTGAGAGGGTTGCCGTTATCGATATCAATCGCGCTCTTAAGAACGTGATGTTGGAAACGGACGACTTTGCCTGGGGTCCGAACAACCAGTTCAAGTTCCCCCTAACGGGCGGAACCGGCGAGTTCTACCGTCGCTTTGGGCCGGTGCTGGAAGGCCATTACACGCTCAACAAAGAAGCGGTTAGCGTCAACGTTCAAAAGAAAGAAATCAAGTTCGCCGATGGCGAAATCGTGAAATACGATCGGCTTATTACGGCCATGCCTCTCGACCGGCTCTGCAACAACGTGCTTCGCGGCGAAGTGCCCGAAGATGTTCGCGATGCAACAAGTGGCCTTCGCCACAGCAGTGGTTACATGGTCGGAATCGGCATCAAGCAAAAATGCCCGAGCACTAAAAGTTGGATGTATTTCCCCGAAGACAACTGCCCCTTTTATAGGGTGACGTACCTTAGCAATTACTCGCCAAATATGACCCCGAATTACGAGGAATATTACAGCCTCCTTTGCGAAACAAGCTGCAGCGACTACAAGCCTGTCGATGGCACCAGAATCGTGGAGGACACGATCCAGGGTCTGATCAACAGCGGGATGATTTCAGAGGCGGATCGGAAGGATATCGTCAGCACCTGGACCTACTACGCAGACTACAGCTATCCAACCCCAACTGTCGACAGAGATAGTATTCTCAGCCGTTCCATCCCCTGGCTTGAGGCGAACCAAATCTACAGCCGCGGCCGCTTTGGCATGTGGAAGTACGAGGTTGCCAATACGGACCACTCTCTCATGCAAGGCGTGGAACTGATCGATCGTCTTCTGCTTGGCCAGAACGAGGTCACCATCGGAGTGCGCTACTCCAGCACAGAAGATGGACGCGAAGCGGCCGTTCACGAACGTCCGTTAGTTGCGGGATCCGGCGAGAAACGCATACTTCTCAACGGACACGCCTCAAAGAACGGGAAAGATAAAGTCAGCTTGATGTAGAATTAAGACCTATAAGACGCGGCCACGAAGCTCTTGGGGGAGAGCCAATGCGCCGCGTTCTTTTTTTGAACTTTAGGGTACAAAACCTTGTTCAACTGATTAGGAGTTTGCCAACCATCTATGCCCACCTATGTTTATGAATGTTCTGCCTGTAAGAAAGTCTTTGAGGCGGACCAGCGCATAACCGAAGACGCGCTTAAGGATTGCGATTGCGGCGGCGAGGGCACCCTCAAGCGCCTTATTCAGCCGATTGCTGTGATGTTCAAAGGCAGCGGCTTCCACATTAACGACTACGCGGCTAAGAGCGCGCCTGCGGAAACACCTTCCCCGGAAGCGCCAAAAGCGACTGAAACGCCCGCTCCAGCCGCGGCCGAAACAACGCCAGTGCCAACTCCTGCCCCCGCCGCTACCCCAGCCCCTGCTTCGGAATCGAAGTCGGAGTGATCTAGTAAATCAAAATCGGACTCCAGAGATGGTGCTGGTCGCTTAGTCGATAGTCGATGGTCGAAAGCATGACTTCATTGGGCTCCGCAACGAAATCATGAGTTGAAGAATGCTCCGGCCCCAGGACCGTATACCTGGGACCCAGGACTCACTCCCCTCGCAATTTGCCCGACCTTCGACCTCCGGCCTTCGACTATCGACTGGCCTTCGACTTTCGACTTTCGACATTCGACGAACCCCAACGTTTAACAACTTTCGACCTTCGACCTTCCACATTCGACTGTCCTTTCGACTAAACTCCAAAAGATGAGCAGGAAGCTTAAGATTGGAATCATCGGCAGCGGCGGCATCGCCCAGGGCTGCCACATGCCTGGCTACGCCAGCATCCCCGATTTGTGCGAAATGGTCGCCGTGTGCGACGTGGACCCCGAAACCGCCAAGAAAGCGGCGGCTAAGTTCGACGTCCCCGACGTCTACAGCGACTACCGTAAGCTTCTGGAAGATAAAGAAATCGATGCCGTTTCCGTGGCAACCCCCAACGCCTATCATCTGCAGCCCTCCGTAGACGCATTAAAGGCCGGCAAGCACGTACTCTGTGAAAAGCCCCTGGCCATGAACGCGCACGAAGCAAAAGAAATCTGCCGCGCGGCAAAAGATGCAGGCAAGATTTTGCAGGTCGGCTTACAACTTAGGTTTAGCGGGCCGATAAAGTTCATGAAGGACTACATCGACAACGGCCACATGGGTGATATCTATTACGCCCGTGCACAGGCTCTTCGGCGCCGTGGCGTCCCCGCATGGGGCGTGTTTATCGACAAGGAGAAGCAAGGCGGTGGTCCGCTCATCGATATCGGTGTCCACATTTTGGACCTAACCCTTTTCCTTATGGGCTACCCCAAGCCAATCAGCGCCTCCGGTCAGACTTACGACACGCTTGGCAAAAACCCCGCCCTCTTTAACAATTGGGGAGATTACGATCGAAGCAAGTACACGGTCGAAGATTTTGCAGTTGGTTTGATCAAGTTTGATAACGGCTCAACAGTTGTTCTCGAAAGCTCCTTTATGGCCAACTTGGAAGGAAACCCTTTCCAAACCCAGCTTTTTGGAACCAAGGCTGGGGCCATGATCAGTCCCAATAACAACGATAACGGAATAAAGATATTCACCGAGCAGGATCGGCAACTTTTTGACATGACTCCGACCAATGTTCCCAAAGTCGAATCACCGCATGTTGTTGAGGTTCAGAGATTTGTGGATGCGATCTTGAACGACAAGCCTTCACCGGTTCCGGGTGAGCAAGGTCTTATTTTGAACGCCATCTTCGACGCGCTGTACAAGAGCAGCACAACGGGTCACGAACAGAAAGTGGACGTCAGCTATTAATTCTGAGCCCCCTCCCCTGCGGGAAGTGTCGGAGGGGAGGGGGTAGGGGGAGAGGTTAGGCCGATAGGCCCAAGACTTTGAAATTAAGCCCACCAGGAAGGGTAAACAAGCACGATGAAGCTGTTATCCGCTTTGCTCTTCGCCATGTCCGCGACCATGGGCCTTTGCCAAACCTCCGCCACGCCCGATAACTTGGGGCAGAACCCAAACCCGGCTGATGTTTCCACTCCGGATAACATTCTTCACGCTTTATACGACGTCATCTCTGGCCCTCCGGGCCCTCGAAACTGGGATCGGATGAAGTCGCTCTTCCATCCTAAATCTGTCATGGCCGCCATTGCCCCCAAGCGCCAAGGCGGCAATAGGTTGGTCGTTTTTTCTGTGGACGACTACGTAAAATCTTCCGGCCCTTATCTAGAAAAGAACGGATTCTTCGAGCACGAAACCCACCGCAAGTCGGAGGAGTTTGGAGACATCACACAGATTTTCAGCACCTACGAGAGCAGGCACGATCTAAAAGACAAAGACCCCTTTGAGAAGGGAATCAACAGTTTCCAACTTGCCAAAGAGAACGGCCGCTGGTATGTGGTCTCGATTCTTTGGCAGGGCGACGACACTGGGATCAAGGTCCCGAAGAAATACGGCGGCTAAGTATCGGGTCTTGAGTGGTAAGAGTGCGCCTAGCCTTTTTCGAGTGCGGGTGACTTGTCGCCGCTTTTGACTCGCAAAATGCCGCGTGTTGAGTTCTCGACGCCCCCGATGCTCGGAGAATAATGAACGGCGACAAGTCGCCTGATTTAAAGCGGCGAGAACTCGCAGCACTCGAAAGCCGGACCGAGTTTTCAAAAACCCCTAGGGGCTAAACTAACCCATGCTTCGACTTCCGCTCCTCGTCGCAACGTTTATCGTTCCATTCATCGCGAATGCCCAAATGAGTCAACCAACCCTCCCTACCAAGCTTCAAAACGTCCACCGAATCGTCATGCTCGGTGATAGCATCACCCAGTTCGGCGAGGGACCCAAAGGCTACGTTTGGCTCACCCGTCACTACCTCCAAGACCTATATCCAAGCCAAAATTTTGAGGTCATAAACGCAGGGATTTCCGGCCACAAGTCTAACGACATGCTCAAAAGATTTCAGCACGACGTGCTGGATAAGAACCCGGACCTCGTCACCATCAGCGTCGGCGTAAACGATGTTTGGCACGGTTTCAATGACAGCCACCCCAATGGAGATGGCCCAGAAGGGGTATCTCTCGACGAATACAAGAAAAACGTTGAATCCATGGTCTCCCAGGCGCTAGCCCAAAAAGCCCAAGTTGTAATCCTGGCCTCCACCGTGATCGGGGAAGACCTAAATGGAAAAATGAACGCCAAGGCGGGCCCTTACAACGCGGCCCTAAGGGAGATCGCCCGGAATCACAACCTGCTTTATGTGGACTATCAAAAGCCGTTCCGCACTCTCATTACCGACTACCGAAAAACCACCGGTGGTAAAGACCTCCTTTTGACGGTGGACGGCGTTCACATGAACGACGAAGGCAATCAAGTCATGGCACACACCCTCCTCACTGCGCTTGGCGTCCGCCCCGATGACCAGGCCAAAGCAAACCAACAGATCCATGACCAAGAGCAAGCACACTAAGTTCGACCCGGCCGCTCTCCTCCAGGAGTTTGTTTTAATCCCTGCTCCTCCAGGTCAGGAACGGCCTCTACGCGAGGTCTTGGTCACCCATGTTAAAGCACTCGGCTTAAACCCAACGGAGGACGCGAAGGGGAACCTGCTGGTAGCCCTTGGCGACGGTAAAGGGACACCCATCGTGATCACTGCCCACATGGACGAGATTGCAATGATCGTTCGCCGCGTGATGCCCGATGGCTCGATCACGGTTGGTCCACTTGGCGGGCTATTTCCTTGGAAACTTGGCGAAGGCCCTGTCCAGTTGCTCGGAAGAACAAAAACAGTTGATGGGGTTCTCGGCTTTGGGTCTATCCACACGGCAGACAAATCTTCCACCGTCCGCAAAGCGGACAACGCGCCCATCGATTGGGACATGGCCAAGATTCTCACCGGTCTAACGCTAAAGGAGCTGAGCAAGGCTGGGATAAGGCCCGGAACGCGAGTAGTCGTTCATCCGTCGCGTCGACAGCTCACAAAGCTTGGCGAACTGGTAGGCGGTTATTTCCTCGATGACCGGGCTGATCTCGTTTCCTGGCTGATTGCTCTTGAAGCACTGAAGGACACCAAAGCCAATATCGTCTTCGCGGCAACAGCCGCGGAAGAAGTTGGCGGCGAGGGAGCAAAGTTTATCCTTCGCAACCTGAAACCCGACATCTGCGTCGCGCTTGAACTTGGCCCGAACGTCGAAGACGCTCCCGTTGAACTAACCGATCAGCCCACCGTCTGGACCGCCGACAGCTACTCCTCCATGAGCGCGGAAGATGGCTTTTTGCTCGATAAAATCGGCGAAGAGCTTAAGATGGATTTGCAATTCCAATCGCTTTCAAGAGGCGGAAGCGATGCGTCTGCCTCGGCAAACCAAGGCCTTTGCGCCCGCTGTTTTACGCTTGCCCTGCCCATGGCAAACAGCCACGGATGCGAGGTGATGCACCCCGGCGCAATGGAGAATCTGGCGCGTTTGACGGTGGCTTTGGTTGAAGCGCTCTAGCAGTTCTTCGAGGAGTTAAGTTTCACGCGAAGAAGGCGGAGATGCGAAGGACGCGGCGAGAGGCTTTGCGGGTGGGCGGCTAAAGGCGAAACCTATTAAATTTCACGCGAAGAACGCGAAGGAGCGGAGAACGCGGCAGTATCTTGCCTCCAACGTTGAAAGGCAAAATGAGCGACAACGTTAAGTTTCACGCGAAGAAAGCGGTCATTGTTTTGCGCTGTTCGCTTCTTTACGCCTCACCCTGCCCCACACCGCGCTCTTCGCTCCTTCGCGTCCCCCGGCGTGAAAATGCCCTTACCGTACGCGCACCTAGAAAGTGGGTATTCCAGCCCGTGAGTTACGAGCGCGCGAAGAACGCGGTGACATCGTTGCCCCATGCCGAGCAATCTCCTCTAACTAAAGTTTCAGCCCGAAACAGAATACAGTTCTTGAAAGCTAAATGAGCAATAGCAACTTAAAGCCCGTTCACAACCCGACGTATACCCTGCTTCATCGTTCGATCGGAAAAGTTAAGAATTAGACCCAGTTTTTTCCCACTGCATCGAAGATATGTCAGAAGGATTTTGGCGTGAACTGGCGAGAGGCTCTCAACCGATTTCAGCTCAACTATAACCAAATCTGAAACCAGCAGATCGAGGCGCAACCCGGCCCCAAACACTATGCCGTCATAAATCACGTCGATGGGCACCTGGCAACGTACTTCAATGCCCTGTTTCGTCAATTCATGAGCAAGCGCGCCCTCGTAAACAAACTCCAAAAGCCCTGGCCCGAGCGCCTGATAAACGCGATAGGCAGCGTCAATAATCGCTGCCGCCAAAATGTTCTCGGGGAGCGTTGGATCGATTATTTGCCGTCCGAATGGCGGCATTGACAGAATTAGACTCCACGGAGCCATAGTATTCAACATCAGAAGGGGCCTTTGTCTACGCGCATACATGTTCGATATAGGGTAACCGGATTTTCACGCGGGGGGACGCGAAGGAGCGAAGGGGGCAAAACAGTGAGTGCCTTTCCGCGTCTCCGCGTTTTACGCGTGAAACTTACAGGTTTTGCTCCCTATCTGCCTTCAGTATTGGCCGGACGAGACTTCACACCTTCGCGTTCTTCGCGTGAAATTCCCCCACGCTATGCGTTTTCGACTCGTTGACTCACCGCCGCCCTCTTCGCTCCTTCGCGTCCCTCCACGTGAAATTCCGGCCACCACACACCCGCGCTCTCCGCTCCTTCGCGTCCTCCGCGTGAAATTCCCCACGACCCTGTGCGCTGACTTACGCCCGCGTTCTTCGCACCTTCGCGTTCCATCGCGTGAAATCCCCACGATCCTATGCACTGAACTCACCCCGCGCTCTTCGCTCCTTCGCGTCCTCCGCGTGAAATTCCGATCCCCCACTCTCAGTTCTTCTCGTCCCACACGAGAAATTCCCTTCACGCGCTAACATAGAAAGAATGGGATACGAAGGAAGAGCTGTTTTATTAGAAGAGCCGGGCGCGCCGGCCGTTTTGCGCGACATCGTGATCGATGCACCAGGTCCGAATGAGGTCCTGATAAGGCTGGTAGCCAGTGGTGTCTGCCACACCGACCTCACCGTCAAAAACCTGAACGGGAACGGCATGTCCTTCCCAATCGTGCTAGGTCACGAAGGCGCAGGCTACGTTGAAGAAGTCGGCGAGAGTGTAACCCACCTAAAGCAGGGCGATCCTGTTGTTATCGCCTACCGGGCCCCTTGCGAGCAATGCCCAGCCTGCCTTCGGGGGGATTCTCGCCATTGCTACATGGCGCTTAGGCCAAAACAGCGGATCCATCGCAAGAGCGATGGTGCGCTCTGTTCCCAGGTTCTTCGGTGCGGCACGTTTTCAACGAGCACGGTGGTGCACAGTAAAGCTGCAATCAAAATGCCCAAAGAAATGCCACTCGATAAGGCCTGCCTAATCGCTTGCGGGGTCATCACCGGCGTAGGCGCTGCCATGAATACTTCGCCTGTCTTTGCGGGATCGAGAGTGGCTGTTATCGGCTGCGGCGGAGTCGGATTGAGCGTGATTCAAGGGGCAAAACTTCAGCATGCCCGCCAAATCATCGCCGTTGATGTAAATCCGACCAAGCTTGAATGGGCGCGTAATTTTGGGGCTACCCATACGGTTAACGCCAAAGAAGTAGACCCAGTGGCCGAAGTCAGAAAGATCACCGAAGACGGCTGGGATGGCGGCGTGGAGTACGCGTTTGAAGCCACCGGCATCCCGGTTTGCACCGAGCAAGCCGTTAAAATGCTCTCCTACGGCGGCACCGCAACCACCATCGGCTTCCCTGCCGCTGCGGACTCTGTAAACCTTAATCTGGGCGATATGGCAACCGGTGTTTACTGGAATAAGGCAGCGCTTCATGTTTGCCACTGCGGCGATGCCCTCCCTTCTCACGATTTCCCTCTCATGGCTCAGCTCTATTTAGATGGCCAGCTTAAGCTGGACGAGATGATCACCCGCAAAATTGGCCTCGAAGATGTAGAAGCGGCCTTCCACGAAATGGAAACGGGGAACGTGATCCGGTCAGTGATTATGATGGAATAGGGTCGAAAGTCGAAAGTCGAAAGTCGAAGGTCGAATGACGGAGGACCAGCTCGGTCATAAGCTTAAGCGGGGAACCGAACTGATCCCCAAACGTGCACAACTGGTTCTGAGTTCTCGTGCCTTTAACGTCCGGCTTTCAACTTTCGACTTTCGACTCCGCAACCGCCTTTCACCTTTCGACGAACAACAAGCCGGTATCATAAAGCACGTTGAAGGACGCTGAAGTTAAAAGTAAAGCCACCCGCGAGAAGGCTCAAGCGCAGGCACGGCAGTTCCAACAGGAGCTGAGCGCGGCGTCCGCAGTTCTCATCGGAACGCACTTGAATCCTGATGGAGATGCGATTGGATCGGCCCTCGCCATGTCGCATTATCTGACCGATCAGGGTATGCGAAACGAGGTTTTATGCCACCATGGACCGCCGGCAAACCTCCAGTTCTTGCCCGGTTCGGGAAAAGTGCGGCAGGTTCCTCAAGGCACAGGATTCGATCTCGGCATCATCCTCGACCTGGATGCCTTCGACCGCCTTGGAAGCACGGCTCAGTATTTTGAAAACCTGCCGCGTTTGGCCGTGATCGATCACCATGTGCCTATCGAAGCTCCAGGCGACCTCAGAATCGTCGATACCGAATCTCCAGCTACGGCCCTGATCCTTTCCAGGCTTCTATTTGAAATGGAAGGCGAAGTCACCCCCGAGATCGCAACATGCCTGCTCACCGGCATTGTGACTGATACGGGCAGCTTCAGGTTTAGAAACACCTCGCCAGAATCGCTCAGCATCTCTGCGCGCCTCTTAGAGCTAGGTGGAGATATCAATGAGGTCAGTGAAGAGATCTACCAGCGAAAGCCGATTGCGGCGGCCCGTCTACTTGGTTATCTTCTAGAAAGAATGCAGCTTGAATGCGATGGCAAGCTCTGCTATGGCATGCTGCACTTCGACGATTTTGAAAAAACCGGCGCCCAGGATGAGGACACCGAAGGCTTTGTAAACGAGTTGCTGTCCATAAACACGGTCGAGATTTCTGCTCTCTTTTCGGAGACAAAACGTGGGCGCGTCCGCGTTTCTCTGCGCTCAAGAACCTACGATGTGGCAGCGGTTGCCCGTGAGGTCGGCGGCGGAGGCCACAAGAATGCAGCAGGCTGCTCTTTCAATGCCTCGCTAGAAGAAGCGCGCGATATCCTAGTGCCGAGGTTAAGGCGTTGCTTGGAATCCTGCTGATCGACAAACCGGCAGGCATCAGCTCCCACGATGTGGTGAACGCTGTGCGCCGAAAGCTAGGCACCCGCCGAGTTGGTCACGCCGGCACTCTCGATCCGAATGCGACCGGCCTTCTCATCATCGCCGTCGGCCCCGCAACTCGCTTTCTGCAATATCTGCCGCTGGAGCCCAAGGAATACGTTGGGGTGGTCACTTTCGGCAAAGAAACCAACACCCAGGACGGCGAAGGGCACATCGTGGCGGAAAAACCGGTGCCACACGATTTGGCCGCCCAACTGGCGGAGGTGCTGCCTCAGTTCGAAGGCCTGATCCAACAGATCCCGCCCATGTACAGCGCCGTTAAAAAGGCAGGCAAGCCCCTTTACGCCTACGCCCGGGAAGGGAAAGACGTTGAGCGCCTGCCGCGAACCATCCATATTGAAGAGATCACCGTCGAGAATATTGATGGCCCGGACGTCACCCTCCGCGTTGCTTGCTCCGGAGGTACCTACATGCGCACCCTGGCTCACGATATGGGGCAAACGCTTGGATGCGGCGGTTATCTTTCGGCGCTAAACCGCGAAAAAGTTGGCAAGTTTGAGCTGCAGAATGCGATCCAGCTTGATGATGTGGGCATAGACCACCTTCTGCCCCTAAAAGACGCCCTTCCCCCAGTGCCCGTTGTGGCCCTCAACCACGAGCAAGCGAGTTCCATCCGCGAAGGCCGACCGGTGAGCGTGAAAAGCGGCCCCAGCGCCAATATTGCGGGTCTTCTCGATCAAAACGGCGATGTGATTGGCATGGCCCGGGTCCACGGTAACCTTTTACAGCCCGAGTGCGTTATCCCCATTGAAGTCGCATGATTCGCTTTGAAAAGGCTGAAAGCCGAAAGCACCTGGTCGGTCAGTTCCTATGGTTCTTACTGTGGGTCTTCGTAACCTCATGCGCGATTTACCTCACCCCTAGCACGGAGGGCCACGGAACCCACACCCAGCTCGGCCTTCCTCCTTGCCCCAGTGTGATGCTCTTGGGCCGCCCTTGCCCCGGTTGCGGGCTTACAACCAGCTTTACCGCCTTCGTACACGGCCAGATCGGCTTCGCCTTCCACGCGCACCCCTTCGGGCCAATTCTTTATCTGCTGTTTACGGCATCGGCATTGTGTTGCCTGTATGGGTTCGTGAAAGGCTACTATTTGGACTTTTCGAGTAAATCCTTCAACCGCGTGGGCATGGCCTTTATGGTCGTCTTCCTGGGATTTGGCTTGATCCGGTTCTGTATCGACTCCCATTATGGCGATACTGATGTTTATCATCAGATGATCGTGAAAGGCACCAAAGCCAGTCAGTAGATCATCTCCTGTAATACCGGGAACTCAAAGTGCTGAGTCCTGAGCCCCCTTCCTAAGACTGAGGACTCAACACTTAAGACTCTTCGCTGGACTCGGAACACGCTTAAGGTTCGGTCTCGCGCACCTTCTAAATGAACCCAACCGTCAAAGAAGGGGCTGTGCAGTGCACGCCCTCAAACCGTGAAAAGAGCCTTCGACCTCATAATCTCCATCCTGCTCCTAATCATCCTTTGCGTTCCGATGATGCTGGTCGGATTCTTGGTTTGGTTCATCTTAGGAAGCCCCGCGTTTTTTGTTCAACTCCGACCCGGTAAAAACGGCAAGCCTTTTAAGCTTTACAAGTTCCGCACCATGCTCAATCTGGCGGATAAGAAGGGCGTACCGTTGCCCGATAGCGCTCGACTAACCGGTTTCGGGAAGTTCATAAGAAGCACGAGCCTAGATGAGTTGCCGGAGCTTTTCAACGTTATCAAGGGCGACATGAGCCTGGTCGGCCCGCGGCCATTGTTGATGTCCTATCTCGATCTCTACACGGCTGAGCAAGCCCGACGCCACGAGGTTCCGCCCGGCATCACTGGCTGGTCACAGGTGAACGGCCGCAACGCCGTCAACTGGGAGAAGAAGTTTGAGATGGACGTTTGGTACGTCGACCACCAAAGCTTCTGGCTCGATTTACAGATATTGTTGAAAACCCCGTGGGTGGTTCTTACCCGCAAGGGCGTCGGCCCCGACGGCGAACCCACTACGCCCGAGTTCAGGGGATCAATTTCGGACAATCCGCAGAGTCCCCTGTAGAAGGGATTACTCGTCGCCATTACTCTAGGCAGACGGATTAGGCGACCGTAGAAGTGGCGAGTTGAACGTCCCTTCCAAGATTCCTTAGTTCAGCCTCAGGGCCAACGACGTAAAGATACTCTTTGTTTTCCAAATGAGATACCTCGCCGACACGTTCCCCACTGGGGTTATAAATGCCGATTTGAGCTCCAACGTATCGCTTGTACTCGTTTTCGATAACCACAACACGGCCGCGTGAGCTCATCACTTCTTCGATTTCAGCCCGAGTTAAGAAGCCCTCATTGTTAAAAGACACGATCAGGATCCGAGCGTCGACATCGTCGATTACCCTTTTCATCGCTTTAGCAAATTTAGGCTTCGAGTTAAAAACACTTTGCCGTTGCCGACAATCAACTCTCTTGCAAGCGATCCCATACACTTCCGGCTGATCCCATAATGTCAACGACTCCCAAATGTGGTAGTTGCCAAGATAAGAATGTTGATTGTAGGGCGGATCAATATAGGCTATGTCCGCGCTTAAGTGGCTTAGCGCTTCAAAAACATCACCTCGATAAGCCGCGCACGGACCGCCCTTTACGCCTGGCAAGAGGGCCGGCATTCGTAGCTCAAGGTTATTGAACGATCTGGTCGCCCACTGCTTAAGGTAGGCCATCTGGACCCCGGTGGTGGAGTCAACCCTATCGGCAGCTTCCATTAACGAGACAATCAGAACGGCCTCAAGTTCCGGGTTCAGGCTTTTTTGGCAGATGGCTTCTCGAATGGCGTCTATTTTCTCGCCGTTATGTGGCTGAAAATACCGCGACTGGATGCAAAACGTCTCGGTGAAATAGCCCGAGTGTCCAGGCAGACTATTAAACTCGGTGATCAGTTGCTCGACGTCGGTTTTAACATCCTCGACGTTCGCTTGGACGTAACATGTAGCCAACTTATGGGCGTAGGCGTTCACGTCATTTGAAAAGACTCTTAGCCCATGCTTCTTTAAAGCATGCCCCACACGAGAGGTGCCGGAAAATAGGTCTATGGCCGTTTCTGCCTCCGGGAACGCGGCGGCCACTTCAGCTATAGGGCCGATCAGCTTCCTCTTGGATCCTAGATACTTAATCATCCTAAGTAACTTTGGCTCTACGCGAAGTAGTTACACAAAGTCGTTTCCGGTCGTAACGGGCTCACCTTTTCCCACTCAAGTGCCAGGCGCCAGCCTCAAACTAGATAAGATTATTCATCTCAAGAATATTAAGCTTTATGAATCGCATGTCCGGTTGCGTCTTCGTAGGCTTCCAGCATAACTTCTGAAAGCGTCGGATGCGCGTGGATGGTCTCCGCCATGATGTCGATCGTCGCCTCAAGCTTGATCGCGGCTACGCCAGCGGCGATCATCTCGGTCACGTGAGGGCCGATCATATGGACGCCAAGAACCTCGCCGTATTTCTTCTCAGAAACGATCTTCACAAAGCCGTCCTGCTCGCCAATCGCCATCGGCTTGCCGAAGGGTCTAAAAGCAGCCTTACCAACAACAACATCGTAACCCTGGGCCTGCGCCTCAGATTCGGTAAGACCAACAGATGAAACCTCGGGAATAGTGTAAACGCAGTTCGGAACGGCCTTGTAATCCATCTTCCGCTCTTCGTTTTTCACAATGTTGGTCACCGCGAAGATGCCTTCCATAGAAGCCACGTGAGCAAGCTGGATGCGGCCCGTTACGTCGCCAATCGCATAAATATTGGGCACGTGGGTCTTGAGCGTGTCATCAAGCAGTTCAACACCACGGCGATGAAGTTTAACGCCGATTTTTTCAAGGTTCATGCCGTCCGTGTTGGCTTTCCGGCCAACGCCCAAAAGAACCACTTCAACTTCGATTTCCTCGGTTTCCGTGCCTTTTTTGACCGTGCACTTCCATCCGCCTTTGGTTTTGGTTGCTTTCTCCAAAGTCGCGCCGGTCTTGACTTTTATGCCCTGACGGCCGAGTAATTTCCCTAGCTCGGTGCCCAGATCGGTATCCATCATGGGGATCAAGGTCGGCATCATTTCCACAACCGTCGTATCGCAGCCGAGACCGTTAAAAACGTAGCTGAACTCCACGCCAACCGCGCCGCCGCCCAAAATAAGCATCGACTTCGGCACGCGGGGCATGGTGACCGCATCGTCCGAAGTCCATACGTTTTCGTCTCGCGCGCCCTCCAGTCCCGGGATGTTTAAATGGATCACGGAAGAGCCCATGGCGAGCACGAAGTTCTTTGCCCGAATGGTTTCCTTCTTGCCATCCTTATCCTTCACTTCAATCGTGTTCTTGTCCACGAACGAGGCAAACCCTTCCACGTGTCGAACGCCGTTCTTCTTGAAAAGGTAGCCGACGCCGCCGCGCTGGGTAAGAACGATCTTTTCCTTTCGCTTGATCAGATCTTCAAAATCCATGGTCGGTTCGCCCTCGACCTTTACACCAAGCGCGCTGGCGTGCTTCACGTTGTTCAATCTCTCCACTGAGGCAATCAACGCCTTGGAGGGAATGCAACCCCAGTTCAGGCAAGTGCCACCCAAATACTCTTTCTCCACACAAATCGTTTTCGCGCCTAGTTGAGCGGCGCGGATGGCGGCCACATAACCGCCAGGGCCGGAGCCGATCACTACGATATCTGCGTCGAAACTGTCATTTGGCATACGCTGTTCTTTCTCCTCAAGCTGGGGACTGGCTGAAATCTGTTCAATCAGAGTTTGAATTCCGGCAGGTTCGGCCACGGCTGCGCCGCCCTTAGGTTTGGGCGAGACGCGCTGTTGGGGTTTAGTCCGGGATTTCATAAAAATGCGGCCTTAGTAGAGGGCCGACAGGGGATTTTACCCCTCGCGCTTACGCGCCTGAATGGCGCTGGATTTGGGCGCTAAGCACATCAAGCAAAAGCATCAAAGCCATAAAGCTGATGCCCAAAATGAGCGTTGTCTTCGAAAGGAAGTCATCGAAGCCTGCTTTCCCCTTAAAGGTTGTGCGGACGCCACCACTCCCGCCCATCGCGTCTCCCTTTCCTGTTATGAAAACAAATGCGGCGAACGCGGCGGCGACGATTACGCCAATCACAAGCAAAACGTTATAGACTTGTTGCACCGGGAGGGGAGTATACCTCCGCGAAGCTTTGGGGCATAAGCGATGGGGTATTTGCTTCAGGCGTTATGCGTTGTGCGTTATGCGTTGAACTCGTCAAAACTTGATCGTTGGGATTATACAAAGCTTATGATGGCAGTGCCGCCAGCTAATTCCGGTTGTAAGCTAAGGCGGGCTATTTCCAATTTGAGACTTGTTTAACGCAAGACGCAAAGCGCGCAACGCATCCGAGCCGAACGAACGGCTCAGAACGGCAATTCCAAATGAAACACCTTAGCGATGCCGGCCGCAAGCAAGGAACAGATCATAAATCCGCTTAGCACATGCACCATTCCGCTGTTCCAAATCCGCTGGAAAGGATTCGGTGCGGGGTTGCGAACAAGCCTGTATTTTTCTAACAGCTCTTTGCCAGACTTGATCCCCATTTCGACATGCTTTCGAGACGGCGGCCTTGTTGTCACCGCCCACTGCATAGCGCTTCCAAGAGGCTGCCACAACAAAAACGTGGCTACTGCGGCAAGAACGATCCGCAAGCTCTGGTCGCCAATGTATGGCGTCGTAAGCACGATTCCAAAAATGGTTGCCCCTACAAAAAGGTTCGTCCCGCATCGGGGATGAACCCGCGGCATTCGATCCACAACTTCAGGAACAAGCGGCTCGCCACGTTCGATGGCATGAACTACTTTGTGCTCTGCCGCATGGATTCCGGCTAGGGGCAGGAGCCTCATACCCAAGAATAGAAACACGATGGGAAAGAGATCCCAGGCTTCATTGTAGTGGACCGTATCCCAACCCGCGTATTTAAAAAGCAGGGTTTGCGCAACGCCGCCCAAGGCGACCAATCCAAACATGACGGCGCCAGTAGACATCAACGCCCAATAAGGCACCCCTGCCCCAATGGCGCCATTGGTAAGATAAACGCCGAACGGCGTCGCCATCCCGCCTACAGCCGGAGGCTTAGGTGAATTAGGCTGCTTAGGATAGAGGTCGCTCGCACTGGCCACGCCAATCGCCCGGCCGCTTGAGTCGACGACCAATAGCGAACTGGTGCCACTTTCCGAAATCTTTCGCAGCGCCTCCGCCCCGGTTTCATGAGACTGTATGTTTGGATTTTTTGTATCGAGCGCTACGACCACCGAGTCGTAAGGACCGCAGCCGCGTGCCATCGCTTCGGCCAGCGTGCTCTCGGTTACAACTCCCAAAAGGGTGTTTCCCTCTTGAACCGGAATCAATCCAAATGGGGCGTTGCGTAGAAGCGCAGCCGCCCTATCAAGAGAGCTTTCGGGGTTGAGACTTTCCACAGGGCGCATAAACGCGGCAACCTGTTGGTTCAATGAGCTTGGAAACAAATCTAACAGAGTTTACGCTGTAGCGAAAATTTGGTTCCAGAGACGCGGTTTCATAGCAATTACTACAAGACGACTACTGCGCCATGACCCCGGCCAGCAGCAGTTTCTCCGGGTCGATAGTCCGCTCCGTGCTCAGCACGTAAGCGAGGGGATGCGAAACAAGTTTCGTCCCATCCACGCCCACCATTTCGGCTCTAAAACCGCTTATCAGGCGGTTCGCAGCCAAAGCTCCTAGCCGCAAGGCCAAAACTCGATCGAAAGCGGTGGGACTTCCACCCCGCTGCATGTGGCCCAACACCAAATAACGAGTCTCAAAACCCGTGTTCTTTTGAATGAACTCTTTAATATCCGAAGCGCGCGCCGCCCCTTCCGCCACAACGATAATGCTGCTGCGCTTCCCTTTGGCAGCCGCAAGCCTGAGGTCGTCGCAAACTTCTAGCAACGAGTAGGGCACCTCCGGAATAAGAATCGCCTCCGCACCACCGGCCAAACCAGCTTCCAACGCGATGAAACCGTTGTGCCGCCCCATCACTTCAACCACAAAAACCCTTTCATGCGAGTAGGCCGTATCCCGCACGCGGTCGATCGCGCCAATCGCCGTGTTCACTGCCGTGTCGAAGCCAATCGAATAGTCCGAACCGGAAATATCGTTATCAATCGAAGCTGGAAGCCCCATAACGGGAAAATCGAATTCCTCTGAAAGTTTCAGGGCTCCGGTAAGAGAACCATCGCCGCCGATAACGATCAGCCCTTCGGCGCCAACCTCTTGCAAGACTTTGAGCGCCTCTTTTCTACCCTCGGACGTCATAAATGTCTTGCTTCGGGCCGTTCGAAGGATAGTGCCGCCGGTGGTGATTATTCCGCCAACGGCGGCGGAATCGAGTTCCACCATCTCCTTTTTGATCATGCCTTCGTAGCCGTGGCGAAATCCCACGCAAGTAGCTCCGCGGCCAATCGAGGCGCGTACCACCGCCCTTAACGCCGCATTCATACCGGGGGCATCGCCTCCGCTCGTAATCACTGCAATTCGATTCATTTTTCTCGTGAACTAGTTCGTCAACTTTTTTTGGCGGCGCTGCCAAGGCTAGAAACGTCTGAGCATAAGCATTGCACAATACAGACGAACGGGGAGGCCCAAGAAGATTTGGTGATGCCATAATCTGCGGAGGCGCTCACTGCGTGCTAGCCTATTACGTATTTGCAAGGAAAGGTGCATCGAATGTCAGAAGACATCTTTGAAAGAGTTAAAAAAGTTACAGTTGAAGAGTTGGCGGTTAAGCCGGAGGAAGTTGTAGATTCAGCCTCCTTCACCGAAGACCTGGGAGCAGATTCGCTCGACGTCGTTGAGCTGGTCATGGCCTTTGAAGACGAGTTCGGAATTGATATTCCCGACGAAGAAGTCGGCGAAATCAAGACGGTTGGCGACGCAGTTACCTATATCAGCAAGAAGCAGTCCGCTTAATGGCAGAAATTCCCGGACCTTCCGGTCGGGTAGTCGTCACCGGTTTGGGTGCGGTTACACCGCTCGGCACGGGCGTTGAAAAGTTTTGGCCGCGATTAATCGCGGGCGAATCGGGCATTGCCCGAATCACCCACATCGACCCTAGCGCGTTCACCACTCACATTGCGGGCGAAGTTAAAGACTTCGAACCGGAAGAGTGGCTGGAGAAAAAAGACGCTCGTCGGCTCGATCGATTCATCGCTTTCGCGGCTGCCGCCGCAACGATGGCGCTTAACGATTCTTGCCTGCCCACGGAAGGCGAAATCGCCGATGAAATCGGCGTTCTCATCGGCTCCGGGATTGGTGGCCTCACCTTTTTGGGCGAGCAGTTCCACCGAATGATAGATGGCGGTCCGGGCCGCGTTTCTCCATTTCTGGTTCCCTACATGATTCCCGACATGGCCTCCGGCTATGTCTCGATCATGCATAAGCTGAAGGGGCCTAATACTTGCGCAGTAACGGCTTGCTCCACGGGGGCAAACTCGATCGGCGACGCCTACCATTTCATAAAGCGAGGCGATGCAATCGCCATGCTTGCCGGTGGATCGGAAGCCCCGATTAACGAAATCAGCCTTGCTGGATTCTGCGCGGCTAAGGCGATGACGAACCGCAATGCGGACCCCACTCACGCTTCTCGACCGTTCGATATCGACAGAGATGGATTTGTAATGTCGGAAGGCGCTGCCGTTCTGGTTTTGGAAGATTACGAGTTTGCCAAATCGCGCGGAGCGAAGATTTACGGCGAGATCATCGGTTACGGCATGTCCGGCGACGCTTTTCACATGACCGCCCCCGATCCGGAAGGAAGCGGTGCGTTCCGCTCTATGAGAAAAGCCTTGCGCAATGCTGGTTTGCAACCCACCGATGTTCAGTACATCAACGCCCACGGGACTTCAACTGCGTTGAACGACAAGCTGGAGACGCTGGCGATCAAGCGTGCTTTTAGCGATACGGCTTATAAGATTCCGATCAGCAGCACCAAGTCGATGATTGGGCATACCTTGGGCGCTGCCGGGGCGATCGAGGCTTTGATTTGCCTACTCGCCATGCAGGAATCAATCCTGCCTCCGACCGTGAACCTGGAGCACCCTGATCCGGATTGCGATTTGGACTACGTGCCAAACGTGGCTCGGAAGGCTAAGGTGGATGTTGCACTATCAAACTCGTTTGGTTTCGGCGGTCACAATGTGTCGTTGATCTTTAAGAAACTTTAGCGGCGTGCCGAGCAATAATTGTCGACGGCCGTGACCATTCCAGAATGCCTCGTAGGTTACCGATTGGCGAGCCGGGCGTTCATAAGCCAAGAAGAATCCTAACTCGTTCCTCTACGGCGTTAAGAGTGGCGTCCGAAACGGTGCCGAGGGCCCTTGCCAATCTGTCACGCGATATGGAACGGATATGATCGCACATAACATAACTCTCCGCAGATAAGCCACCCTCCGGTGGCACGACTTGAACATGCGACCGAAGATTGCGGCGCTTACTGGTAATCGGACAAACGATCACTAGTTCGGAAGGGCCTGAGTTGAATAGGTCCACCGAGAGCACGAGGGCAGGGCGCATCCCCGATTGTTCGTGGCCTCGAGTTGGGGCAAGATCAACAAACCAAATGTCTCCCCTATTCGGCGTCATTCAGCTCCTTCTAACCGTCGGCTAACGTCTGCTCCCAAAGAAGCCGCTCCTCGTTTTCATCAGCCTTGGAATCGGCATCGTCGTGCAAGGCAGCATATTCCTCGTTGAGCTTTTGAAGAAAAACTGTCCTACGATAGGCTTCAACCGCGTGATCCAAGACCGTCTGTATAGGTTCCCCGGTTGCAATCGACAGCCATTTAAGTTGGGCATGGGTTGTCTCGCTTGCTCTCAAATTAGCCATGAACTGTATACAAATCAGTATACCATTAATGCACACAATAAGTGGAGGTTAATGGATGCGGCCGGGCAGGTTTATTGGATCGGCTCGGGCTTATGGTGGCGCCATTGACGGGCGGCTGGCGGGCAGCAGGCAAAACACAACATGCAAAACGCAACATGCAAAACGCAAGACATTCCCTCCGCGCCTGTCACAATCTTCCTATGTCTGAGTTCGAGGTCCTAATAGTTGGAGCCGGGCACGCCGGTATCGAGGCGGCGCTTGCCTCTGCCCGAATGGGCCGACGGACCGCGTGCATCACTTTAAATCTAAGCCGCATTGGGCATCTCCCCTGCAACTGCAGCATCGGCGGGCCTGCCAAGGGCCACTTGGCCCGCGAAGTCGACGCCTTAGGCGGCCAGATGGGGGTCACCACGGATTACACCCTTACCCATATCCGAAAGGTTGGGACCAGCAAGGGCCCGGCGGTTCAAACGGTTAGGACCCATGTTTGCAAAAACACTTACCCGCTTTTCATGCAAAAAGTGATGCGCGAGCAGCCAAACCTAACCCTCATCGAAGGTGCGGTTGAAACTGTTCTCACCGAAAACGGCCGAGTAAGCGGCGCTTTAGTAAAACCCGCCGGAACCGAGGATTTCACGAAACTCAAAGCGAAGGCCGTCGTTTTAACCACCGGCACCTTCCTAAACGGACTCTGCCACGAAGGGCAAAAGAAGACAGTGGCCGCCCGCCACGGCGATCAGGCCGTTTTTGGCCTAACCGCTTTCCTTAAAGATTTGGGCGTCAACATCCGAAGGTTCAAGACTGGAACCACCCCTCGGATAAAGTTCTCCAGCATTGATCTCTCAAAAACAGAGGTTATGGAAAGCGATCTGGATGCGGGCGCCCTCAGCTTCGTGCACGATAGGCCCATGCCGGAGAAGCCCCTTTTGGGATGTTGGCAGACGCGGACCACGCCGGCAACGCAGGCGCTGGTTCAAGAAAGGTTGCACGAAAGCGCCATGTATTCTGGCCAAATCGAAGGGGTGGGGCCGCGATACTGCCCCAGCATCGAGGACAAGATTGTCAGGTTTGCCGAGAAAGATTCCCATCCCATCTTCCTAGAGGTCGAAGATTGGGACATGGATTCGGTCTACGTACAGGGCTTTTCAACTTCCCTTCCTGCCGAAACCCAGCTTCTTGCTTTACGCACTATCGGCGGACTTGAGAACGTTGAAATGCTGCGCCCCGGCTACGCGGTCGAATACGACATGGCCGATCCGTTGCAGCTCACACCGGTTTTAATGTCCAAGCTGCGGCCTGGGCTTTTCTTGGCGGGCCAGATAAATGGGACCAGCGGATACGAGGAAGCGGCCGCTCAGGGCATTGTTGCCGGCATTAACGCGGCCAGGCTGGCGACGGATGAGGAACCGGTTGAGTTTCCCCGAGACAACAGCTTTATCGGCGTTATGTTGGACGACTTGGTCACGAAAGGCGTGGATGACCCATACCGCATGCTCACCGCCCGCGCGGAGCACCGATTACTGCTGAGGCACGACAACGCCGACCAAAGACTGACTCCCATTTCCCATGCGATCGGTCTTTGCAGCGAGGAGCGCTGGCAAAGATTTTCGGAGAAGATGGAAAGGCTTGGCATTGCCTACCAGGCGCTGGAAAGCGCACTCGTGTCACCTGCCCACAACGAGACTTTCGAGCGGCTAGAGTTTGTGTTGCTAAAGAACAAAATCAACCTGTTTGATCTCGTAAAGCGCCCGGAAGTAAGCCTGGTCGATGCCATCAGACTCGCCGGCGTTCTTGGTCTCGATCTGTCCTCATCTCAAGACTTAACCGAAGGTGAGCCCGACATGCTTGGCAAGCAAGTCCGTGAGCAAATCGAGATCGCAGCGAAATACGATGGCTATCTGCAAATCCAGCAGCGCTCGGCAGACCAAGCGCGGCGGCTAGATGCCCTCAAAATCCCGGTCTCGCTCGACTATGAAGCGATGAAAGGCATCAGCTACGAAACGATTGAAAAGCTTACACGAGTTAAGCCGGCCACGATCGGTCAAGCCAGCCGTGTCCCGGGCGTGCGACCGACGGATATCGCGTTGCTGATCGGGCATCTGAGCGGCGGTCGAAGAAAAATCACAGGTTAACGGACAGACTAATCTTAGGGGAGTTTGTTTTCCCAGTCTTGGGAAGTGTGGAAGACGTGCGCAACGATGACTTCATTCCCCTGAACCGAATATACAGCGATATGGCCGTGCCCCTTAGCGCGTCGCTTAATGATAATGAAACTGAGGTCTTGCCTTGCCGGAACCGATCGCCCCTTCACAAGAGGATTGCTCAATGCATAAATAGCCTTCTTTAGAAACACAAGGTAGCGGTCGGCATGACGAACTCCTCGGTCTTGCGCGTTCCACTCCCAAATCTCCGCAAGGTCCATTTCGGCCTGCGGTGTGATTACGACTTTCACTGGCCGTTCTTTTGGATCCAGGCAGCTCGCCTACCTGAAAGGTGAGCATCGACTTCGTCAGGGGTGTAGGTTTTGCCCCCAGCTTTCACTTCGGAAAGGACCTTATCAATATTAGCGATTCTCTCAGGTGTGAAAAGGTAGTCGTAGTCTTCGGTTGGCTCGCTGATTTCCGTTTGTACAATATCAGCAACAAACTCGTCAACGCTAGTGAAGCCCGCATCGCTTGCGCGTTTCTTGGCTAACTGGTAGAGTTGGTCGGAGAGGTGGACTTCTTGCATGATGCTTCCTTTCTTTGAGACGCCTACGCCTTATTATGGCTTCCCTGCATTAAAGTCTTGCTCGAGCGCAACCCGCCAGGGGGATGCAGCGACCGAAGAATAGAAAAATCGTTCCGATGGCAATCATCTGAACCGGGAATGCAGTAAGTACCTCTAAGCAGGAGACTCAATGCAAAGCACCGTTTTGGAAAGGCAACCCGAACCGGAATCCACGGTTCCCGCGCCTGAAGCAACGCAAGAATCGGTCCCAAAAACCCGAACCGCTAGGCTCGTTAGTCTGGACGCCTTCCGCGGCCTCACGGTCCTCCTCATGCTGTTGGTGAACAACATCGCGTTGGACACCCAAACCCCTGCCCAACTCATGCACGCAGGCTGGAACGGCGGCGTGACGATAGCTGACCTCGTCTTTCCCTGGTTTCTCCTATGCGTTGGCCTGGCCATTCCCCTTTCCACCGCTTCCGCAAAAAAGAGGGGTGTCCCAAACTGGCGGCATGAGTTAAGAATCGTCGTAAGAGCCGCGTTGCTCATAGCCATTGGATGCCTGCTCGAAAGTGCCACAGAGAAGAAACCCGTTTTCTCGATGGGTGTGCTGCAGCTTATCGGCTTCGCCTATTTAATCGGTGCTTGGCTGAGCGACCTTTCTAAAAAAAGAAGAATCATCATCTCCTTTGCCATGCTTTTGGTTTTCGGAATGGCGCTGAAATACTTCCCGGTACCAGGCGCGGCCCCTGGCGCTTACTCGGAAACGGCGAACTGGCCGGCCTACATGAACACCACTTTCTTTGGAAGATATAACTTGGAAGGCATTCTTTCAGCGATTCCCACGGGCGCTTTAGTGCTGCTCGGAACCGTCTTTGGCGACTACCTATTGGACCGCCAAAAAACGCCGATCCAATGGATGACGTTCTCTTCCATTTCCGGCCTGATCATGATAACGGCCGGCATCATCTGGAACCTAAGCTTGCCTTACAGCAAGACCCTATGGACGCCTTCCTACATTCTCTTTTCCGGAGGACTCGGGTTGCTCGTTCTTACCGTTCTCTATCTAACCACTGATGCTGCCAAAAAGACGAAATGGGCGACTCCGCTTGTCATTTTCGGTTCCAATGCTATCGTCGCCTACACCGTGCCCATTTTTGTAAAGCTGACCATCCTCTCCGTTTGGACCGTTAAAACGCCAACAGGCACGGAAGGCATGCTGGACCATACGCTGCACCTGCTGAAAGGCTCGATGGGCAACTTCGCAGGCGGATGGATTTACACCATCTCCTACATCACCATTTGGGGATTGGTCCTTTGGGCGCTCTACTCAAAGAAAATTTTTATCAGGGTCTAACCAGCAGGAGGAGTCCATGGGCTTGGCCTCGTAAAGAAGCTCTCCAAGGCGTCGCCGACGTCTACCAAAGACTGCTCGGAGCATTGTTCCGGTGTGTCTTTCACAGTGTGCCAATAGGTGTTGTAGTAATCCCAATCAATGAGATCCAAAGTCGGCACCCCTTTCGCGATGAGAGGAAGATGGTCATCGTCTATATCTTCACCAATCTTGTAAGGAAACGTTTTGCCGAGTCCCACCTTCATCGCATTCAGAAAGAACGCTTTTGTGATGGCATTGGCACTCTTGTAGCTCTCCTGCTCCATCGGGACCACTAAATCTTTCTGCCCGATCATGTCCAGCAAAATCCCATAGTCCGGCCTTGGAGTTGGAAGATGATCCGCAAAATAGTCCACCCCCAAAAGCATTTGGGAGATGTCGGGTCCAAGATCTTCTCCGTCGTCCAGTAAATACAAGATGCCGAGGCCAGGATGTTTATCCTTTATTGCCTGCGCCAACTCCAGTATCACGGCAACGCCGCTTGCCCCGTCGTCCGCGCCGGGAATCGGCTTATCGTGATCGCCAGGAGGGGAGTTAGGGCCATCTGCCCAAGGCCTCGAATCCCAATGGGCCAGCAATACCATGCGAACTTTGGCGTCCTTCCAGTTCTGGGTGCCGATCACGTTGTAAATAGGCAGCGTCTTTCCATTCACCGACCAGTGATAGGAAAACTGCTGCAAATGGGCGTCATCGCAGCTTTTCTTCAGTTCATCCAGGATGTAATCGCGGCACTTAACCTGGGCGTCGGTTCCCGGAACGCGGGGGCCATAGGCAACCTGCTTCACTAAATAATCCCAAGCAACCTTTCCATCAAACTTGTAGGTTGGTGCGGGCGGTGTCTGCACGCTGACCACAGGAGCGGATTGCTGTGCCGGGCCAAGGCAGCCAAGTAAAGCGGTTGTGCCCAAAAGAGCAAGGGCGCGAGACAATTTAGGTAAACGAAGCATGTTTTAGAACTTTACCAGCGGAGATGGTTAAAGGTTTGACGTTCGGCTACTAGGCGCGCGTTGCCAATAACTTTGGAGTGCGGGAATTTATTTCCGCTTTAATTAGGCGATTTATCGCCGTGCTTGCTTCGGGTTTAGAATGCCGGCAATGAACTGCGAAAGGGATAAAGCGGGGACAAATCCCCGCTCCCCAATTAGGTTTCTTAACCTTCGACGCGGACGCCCATCGATCGAGCGGCGCCTGCGACGATTCGCATAGCCATCTCTTCATCGTTGGTGTTTAAGTCGGCCATTTTCAGCTTGGCCACTTCTCGAAGCTTCGCAGAAGTTAAAACGCCCGCCTTATCCGTTTTTGGATTGGCTGCGCCCTTTTCGATGCCGGCAGCTCGCTTTATCAGGTCCGTGGTTAGAGGCTGCTTTACAACGAACGAATAAGATCGGTCCGAATAGACCAAGATCTCGACGGGCAGCTTAAAGCCCATCTGCGAAGCCGTCATTTCGTTGTACTTCTTGAGGAACTCCATCATGTTGATGCCTGCCTGACCGAGGGCGGGGCCAACGGGAGGAGCGGGAGTGCCTTTTCCGGCGGGGATATTAAGCTTAATTACACTGGTTATTGTTTTTGCCATTTCTTGAAAATCCTTTGGTAAAGAGTTCCAACCAGTGAGAGGGAAGCATCAGCCGGTCCGAACCAAGGCCTAAATAAAAGGCCGACAAATATTATACTTCAAACACACTAAACCCATTGACATCTTGGTAACGCCTTTGCCACAATATTCGTCCGTCATGCGACTTCACCATTTAGGCAAACAATAGCTCCTCCCGCGCCACTCGCTGGAGTGGCCGCCCTTTGCCTAAAACTACCTTTGCATCATTGCCCCACCCGCGTGCCCAATGGCATGCTTCGAGGAGCTTTTACAGTGGCCGATACAATCACATCTTTAATTCGCGAAGTCATTCTTATGCCCGAAGAGGCGCTTACATTTAGCGCCAGCGTCCGCCTTGCCCAAATCTTTCCTGATAAGTTCATTTTGGAAACGGACGACTACGAGTTCGACCTAGACGAATTCGCTGAGAGGGGGCATTGCCGACTTAAGCTCGACCTGCTGTCTCATAGCCAACTCAATGCAGATTGGAGGGGCAAAGGTAAGGGTGCGAAAATTTCTCCCCGAAACGCCGTAATGGACGTGGAATGGAACGGGATGAACGCCAAGGTAGTGCGAATCAAGGGTGAGTGCTACACGTTTCACTACATCGTTGCCGATAGTGCAGGGGTGGCAAAGGCTCTTTTTTCACAAGTTTGCAGAACGACAACTGAGGCTTCCGGACAAGTTTTAGTCTTTGCTCGAGGAGAGTGGAAGCGCGACCGAGATCTTCTGAACGCGATTAAGAGCTCAACTCTGGAAAACTTGATTTTGTCGGCCGCCACTATGCGTTCCCTTACAGCGGATATCAGCGATTTCTTTGAATCCGAAGAGATCTATCTGTCGCTTGGCGTGCCTTGGAAAAGAGGCGTTCTTTTAACGGGACCTCCAGGAAACGGTAAGACGCACGCTATTAAGTCTATGGTCAACTGTTTAGGAAAGCCATGCCTGTACGTTCGCAGTTTGGTTCCAAACCGAGGCACAGTGCATGGGGCCATTCAGTCGGTTTTTCGCCGAGCGCGTGAGGCTGCCCCGTGCATCCTGGTCTTCGAAGACCTGGATAGCTTAATTGACGACAAGAACAGATCTCTATTCTTGAACGAACTCGACGGATTTGCTAGCAATGGCGGTGTGCTCACTATCGCGACTACCAACTACCCTCAAAAGCTAGATCCGGCCCTTTTAAATCGGCCCAGCCGATTCGACCGAAAAATCAAGTTTGATTTGCCACGTCGCGGCGAGCGCGGGCGATTCTTGCGGATGATGCTGCAGGGACGAGAAATCTCTGATGAGGAATTTCTGGTTCTCGCTCAGGAAACCGTCGGGTTTTCGTTCGCCTATCTGAAAGAGCTGTCGCTATCTGGGCTTATGGCTTGGCTTCGAGTTCGGAAGGAGGCGCGAGTTGCGGATTCGATGCTGGAGTTGGTGAAGACCTTAAAAGCACAAATGAAGTCAGAACCGCCAACAGCAGTTGTGGAAGACGAAGGCGAAGATGATGATTAAGCTATTCAGTTAGCCGGCTTGATCGGTCGGCCTAATGAGTATCTCGTTCACGTTTACGCGGGGGTGTTGGGTCACGGCGTAGAGGATTGAAGCAGCAATGTCTTCTGCCTCTAGCTGCTCCATAGCCTCCGCCCAAGCATCCATGTCCTTTTTCACCTGGGGCACTGTGATATGCTCGCGCAACTCGGTGGCGACGGCGCCGGGCTCGATGATGGTGACGCGGATGTGATCTCCATGGACTTCTTGTCGCAGGGACTCTGAGAAGCCATTAACGCCCCATTTTGTGAGATTGTAAACTCCCGCGCCCGAACGAGCGGTACGACCCGCAACGCTAGAGATATTTACAATGTGCCCGGACTGCTGCTTTCGCATATGAGTGATGGCCTTGTGCGTGCAGTAAATGAGGCCGTATAGGTTGGTGTCGATCATTCGACGCCAATCTTCTGTGTCTGCGCCGACGATCGGCCCTAGCAGCATGACTCCCGCGTTGTTAACGAGGATATCGATGCGGCCGTACTTGTCCATCGTTTCCTGGATCAGCCGGTCGCAATCGGCTTCGTTTCTGACGTCGCCGATTACCGTGTGGATCTCGCCCCAGCTCGCCGCGGAGTCGATGGCTTTCAGAATCTCCGGGTTCAGGTCGTTCGGCGCGCCTGCCCCGACAGCGGCAGGCTCCGGCTTATGGATTTTGTGCTTTAGATTCTCTAGTCTGTCGGCTCTTCGGGCCGAGGCGACCACTTTTGCCCCTTCCGCAACCAAGGCAAGAACGGTGGCTTCTCCGATGCCAGATGAAGCGCCGGTAACAACTGCAACTTTTCCCTCAAGTTTTCCCATGCCGTCTTCTACGCCCTGGGGCCTTCGGTTGGCTGCAGGTTAGGCGGGAAGAAATTTCGATATGTTATGGCGACGACGACCGACGAGATGGGCATTGTAAAGATCAAACCAATATAACATGCAAAGACACCCAGACCGGCCAAGAGTTGGGCGCAGAAGAGAAGCAGTGCGATCATCCAAAGATCGCCAACAAGTATCTGCCAACTCCGTACCAGAGCATCAACGGCTTTTGCTTTGCCCCTGATAATAAGGATCGGGGCAAAACAAAAGAGGCCCGCAAAAATAAACCCGGGAACGTAAAAAAACAAGAGGCCAACAAAAATTGCTGCAGTATAGCAAAACCCGGTTATGTAAAGAGAGCCAAACTTCCGGAAACCCAAAAAGACATCCGTGGCGGCAATGGGTATGCCTTCCATTTGCCTTAAGGCCATTTCGGACATTCCCCCCAAGAAGATGTATTGGATGGGTTGCACGAAGAGAGATAGGCCTGCCAACATGAGCTCAAGTTCAAAAATCTGCAGAAAAGCGAAGGGATTTGGGCGTCCCCCTACGCCGGGCTGCATCGTAAAGACCAGTTGGAAGAGCTTGACATAGAAGAACCCGATTGCCGGGATCATCAAAATCAGCAAGATCATAAGCGTGATCAAGCTGGCTACCGCCCAGGTCCCAAAATCGCTAGAGATGATTTTCCACGCAACGCCGATCGACTCGAAGTCGACTCTGCGCCTTTGATAAGGCTGCTGCGGGGGCACCGAACCGTATAACTGTGGAGGAATTTGAGACATGGTCCTCCTGCAGTTTTAGGCCATTTACGCTAGCGTGGGCTCTGAGGCTTCGAATTCCTTAACGTCTTGATCCCGACTCTGCATGATTTTTCTTGGCAAGAAGGGTAGGAAGACCAACACAAAGAGGGTAGTGCCGGCATTTAAAAACACCAACCATGCAAAGGGCCACTTACTGTCTGACAGATGCGAGCCCAAGATATCCGCGCCAAAGAGAGCCACATTTCTCATCGACAGGATTAGCGAGTAGCCTAGACCTTCGCATCCCTTAGGAGTTGCTCTTGCCGCCAAATCCATGAGAGCGACTTCGGCAAGAGTTCCAAAGAAGCCATTTTGGCTTTCGATGATTCTCGCGAGTGTGTAGTTTCCGTAATAAAGATAGGTAAAGGTGCCCAACCCCGCCAGGAAAATCCCAGCGCCAAGCATGGTCCGTATGCTGAATTTTTTAATTAAACTCCCATACAAAAAAGCTGCAATGATCCCAAATGCACCGGCGTAAGTGCCCAAGAGTCCGATTTGCTCAGGTTTAAATTTAAGTTCGTCTGTTTGCTTATAGAACAGTGGAGTGCTGAAGCCCGGCGAGAAATAGTAGAGCCCAATAAAGAGCAGAGCAAACCATAATGTGCCTGATGAGAAAATGGTTTTGAGCTGGGAGCCTGCGTTTGTAAAGACGACCGTTGCGCTACTATTTTGGACGGGCCTTTCTCTCAAGAACAGGTAAGCCACGGGTAGCAGCGAAAGAACAATTCCTCCGTTGATGGCTCCAGTCTTAATCAACGAACCCGTTGCTGCAGAGGCTGCCAACCACCCTCCAAAGGGTCCCGTCACCAAGCCGCAAAAACTTGTAACCACTTGGCGCAGCGCCGTGAGCCTTCCAGTAGCTTTCATGGCTTGGCCGGCTTCTACCAGGTAAGCACCCGTTACCGTTGAACCCAACACCATGAAAACGTTGATTACGATGGCCGTATAGAGAAGCGAGGTGTAGGTCCTCGGCACAAAAATGATTGCCACCCAACTGGCCATCGCGAAGAGCGATGCAAACATCATGTAGTGTCGGCGTCGGGTCTTAAACAGGGGAAAAGCGTCTGTAAGGATTCCGGCAAATGGCTTGAAATACCAAGCGAGCCCGCAAAGGAAGAAAAAACTGGCCATCTGCGTCTTGTTGACGTGAAGGTCGTTCTTCAGCAAGTACTGCAAAGGCAACTTGCCGAGCACCTGAGGCTGCGGCATGGTCGTCGCGAAAATGCCAAAGATGATGATGATGGCAAGATGCGTGAGGTTGCGATCCTGAACTTCAGGATTGGTCTCACCAGGCGGTTTTGGCCGGAAGGAGTTAGATGGAGTTTTCATCTACTTCGCGTATCTTACACGTTTAACGCCTGACGGCTGCAATTTTCATTTTCTATTTTCTATTTCGCCTGGTACATAGGCTTGCTGCGCACGTGCCATAGCGTAAGGCAGACGGCATTGGCCCGTATCCAGCCCGGCCATGAATCGGAATATTTGTATATTTTTGATACAAATATAGGTTCAAAAACAATTTAAAAACAAAATTCTTTCTGGATACCTGGGATGCGTGACTAGTTTGAATTCAAGTTCCAGGCAACAAACGGACGAACAGGGATGTTTTTAATGCGTCCGGGAAGATTGGAATTCTCATTAAAATCTGGAAGCCCGCCATGCGCTAAGAGGCCGGGAGCTATCCGCCAATCTTGTGCAGAGGCCAATCGCATACCTCAATGTATGGTATTGTGCCTCACCCATCCCGTCCTTCCCTCAAGGGAAGAGGGACGGATCCCTAAACTAGGGAGCGGGCAGCCCGTGAGCTGCCAGATTCGAATTCTTGTACTCGCGCCGCTCGGTGACATCTTCTGTCACAAAATTAGGCCGTTCAACCTCGATATCCTCGCTTGGAAGCTCAACTTCTGCCGTTACCAGCCCATCAAGGGGCCCGTGGTAAAAATCGACCTCCCAAGTAAATCCATTAATGGGAAGCTTGTGGCGAGTCTTCTCTATCACCGTAAAAGGAGACAGCTTTACAAGTTCTAGCCCCTTGTCCAAAGGGATTTCGAACTCGATCTCAACCCTGCTCTTAAGCCCAGCCCCTTTGGCCGTAAATAAAGCGACCCTGCTATTCACGATTCGCACGCGAACAGCAGGGTCGATTGAGAGATATGCCTGAACGTATTGTTCACCTTCAGGCAAGGCAGGAAGCTTGGCAGGATCTACGAGAAACTTAAGCTCGATTTCCTGAGCCATGCCGGACTACGCCGTGACGACAGCGACGACCGGAGAAACCGCGGAACCCTTCACACTGCCGGCAGCAACCGTTAGGTTGCACTGACAACTGTGCTTCGTGCCGTCTTCCGTTTCGATCTTTAGGATTAGGTTTCTAAAGATTCTTCGCTCGGAAAGACTCGAGAAGAACGTGGCCTGCGCCTTATCGTCAATCACACCATTAAAAGTGTGCTTGGCACTGGTCGACGCATCGACGTTGGCCTTAGCAGGAGACTCAGTAATGGCCTTGTCCCAGGTTCCTAAGAAAATGCCGATTGTCTCTCCGTAGGGACCAAGAACGGTAAACTTTACGTTCTGCTCTGATTCCAGCCGATTATTTTGCACCTTCAAGCTCATATTTCACCTTTGGACCGTGAGAGCCCTGCCCTTTAGGCTCCTTGGGAACATTTTTTTGCTGCCAGTAAAAGCAGCTACCCTTATAGGGTACCTCAGAAGTCGACATTCTGTGGGGTCGGGAACCTGGGAGCGGGGCGATTTGTCGCAATTCTGGTGTTGCTTGCAACCGGCGTTGCGTATGAAGTACCATCCGCGAAAGCGAGGGAATTATGAATGAGCCTATCCAGCGTAAAAACCTACACGCAAGCATTCCTCCCGCCCTCCTGCTGGAAGCGGAAAAAACTGCGGCTGCCGAGCACATTAGCGTAGACGATTTGGTTCGTGAGGCAATGGAGCGCCGGTTGCAAGACAGCCGAAGAGAAAAGCTATATGCTTATGGACAAGAACGGGCCGGTAAACTCGGCATCGGCGAAAAAGACGTCGATGGCATGATTCAGCAACACCGCCAAGACAAGAAAGAGCTAGGGCGTTACTATGGAAAGAAAACTTCGATTCCAAAGGATGCGGAACTCTGAATCGGCTTTCGTTTAGGTGCAATCTTCGGCCCATACAGAGCATCGGCGCATAAATCGACCCCCCCGGGCCAAACTATGGCTCTGCCTCCGTTTTCAAGTTTGACCTTGCGGAAAACATCCGGAACTGATAAAGGTTGGAAAACTCCACCTTTCGCTAAAACTGGTGCGAGGTCTGCAACGATTTGCCGCCCATCTGAGAAATGAAGCCATAGGCGATGCTCGTCCAGAGGGACAACATTTCTTATGAAGTGTTCTATTGTTGTTCTCATCTAAAATCCAGTGCCCGGTATCTTTTCTAATGGCTGAGCGGTCCTAGCCCTCATCCAGTTGTCAGCTGCCAGTTCTCGCCAAACTGCAAGCCACTTAAAATTATCGCTAACTCTCCAGTCGGCATCCCTCCCGCATAAACGGCTCCATCGCTGATTGTAACTACGACTTCATACTCACCATAGAATGCGTGAAAATGTGGAGGTTCGTGATCTTCATAGTACATGTAAATACTAATCCCACGAAACCGGCTTATCTGAGGCACGCTCAGATATTACCAACTAGCCTACAGACCCTTCCAAACTGACTCCCAACAACTTCTGAGCCTCGACAGCGAACTCCATCGGAAGCTCTCGAAAAACCTCTTTGCAGAAGCCGCTAACAATCATGTTCACTGCGTCCTCAGTTGGGATCCCACGCTGGTTGCAGTAGAAGATCTGGTCCTCGCCGATCTTAGAAGTAGAAGCCTCGTGTTCCACCGTCGCAGTCGGGTTCTTAACCTCGATATACGGAAAAGTGTGCGCGCCGCAACGGTCGCCCATGAGCATGGAATCGCACTGCGAGTAGTTGCGGGCGTTATCCGCGCCGGGGTTCACCTTCACCTGGCCACGGTAGGTGTTCTGGCCGTTGCCTGCCGAAATCCCTTTCGAAACAATGGTGGAGCGGGTGTTCTTGCCGATGTGGATCATCTTGGTCCCCGTGTCGGCCTGTTGTTTGTTGGCAGTGAGGGCAACCGAGTAGAACTCGCCGATCGAATCATCGCCTTGCAAAATCACAGAAGGATATTTCCAGGTGATGGCGGAGCCGGTTTCTACCTGGGTCCAGGTGATTTTAGAGCCCTTCATGCACTTGCCGCGCTTGGTGACGAAGTTATAAATGCCGCCTTTGCCTTCCTTATCGCCGGGGTACCAGTTCTGAACGGTGCTGTATTTGACCGTCGCGCCATCTAGCGCCACAAGCTCAACCACTGCGGCGTGAAGCTGGTTCTCATCGCGCATGGGGGCCGTACAGCCCTCTAGGTAGCTCACGTAAGCGCCTTCGTCGGCAATGATCAGCGTTCGCTCGAACTGGCCGGTCTTCTCGGAGTTGATGCGGAAGTAGGTTGAAAGCTCCATCGGGCAACGCGTGCCCTTGGGAATGTAAACAAAGGAGCCATCTGAAAACACCGCGCAGTTAAGGGTCGCGTAATAGTTGTCGCTATAGGGAACCACCGAACCCAGATATTTCTGGACCAACTCCGGATGTTCGCGTACCGCTTCCGACATCGAGCAGAAAATAATCCCAAGCTCAGCCAGCTTGGCTTTGAAAGTGGTGGCAACGGAAACGGAATCGAAAACGGCGTCCACCGCGATCTGGGGGAGAGAATTGTCTTGTGTCTTGTGTCTTGTGTCTTGGGAACCAAGGCCAGGCGCAATTCCTCTCGCGTCGGCCGCCGATGTGCCCGCCGCGCCCTTTACATTCAGCAGAACTTTCTGCTCGCTAAGGGGAATGCCCAGCTTCTCAAAGGTTCTCAGGAGTTCTGGGTCAGCCTCATCAAGGCTGTTCAGCACCGGCTTCTTCTTGGGCGCCGAATAGTAGATCACGTCCTGAAGATCGATCGTCGGGTAAGTCACGTTGGGCCACTTCGGCTCCTTCATGGTCAGGAAATGCTTATAAGCTTTTAGCCGCCAATCCAGCATCCATGCCGGTTCTTCTTTCTTGGCGGAAAGCGCGCAGATGACGTCTTCGTTAAGGCCGGGGGCAAAAGTGTCGGACTGAATATCGGTGACAAAGCCCCATTTATAGTCCTGATTGGCGAATTTTTCGAGCACAGCGGTGCTCTGGTCTACAGCTTCACTCATATGGTTTCGGCTCGCGCCCACCCGGCAGCACCGGCATCGCGCGTTCCTCCTTTTACATCTACGAGTTTACTTGAATGATCCTTTTTAGCTGTGCGTTAAACATTTCGGAGATAATGGATTCGTGAGCACGTTCCACCTTGCTGCGCGGTTACATGTGATCCTAGCTAGAAAGGGAGATGTAGCAGTCGTTTTTAGACGTGGTCCTTCTAAGCAAGTGGCCACCCTGCTTTGGAATAGAAAGACCGACGAGATCACTTTGGGCCAATGGTTCAAAGGAACGATCTACGAACTGCGAAGCGACCTATCGCCTAATGGCAAATACATGATCTACTTTGCTGCGAAGCGTGCCATCGGTGTTAACCCAGAGACGTGGACAGCAATTTCTATAACGCCTTATTTAAAGGCACTGGCCCTGTACCCGAACGGGCTCACTTATTGCGGCGGAGGTTTATTTATCGGTGAAGACACATACTGGCTCCAGCACCGCATTAAAATTGAAGTTACCACGCTCTGTGACACCAATCTAGTTCATCGAGACCACGGATTCAAAGCGACCGATGAATACGGAGGCGGAGATCTTGGTGTTTACTTTCCTCGGTTGTTGCGGGACGGCTGGAAGATCCTGGATACGAAAGGGAACTCGCGTCCGGAGTTTTATGAGTTCGAAAGGGCGGCAGGTAAATACTGGAAACTACGCAAACGCATTCATGCGAGCAGCGACTCCCTTAGGGGGAAAGGCTTTTACTGGGCAGAACACGAACTCATAAAAGGTGGCGAGCATGGTCAAACGGTGGTTAGTTTTCCGGACTGGGAGTGGGCCGACATGGATCGAAATCGCCTTGTCTGGTGCGAAAATGGGCAGCTTAAGACCGGGACACTCCTTGACGATGGGTTGTACGATTCAGTAGTCATTTATGACTTTAACGATATGAGATTCCAGGCCATTAAAGCCCCCTACTGATTCAATTGGCTGCTGGCAAGTGATAACGAAAAGCCACGTCATCAGCAGGGATTTTGCTTGAGCCGCCATCATCTTTGTGGTTCGCTCCAACGCTGTAAACGATAAAGCCTTTATCCAAAAGTTTGTAATGAAACGCCCTATCCGAAAAAGGATCTTGCGGGACACCCGACGGCAGGGTCGGGGGAAAAGTTACTTCGTGGGCGACTAGATTCAAACCAACCAGGGTGGTTTCCCGGAAGGCGGAGTACTTGATATCGGCCTGGTAAGCACGTGCTTCGCTAAAATCGGCACGATTCAGCGCGTAGGTGTAATCGCCGTTCGCCTGGGCAGTTTCAATCGATTCCAACTTCTCATACCTCTGACGCATGGTCAACCCTGGAGCTTTGAGCACCCGCTGTTGAGCAGTGTAGTATTGCAATAGCCGTGCCCTGAAAGCATCTCGAGCGAGGGAATTCTGGATTCCTTTTGCGGCCGTTGCAACGCCCTCAAAGTTATCGGCAAGATCCTTGACCGTTATTTTTTCGGGTAGGGCCATTGAGTACCTGTATGCCATTTCAGTTCTGAGGGCATCCGATTGGCTAAACGAAAGAGGAAGATCATTCAAAGCGCCCGCTAATCGAAGAGCTAGATGAACGCTGTCTTTTGATTCATTTACCATTGCTTCGCAGCTTCGGCAAACGATTGTCCCAATTGCCACAGCGACCAAATTCCCGATAACGCTCGGGTCTTCGGCAGAATGGCGCATAACTTGCGAAGCGGCGAGAATGTCTGCCGCTGCCCCGCTTTGATCACCAAGCAACGCTCTGTACCTTGCATCCCTGCAAAGAAGTTTCACAACGAGTTTCATCGGAGCAAACTCCATAAAATGTGGGTCGGGATACTTTCCGTGCGGGCCGAATATGCAACAAGGAAATGCAGCGGCAGTCTTGATCTGGGCTATCAGATTTGCTCTCGCCCGCACGTAGGCTTTTGCTTTGACCAAATCCTTTGTTGGATCTGCAGGAGGAGTCAACTGGACGTCGGCGATGTCGACTTTCTTGAGGTTGGCGAAGACTTTAAGAAAAGCGCTCGCCCCATTCTTGCCAGCAGGAATTGTGCGATCAAGATCCGAAGGTACAAGAACCACTCCTTCCGCTTTCGCGGCCCGCAAGGCCGCCGGCAACTCAGCTGCAGCTTTCTGGAATTGTTGCAATTTGGTCGGACCACCCGGTGCCGAGATCGCCAGCGCCAAAAGCACCTTGGTTAATAGAATCACGTTATAAGCACGAGCCAAACTTCCTTAAGGTTGCCGCGAACCTAACACCTTCTTAACCGGGGGCTTGTTGGACTCAACCTCCCACCCCGACGGATATCGAAAGCCAAGATCTTTTAAGTCGCCACCGTTATCTCCGAGAAGGATGCTGTATACGATAAACCCGGTGGACGACGAGCGGTACCGCAGAGGGGTATTTGTATACGGATCAAGCGGTGTCCCAGTGGGTAAAGCTTTCGGCCACCCGCCACCCTTGTGTCCCGCCAAAATCTTCAAGCCCACCATTGTCACTTCCTTCCTAACCATGGAGCTCAAGGTCGTTATAAGAAGTGTCGTCCATTGATCGCCAAAGGCCGCTGAATTAAGGGCGTGGGTTGGATCGCCATCCTCTTCAGGTTGAGAGGCTTGCTGCACCATTGGCATTTGCTTCACAATACTGAATCCCGGAACGCTAGCTGCTGCGCTAAGATGCAAAAACATCTCTAATAATCGCTCCCTAAAGCCGTCACGAACGGATTCGCCCGGTACGCCCTGAATAGCCGCGATAACGTTCTCGAACGAATCATGAACGGGGCTCTCGGGATTCGAGATCTTGGTGTAGAGGTCGCTGGAGATGTCGGGATACACAGTTGCAAGTTCGTGAGGCAGAGCAACCTTTAGTCCAGGCGGCATAGGCTCTTTGACAACGATCTCAAGCAGTTGCCGCGCCGAATTCGGGTCGCTAAAGTGATCTATGATCTGCTGGATACATTTATTCAGGCTTTCAACCGTGCCTGCAGTTATGAGTTGACTGAAGTCACGTTGGTCGTCCTTTAGGTCAAACGCTATCTGCTCGATGGCCTTCAGATCCTCTAAAGCGGTTGCCTTGTCTCCGGTCACTGCCCGATAGCGAGCGTCTAGAGATAGCACGTGTGCTCCGCTACCAAGGCCGGTGACCCACTCCCGGCCCATGTCCCAGCCGTCCACCATGGGTCCAAAATCCGCTTTGGGAAAGTGGGATGCTTTTCTTAGGAGGTCGAGCTCTTTGGCGTGGCTACGCAATTCTCTTGCCATATCTGCTTGCTTGGCAGTTGGCAAAAAGAGTGCAGACCGGAGGGCGGGCAGTTCCTTGTGCTCGGCGATCGCCATTTTGAAAAGCGGCGCTCCATTTTGCGATGCGGGTATCGGTTTGTATTTTGGAAGAGTAAAAAGCCCCTTTTCTTTTGCCGCCTCAAGCATAACGGGGAGTTCGTGTGCGGCTTGTTCGAAAAGCTTTTTTCGTTGGGTGAGGTCCGGGTCTTCGGGGGGCTTTGTCTTGCAGCCCCCGAGAACTGCAGCCATGACGACGAGGGCTAGCAATGCCGAACGTTTCATAGTTTTGCTGCACTTCTCAATGGGCATCGAATCAAAACTGCTTCTTCGAACTCGCCACTAAATAATTGGCTGGGTATCTAAATGAAACTTCGACCCCATTGCTGGGCAATTTCTTGATGCGGGCTGCGTAGACCTCAAACCCGGTGGCAGAAGATTTATAGTTAAAGGGCTTCCCGGTTAACTCCTCCTTTGGGCCGCCAGAAGGCAGCGATTTGGGCCATGGAGAGCCCAACTTATGATCTTTCATAATCTTCAGTCCAATTAAAGAGCAATCCCGCAATTCAGAATATTTAATGATCGTGCTGAGAGCCTCCTCAAAGTCGGCTCCTATAAAACTCATCCAACAATGGGTTCCATCTCCGGAATCCTCCTCATTTCCAATTTCTTGGAACTCCTCCAACTTCTGTTCGCCCGTTTTGCTTTGGTCATCGGCGGCATGAAAAAGGGCAAGCCCGAACTGCAGGGCCCGGGTTTGAAATGCCGCCACGATATCGTTAGGCGAGACCCCCTCCGTGCAATCCAAGATCCTATAGAGAGCCGGATTATTGGCGTCCAAGTTCTTTCGGTTCCAATAGGTGGGAACATTCGAATAATGAGGCAAAATTTCGACCCGAAATGGCGGTCCAGTTGGCAGATTTGGCATTGAATCATTTACAACCTTCCAAAGAGCTTCCGCCACCGAGGGATTGGCTTTACAAGCCTCCATTATTTCCTCGAGGATCAGAGTGGCGCTCTTCTGGATATCAACTGCCACCAAATCCGTAACCACGGCGGATTCTTCTTCCATTTGTTTTTCGATCTTGAAGATTGATGTCATGTCCATGGCGGCGGCTGCAACATTTCCTTTCGAAGCTTGTAAACGAGCATCCAATCCAATGATCGTCGCTGCCTTTTTGAGGGAGGATGTGGTGCGGAAGGGCACGATGAACTCTGGTTCGGTAGGCTTGAAGTAGCAGTGTGGATAGGCGACGGCCTTTCGCAAATCGGAGATCACTCCTGCGCCGTCCTTTAGGGCGATCTCGGTCTTAGCTGGATCGAACTCACGATCTGGCGCAAACAACGCCCTGGAAAGAGTTGGGGGCAGCTTGTCAAGTTCTGCAAATACCTTTTCGTATTGGGAGGCAGCATTTTGATCAGCGGGGATCGATTCATCGAGGTCGTTTAAACCCAGGGGCGCGTGCTCTTTTTTACATTCTGCAATTGCAATCGGAAGTTCTAAGGCCGCTTTGTGAAAGAGCGTTCGATTTGCAGTCTCTTCAGGCGACGACAAAATATTTCGTGAGCAGCCTACGGCAGTCAAGGCGAAGCAAATGCCAAGACTAACACGCGCGGCACTGGCGAAAGAAGCTTTCACATTAACTCTCGTTCGATCTCCAAACTATTAGAGATGACGAATGATGCGGTGGGCAAAGTTGGAGAACTCTGCTTTCCAAGCCACAACTCCGGATTCAACGCCCGCTATGCCTACTTTGCCTTTTCCGTGGTGGAGTTGTAACACGCACAGTTGAAGGAACACCGCGGCGAGGGCGACAAATATCCCGCCGAGCATCAATCGCTCGCGGAACCCGATTTTTGGCTTCACCCGTTGCTCCATGTTCAACTATAACGTGTTTAGCGGTTAATAGGTTCGGTTTAGGTTCAACCTGGTAATTTGGCGCGAAGCGCTTTGGAGTGCGAGGAGCTTGCTCCCGCTCAAGAATAGGCAGCTTGCTGCCGGAGGGCTTCTCACATTCGCGGCAGCAAGCTGCCTGATTTAAGCTGAAGCAAGCCTCAGCACTCCAGAGCTTCGCGACGGATTCAGATCTATTTCCCCTGTGTCGCCCGAAATTCTTCCAACTGTAAACTCTTCTCTTCCCAAACCGCCATCTGCCCAGAAATAGATTCCTTCAAGTCCGAGTAGTTCTGCGTCAGTGCAAATACATCCGCATCCTTGGGAAGGTTTGCCAAGGTGTTTTCCAACTCGACCAAATCCTGTTCGGAATCGTGGATTTGAACTTCCAAATCGGCCACCATCTTCTCAAGACGGCCAATCTCTTTGCTCAATTCGCGGGGAGATAGCCCAACGTTTTTCTCCTCTTCCTTAGCAATGCTCTTAGCAGCAGGGGCGACGCGGGCAACGCCGCGGCGATAATCGGCATAACTGCCGTTAAACAAAATCGCGCCGGATTTACGCAAATCGAGGGTGTGATCGGTCACCTGTTCTAGGAGCCATCTATCGTGGGAAATCAAAATCAGTGTGCCCGTGTAGTCCTTCAAAACTGCCGCCAAAGCCTCGCGAGAGGCCATATCGAGATGGTTGGTGGGCTCGTCCAAAATCAGCAGGTTCGGATTCAAAGTAGTTAGGCTTGCCAAAACCAGTTTGTTCTTTTCGCCTCCGCTAAGGGTCTTAATTGGGCGGTAAACGTCATCGCCAGTCAACAGAAATCGACCAAGCAAATTGCGGGCATCGGCTGGCAACAGATCGAACTCCCAAACCATGGTGTCCAGGGGAGACATTTCCGGATCGAGGGTTACCGTATCTTGGGCAAAATAACCGGCTACAACCTGGCTGCCAAGCCGCGTTTTGCCGCCTACTGGATCTAACTGTCCGAGAGCACATTTGATCAAGGTGGACTTCCCGGAGCCGTTGTCGCCGATTACGCCCCAGCGCTCGCCGTACCGAACCACCCAGTTCAAGTCCTTAAAGAGCAGACCTTCGGAAAAGCCCATGCTCAACTTTTCTAGCTCCAGCGCGATTTCGCCGCTTCGATGGGAAGCCTTGAACCCTGCCGCCATGTTCTTGTCCGCTTTGGGCACCTTCACCGCCGTAGCAATAAGCTTATTCATCTGCTTTTGGCGACCCCGAGCCTGGGCGGTGCGCTGGCTGTTCATAAAGCGCCGCACATATTCGTCCATCTTATCGAGTTCAATCTGCTGACGGCGGGCCACTTCAACCTGCCTAGCTTCTTCTTCTTCACGAAGCTTTACAAACTTTTCGTAAGGGCCCGGATAGCTCTTTACCACCCCATCACGCAGATCTAAGATCCGGTCGCCAAAGTTGTTCAAGAATGCTCGATCGTGAGAAACCAGAAGAACTGCCCCCGGGTATTCGCGGAGCCAGCCTTCAAGCCACTCGGTCGCTTGAAGATCCAGATGGTTGGTCGGTTCATCGAGAAGTAGCAAATCGGGCTGCTCCAGCAATAACCGAGAGAGGGCCAAGCGAGTTTTCTCTCCGCCACTGAGGGCGGATGCCGATTTCTGCATCTCGGCTTCGTCGAAACCCATTCGGTTTAAGACCGTGCGAAGATCGCGCTCCGCCGAATAGCCCTCCATTTCCATGTAATGCTCATGGAGCGTCGCATATTCCTCCAGTTCCTGGTCGGTCGGCGAGTGCTCCAGCTTCACTTCAAGCTGTTCTAAACGCGCCTTGATGGCGAGCGCTTCCCTGCGCGATTCTTCCGCTTCTTCTAAAACGGTGCGGCTGTTATCGACCGGCGATTCTTGACGGAGATAACCGATTTTCGCGCCGCGAGCCAGCGCCACCGAACCCGTATCAGGTTCCATTTGGCCGGTAATGATCTTTAGAAGCGTAGATTTGCCGGTGCCATTGCGGCCGACAAGGGCAACCTTCTCGCGCCTCTCAATCCTAAAGGAAGTGCCTGTTAGGATACGGTCGACGGCAAACGATTTGTGAACTCCGGCGACGTTTAGCAGCATGCAGCTAAATTATGCCTTGTATTTTACGGGCCGTCCCAGACTCCGGGCAGCTTTCGATTAGAATCGATGCCTTTAGGGGCAGCGCCGGTATCCGTTAGATAAGGCGTGATCAAGATAAGCACTTCTTTTTTCACGGTGGAGTTGTTTCGCTGGGTGAAGAGTTCTCCTATAACCGGCAAATCGCCAAGGAGTGGAATCCTGGATTTACTGTAAGAAGTTGATTCCTGAACGAGGCCGCCGATAGCGATAGTTTCACCCGGCTTGACGCGCACCATGGTTGAGACTCTGCGCACATTTGTGGTGGGGTTGCCGTTAACGGAGACAATCGCATCGCTCACTTCCGGCGCAAGGTTCAAAGTGATTGTGCCGTCGTCACCGATATAGCCTGTGAAGTTCAGCGTTACGCCAGTCTTAATAAGCTGAATCTGCGCAGTCGGGAAATTGACGTTTCCGGTAAGAATGGAGAAATAGGTTTCCTGGCCGATGGTCAGGTTCGCTTCTTGGCCTTCAAATGCGTTGACGCGTGGGTTAGCCCTGAGGGTTGCCTTCCCACTTGTGATAAGCGCCTTAACGGTGGCAATGTCGCTCTGGGCCGCTTGCGTGTACTGCAGACTCAAATCCGAGCCGACGGCGAAGTTCTTCCAACTCCAACTAAAACCGGTGTTTGCGGCGTTAGTGCCATCCATCTCTGTAACAAGCGCTTCCACGACAAACTGCCGACTTGGCGAATCCATCTTGTCTAAGTCCGCGTAAATGCGATCTAGAAGCTGGCTCGGAGCGCTAATCGAGATATGATTTGTTTTGACATCTACCTGAACGTAGGACCTGTAGGATTGCGGCAGCAGACTCTGCAAGGTCGCAGCCGATTGGTTTTTAGGCAGATAAAGCTTGGTTTCCGAAAATTCGCGGAACAGGCCGGATTCGGGCGTCGCCTGGCTTACAAGAAACACGCCAGGGCTCTTCTCCTTTACGTAGGCTCCAGAAAGCATGGCAAGTTTCAGGATCGCTGATTCCACCGGCTCATTTCTAAACTCCATGTAAACCAGGGTTGTTTTAATGCTCTCATCCGGGATGACGGTTACGCCTGCAGAAGAGGCGATCTCTGAAAATGCCTCCTTTATGTCCGTGCCGGCAAAAACGTTGCTCACTAACTTTTGCCCCGCTGCGTTTGTAGGAACCGGTTCAGGTTGCTGAGCAGGCTGCGGTTGCGTGTTTGCTGAGGCCGGCGTCTTAGCGGCCGTGGTGCCTCCCGCTTGTGGAGTCGGGGTTGGTGGCTTAGGCGGCGCAACTGCCGGATATTGTTGCGGCGTTTGCGACTTGTCCTCCGTCATATCAGTCAGGGGAGGGGTGTTTGCCGGAAGCCATATGTCAGCGCCTACTTCGGGAAGGCCAGTTCCAGAGCCCGTACTAGTTCCTCTAGACCCCGTGTAAGCTACCGAAGTGCGGTGGCTGGAGGCGGCCACTGCGGCAGGCGTGCATGTCTTGATGACGCTGGCAAGACTCAACCAATCCGAATGGGCATCCGTCGGAACGAGGACACAGAGCCCCACGCCCGTTATAATAGCTGCCCTACGGATCAGTCTCCGCGACTTCATTTCGCTTTTCCCGCCTTTGGCTTAGGCTTTCCACCGGCCGGAATCGTGATTGGCACATTCAGCGTCGCAAACAGGTCCTGTCCATACTGATACTTGATCGAAACGGAATAGACGCCCGGCTTTAGATTAGGAGGCAACAAAATTGAATTGCGCAAGACCGAACCGGGCAAAATTCCACCACCGCCGATGACAGGAACTTGCAGGTTAGCTACGGGTGTCAATCCCTGCTCCAAGACCTGTGCAAATGGGATCGGCTTTAAGGACATGTTGCCGCTGTTGGCAATTTCAAACCCGATGAAGTAAGGATACTGGCCAATCTTCTTGATCTCGGTCTGCTTTAAATCCAGCTTGGGAATTCCGCCAGGTAAGCGAATGTTTCCGTAAATCTGCTCTGAAATCTCGTGGCTATCCTGCGATCCGGCCGAAACTCCAAACCATAGGTCTCCGGTCGCATCCTTCGAAGTGCTGATAGCGATACGGACAGAAGCCGTGCGGCCCGGATCGAGCTGAACTGTTTCCGGGTCTGCAGTGACTACCAGTGGCCCGATCGGCGGAGTCGTTCCGACATCGAAAGCGCCGTCCATTCCTTGACTCAGTGCCCGGACTTCGATCTTTACCGCCGTCGGTTTCGACGAGTTATTGATCACGTGTAGAACTGCGCTCCGCTCCCCACCCGCCGGCATTTGAACCAGGATCGAAGCGGGATCAAAGGTAATCGGTGAAAGCTCGTATGTTTCGTTTGCCGAAGCTTCGCTGATTCCTGTCTTGGTTACGTTGAACCTGGCCGCCATCGGGCTAAAGCTTCTTGTGCCTGCCTGCGGCTTGCTCGTGATTAAGTATTGTCCTTCTCCTAATTCGCCCACGGAGAAAACAAGATTACGTTTCGTCCCCGGATACAGGTTCCGGTCGAGGTCGTAATAGGTTCCAATCACGCGGCCGGTTGCAGCCTGCCTTAGTTCGACAGTGGCCCCAATGACGGTAAAGCCTTCACTCGGGTTCTCAAAGGGAACTTCGATCTGTTCGACCTTATTATCCAACACCAGTTTTGGGGTTCCGAGCTTTAGCGAGGGCCGAGGCTGGCTCCCCACGAAAAGGATCACTGGGATTTGATATTCGGGATTGATCGTGCTCGGATCGTTTTGAAAGTGCGGACTCACCCTCACCTCGCACCAATACACGCCGGGGCGTATGTGCGGGACTTTCATGGGCAAGTTCAACAGACCTTGATTGTTTGGGAGGACGATCTGATTCAGTTCAGGAGACGTAAACCAGTTAGAACAATCGTGGGCAGGCGTTCCGCCGAACTTCGGGTTATAAGTCCAATCGTCAAACTCAACAGGTTGAACCGAAAGCCGGATATTTAATGAATCCTGCTGCAGGTTCTGCACCTGCAATTGGAGCGTGGCTTTTTGGCCCGCACCGACTTGGTTTCTGAACATCAGGGGCGATATCGTCATGCCACTGAGTCCTTGGGCACTCACGACAGCAGGCAGCGCCATTGAAAACAATGCCACAAGCATGCATATAGGCCGCACACGGATATTCACTTTTGCACCTTGAACCCTGTTAAGAATACCAGTATAAGCACTTCTTTACAATTACTCCTAGTTGATTGTTAGATTGATAATTCCGGAAGCCGTGTATGTATTGGCTCCTTCGGCGTACTGAGTGAGGTTCAGAGTTCGGCTCAACCTTAGCACGACCTGCCCATTGGCGGGGATCGCTCCCGCACTAAGGCTGAAACCCGAGTTATTAAACATGTTGTCCGTCCCGCCGACGGCGCCGGTTAGGGGAGCCCCGACTGATGCGGCCGTTCCTGCGTAAAGCTGCATCTCGTACGTGATGCTCCCGGCTGTATTGGCCTGCGCGCCACCAACGTAAAGGATAGTGAAGTTGGCAGCCAAAAAAGTTAGCGGCAGGTTTGTCGTGATATTGATGAGTTCATCTGAACGAGAACTGCTTGTAGAACCGATTCCGGAAATGGAGAACGTACCACCAAAATTTCCAATGACACTAACTTGTTCGCCCCCCATGCCTTGGGGGCGTTTTGAACCTATAATTATTGGGGCTTGAGCGTAGTGCTGCACCGGCCAAGCGGATGCTTGGCTGCTATTGAAAGTAAAAATGGATCGCTGCTGAGCAGGCACCAAAAGCAGAGCTAGGGGCCCTAGAATACTAAAAATTGCAACACTCGCCATTACGCTCATCTTAGAAGACTTGAGCGAACGTAGCTTGGACTCAAAAAAATAAGGGCCTGGCATAAAGCCAAGGCCCCCATGTACCCTCCGGGTCGAGAAGCTTTAGTTGATCGCGAGAGCGATCGTTCCAGAAGCAGTGTAGGTCGTAGCGCCTTCTGCAAGCTGGGTAAGCGTAAGAGTCCTTGACAGGCGGAGGGTCATTTTGCCGTCCGCAGCAAGGCTGCTCATTGTTGTCGCAATCGACTTTCCGTTAACGCCGGTGTCAGTTCCCGACTGAGTCGAGCCCACCTGAGATCCAGCAGGATACTCTGTGAAAACGGCCATGCCATAAAGAACCGAACCAGCCGTTGAAGCGGCCGCGCCACCGGTTTGAAGAACCGTGAACGCGCTGGTGCTAAATGTTAGAGGCCGGTTTGAGCGGACTTCGCAATCGTTATCTCGCTCGATATCCGTGTTTGATCCCGGGCCGTTGATCGTAAATGTGCCGCCGAGGTTTCCGTTAAGATAAACGTAGGTCAGAACATTGATCGTCGTATTGGCTGCAAAGCTCGCGCCCGTCGTCGATGCGCCGGTAACGGAGTTTGAAGTCGATGTGCCGGCAGTACCGGCGGAATAAACGGTCGAGTTGTTGACTTCAAACGTCGATAGACCGTTCGTAGCCTGTGTACCATCATATGTGAATACACGAGTTGTTAAGTTGGCTTGGCCAAATGCGGCTGAAGCCAGCACCGCCATCCCTGCAATTCCTAAAAGCTTTTTCATCCTAGATTTCCCACCTTTCTTTGCTTTCCCAAGAAGAGTTATCGGAGGATGAATTTTGGAAACTTAGGCTTTTTGTTCATTTATAACTATTGGTTTTAACAGGATTTTGTCGATCCACTGCACGTTGAAGCTGGGAAACGACTCGATCTAGTACTGAATCCATGCTGAAATCTTCAGATCTTGCAAGTCCGCGGGCCGCCATTTCGAGTCTCTTTTCCTTTTGTATGAGAAGATTTTCTAGTACATTTGCCAGCTCGGAAAAACTGCCAGGCTGAAACGTTTCAGCGCAACTATATCCGTCGATAATGTCATGTATCGATGGCACGTCAGTGGCGACCAGGGCTGCCCCTGAGGCCAGGGCTTCAATGTTGATGCGCCCGAAGCCTTCCGGCTCTACCGTAGGATTGATACAAATACTCGCTTGACCCAGGCGGGCGATAACTTCTGTTTTGGGCAACTGGCCCCTGAACGTGACTCGGTTGAGCACTTGATCGGCAAGCGAGCTTAGTTGGTCTAGATACGATTCTTCACCGCCCCCAATGATCTCTAAGTTCCAGGGTAACCCTGGGTGCGAACCATTTAAAATCTTTGCCGCTTCCAACACAGTGTGGATTCCACGCGCTTTGGTCAGTCGGCTAGCTACGAGAATGAGGGGAGGATTCTTCTTTTCGCCCATTTGTGGTTCAAAATCGAGGGCGCGTGGCACAACTTGGCTGACCCTTGGCCTAATTCCGGCTTTGACGAATTCTTCTTGAACAAAGCCACTGGTAAAAAGCATGCGCGAGAAGTCGAGGTTCCTTTCAATAGCATGCCACTTGCGGCCAACGGTCCCAAATGCAGCCCGGTAGACCGCCGTTTGGTTCGGCAAGTTGAAATGAACCGGGATAGCAACATCGCCGACGCTCCAAACTATTGGGATGCCGTTATCGGTAAACAGTTGGGCGGTGCCAAGCCCCACCGAAAGCAGGCCAAATATGAGGGCCACATCATACTTCTCTTGCTTTACAAGGGGCAGTAAAATCTCGTAGTTGTCGGCCGCGATGTTGATCTTTTGGCCAATAGCATTAAATGACTGGAGCTTAGTTTCCGCTTTCGACGGCAAAGTGGCCTGCTTGAGGATACGTTGGACCCTTTTGCTTTCTTGTTTTGAGCCCTTGTAGGAAGGGCGCCACTCAGCGCAAACCCAGTGGACTTCGTGGCCACGCGATTCCAGTCCTTTGCCCAATTCCCATGCGCTAAGCTCCATTCCGCCCTCGCTATCGGGCGGAAGCATATCGTTAACGACAAGGATCTTTAACGGACGGTTACCGTGCATTTCTTATTCACCAATTCTTGCCAAAGTTTTTGATGCGCCTCGATCACGGAGTCGGGCCCGAACGTTTGTTTAAGCTGCGCTTGTTTTTGTGTATTGGGAGGTTCCTTCAAAACCTTCAAAATGTTGATTGAGCAGGCTTCAAAATCGCCCGGATTAAACCAGCCAAAGGAGTCGAATCCACCATAGAAGTCACGGAAAACGCCAATGTCGCTAGCCACGCAGGGCAACTCATTCGCGGCAGCCTGCAATAGAGTGATGCCAAAAGACTCATAGAGGGATGTCTGTACGAAGACATCGGATGCCGAATACACTCTCGAAACATCTTGCAGGTAACCCAACCTCTGGACTGGCGCCCCTTTTTCCTTTATGAGTTGGTCGCAAGCTTCCGCCAGGCTCCCGTCCCCAGCCATGATGCCCAGCAGATTCGGATTCTCTCGTGCAGCAAGGGCTGCCGCTTTGATAAAGGTGAAAGGGTCCTTGTCTTCATCCAGCCTGCTGCAATATAAGGCTATTTCGGCATCTTCCGGCAGGTTTAGTTCTTTGCGCGCGTGACGCTTATCCCACTTTCGCAGAAAACCCACGATGTTGTGGATTGGGCGCACTTTGCCGCTGAACGGCGTCATTTCTCGCCATTCTCTGGCCTTGGCTTCCGAGGGCACAACAATCGCATCGAACCAAACAGGAGAAAGAAATCGGCTTATCTTGCTGGTTAACCCACCGTAGGTGATGTCCTTTAGCGGCAACGGCCCATGGGCGGTAAAGATTAGGGGCAGATCGCCGGCGGCGCGTCTTATAGGTTGAATATCGGTTCTCTTAGGCACCGTTCGCCCGTGGTGAACGTGCAGCACGTCGTAATAGCTTCGGCTAAGCTTAATTTCTTCCCATACGTTCCCCGCATCTTTGATGAGAAACAGATCTCGATTGAAAACGAATCCAACCGCTTCTGCTTTGGCCTTAAAAATCTCCGGATGGGCATAGGCATAAGCGGCTATCGTGATGTGCGCATGCCGGCTTTTCAGTTCCGAAGCGAGTGCAATCAAGGCGGAGGCATCGCCACCCTCACCCGCGCCCCAAAACAGAAAGAGAACTTTCATGGCGAAGGCTTAAACCCCCGTGCCGCTCTTCAGCGCAAGTTCCTTATCCAGCAACGGCCCCTTGCCCAACTTGTAAAGCACACGGTTGTAGGTGGCTCGAGCCGACCAAAAAACGAAATACGGAATGGACGATGGCCGTTTAGCTAAAAACTGCAAGAGTCTTGATGGGCCACGTTTGCCGCTTTCCTTTAGAAGGCGTGTGAACACACCGGCGCAGGAGGTGAGCATCATCACTTTGGAATGCCACCAATATTCGAGTCTGCTAATGGGCGCCAGCTTGCGGTTTTTGCGGATCACTTTACGGACGTGGTCGTAGTTGTGAGTGTAATCGCGGCTTAAGGAGCCGGGCACTTCTCTATACAGAATGCGAACATTCGGATCACAGAGGCATTTATATTTGGCGAGGATCCTAAGGCAGAGATCGTAATCTTCGACCGCCCTCAAGCTGGCATCGAAGTTGTTAAGCTCGTCCATGATCGCTTTTGGGATCATCCAGCCGCTGATGGGCCCGGGAAGCCTGTGCATGGCATCGATGTAGCTTACGCCGTACTCGTAGCTTGGCTTCATATCAACCGCTTGTGGCATCACATTGCCCTGTTCATCGATGTAAGCGGTTTTGCTGGTAACCAAGCCAACGTTGGGCTCACTGTGGAGCAAATCTATTTTTGAGCTGATGCTATCGGGAAGGAGAACATCGTCGGAATCGAGGATGACGATGATTTCGCCGGTCGCATGGCTGAGGCCAGTATTCCGCGCGGCCGCGCAACCCGCGTTCTCTTGCGTTATGATCTTGATTCGGTTCTTGTATGAGGCCAGAATTTGGGCCGTTTCATCTTTGGAGCCATCGTCCACGGCGATGACTTCGATGGTGTCGTAATCCTGAACGAGCGCGCTATCGAGAGAGGCCCGAAGGTAGGGCGCTGCGTTGTAGCACGTGATAATTATGGAGACCTTCGGATGCGCCATGATGCCCAGTTGAATTTTCGGCAGAAACGGAGCTTTGCGAGAGGCGGATTAGGCTGGGAGATATAAGGGGATTGTTGATTTTTGCTTTCCGAGAGCCAATTACAGATACGCGGTCTAGAAGCTAAGTTGCAGACTTCCAATCGGTTCAGATAGCGAAGCGTTGTAATCCCGAAACGAGGCGGAGCCGAAGTGAGGAACGGGGCCCTTCGTTTATGCGTCCCTGCAAATCGGCAAATCGAGCCCATGTCACTTGTGACGATGCGAAAATTTGTCGATTTGCCGTACCAAGCGGCCAAAATTTCCTCTCTCGCGGACTTCTGCGTCTTTGGGGATAAAGCCTATTCTGCCGCTGCTTCTTCAGTTGGCGTAGGCGACAGTTCGTAATACTTCTTCGCCGTTTCCTCGGAAAGCTCTTTTTGCCCGACCTGATCGTAGCACCGGCTTAAACTCGCGTAAATATCCGGTTCATCGGACCCATTGGTCAAGGCCTGCTGCAAAGTGTCAATCGATTCCTGGTAGCGCTCCAGCCGTTCTAGCGTGAAGCCAAGGCGTTCGGCGTCGTAAGCGCTTTCCGGTTCGCTGGCAAGGGAACGTGTATAGGCATCGGCCGCTTCTTCGTAGCGCTCCAGATCGTAAAGGCAATCTCCAAGCAGGGTCTCCGAATCGTGGTCTTTGCCATTTTCTAGAGCTTGGTGGCAAAACGGGATTGCTTCAGCAGGACGTTCCTGCTGGTAGAAAGCAAGGGCCAAGTTATAGAGATCGATCGTTTCTTTAGGTTCGGAAAGCAGCAAACCGTGCATCAAAAACGCCTCTGCAAGTTCAAACTTTTCCCCAGTTAATAGTTCTGTTCCCAAGGCTAAAAATGCTTCGGGCTTGTCTGGCATGAACTTCACCGCCGACTCATATGCCTTGATCGCCTCCTCCGATTGATTTTCATTGGAATACACGTCTCCAAGGGCAAGAAAAATCTGAGGGTTTTTTGGCTCGGTCGCCTGGGCCATGAGCAGCAATTTTACAGCAGCTACGGGGTTTGCCCCCATGGTGGCTTGAGCTTTGGCAATTGTTTCTTGAATCTGAGCGGGTGGGATTGCGGTGGTCTGGGCTAGGACATCCTGAAGCTTGTCGAAGAAGGAAGGCATTTGGCTACTTTAGCATCTAACTGGCTTTCTTCGGCATAAAGCTGGTGCCGCAACCGCAAGTTCTGCCAGCATTTGGGTTTTGGAACTGAAAGCCGCCGCCGATTAGGTTGCCCGTGTACTCCAAGGCAGCGCCCTGTAGAAAGGTGGCTGACTTGGGATCGCAAACAATCTTGATACCATCGACTTCCGTTTCTAGGTCGTTTTCACGTTGGTTTGTATCTGCCTTGATCACATATTCGAGGCCCGAACAGCCTCCGCCCTTTACGCCTATGCGCAGGAATTGATCCGGCTTCGGGTCTCGAGCGAAGATCTTTTTAACCTGGGCGACGGCTTTTTCACTAACGATGACTGGGAATTCTACGCTCATTACTGTGTTGGGACCTTACCTTCTTTTCAAATGTGTCTACGAGTAGATATTGTCGCACCTCACCTTGGTTAGATACATCGTAAAATTTCGCGGTGAATTGTTTCACACAGAGACGCAGAGAGCACAGAGTTTTTTGGGGGGTATGGCCCCTTATATCCTTGAATGCTTGGCTTTCGCAAATCGATGCTGGGCGGTTTCAGCAATCCACTCCTGCAAAAGACAAACGTTATTTATTCAGCGAGGACCCTAAGCTTAAACAAAAAAGCCTCTGTGCCCTTTGCGTCTCTGTGTGAAACAATCTCCGGTTCTCGGCAGGCCACTCACTCAAAAAATTACCGGGTTACGGTCTTTCTAGAAGGCGCTGGCTGAAGCTGAATCAACTCACTTGCGCGCTCTTCCCGAATGATGTCGGCCAGCGTAATATGGTCCACCACCGAATCCACGGCATCCTGCACGCGGCCCCAGAGTGACTTAATGCTGCAGCCGCCGGCGTGGTGGCAGGTTTCGTGCTGGCCCACATGTTTGTCGCAGAAAGTATCGGAATAAAGCCGCCCGCCAAGTTCGGCAAGGACATCCCCCACAATGATCTCGTCAGCGTTGCGGGCCAACGTGTAACCTCCGGCCTGGCCGCGGGTGCTGTTAATAAACCCGCCCTTACGAAGGAGCATTAGAAGCTTAGCTACGTACGGCTCGGTAAGGCCCTCTTTACGGCTAATTTCGGGGATGGTGATACTTCCATCCGGGCCACCAAGCCCGACCTGCATTAGGCACCGGATCCCGTATTCTTCCTGCGAACTAAACTTCATTAGAGCAACCCTAGCATCAGTTTGACATCTTCCGAAACCATATCCAACGTGAAGGGTGGCTCCCAGGTTAGGTCCACTTTACTGGATGTAACGCCGGGCACGCTCGCTACCATGTTCTCAACGTCGATGGGCAAACTCTCTGCGACGGGGCACATGGGTGAAGTTAAGGTCATTCTTATCTGCACACCGCCATCATCATCGATATTTACGTTGTAGATGAGCCCCAAGTCGTAAACGTTGACGGGGATCTCGGGGTCGTAGATCGTACGAATCGCCTCGATCACTTCGCTTTCGAGGACGGTTTTCTCTATCGGGTTAAGGATTTTTTCAGGCATGGGCACCCTTTTCAAGAGCAGAAGCCAACGTATGCCAAGCGAGGGTCGCGCATTTGATCCTTATCGGATATTCTTTCACCCCCGCCAAAACTTCAAGTTCTTCAGCCTTACAGTTCGCGCATTTTTCATCTGTAACCATTTGGTGAAACGATTCCAAGATTTCTTTCGCCTCGGCAATGGACTTCCCCTTCACCGCTTCCGTCATAAGCGATGCCGAAGCCTGTGAGATCGCGCAACCGGAACCCGTAAAGTGAATATCCTTTATAAAATCGCCTTGCAAGCTCACAAATACCGACACTTTGTCTCCGCAAAGCGGATTGTAACCCTCAGCCTGAGAAGTTGCCTCCGGTAACGGTCCGAAGTTTCGGGGTCTCCTGTTATGATCAAGAATCACTTCTTGATAGAGCTCGCGAATCTCGTTCATTCGAAAATCTCTTCCAGCTTGCGAAGAGAATTGACCAAATGGTCAACCTCTTGATGCGTGTTATAAATCGCAAAAGAAGCTCGCGCCGTAGCGGGCACGCCGAGGCGTTCCATAAGAGGCATACAACAGTGGTGGCCAGCGCGGATCGCGACTCCTTCACTGTCCAATACAGTGCCGATATCGTGCGGATGGATATCGCCAACGAGAAAGCTGACGATAGCCGCTCGGTCGTCCGGTTTACCGACCAATCTAAAGTTTTTGATCTCGCTTAGTTGCTGAACCGCATAATCGGTAAGGTCCGCCTCGTAGGCGTCAATCGCTTCCAAGCCGATCTCGTTCACATAATCAATCGCCGCACCGAGGGCAATGAATCCGGCAATCGGAGGTGTGCCAGGCTCAAACTTGTTCGGTAAGTCAGCGAAGGTTGTCGCGGTAAAACTAACCGTCGTAATCATGTCTCCGCCAGACTGATAGGGAGGCATTTTATCGAGTAAATCTTCCTTGCCGTACAGCGCCCCGACTCCGGTCGGGCCGTAAAGCTTGTGTCCGGAAAGGGTGTAAAAGTCAACGCCCAGGTCCTGTACGTCGATTTTCAGGTGCGCGGTTGCCTGCGCCCCGTCGGCAAGAACTTTGGCGCCAACCGCATGCGCCTTGGCCGCTATCTCCTTTATGGGGTTGATCGTGCCAAGTGCGTTGCTAATGTGGACCACGGAAACAAACTTCACGCGCTCGCTCAGCAGTTTCTCGTATTCATCCATCAGGATGTTGCCATCATCGTCGATCGGAATCACTTCGATCTTCGCGCCGGTTGCCTCGGTCACAATCTGCCAGGGCACGATGTTGGCGTGATGCTCTAAGTTGCTAAGCAGCACCAAATCCCCCGCCTTTAAATTCGCACGGCCCCAGGAACTGGCGACGAGGTTTATGGCCTCCGTGCAGCCCTTTGTAAAAATGATTTCTTGGGGCTTTGCCGCCCCCAGATATTTCTGGATTTTGGCGCGGGCGTCGTCGAACTTCTGCGTCGCGCGTTGGCTGAGCGTGTGCACGCCTCGATGTACGTTGGCGTGATCCTGCTCGTAATAATCTCGAATCGACTGGATAACGCTGTTCGGCTTTTGGGTCGATGCGGCATTGTCCAGGTAGACCAAATCTTTCCCGCGAACCTGCTGGTCGAGAATCGGAAAATCGGCGCGAATCTTGTTTACATCCAAAGCCTTGAAAGTGCTTTGAGAATTAGTCCGAGACATGGTTTCGGTGTTCATCTATAACCCTCCGCGGGTCTGAAGCTTGTTTCGCAGGGCCTTTTCGAGGGCCGTCTTGACCATCTCGATCGAGACTTTTTCCAGCGCAGCCGCGGCAAACGCATACACCAGGATGCCACGTGCCTCCGATTCCGGAATCCCGCGCGAGCGCAGGTAGAAAAGCATGTCTTGGCTGATCTGGCCGATCGTCGCGCCGTGCGTACACTTCACGTCGTCAGCAAAGATCTCTAGCTGCGGCTTGGTGTCGATGGTTGCCGTTCTGGATAGAAGCAAAGCCTGGTTGGTCTGCTTTGCGTCGGTCTTCTGCGCATCTTGGTAGACAAAAATCTTGCCATTGAAGATGCCCTTCGCCCGGTCGTCCATGATTCCCTTATAAACCTCGAACGAGTTACAGTTGGGTTGGGCGTGGTCGATTCGAGTGTGGGTATCCAGCACCTGATCCTCATTTCCCATGTACACCCCGTTTAGCCAGGTTTCACAATGTTGGCCGTTCACGAAGGCATTTACGTCCAGACGGCCGATCGCTGCCCCGAGCTGGCTGCTGGTCGAAGTCCAGGTTGAACCAGAATCTTGGTAAGCGTGCATCGTCGCTACATGGAAAGCTGTTGGCGTTTCAAACTGATTTCGGGTGTGCTCTACATTGGCGTGCTTGCCGAGCCAAAGCTCAGTTAGCGCGCAGTTGAAGTATGTGCCCTGCATTCCTTGATAGGTCTCCACCACTTTAACCTGCGCATTTTCCTCGGCTACGATGAGCACGCGAGGGAAAGCGGCAAAAGCGCCGTGGTCGGCCTTGCTCATAAAGACTAGATGGATCGGCGTTTCAACGACCACACCCTTCGGCACATAGAGGAATGCGCCCTCGCCGAGATGGGCGTTGTTCAGCCAAACAAACCGCTCGTCGTTTGTTGTGCCAAGCCGACCTTCCAGCGTCGCGATCTGGGCTAAATGGGTCATAACCAGGTCTTGGTCGACCTCCAGCGCTTCCTGCAACGGCATTAAAATCACGCCTTCCGGAAGGCCTTGGACATCGGAAAGCTCAGGCGTATATTCGCCGTTGACAAAAACTAGGTTCGCCGCCTCCAAGCGGCCGATTGGAGTTTTACGCCAATCGTTCTTCGCCACAATCGCGCCATAGGCGGGCTTAAATGGCGTCTCTTGCAAAGCCCTCAAAGAGGTATATTTGAACTCCTCGGATCTATGGTTTGGAAAGCCAACCGCTTCGAACTTGCGAATCGATTCCTCGCGGAGGCCCTGAAGACTCGGGGGCCCGTAAGTTCGCAGCAAGGCCTTAAGGTCAGACCAGTTAGAAACGAGGCTATGGGGCTTTTCAAGCTGATCCAATATTAAGCTCGTGACTTCGCCTCCTCTTCGATCCATCCGTATCCCTTCTCTTCTAATTCCAACGCCAATTCTTTGCCGCCGCTACGCACGATTCTGCCTTCTACAAGAACATGCACAAAATCGGGAACGATGTAGTTCAGCAATCTTTGGTAGTGGGTTATAACCAAGAAGGAGCGGTCGGGTGACCGAAGAGCGTTTACGCCCTCTGAAACGATGCGAAGGGCATCGATATCGAGACCGGAATCGGTCTCGTCGAGGATGCCAAGCTTTGGCTGCAATACAGCCATCTGAAAAATCTCATTTCTTTTCTTTTCGCCGCCGGAGAAACCTTCGTTCACGGCACGATTGACAAGAGAGTTGTCTAAATGAAGCACCGACATCTTCTCTCTCATGAACTTTAAAAAGCTGACCGCATCCATTTCCGCCTCGCCGCGGTATTTGCGAATGGCGTTTACGGAAGCTCGCAGGAAATAGCTATTCGAGACGCCCGGAATCTCCACCGGATACTGGAACGCAAGAAAAACGCCTTCGCCGGCCCTCTCTTCGGGGTCAAGATCTAGGAGATTCTTTCCTTCTAGCAGCACTTCGCCGCCGGTGACTTCATAGGCGTCGCGTCCCGCCAGCACGCTGGCAAGGGTGCTTTTACCCGAGCCATTGGGGCCCATAATGGCGTGTACTTCGCCCTTATTTACGGTTAGGCTTACGCCTTTTAGGATTTCTTTGCCTTCTACTGAGGCCCGAAGGTTCTTAATTTCAAGCATGCTTAATTGGTGACCCGCTGATGTCTACTACTATTATGGAAGCAAAGTTGACTAATTTGTCGAGTTTGAGCTTTGCTGGTCTACATGGGTCTCGTTGGTCCATCAAGTTTCCATTGAAATTGCTCGGGCCCTTATTTCACGCAAAGGCGCAAAGCTCGCAAAGGAGGAAGAAGTCTCCTTTTGACTCGACTCCTACGTTGCTCTCGAAAACGGCTATTCCAGCTTCAATCTGAATCGCGTTCTTTGCGCCTTTGCGTCTTTGCGTGATAAAGAATCGGAGCCTTAGAACCCGACCGTAACGCCGACCGTTGGATAGTGACCCTGAATAAAACCAAGCATCAAATCCGCCTCGAAGGCGTGCTGTGGCTGATCCTCATCGTTCCTACCATGATCCCGGTAGGCCAACAGAATCCCCTCGTTGAAGCCAAATCCATCGAACTCGGCAAATATCCGTAAAGGGCCCGCGATCTGGTAGGTCGCCGAGGCGAATCCTTTTCCAAAGCGCCGCGTTCCCCAGCCACCGGTTAGATAAATTGGCGTGGTGCCTTGCCCGCCGGTGGGCACTTTGTAGGTCAGAGCGCCAAAGAACGAGCGTGAGCTCGCACCATCGGTGGGCTGAAACTGGCCGGCCGAGCCGCCGTTGCCGACGATATCTTGAACTCCAAAACTGACATCTGGAATATTGGCATTATGGGGATCGTAAGAAAGCTGCAAGTTGGTGGAAGCGTCACCCTCGTAACTCTTGACGAAATAGGTGTAGGCCAGGTTAAAAGAGCCAAACGTGTGGCCATACATGAGGGCGATTTTTCCGGTGCTGTCGGTATGGGTAAAGGCGTTCGTGTTAAAAAAAGTGTCGTTGCCCGTGACTCGGACTTGGTCATGGCCCAGCGCAATCCCCAGCGGGGTCGAAATGGCCGTCGGCCCATCCAGCGAACCCCAACCATCCAAGTCCAGACCATAACCACCGCCGGAAAGGCCCGATAGTTGCCTATACTGGGGAAAATGATTTTGCCCGATGAATGGATTGCGATCTTGCTGGCTCATTGCAGAACCGCTAAGCACAGCGAGAGCCGCGACCGCAAAGGCTGGCTTAAGGGGAGAACGAAAGCGCCAAAAATGCATGATTGTTCAGTGTAACCTAGCGACGAACTTAAAGTCTAATTTCGAGACGCAGGAAGGGGGTCGTTAGGCCCCTGGGTTTCTGGGTTAATAGGATTCTGGGGTTCTAGGGTTCTGGGGTTCTGGGATTCTGCGTCTCCGTTCTCCGTTCTCCGTTCTTCCTTACTCCGTTCTAGGATCTAAAAAGAAGAGCCTTGGCGCCATTCTGGCACCAAGGCTCTCGGAAGTGACTTAAGCGCAACCCTACAAGGTTATGCCGCCTCCACCGCCGCCGCCGTTGCCGCCGCCGCCTCCAGCGCCGCCGCGACGACCGCCACCGCGTCTTCCGCCTCCGAATCCGCCCATCTCAATTTTGCCCGTGAACGGTGCGCCACCCATTTCTTTCAGCTTTGCAGCCTGATCGGGGGTGAGAAGCTTTCCAAGTTGATCCTCAAACGTCGCGTCATTCTTCGTGCGGATTGCTTGAGAATCATCTCGCGAGACTTCTCCGCTTTGCACCTTTTCGCGAAGCGAAGTATTAGCCTCGTCTCTTTTCGCCATAAGATCTGTGATCTGGGTCTTCTGTTCACTCGTGATTCCAAGCGAAGTCTGCACTTCCGGATCGAGAATCGCTTGATTCTTTCTCCACTGCACAAAGATCTGGTGCAGCCGTGTTTGCTGATCGGGAGTCAAAACCGCTGCGTATTGCGGGTTGTACTCGTCCATCATCTTCTTCATGGTTGCCTGCATATCGCCGCCGCCACCTGAAGCTTGTGCGTTCTGGAATGCGGATCGCATATCTTCGCGCTGCTTCGTTTGGAGGTCGGTGACCTTTTTGACTTGGTCATCGGTCATCTTGAGGTCGGTCTGAACATCCTTCTGCGTAAGAAGCATGTTCGGGGTCATTTGGAAGCCACCGCCACGGCGGCCGCCTTGCGCGTTAGCACCCGCCACGACGGCGAAGATTGCGCATACAACTGCGAGTTTTGTTATTAGTTTCATATTAGTGTCCACCCGTTGTTGGGGTACTTGGTGTCATTTTGTCCTGCTTGATTTCGGTTTCTACATCTTTCTTGGTAGTTGGAACTAGCTGATTTTCCGTATTCTGTCGTAACTTCGCGGCATCTTCCGGAGAGAGGACGATATGCGGCGTCAAGAAAATCAGCAGCTCGGTTCTCGTATCAGATTTAGACGTTGATCTGAAAAGATTTCCGATGATCGGGATATCGCCCAGCAGCGGAACTTTGTTGATCGTCGCCGTTTTAGAGTCGCCGATGATTCCGCCTAGAACGATCGTTTCCCCGTCCTTGACGGTCACATCCGTGTTCGCAATGCGCTGGTTAACGATGGGGGCATTGAAGCTGGTATATCCCTGAAGTTCGTTCGCAGTTTGCACCACGGCCATGTTTACCATGCCGTTTGCCGTGATCTGCGGTTGAACATCGAGTACAACGCCAACGTTCTCAAAGCCATAAGAATAGTTGTAGTTACCGTTAACGTCGACTTGCGAACTGATAACATACGGCACGCTTTGGCTGATGTTGACTTCAGCTTGTTGGTTGTTGGCAGCAAAGATTCTCGGAGTCTCAAGAACTCGAAACTTAGTGTCTTGCGAGATCGCCTGTAAGAAGGCGGTTAGATTGCCGTTAGTTATCGATTCGGTAAATCCTGGCGGAGTCGTTGCCGTAGTGCTCGTGGTGCCCGCCTGCACGCCGAAGTTAGCACCAAAGGTGCCGAACTTGCCGCCAAAGTAGTTCCACTCGACGCCAAACTTGTCCGCTTTGCCGAGGGTCGCTTCCACGATGATCGTTTGAATCATGACTTGAGGCGGCACTCGATCCAGTTGATCCAGAATCGATTTAACCAACTCCATGTTTTCCGGGTTTGTAACAACAATGACGCTGTTGGAGTTAATATCCGGTATGAGCGTTACGTTGCCGGTCAGGTTATGAACGTTGATCATGTCGCCATTAGGACCGCGCACCGGAATCGGAGCGCTCTGTTGGGCAGCACTGTTATTGTTGCCGCCTCGGTTGAGTTGGTTAAAGAACCCGCCTTGCACGGCAATGTTGGTCTGCAGTGCCATGGGGTCGATATTGGGGTCGCCCAAGGCTTGGCCGACCATTGCCTGCTCTGCCGCCAGTTCCACCGGATCGGCTCCGGGAGGAGGCGCCGCGGACGAGCCATTCGTGCTGGCTGACACTGCGGAAGCGGCGTTTGTGGTAGGGGTATTTAGCGCCGATCCCTGAGTCGGATCGGGCGTTAAGTTTAATCCTGCGGGGGTCGACAGCTTCCCGGCCGTAGAACCCGTGTTCTGGAATCGGTTGATGTTCTGAGTGCCAGTATTTCCGGTGTTTCCGTAGTTGGAAATGGTGCTGGAAGAAGTATTGGCAACCTTGCTTTGGAACGCCTGGTTGATGACGTAGGCCACGTTGTCTGCCCTCGCATTGCTAAGGGGGATCACCTGCGCCGAGTTCTCGAACTTGATCGGCTTGTCCAGGTTCCCAATCACGTCGGCCACAAGTTTTTGATTTTCTGTAGTGCCGGTTACTACCAACTGGTTAGTTTTCGGTTCTGAAACAACGGTTCCGAAGGAAGCCTGTGTGCTGCCAAACCTGGCCGCTTGCGCTATTCGTGAGCCGAAATCGACGTTCTGGCCAGTAGCGCCCCTCCCGGTGGGGGCTTGCGCGGTAAGAACGTTTTGCACGATCGGCGCCAAGTCGTCCGAAGAGGCATATTTCAACGGATAAACCTTGGACTCGTAGGGTTCCTGCGCCTGCTTGTCAAGGGATTTTAGCAAGTCCTCGATCTGGTCCTGAACTGCTTGGGGCGCGTTCACAATGACCGTATTGCTGTAATCGTCTGCTGAAGCGTGAACCACGGGGCCTTTGTTGTTAGCTCCTGCCCCTGCCGCTGCTGCCGCACCAAAATTTTGGGCGAAGTTGAATCGTCCGCCACCCCTACCAAACTGAGCAAACGGATTATTGTTGGTTGAGTTCGTTGTATCGGTCGAGAAGACGTCATTCAACGTTTTTGCGACGGCACTGGCGCTCGCATACTGAATCGGATAGTGCTTTAGCACCGTCTGGTTGCGGTTGTTGTTGAAGAGGTCTCCAAGCTTCGACGGATCAAAGATTCCGCCCCCGCCGCCCTGCTGCTTGGTGGTGACCACAAGCAAGGTTCCCTGCTTCTGCAACTGGTAGCCAAGCTGGCCGAGCGTCACATTCAAAAGATTGAACGCGTCCGGAAGTGAAAGCGACTTGCCGCTGTTAATCGTCAATCCAGCCGTCAAGGCAGGATTCGGGACCATGGTGACGCCGGAAGCCTTCGAATAAAACGCAAGCACAGAAGCCTGGCTCGCATTTTTAAAGTTCACGCCCAGCGTTTTCTTGGGCAGTTTAAACTGCTGCCAAGCAGGAGTCTGCGCGGCAGTGGAACCGTCGTCAAACAACCCCTGCGAGAAGCTGTATAGGGGCAGCAATCCCATTACGGAAACCAATGCAAGCCTCTTAAGCATAGTGTTCATTCCTTTTCTTCTTATTCCTATTTGAATCATATCGTTCCCAACCTTATGAAAGCCTTAAATCTAGCCTCCGCCTCCAAAACCGCCACCGCCGCCTCCGCCACCGCGACGTCCGCCGCCGCCTCTGCCACGGCGGCCTCTTCCTCCGCCGCCTCCTCCAAAGTTCATGTTCTGCTGCATGGCAGCAGCAGCAGCAGCGGCATCGTCCGTTGCGGGCGCTGATGCAGCACCTCCGATCGGCCCCGCAAATGGGTTAACGGGCGTATTAGCCGGAGCCGCATTGGCAGCAACGGTAGGCGCAGCAGTAACTACATCGTTTGGCATCGGGATTTTTTTCTTGTCGTTCGGACCAACGAGGACGACATAGTCCGGCCCGATTTCGGAAACCACGCTGGATTTCCAGTGTTCGCCTTGGTTGACCTCAACAAACTGGCCCGCTTTGTCGTTCTCAAAGTTCGCTTGTTTGGCGCTGTTGATCTCGCCGGTTCCCGTGAAAACCCAGTTCTGCTCGCCAGAAGCGTATTCAGGCGGAATAGCATTGATCAAGTTGGATCCAGCCCCAACCACCGATGACTGGTGATAGATCACCGGTTTAAAAATGTCTGTGTTCGTAGCCGGCATGCGGTCAAACTTGGCCTTGTAGTCTTCGGGCAAAAGTTGATCGTCGGCCGTACTGCTGCTGCTGCTTTTGGCGACCACCTTATGGGTTTTTGTCGTAGCCGGAGCATCGGATCCTCCCATGAAGTAGAAGGTTAAGCCAAAGCTTATAATGCCAAAGGCTAGCCAAAAGATCTTGCTGTTACTTTGCTGCGGTTGTTGTCGCATTCGCCCCTCCTGGAGTGAGAGAATAGGCAACCACGCCAATGGTTGCGTTTACGCTGTCTGAGTTCGCATCTGCGGAGGCGAACTGAACAAGGCTTATGGCAAGGCGATTCACGGGTGCCTCGATATCCTGAAGCGCGGCTTGAACATTCGGGTAGGTGCCACTCAAAAGAACCAGGTACGGCAGATGGGTGAACCCTCCGTCCTCGCTAGGCTTTTGAGGACGAAAACCGAGCATCTGCACCTTGTGCTTAATCGCAATCGCGGTCACGTTCTTTAGTGACTGCGATGAAATCTCGTCCGAATTCTTCTTCCAAACATATTTATCCACGGAAGTTGTTGCGGTCTTTAACTGAGCCTGGTAGACCTTGACGTTGTCGTTTAACTGGCGTATGTTTTCCGCTTGCACGCGCCGAGTCAGCGTGGTGTAGGGTTTCGGAACCAAGAAGTCCACCACAACGATGGCGAACATCGCGACAACGCCAATAAGGGAAATAATATTAAATGTTCGCTCGTTGAACTTCATTAGTGCACCCCTCCCGAAGTTGTAATAGGCAGGTTGCCTATCACGTGCGCTTGAACGGAAAACTCAACGACCGATTTATTTTCTACCGTCCCATTGTTTGCGAACACCATCTTCACGTCTCTAAATCTAGGTTCGAGATCCAGCGAGGCAACGTAGCTGGCGACAGTGTCGCTATCCAGCGCCGTTCCTCTCAACATTAGCGGCTTGCCGCGTTCAAATGTGAATCCGCCGATCCACATCTTCGCAGGATTGATATATTTGCTAAAAGCGGCGATCACATCACTCGGCTGTTGAGCCGGCTGAAACGCGGTCAGCAAGGTTCCCGAAAGAGTGTTCTCGCTGGTTGCCTGCGCTTTCGTCGAGCCCAAAACCTTGGTCAACTGCTTTTGGCTTGAGTTGTAGTGCGTCAAACCGGCGGCGACTTTTGCAGCCATATCCGATCTGTTCTGAAGTAGAAAAAGGCCAAGTATGACGGCCGCTAGCCAGATGATGACGGCCGTGCGCCCTCTCACATAAAGCGCCTTCTTTTTGCGGTTTTCAACGGCTTCCGGCAGTTCGATATTGATGTCGAGTCGGCCTAATAAGCCCGAGCCAAAAACATCCAGGGAACGGGAAGCAACGGTCGTGTCGGCGCCGTCAAAAGTCAATCCCGCGGCAGCTACGATGTGACTGCACGGGACCTTGGCAACGCTGAAAGTGCGGCAGACTTCCGATTCGATTCCTTCATTGTTCTTCGGGAAAGGAACGACGCGCGTATAGCGCAGGTCGCCATCGGCGATGATATCGATAGCCAAACCTTCCGTTACGTGCTCAACAACCGCGCATTGGGTGAGGTCCAGCGATTGGGCCAAGAGCCAAGATCCAAAAGCGACGGGCACCACAATCGTCGGCTCGACGCCTAATGACTTGCACTCGGAGCGGATATGCATTAAAGTGGTGGCGGAAACCGCTGCGATAATGGCTAAGCGGCCCTCCGAGCTTGATTCCTTGGAAAGTCTGAAATCGAAAGCGATTTCGCCGGCTGGAATCGGCAGGATTCCTGGAAGTTGAAGCTGAATAACCTGGGCAACTTGCGCTTTCGGCGCATCCGGCACACGAAGTGTGCGCACGTAAGAACTTCTCCTGGAAAGGGTGACAATCGCGCTCTTGGCGGACCCCATAAAGGGAACCAGTTCCTTAATGGAGGCGCCAACGTGGTATTGCCGCGATTGTGGATCGTACAGGGTTACAGTAGTGGCCGACCACTCGATAACCGGCAGATTTAGGTCTTCTTTTCTCATTATGTTCCGGTTCTCAGGTCGATGTCGTTCGTCGTTGTGTTGTCCCAATGCCAGTGCGAGATCATATTGTTAAAAGCCGGGTGATAGATCTTGGTAATACTCGCCGGTGGCGTGGTGCTCGTTGCGGTGGAGGTAGCTCCGGTAGTGGTGGTTGGACTCAATGTAATCACTGCTTCTAAAGGAACGCTAACAGAGCCCGCCGTGCCAATTACTCTTACCAAAAAAGCCTGAGAGTTTATTGTGAAACTGTCCGCGCATTGCGCCAAAATGGCGACTGTCATGCCTGGAACTTGAGCTAAAGCGCCGAGCGTTGTAAAACCGGTATTGCCCTGCTGGCTGACGATGGATTGGGCGATATCGGTGCTAATTCCGGGCACCATCTCTAGCACCGCTAGGGTCGCCGTATTCAGGTCAACTTTGCCCGATGGGGTCGTCGTCGAAATGGTGAGATTGTTCAGGATCGCCGTTGCCGTGGTTAGGCTTCCGCCCGCCGTTATTACGGCCCCAAGAGTGGTGTAGCCGCCTGTTGGGCGTCGGGCAATGATGAGGGTAGCGGTTCCCGCCGGAATTCCCAGGCCTGTAAGTTGGGCTTGAGTCGCCGTGTTTACGTTGGTGAGTGCGGTTCCTGTTGAACCACTGTTCGAAGATTTGGAATCCACCGTTACAAGGTCGTAGAGAGTCGGCTGATAGCTCACATCCCCAATCGTCACCTGGGGAAGAGTCGTCCCGTTAACGGCTTGTTGAACCGTAAAAAGGGTCGCAGGAGTGAAATTGTTGATGAGCATGAGCTCATCCAAATCGTGTATCGGCGCTTCCGCCGTGTTGTAAGGGTTGGGAAGCCCGTTGTATGTATCGTCTTTCGCTCCGTCGGGCCGGGCTGTGTTTCCGGTCTGGATCCAATCTAAGAACGAATCGATCTGCGGCTGGGTAAGGGGAAGGTTTTGCAGTTGGGTCGCCGTCGCGCTGTTTAGATTAATGAGTGAACCGGCGTCCAAGATTTGGATACGAAACGACCCGTCGTTCGTGAGAAAATGATCGGACCCGTTGGTGCCAAACGTATACCACGGGTCGTTCTGGCTTGTCGCACTGGTGCTTTGCACGGCCATGAGCGAAAGAGCCGCTTGCAGGCCAGATTCTGCTGCGATTTCCGCTCGCTGCTGGTTGATCCTGTTTTCCGTGGCCATGTTCGCCAATCTTTGCGCTACTGTCGCCGCCGCAAGGACGGCCACAATCGCGGTGAGAACGGCGAGAGTGAAGACAAGGATCGCGCCCTGTTGCTTTCTCCTCATTGCGGCCCCACTTTGACGATTGGTTTAGGCGCCGGTTTAGAGACCGCTTTTGGCTTAGTTACAGGAGCCAAGGGAGGCGCCGGAGCAAGAATTGGGTCTTGGTGAGGAGTGAAAGAAAAGGGTCCAGCCGGCTTTTTCCAATCTGGCGTCGGTTGCTTTGGAGCCGAATCGCCTAACGCTTTAGGCGCGGGATCGGAAAGCCCGTTTAATGCAGTGGCGGGAATCTGGCTGGATGGTGGACTCGCGCCCCCAACCTCAGCAGGGGAGGGGGTGGTTGGCTGTCCTTCCGGCACGATTTGGATATTTGAATAGAAAGGAACTTCCCCTCCCAAGGCAGCCGGGGCGATTCCCCTGCCCGTGGTTCCCGTTGTTCCTCCCGTTCTGCCCGTCGTTCCGCCGGTTGTACCGCCAGTGCCGCCGCCCGTGAATCCGCCCGCGCCACCACCTCCGCCGCCCGTTGTCGCGCCGGTTACGGTGGAAGTAGTGGTGGTGTTGGTTATGGGATTGCTCGGCGTTAGATCGCTTAGTGGTATCCGAACGACAAAAATGTTTTCTGTATCGGGGTCGGATTTCAGCCAGTAATGGACCCGAATGGCGGCCGGCAAGTGGCGTCCGCCCGTGCTCGTCGTATCCCAGCCACCGTCCCATTGAAGGCCGTCAAAAAACTCGAACTGCATTTTCTGCACGTTCGTGTCGAAGACCTGCTCCTTGCCACCCTGCGTATAATCAGCATCGGCAGGGTCCTGAACGCGCATGTAAACGTCGCTGGAAAACTGGCCTGGATCGCCCACCGGCGTATTTGAAATAGAGATCTCTACAACGCCGCCATGTGGCCCGTAATCGTTGTTAAGGGTCTGCAGATCCTGCTCTATGGCTTGGCCGTTAGGCAACCCCTGCTGCTGCTGGAAGTTCTGGCTGCCTCCCGTTGGCGTGTCCTGAGTGGAGTCATCTGTAAGCTGCACACCGGTTATTTGAAGGTAAGTTGGCGGGATTTGCTGGCCAAGACAGGTAAGCACGATCCCATCGGAGTTGCCTCCTGTGGTCGGGGTCGCGCTGCTTGTATTCCCGTTGCTCTGGCCTGCAATCGCAGCGGTGGCGGCGGCTGACCCAGGAGCAGCCTGTGCGGCCGTCAGGTTGGGAGATCCATTTGGGTTTTGCCCGCCTGAAGTGCCAATCAAATAGGTGGCGAGATCGGTTGACGTTGAACTCAGGTAAGCAGCCTGAAGGATCGCCGTCAGCCTGTCCTCAAATCGAGTTTTCGCATCGGCAGCATCGCGCTGAGCGGGGGCATTTATCTCGTAACGAACCACTGTATAGAACGCCCGAGAGAGCGCAACCGCAATAATCGCAGCCATGAGCCCCGCGATAAGAAGCTCGATGAGAGTCAAACCGGAGCGCCTCGTCCTCATTGAGTCACTCCATTTAAAGCCTGAGGCGATTCCCAGACAACGCCAGAAACGCTCTCCGTTTGGTTGGGTGAGCTGCTGTTTGTGGGGTGAACCGAAACCGTAAGCATGTTCAACTGCCCCGCATTAGATTGCTGGGTTGCCGTTTGAGCGGTTGTGCTGTTTGTTGTGCTGCTTGGCAAGGTGACCGGATTAAGCGTCATCTGCCAAAGATAGCGGGATTCGTTGTGGTCGGTAAAGTCGCCGTTTGGAGTGGCGAAATCCTGGATGGCGATAATTTCTTGATACTTCTCAACTGCGAGCGCGTGCATTCGCTCTTTCGTAATGAGCTTGCTCTGATTGCTGGACATCGCAGCGACGCCTTTTAACGCGGCAACAACGCCCACACCCGTAAGGGCAACGGCGACCAATGCCTCGATCAGAGTGAAACCGGCTTTACGACGTCGCACGATGAATGTAATCTCCTGCCGTCCAAGTCAGCACGGTCGTATCCGGAAGCTGGTCTTGCGTAACCGTAGCGATTCCCGTTGTAGCATCCACATATAGGCTCAAAGTGTTGTTCTGTTGTGTTAGTTCGACTCCGCCGCCATCCGAGCTTCCATCCGGATAAAAGTTGAGCTTCCAGGATCCGGGGTCCGAATCCTTTGTGCCGATCAAGAACCGCGAAGGCGTCAGTTCGGAATCAACTTTTAGAGTGTCCAAATATTTGTCCGCACCCTCCGGGTCGAGCGTATGAAGCCTAAACTGGTTGCCGGTCGAATCGTATTCAAGATCCACCGGCTTGCTGCTAGTGATTGCCAATTCTCGTCCTTCGCCACCGATGGCCGCTAGCTTTTGAACAAAGCTGCGAGCCTCGTTGCTCCTTGTAAAAGCGAGCAGCTTAGGAACAATTGCGGCCGCCATCAACCCCACGATGACAATTATCACGGAGGCCTCGATCAAGGTAAATCCCGATCTGGTGCTGCGTGCCACGTTATTCTCCTTTTACTGCTTAACTAGAGCGAGGTTAGTCGCCATAGTAAAGGGCCGCATTGTCCCCTTCACCGCCCGGCTGGTTAGTTGGGCCGTAGCTAAAGAGGTCGAACGTATCTGGTCCATTCTGGCCTGGGTAAGTGTAATGGTAATCATTTTGCCAGGGGTCTTTATGCAGAACCTCAATATAGGGGCCCTTAAACTTGTTGGAAACGTCCGAAGGGGGCGTGATTAGAGCCTGCAGACCCTCGTCGGTAGTTGGAAACCTATCGCAATCTAGGTGGAACTGCTGTAAAGCGGCACCCATAGTCGCTAAGTCGGACTTGGCTGCCGTGATCTTGGCCTGAACTTGCTGATGCAAGATTTTCGGAACGACTAAGGCAGCCATGATCGCGATGATCAACACGACGACCATGATTTCGATAAGGGTAAAGCCCTTTGCTACCCTTCTTCTATTTACATTCGATTTCATGACAAGACTCATTTTATTAACCTCAACACCAGAATTACTTTACAAGCTCGTTCGCCTGGAAGATTGGCAACAGAACTGACAAAACGACGAAGCCGACGAAGATGCCCATCGACAAAACGATCACCGGCTCTACGAGGGATGTAACCTTCCGCATGCCGTTCTCCACTTCGAAATCAAGACTATCAGAAACGCGCCCAAGCATTTTCGGCAAATCGCCGGTTTCTTCACCGATTGCCACCATATGGGTAAGAACTGCCGGGAACTCGCCCGCGTCGCGCATCGCTTCAGCGATCGGCCGGCCTTCACGAACTTCCAAGCCAACAACCTTGCTTCTCTCTAAAAACACGCGGTTACCGGAAGCGAGTCCGGCTAGCTCAAGGGCATCCAGGATTGGAACGCCTCCATAAACGAGCGTTCCCAAAACTCTGGCAAAACGGGCGACAACGGCTTTATAGATAACCGGCCCGATCACCGGGATCCGAACCATAAACTTGTCCTTTGCCATAGCGCCGGCTTCCGTCTTAAGGTAGTAGCGCATAAAAATAAACAGCGCGATAAGGCCGACGATGATCTCGACCCCGAACTTGGTGAGAAAGTTTGTGATGGTAAAAAGAACGACCGTTGGGAGAGGCAGATCCTTGCCCAACCCCTCGAAAACGCCTGATAGCTTGGGCACCACGAAGGTGAGAAGGAAAATGATAACAAAAATGGCGGTGCAGGTAAGCAGGATCGGATAGATTAAAGCCGCGACGACCTGGCCGCGCCGCGCTACCTCTTGCTCCTGAAAATCAGCGAGCCTCGTTGCCACTTGGCCAAACTGGCCGCTCGCTTCACCTGATCTCAGCGTTTCTGTATAAACCTGAGGAAACTGTTTAGGGTGTTTGGCAAGGGCTGCCGAAACCGGCATACCGGTTCTTACATCGTTCAGCGCCTGCTCCGCGATATCCGTAAGGCCCGCGCTTTCCGATTGCTCACCCACAACTTGCAGCACCCGGTCCAAGGGAAGGCCCGCACTTGCCAGGTCCGCCATTCGGCGGGTGAACATGGCGATCTCGCTCTTGGAGATCTTGCCGCCTTTTTTTCCGGAAGCCTGAGCGGCTTCTTTTCCGGAAATCGCTGCCTGCTCTCTGATCTCAACAACAAACCGGCCTGTTACCGCGATGCTGGCAATCGCCGCATCCTTATCGGATGCGTCAACGTAGCCGGTCTTCTTTTTGCCCGAAGGCTCAAGAGCGGTGTAGGCAAAAGTGGCCACGGTTTAGAACTCCTCGCGTTGGCAGACGCGCAGGACCTCCTCAGGAGTGGTTCGGCCGTTGAGGACGGCCAGTCGGCCATCGCCCAGAAGAGTTCTCATCTCCAAATGTTCTACCGCATGAGCCTTGATATCGCCCGAAGAAGCACGCTCAACTGTCATGTGGCGTACTTTTTCGTCAATGGACAGCAGTTCGTAAAGGCCTTGCCGCCCTTTGAAGCCGCTGCCTTGGCATTTGTCGCAACCTTTGCCGCGCATAATATTGGCTTTAGCTGCTTCTTCTTCGGTGATGCCAACGGAGCGAAGCGCATCGGCCGATTCTTTGCTGGGAACCGAGCAGAACGGGCAGTTCCTTCTCAGAAGCCTTTGCGCTACTACTCCGATTAAGGAACTTGCCGCAAGATAGGGCTCAACACCCATATCGAGAAGCCTTGTAATGGCGCCGGGAGCATCGTTCGTGTGGAGCGTGCTGAAAACGAGGTGGCCGGTGAGAGCGGCGTGAATGGCGATTTCCGCCGTCTCATGGTCTCGGATTTCTCCGACCATGATCACGTCCGGGTCTTGGCGGACGATGTTTCTTAAACCACTCGCAAATGTTAAGCCGATTTGGGGTCGAACCTGGATCTGGCCAATGCCAGGAACCTGATACTCGACCGGGTCTTCAATGGTGAGAATGTTCGTGGTTGGCGAATAGATTTCTTGAAGGCTTGCGTAGAGCGAGGTCGACTTACCGGAACCGGTAGGGCCGGTGGCGAGGATGATGCCGTAAGGCTGTTTGATAACCCTTCGAAACCGTTCCAGCGTATCGGGCTGCATTCCAAGGTCCGGCAGACCAAGCATGGCAGTCGATTTATCGAGAATACGCATGACCGAGCGCTCGCCGTAAACGGTGGGCACGATGGAAACACGAACGTCGATCTGGCGTCCGGCGATGTTGAGCTTGATACGGCCGTCTTGCGGCAGTCTTCGCTCGGCGATGTTCATTTCGCCAAGAATTTTAATTCTTGAAATAAGTGCGGCCTGCATCCGCTTTGGCGGGCGCATAACGTCGTGGAGCATGCCATCTATTCGGTATCGAACCTTGACCTCTCTTTCGTAGGGCTCGATGTGGATGTCGCTCGCTCCATCCTTTACTGCCTGCGCAAAGATGAGGTTGATCATCTGAACGACGGCCGTTTCGCCGGCCATCTTCTGGAGGTCGGCAAGGTCGGTCGGCTCTTCAAACTCACCACCCGCTTCGTCAGAGGATGGAATGTTTGAGAGGATCTCGTTTAAGAATCTCTCTTCAATAAAATCGCGAACCAGATTCGGTTCGGCTAAAACTGCTCTAACGTGACGGTTGAGGAGAATCCCCAGGTCGTCCACCGCGGACATGGCTTCAATAGAGCCTATGGCGACCACTAAAACTCCGTCTTCAAGCGCAACCGGAACAACCTGGTGCTTAAGGGCGTAATCGCCAGGCACCAAATCGAGAGCCAGCGGATCTGGCTTTACTTCGGAAAGATCAAAAAACTCCAGACCTAGATTGTTCTCGCTTTTGCGTAAAGAAGTAAAGGTCATAGGGGAAGTTACGGCCATTATGCCCACCCCTCGTTGGTTGCTAAGCTTACTGTTCCGGCGATATTCCTCATCATTTGGCTGACCTTAACTACGTTGAATAGGCTCTTCTTTGTCCCCGCCGTCGGGTGCATTCTTTGAGCCTGACTTACTAATAGAATTTAAACTTTCAATCTTAAAGCAATCTGTGCGGGAGCCTAGAGAAGTCTTAGGAAAGGGGGAGTGATAGGTGAAAAGTGATACGTGATAGGAGCGCGGAGCAACAGTAAACCGTAAACGGTAAAGAGACGGAATAGCTCACGGACTCCGTTCGCGGGTAAACTTACCGGATTCCGTCAAACAAAAAATCCCTGGCTGATTTCAGCCAGGGATTGGGGTGTATAAGTGCGTTTGTTTTAAGAAGCTTTCGCGTGTTCGGCGGCGAAGTCCTGGAGAGCAGTTGTAAGCGAGATAACCTCGTCACGGTTGTATTCTCCGCTTGTCACCAAGTTCTCTAGCGTGTTCGCCAGGCCCGCAAAGTTCGGGGAAACCCAGACTCCGAGGGGGCAGTTGAACGAGTCGGGCTTAACGAGTGTGAGGCGATAGCCGGCAGAACCGGAATTCTCATCGCACCAGTTGAGGCCCTTGTAGATCAGGTCTTGTATAGAGGTGTAAACCCCGGTTACCTTGGAGCGGCCGGTTTTATCCACCTGCTCGGCAACCCAATAAAGGCGTCGAAACATCATCATTTCATTTTCCTAAGCGTCATTGCTTTGCGCGCTAAACGCGCCCCTTTATTTAGTTTTCGGGTCGATTGACCCGTAGCTTCAATGATTTTACCTTCAAAGGTATTCATCCCAGGTTAAGACTGCCATAAACTGGGAAATGCTCCAGGAAATGGAAGTGGCTTTAGGTATTCGGCGCTCAGCCTTAGGAATTCGGAATGACCTGGGCAGTAGTTCAGGCTCGAAAACCGAAGGCCGAATACCGAATACCTAAGGCTCTCCCCCTAAGCTGTCCAAACAAACGGCTTGGCATCCGTAACCACCCGGCCGTGCTCTTCAATTGCTCTGAGTAGGTACTCAGGAAGAGTGAAAACAGACTGGTGATAGCGCGGCGTGTAATAGCGGTTCGTAACCTCGCGCTCTTTCAACCTTGCCATTAGCTTCTGCTCCGTTAACTCCAAAGGATCGTGCTTTTTACTGGCAAGAATGAATCCCCATGGCATCATGAAAGTGCTCACAAGTCCGTAGTAGCCGCGAACATAGGGAAACACATCTTTCATGGATTCCAGGGTTGCCATGCAGGAGGCATAACAAAAGGGATAGTTCTCGTTCGCGCAACCTGATTGCATCGCGTAAACGCCATCCTCGCTCATGGCTTCCGCGCAGATTCGGTAGTACTCCTCGGTGAAGAGGTACATGGCCGGGCCGCCTTCGAGTGGGTCGGGCAGGTCGCTCAAAATGACATCGAAGTTGGCGCCCTTGTTGTCCTCCAGATACTTGCGGGCATCCATGTGGAGCAGTGTTGTCCGTTTATCTTCGAATGCTCCTTGGTGCCATTCTGGCATGTGGACCTTGACCATATCGATGAGTTCCTCATCGATGTCGATCATAACCGCCTCTTCAACCGTGTTGTGCTTTAGGGCTTCTCTTAGCGTTGCCCCTTCCCCGCCGCCGCAAATGGCGACCTTTTTGGGATTCGGATGGCAGCACATAGCCGGCTGGCTCATGCACTCGTGAAACACGTATTCATCTAGCAGCGAACTCTGGATCTTGTAATCGAGCAGGAGGGTCTTTCCGAATCGGGGAATTTCTCCGATCTGATATTCCTGATATTTGGTTTTGCCTTCAACGAGAAACTTCTCGATGGTAAAGAGCCAGGTTACGGCTTCGGTATGCGTTTCGGCCACGAACATGCCGGTCTGTTGAGAAAACATTCGGAAATAAAACCTCTAAGTTGAAAAATTGACCGGTTATTGTGGCATAAACGGGAGCGGTTGATTGCCCACAGTTGAGTTCGAGAGGCCATCCCGAGTTCGACCGGATTGCAAGGTTGCTCCAAAGAGCATGTGCGGACCGATTGAAGCAGGTATAGACTAGAACCATGGCAAGAGCCTACATCGCCTTGGCGCTCATCGGTCTGGTGTCACAAGGCTGCGCGCCCCATGTTGTAGCGTTAGCGGTCGGCCAAGCCCAACAGCATGTCTACACCCCGCAAGATGAAAAACGCTCGACCGTAAGCTATTCGATGCGATCAGCGCGGATGACGTAAACCGTGTTCGCGGTCTACTAAAAAAGGGTGCCGATCCAAACGCGACGCAAATTGGATATACCCCTATCATCAATGCTGCTGAATCAAGCCATAGCCTAGAAATCGAAAAGCTGCTTATCTCTAAAGGCGCGAAGGTGAACGTACAGCAGCCGGGCCAAGGCTGGACAGCATTGATCATGGCTTCACAAAGCGGCCGCGACGACACTGTAAGCTTTCTTATCAGCAAGGGCGCGGACCCGAACATTGCTCTGAATGACGGCAAAACCGCACTTCATCTGGCGGTTGAACGAGGTTCGGTAGAGACCGTTTCCGCCTTGCTGGCGGCCAGTGCGAAAGTGGCCGCTCGCACAAAGATCGATCCGGCCGTGCAATACCCGGATAAAGAGCAATACGAACGCGTAACCGAACCGGGGTTTGTTCTATCGGGGCAAACGCCGTTTCAAGAACTTGCCGAGCGTTGGAATGGAAAAATAGCGGAGCTATTGCTTAAGAACGGCTCCCATGTGGACGAGACTGACGATAACGGATGGACAGCACTCCACTGGGCGTGCAAGTATGGAAACCCGGATGCAGCAAAGGCACTTCTCGATCTTGGCGCGAATGTGAACGCGCTTTCCAAACACGGAAATACTCCTTTGCATAACGCCACGCATGCCTTAGCCGGATTTCCTGCACCAGATGTGATGCGAATCTTGCTTGCAAGGGGGGCAAACCGGTCTGCAAAAAATGCGGATGGTTTAACTCCTCTTGCGATGCTGCGAAGGGATGTCGGGTATATCTTGCAAAATGCGGTTGATCTGGAACCAAGACAAGATAAATGGGAGCAGATCTTCCTCAAAGATGCCAATTACGCAGCCAAGCTTCTCGACCCAAACGCTCCGCAAATAACTCTGCCGACTCCCCTCCCAAAAAGCAATATTACAACCTTTCACCTCGAGTTCGGCGCATCGTCTATTAAAGCACAGGTAGTTCGTGACAAGGGTTATACGACCCTCCGTTTAGTAATTCCGAAGGAAGAAGCCGATGGTTTTATAATTTCGGACATCACACTGGATTATTACGATCCGCTTACTTCTCTTCCGGTTAAGGTTGACCGCGAAACTCGTAGCGCATTGATAAAGTTTCCGCCCGCCGCCGGTAAAGATGGATATTTATCTTTCACTTACGCCTCCCCTAGTGGGAGTGGAACGATGTACCGAGCCTCAGGCAGTGAAGTTGCTTTGTTTGATAGGCTTCCTGCTGGTGGCGTTCAGATTAAGTCGGTTGTTCAAGATCGGGCCGAGCTAATCCGTATCGATACCCTATCGTTGGCCGAGCATAAGCTATCTAGATATTCGGGCCAAATCCTTGCGATCAAACCGGCCGGCGAGGTCAAGATTCCTGGATTCGTACTTCGAAAGGCGGATGCAAATGGTGAGTACAACTGCCGCATCAATTATAGCTATCGAGTCCTACCGAATGTCAAATGGCGTCACGGCTGGACCGTTTTATGATCAAACATGGAATAACACGTATAATAAACATATGATTCGTCCCACGAATATCCACTCGGTTACAGACTTCACTCGCAATGCGAAGACTTATATCGATCAAGTAAAAGAAAGCAAGGAGCCCATCGCTCTCACCGTTAACGGTAACGCGGAGGTGATTCTGCAAGACGCGAACAGCTATCAGCAATTGATGGACGAAGTAGAACGTAGCCGTTTTATTGCCGCCATCAGGGAAGGCGAAAAGGCCGTGCGGGAGGGCCGGGTTTATAGCTCTGAAGAAGTATTTGCCGACCTAAAAACGAAACTTGGACTATAAGGTCAACTTTTCTGAGCCAGCTTGGACTGATGCCGTCGAATTTGCGCTCCACATTCTGGAGATCGAACAATCGGCGTCGAAGGCAGCGAAATGGGTCAAGGTCTTACTGAAGCTGTTGCGGGTTTGAGCCAATTCCCGGGTCGGCACCCGCTAGTTCGAGAGGAAGAAGAGTTTGAACGCCCTTGCCGGTGTTGCATGTACCACTCGCATCGTATCATTTACGGCATCGATGACGCCAGGAAGGAGATCATTATTTTACGTATCTATCACGGTGCCCGCAGGTCGCTTACTCAATCGGATATCCTGCCGGAAAACTAAGAAGACCTAAACAGTCCCCAAATTTCTAAGAGGAAACCGATAGAACTCAAACTATCGTCTAAGGAAGCTACATGCTTGCGAAACGGATATTCAACGGTCTGGTGGCAACCCTTCTCGTCGTCGGCTTACTGGAAATGGTTACCGGCCTTATCCTTCTACCACTTTACAAGCCAGGCCTAACAACATCCTACAACTCCTCCAAAGGGCTCCCAACTATCCTCGAAAGCATCCACCACTGGCTCAGTGCAATCCTCATCGTAGTCGGTGGGCTAGCCCTCCTTTTCGGGCTCTATTCAAGCGCGTACAAGCTCAACTCTAAGAAGCTCTGGATTGGAACACTCCTACTAACGCTTCTGGCCGTTTTTCTTCAACTCACGGGGCACCTGCTCCCTTGGGATGTGCACGCGGTAAGAAGCGCAGTAATAGAGATCGGTATAGGCGGCAACGTGCCCGTTGTTGGAAGCGCCCAGGGCGACCTTTTAAGAGGCGGCAAAACTTTCGGGGCCAACACTCTCCAGCTTTGGTATTGGGCTCACATCGCCATCTTCTCCCTGATTTGGCTGGGCATTGGGATATTTTCCCAGAGAAAAGCCAAAGCGGTTGGTTACTCTTCCAAAGCCCTAACCATTGGCGCGGGAATTATGGTTGCGGCAGGGCTTATCTTTGCCATCATAGCCCCCGTTCATCTCGGCTGCGCTGCAACGGCCGGCGACTTCCAAAACTACACAGCGAAGCCGGAGTGGTACATCCTCCCGCTTCACGCCCTCCTCGGCATCGTGCAAGGAATAAATCCCTCACTCGCCTTTGTGGGAACCATGGTGATTCCCGGGATCGGCGTCCTGCTCGTCGCCCTCGCCCCTTGGCTCGATAAGCGGGCAAAGGAAGGCAAGAAATCGATTTACGGCCCGGTGCTAGCTTCCATTATCCTAATAGGAGGCACCGCCCTTTTCATAAGCAGCATGGGTGACGTCGCTTCACCGAATGGGCCAAACAACTACACGGTTGCCGCGCAACAAACGCCAACAAACCAAGCGGCCCTCGATCCAAACCTAATAGCCGCCGGCAAGCAACTCTTTGCCCAGCAGGGCTGCGCGGATTGCCACACGATAAACGGAACGGGTGGTACGGGCGGGCCCGTGCTGGATGGAGAAAGCACTCGCCACCCGAGTCTCCAATGGCAGATCGACCACCTGACAAAGCCCACCTCAGTGTCCTCCGGCTCAACAATGCCCGCTTACGCAAACATCGGCCAAACCAAATTAAAGGACCTGGCCGAATACCTAGAAACGCTAAAGTAGGGCAACCATGCCAAAATAAAGAAATGGCAGGCCACTCGAAGTGGAAAAACATCCGAATACGCAAGGGTAAGCAGGACGCAGTCCGCGGCAAGCTCTTTACTAAGCTCAGCAGAGAGATCATCGTCGCCGCGAAAAACGGCGGAGGAGATCCTTCGATGAACCCGCGACTGAGGGTCGCCGTCACAAAAGCTCGCGAAGCTTCGCTTCCGATGGAAAACATAAAGCGATCCATCCAGCGTGGCACTGGAGAAATCGAGGGAATCGATTACGAGGAGCTGACCTACGAGGGCTATGGCCCCGGAGGTTCAGCAATCATGCTGGAGTGCTATACCGAGAACCGCAACCGAACGGTGGCGGACGTTCGCCATGCATTTACAAAGGCAGGCGGAAACCTCGCCGAAAACGGCTCCGTGAGTTGGCAATTCAAACATGTTGGGCAAATTACCGTCCCAAAAGAGAAGCTGGATGAGGAAGAGTTCACCTTAATGGCCATCGATGCGGGTGCCGAAGATGTGACCGTTGAAGAGGAAGAGTTCATCGTCTATACAACCATCGAAGGGCTTCACAGCACAAATGATGCGCTCGAAAAGCAGGGCATCAAAACCGACGAAGTTGGCCTAACTTACATTCCCACAAACATGGCAAACGTGACTCAGGGTGATATGCCAAAATTGATACGGCTTTTGGAAGCTTTGGACGACCTTGACGATGTCCAGGAAACGTACGTGAACGTGGATATCACTGAGGATATGCTGCAGGAGGCTTGATCACTCGCCAGCGCCTTCCGTATGCGACGCTTTTTTTAATAGCCGCAAACATCGTTGCGGCTTTTGTTCTACTGTGGGTTCCAAACCTGGTCAACTTCTACGGCTTCCAGAGCAGCAACCCCAGCATCAAAACGGCCATTACCAGTCTGTTTTTGCACCAGAACGTGCTGCACCTGCTCGGCAACATGCTGTTCTTGGCTGCCGTTGGGCCCGCCGTGGAGCTTGGCGCGGGGCGCTGGCGCTTCCTCACCGTTTACATGCTTGGCGGCTTCGCCGGCGTGGTTGTGCACTGGATCTTTTCTCAGAAAATCGGCATCACGCCTCCGCTGATCGGCGCTAGTGGATGCATCTCGGCTTGTATCGCCTATTATTCGCTTCGCTACTATCACATAAAGGTAAATATCGCGCCGTCGATTGCGGTGCCCGTCTATTGGATCATCCTCATTTGGGTCGTGCTGCAGATTGGCGGCGCCTTTATCAATCTTGGATCAGTTCAAGCGGGAACGGCTTACTGGGCTCACGTTGGCGGATTTGCCATGGGAATCATCCTTAGCCTTACGTTTGGCGCTCCGCGGGAAGCCCACAAGGAAAGATCTAAGAACATGATAGGAGAAATGGACGGCCGAAGTCCGGGAGCAAAACTGGCAGCGGCAAACCACCACCTTAAGAGCCACCCAAACGATGAGACCGCGCTTCGAGAAAAGGCCGATGCACTGGCAAAATTAAATGAGCCAGACGAAGAGGCTGCATGCATTTTGCAACTGATGACGTTAAACATAGAGGGAATGGAAGAAGAGCTTTTGTTAAGGCTCGACCGGATCAACCGCCTTGAGAACATCCCTTCACTTAAAAGAACGATGCTGGCAGACCGTTATAAAACCTCGCTGCCAGACCTTTCCCGGTTGCTTCTGTTAAGCGTGATCAGAGTGATGAACGACAATCAGCGTCCGGATGCTCTATTCGCTCTGGCTTGCTTGGACTGCGATGAGTTTCCCGAGAACGCAGGCACTTGGCTGAAAGATTTATTTGCGAATTACCCGCTTCACCCAGCTTCCGATCTGGCGAGAGCCAGAGGCTGGAATCCGTGAAGAAGTGGTGGAGAGCCCGTCGTCCGTTTATACTCAGCGGTGCGATTTATAGGGTTGCTCGCTTTATTTGCGGATCGCTTCGGCTTCAGTTGGTGGATTATCAGCACGTTGAAGCCGTGACCACCGGCAAGATCTTTTGCGGCTGGCATGGGCGATCTCTTATTCCGGCGAACTATTTTCGAAAGCTTGGTTATTGGGTCATCATCAGCCATTCGCAAGATGGCGAGATGCAGACCCGGATCTTCACAAGGTTTGGCTACAATATTATTCGTGGGAGCACGGGCAGGGGCGGGGTGAGAGCCCTTATCGAATCCATTAAGGTGCTGAAGAAGAACGGCTCCATGGCGATTACACCGGATGGCCCCCGCGGCCCTAGTGGTGTTGTGCAGGAAGGGGTCATGATGATGGCGCAGAAATCCGGTTGCGCGTTGATTCCCGTTTCCACTCACGCAAAGCCCTCGTTTTATGTGAACACATGGGACAAATACATGGTCCCAATGCCCTTCGCGAAAGCGGTGTTTATGTTTGGCGAGCCTATTTATGTTCCTCCCGACTCGACTCCTGAAGAGGTTGAGCTTTTGCGCAAGAGGCTGGAAGACGAGATCCACCGGCTTCAGAGTGAAGCGGAGAACTGGTTTTCTAGGAAAAGAGTGGCGGATCCAGCAAGGTCATCTTAGAAGCTTACGGTTACGAAGCCCTGGACTCAAAACAGTTATAAAAAAGCAGATCACAATCCGTCGCGAAGCTCTGGACTGCTAAAGCTTGCTTTAGCTCTAGTCAGGAAGCTTGCTTCCGCGAACGCCAAGGCTCGGCAATCTTTTCTTTGCCAACCCGATCGAGCGAAACGAGTGAATCTGGCCCGCTCCATCCTTCTCTCCCGATGCCGGAGGCATCAAAGAACTTAGCCCGGGGTTGAGCGAAGCCAACAACGTTGGCGTAGCGACACCCCGAGGAGGCCCGCAGAACCTTGTAAAGCGGTTCTTGAACCCTCCGGGGTGGGGCCAAGAAATTGTTGCGCAAACCCACGACTCTTCGCCCCAACGCGGCAGCAAGCTGCCTAATTTGAGCAGGAGCAAGCTCCCGCACTCCAGAGCTTCGCGGATATCATTCAGTGCCGTAAGCGCGCGGTGTCATTCCGAACTCCGTGTGAGGAATCTCGGGGGCGAAGCCCAGGCCTAATACCCAAGTCACTCGCTTACGTTTTATACTGATGATTCCCGGGCCCAACCTCGAAGGCTTTGCCATCCGGAAGCTTTACAGTCGCGTTGGTTCCCGTTGGGACGGTAACCGAAAAGCTCATACGCTTTCCATCGGTCTTCCAGGCCACGCTAATGCGTCCACAAACAGAGTCGTAATAACCCGAAGCCGAACTAACCTCAGATACCGGCATGGGCCCTACAAAGAAGTGCTTAAACCCCGGTTGGGCCGGGTCGGGTCGAATTCCCAATAGCGTTCCGTAATACCACTCCGCGATCTGCCCCAGCATAAAGTGGTTCCAAGAATCGGGCCCCGCATCCCAAGTCTCGGCCAGCGTGGTCATGCCCTTGTTGATCATGTAAACATAGCCGGGCAGCTTTGATTGAAGATGGATCTTGCTCACCAGATCATTTCTGCCGAAAGCAGTGAGCATTCGCAGCATCGGTCCGTGGCCGGCCTCGCCCAGTGAAACGCCGTAATGATTCCCGACAATAGCGTCGACCAACACGTTAAAGACTTTTTGCCGCTCACCCGGTTCAGCTAGGCCAAAATCAAGCGCGGTCGACTGAGATGATTGAGAGCCTTTGCCGTATTTTCCGGTATTCGGATCATAAAAAGTGTCGTTGAAATGCTGCCTAATTCTTTCCGCAAGATGCCGGTACTTGGCGGCATCTTCACGCCGGCCAAGAATATCGGCAAACCCAGTCATTGTCGAAACCAGCTTGAAATAATAAGCCGTTCCGGTGAGAGCAGGCGGCGTGTTGGGGTCTGCGCCGTATCCAACCCAGTCGCCCAAGCCATAGCTCAGGATATCGTTCTTCGCGCGGTTGCCCAGGTAGTCGATGTACCGAACCATGGCCGGGTACTGCTCGCGAATCGGCGCTTCATCACCGTACCAGGTCCGCATTTGCTCGGCAACCAGGATCAATGAACCGCCCCATTCCACCGAATCCGCGTAGCCGTCGTCGTAGAAGAAGTATTCGGGGGCCATAGTCGGCACTCGGCCATCGGCATGCTGGGCGTCCACCATATCGTGGATCGCCTTATCGAACATTTTCCGCATGTCATAGCAATACATCAAGTCCGGCCCCATCATATTTAGCTGCTCCAGCCAGCCACTTTTTTCGCGGTGAGGACAATCGGAAACGACATTCGAAAAGTTTCCGCACATCGACCAGTGGGCCATGTTGTAAATCCGATTGAGGGTTTCGTTCGAACAAGTGAACTGGCCGCTCTCGGCTTCCGTGGCGTGGACAAGCAGGCCACGAAAGCTCTTCAAAACTGAGTCGACCGGAATCGGCTTACCGTAAGGATCGGCAGCCGTGATCTTCCAATACTGCGAACCGCAATACCAAAAAATAGGATGCCAAGTTTCGTTTTTGCCTCCGGATAAGGTGTAAGCACACTTCTTTCCTTCACGCATCGTGCGTTGATCGAGATCTCCGTTTGGGTACAGCGCTTCGGAAGGCCACATCGTTACGGAGTCGCCCTTTTCCCCGTTCACTACGATGTCCGGCACGTAGGGCGCGTTCTGGCCCAAATCATAAACAATGGCGCCGCTAGAGAGAGTGTGAGAAGAAACCGGCTTTTGGGCCGCGAGTTCCATAAGGGCTGGGGCAGCCCGTGTTATTCCGTGGAGTGCTCCAGCAGGAGGGCTTGTTTGAACCGCGGATTGCCAGCCTTCGTTCTGAGCTTGCAACGTGTCCCATCTGGGATCGAAGGAGCGGTTATCCCAATCTTCGCCGCCAAATACTCCGGAGTAAGTCTCTGGCCCTGCATGCGTCTTCCACTCTTCGTTCGAGCCGAATTTCTTGACGCTGCCATCCGGATACCAAACCTCCAACTGGCAAAGAAGCTTCTTATCACCGACCTTGTTAGGCTGCTGCGAACCGCGTGTGTCTCCCGACATATCGTACATGCCGTTGCCAAGCTGCACACCAATGCAGTTGGTGCCGGTGCGCAGCATCGGCGTTACATCGTAGGTATCGTACAGGCATGTTTTCTGATACTGCGTCCAGCTTGGCGTTAGCCACTTGTCGCCCACCTTTTGCCCGTTGAGCGACAGTTGGTATTGGCCAAGACCGCAGATAAAGCAAAGCGCCTTTAACGGACGAGAGCCAACTTCAAAAACGTGGCGAAGCAGTTGGGTTGGCGATTTAATTTCATTAGGCGCGGCAACCCACTCGGCCGACCAATCCTGGGGATTGATGCCTTGAGTCCACCTAGCGGGCGCGCTCCATTTTGAAGTGGCGCCACCGATCTCCCTGAACCGAACCGACCAAAAGGCGGTCGCACCGGTTGGAAGCGCCTTGCCCTCGTAAGGAACTCCAAAAGCGGTGGATGAATCGCGCCAGCCTGTATCCCATAAGTCAGGGCTGGATAATTCTCCAACTTTCGACGCCACTCTAATTTCATAACTTTTCTGGCCCGAATTTCCACTCGGAAGTTGCCAACACAGTCGCGGATGGGCGATGTCGATTCCCACCGGGTCGACCATAAATTCGCATTCGAGGCGGACGGGTTTGAGACTTATAAGAACTGCCAGACCTAAAACAAACACACGGGTATTGTGACGCGATTTATTTGCCGCGTCGTATAATCCTTCCAATGAGGATTACAATCGGCGTCTTGGCAGTCTCAGGGAACCTTGATCCCAGTGAGAGCGAAGAAATAGTCACTAATGCGGCTATTCGGGCTCTGTCTCACGTGGGATATGAGCGAGTTGTAACCAAAACGACCCCGGATGAACCTCAAAAGCAGAAACAGGAACTGATTGATCTCTGCAAGACCTGCGATATAGTTTTTACGGCTGGCGGCACAGGTTTCGATGAGCGCGATGTAACTCCGGAAATTACGGCCGAAATAGTGGATCGCCGAGCAGACAGTTTGGCTGAACTCATTCGCATGAACCTTCACAAACGATCGGAAACGAGCCATCTCAATAGGGGCATTGCCGGGATTCGGGGTCAAACGATTGTAATCAACTTGCCTTCCACTGCAGAAACCGTAAAAGAAGCGATTGAGGCGGTTGGGTTACTGATAAGGCCGATGATGAGCTCGCTTCGGGGCTCCAAAGTGGTGCAGGATGTTGAGTGAGCTTTTCGATACTCACTGCCATTTGAACCTAGTTGAGAACTTTGCCGATCCCGAGCCGTTTTTCGCTAATGCCTATGCCGCTGGCGTAAATCGAATGGCCCTGGTTTCGTTGGATGTAGTTAGCAGCAGGCGTGCGATCGAGTTGGCGGAAACCCACGACGGTGTTTACGCTGTTATCGGGCGTCATCCCAGCTACTCCGCTGAATATGATCCCGCAGAATTGGCTGTTTTCCGAGAAATGTTTGAGCATCCGAAGGTCGTTGCCATGGGCGAAATTGGCCTGGATTTCCACGGCGATTACGCCACGCGCGAGCAACAAGAACGTTGCCTGTTCCACCAACTCGATTTGGCGGCGGAGCTACAGGTTCCAATCGTCTTTCATTGCCGCGACGCGTATCCCGAACTCTTGGGCATTCTAGAGGCACGCCCACGATTGAGTTACGACTTCCACTGCTTTAGCGGAAACGCAGAACACGCGAGGCAGGCAACGGCCTTGGATTCCTATTTCGGGTTTGATGGGCCCCTCACCTTCAAGAAATCGGTTGAGCTCAGAGAGCTACTGAAGACGTTGCCCCGGGACCGGGTTTTGCTGGAAACAGATAGCCCCTATCTCAGCCCAGAGCCCTTTAGAGGCAAGCCGAATGAGCCCGCCAATCTGCCATACATTAACCGCGCCTTGGCTGAAACCTGGGAGGTCACTTGGGAGGAATCGGCTCACCAAACCACGGCAAACGCCATTCGTTTCTTCAGAATTTAGGCGCCTTGGTCGCCATTATCCATGGGAATCTCAGGCGCGGACCGGGGAGCGGCAGGTGTGCCATCGCTTGAGCTCTTCTTCTTTTTATGCCTGGAATGCCTTCTTGTGGTATCCGCGTAATAGCGGCCGGCGCGGAATGAAGAGCCTCTCTTCACGGTCACCGTAACCAGAGGAGGCGTGTGAGTGGTTGAAACCGTATTGGTGTCCGTATTATCAGCGGTGTTGTTGTCCGGCGTCGAAGACGGCTGCGCAGAGTCGCTGTTTGCGCTGCTTTGGCCCGAATCCCAAGTGGTGCTGTTATCGGTTGAAGGCGAAGTGTTAGACGAATCGGTAGTCACACTCACAGTTTTCGCGTTTCTGCCGATATTCCGACCGATCACGAAGAACCCGACGGCGAGCAATCCCAGCGGGACTATCAGCCATTTCAAGATCCACCAACCAGCCTTTGACATCAGATACCCTATTATGACAGGAAGGTACGCTTCCCCCTCCACTCATTTATGCCCACAGAAATTTACGAAGAGCCGCTAGAGCTAGAGGTCGAGGTGCTTGAGGCGCTTGCTCCGGAACCCGGCACTCCTGCTTTTAAAGACGCTTACCCCCTTCCTGCGTTGCGCCGAACGGGCCGCTTTCAGATTATAACTTTTCGGTCTTTGGTGATTGAGAACGCGTTTTTGCGGGTTGTGGTGGTGCCGGAACTGGGTGGGCGGATTCTGCGCATTCTGGATAAACGAACTGCAACCGAGATCCTTGGGACTTCTTCTAAGTTAGACTTGGTGGATGGCGGGCCACGTGGGGTTGAATCGCGAGCCGGAATCCGGTGGTCAGCAGTGGATAAGCGCTTGGACGATCTGGGTCCGGTTGATTGCCAGGTGGTTGAGCCAGCGGACGATGATGATAACGGCGGAGTTTGGCTGTTTTCGTTGGTGCCGGGGGAGCCGATCAGTGTTCATGTGGGGATCTCGGTGCCGCCGAAAAAGTGCGAGATCTTGGTGGAGATACAGACTTACAACCGGAGCTTTTCAGTTCTCCCGGTTCGACCCCACTTCGAAGCCCATTTTAGTGGCCCAGTTCAATTGGCGGCGTCGATTGACGCAGCAGGCATCTACGACTACTCCGAGCGCGCCGGACTTCAAATCAAGTTTGATCACCAAATCGTCCGGCAACTAACCTTTGAAAATGGAAAACTCGACGTTGGAAAATTTTTCGGGGATGGCGTCCTTGCTCCTCGCCAGCTTGATTCCTGGGGATTCTCGCTGACTCCAATTAGTGCCGTAAAAAACTTGCAGGCGGTTGGAGCAGGAATTGCGATGGGGGCGAGCGAGGAACAAATTGAACTTAGCTCCGACAAAGCTATTGACGGAAAATTGGTGATTTTAACCAGCGATGGCAAAACCCTGGAGGCCCCACTTAGCCTTTCGCCGGACAAGATAACAACTTTAGACATTAGGGGATTGACTGGGCCACCAATCGCAGCAGCAGTAATTGACCAATCGAAAGCGGAACTATTGCGCTGGGAAGCTAACCAGCCAGAAGCATTGCTCCGTGGTGCCGACCGATCCCAAGTTAGAGAGCCCAGTTCAGCCGAGATGGACTTTGGCGCAACTGTCGCGAAGCTTCTCACATCAGAACATCCCGAAGCCGTTAGGGATGCCTTTGCTTCGTTGACGATCCTCTCTGATGAGCTTGGCCTTCGGGGAGGATGCTATGCGGCTATGGGGCTCAGCCATTTACGCGCCGGCGATTTTGAACAGGCGGCAACTTTCTTTGATAACGCCCTTCTTTATAACGGCGAGGACTCGCTCATGTGGTGGCTAAAGGCCGCCGCCTCGAGGCTAAAGGAAGGAAACGAGGGCGAGCGTCCAGAACTTTTAAACGCGCACTTCCTAGCTCCTTTGGAACCTATGCTTCGAGCAGAAAGCTTTCTCTCGTCCCCGGACAATGTTAAACTCTTAGAGGCGCTTAAGCATGATTCGGCAGCTTTGGTGGAGGTCGCTTGCATTCTATACGAATGCCGGATGTTCGAAGATCTAACGCGTTGGGCGCACTCGGCCCTGCAGCAGAAAGAGGTTCCAATGCTTCGTTATCTACTGGCCGCAGCTCTTTTAGAGCCATCGAAGATGATCGCAGAAGCGGCCTCGGAAGTTAGGCTGGCTGGAGCAGTTGACATCGAACCGCCATATCCTTGGCACGCTACCGAGATCCGGGCTCTCGCGAAGCTAGAAGTAGCGTTCCCCGATGATCCTAACCTGAAAGAGCTTAAAGGCTTTATTCCGGAAGCTTGGGCTTTCTGCAGCTCCTGAGGCAAGTTCCGAACCTGAGCTGAACTCTATATTGCCGGTAGACCCTTTTTCTCTCTCTTAAGGAGGATGGCTTTCTTGGTTTGCTCAGGAAACATGTCAATGCTCCATTGCATTAACTCGAAAGTTCGTTGTACGCGCCATTCGGGCCCCTTTTCGCGCATAAGCTCAACATACTTCCGGTGCATTTCAGGGCTGGTGTCTTGAAGGTCTGCTCGCTCCATGGTCTTATCTTCCTTCGCGATTACCGCCTTAGTTTACTAAGAGCACCACGGGCGTAACCAGCTATAAGGAAGTTATGCTCTTGGCTGAGCCTTCAAAATCTTCTCGACAACCTTCCGAAGCTCCGCTTCGGGAACGGGCCGGTTCCCGTCCCGATCCAGCATTCGCGCGACCGGCAAGAACTTCGAAAAACCACCCGTTGCGCTATCCAAATCAGCGGCGATATCCAGCATCTGAAGGCCGTCGAATAAAACTTCATCAAAAGGCCGGGTCTCCCAGGCTCCTTTAGCCCGCGTCAAATATTCGAATAAACCCCGAATCCGCTCCGAGCCGGAACCCGCGCAGGCGTAAGAATGGTTCTGGAACCGCGCCCCCGCGCCATCAAAGAAATAGACTCCAAAGTCGTCCTTGTTCTTATCGTAAGCGGCCACAATCGGCACAAAAGCGCCGATCCCTTGCATAGCAAGGGTCATGTTATTGGAAAGAGCCCGTGAGATCTCCATCAGCTTGCCATCCAAAGACATCTCGTGCTGGGTGATCCGCCGATAGTATTTCAACGAATGCTTTAAGAACCGGCAAATCTCCACCGACCGGGCGAAAGCGCCGCTGATAGAAATAACAGTGTAATCGTCCAAGGCCACGATTTTCTCGGCTTGGTCGTACATGACCAGGTTGCCCGCCGTCGCCCTGCGGTCGGCCAGGTTCAAAATGCCGCCGTTATAACGCAAGGAAAGCACGGTGGTTCCATGAACCTCCAACGAGTTGCCATGCGAAGATACAGCCCCGGAGGCACCGGCAGGAAATCCCACCAAGTCGGTGAAAGTCTTTGAGTTGGCTACGATCATTGGCCTGACCGCTGTCGGTATCGTTTGGCCTGATCTGGGTCGATTTTCTTCATCCGGCGGAGTAACTCATTGCCGCCTTCCGGCTTTGAAACGTCCGGCCGCGACGGGCCACTCTCGTCACCTGACTTGCGTTCAGGCTCACGAGTAAGCGGCTTCGTTAATCGATCTTCGCCTTGGAAGAGCTGATTTCTTGTATCCATTTTATGAATGTTCCTACGTCTTGCGCCTCATCGAGTTGCGCCGGATAAACCTGATCCGGCTCCAAAAGAACCTCAATATCTTTATTATCATCCCGAAAGACGATGGACCGCCAACTTAAGCTGACAACCGACTCCTTAAACTTGCTTACGGCCATGCCCCGCGCCATTGCTCTCGTCCCTTCTCTGTTTTGCTTAAGGCATTCTTGCAACGTTTCCATAGAGGGAGATGACTCAACGGCATCCATTTCTAGTAAGGCGAAATAAAGCCCTTCGGCAGGGTCGATGTTGTGATATTCCAAGTCGAAAGCGCGTAAGGATGGATCGTTCCAATCGCTCCCTTCCTCCGCCATGAAATGCTCTAGCATCTTCTTTTTGGCCGCCCAGTCTACAGAGCGGGAAAAGCGTTCCGGGCATTCGGTTAGATCCTGTAGCAACTGCCGGCATTCGCCGATCAAATCAAACGCTTCGGCTTCCGGTGTGCCCATGTCGAAACCTGGCCTCAGGCCAAAAACGGCTTCCGCTGCCGAAAAATAGGATTCTAAAATTTCTTGGGCGGTAGTCCAGCTTCCGCCTTCCAGTTGAACCTCAAACTTATAACTCTCATCCCGGCTGATGTTCTGGAAAGCCTCAACCGGGTTCTTCAGCTTCCAAAGAGGAGCTTCTTTCGTCATCTCCAAGGCGAGGGCAAGTTTAACTAACCCAACTTTGCGAGCCGTGCAGGAAGGGATCATGTTGGCATCCCCGCTAATTATGTGAACCCTTATCCAATCGCGAGGGTCGGCGTGGGCCTCGTCGCGGGTGTTAAAAACTGGCCTTCTAAACAGAGTCTCGGTATTGAACGACTCCACAAAGAAATCCGCCCTCTGGCTAAGCTGGTAAGCACATGATTGGCCCTTCTCCGCCCCTACTTTGCCCGCACCGGTGAGAATCTGGCGGGATACCAGCATTGGCGTTACGGCGCCATAAATGCGCTCAAACCCGACTGCACGCGGCATCGAGTAGCTTTCGTGGGTTCCGTAACTGGCCCCATGAAAATCGGTGTTGTTTTTATAAACGGAAACTTTGCGGTCAGTCTCTCGCTCCATAACCTTGGCCGTATCCAAAAGAACGATCTCGCCTGCTGCATCTTGAACCGAAAGCTCTTTTGTGCCCCAGCATTCTGGCGTTGAATACTCGGGGTGCCCGTGATCGTTGTAAAACCGAGCCCCATTGGGCAAAACGCGGTCTGATCTAATATCGGGGTCGCTAGAGCGAAAAACGCCCGAATCGAACTTGGCATCTATTGGATCGACCTGGAGTCGTGAGACTGAAAAACCGCGCAAATCGGCGCGAGGCGATTCGTAGCGATAATCCCAACCGGCAAAGTGCGGGCCTGGGTAAGCCCGCACAAAGGCGGTTGCGTCGTCTACCTGCTCTTCGGCACCTCTTCCTTCAATGAAGAGCCCGTACTCCGTTTCGATCCCCGCAAGGATCTTTAACATCTACACTCGATATACGAACAATCGGCCCGTAGAAGTGATACCGCTCGGCGTTCCACTTGTAACCGTGTAGTTGCCGGAGCGAACAAACTGCCACCATGAACCAGATTTCGAGACCGGGGCCCCGCTCGTATTGGAAAGGCCACTAAGTGTTCCGGAAATCTTGCCAGCTACCGAACCTGGCTCTAGGTCACTGATCGGAAACGCGTTGAAGGTAGCCGCGCCACCTGTGCCGGTGTAGTTCAGAGTGCCGAAATACATATTCGTAATCACACCGCCGCTGCGTGTGATAATCGCCAGCTCCTGAGTAGCAAGATCCTGCTGTCCGGGGAACGTGATCATTACCGTGCTATCCGTAGCCGTCACGCGTGAACTCTGGTCGAACCACTCACCTTCGAGGGCGGTGATCGAACCCGGATTGACGCTCAACGTGCTGGGATTGGGCTGTGTTACCTGATAAGACGCGACTCCGACCACAGGATCGATTCCCTTGTAGGTTCCAGGCAACGCTCCGTAAGGAGTCAGAACTTCAAATCCAGTGCTGGTTTTGTTACTGGACGGCGTGTTCTGGCCTTCCGCAAAGAAGTCTCCGCTGATAAATATTCTGCCCGCCGTTCCAGGGAAGTTTGTAAATGCAGGTCGGCTTGCCACGTGGCTAATATCAAACGAGAGGTAGTCAGAAAGGAACCCATCGATTTTTCCATCCTGCGGATTCACGTTTGCTGTATCAAAAATAGCGTTCTGGAAGGAGGGAGGATTGGTTGTAAAATCCCAGGTCGAGCTATTAATATAAACTTGAAGTGCCGTGGATCGACCGGGGAACGTGGTGATATTCATCTGTCCCGGGAAGCTATAGGCAAAAGGACCATTAAAGGTCTGGCCGCCCGTGCCGTTAATTTGGAGATTGCTAAAATCCATGTCCATTCGCGAGAAGTAGCGGCTGTTAACGGATGCGCCGGTCCCCGGATAGGGCACATGGGCGCCCACGATTTCGTTCACGGGATCAAACGTTTCTAGCCCAATACTTAGCTGTGGCTCTTCTGGGTTTTCATTATTAGTGCTGATGCCGGTACTGTCATAGAAAAGAATGTTGAACAGATTTGCGGTGAAACCCGTTATTTGACGGCCCGAACCTGGCAAGAAGTAAACATCTACGACCCCCTCAGGCTCTGGCACAAGATTGCCAACGGAACTGAGTGGATTGGGAATGGTAATTCCCTGCGCGCTTCGTCCAGTAGTTCCGGTGGTGCCGGTTGTTCCGGTGGTAGTAGTGCCGCCAGATCCGGATCCGGATCCGCCGCATCCAATGACTCCAATAGCAACACAAACAAAAAGAAGGGGCCACTTCCTCAAAATTTCAATCACCTCTAAGACGCCACGGTCGAAATCGTTGTAGTATAGCAGGCATAGCCGCTCACCTTACCATGGACGTCTTATGACGTTCAATAAGTTGGAAAGCACGCTCTTTTTCTTTGAGCACTTTTTAGTACAAATCCTCGAACCCACGGCGCGGTTCGGATTTTACCTTGTGCCCTGCATGAATCCAACTTAATCTTTCTTATGCATGTTATCGGACGGTATCGGCTGACTATATTTGTGGCTGCGGTAGCTTACGCCGCCAAAAACCGACACTGCCAAGAGAAGCGCCAGCCATAGGGCTGCGTAGTTTGGAGCCAACATCATCAGCATCAACATGGAGAAGTCAATAACAGATATTAGAGCAAACGCCACGTACCACATGGGCCGGGTCGTGTCTCTGACGAGAATGTCGGAATCCCTGGAGTTTAAGGTGTTTTGTCTCATATCTATTGAGACTTCTATCTAGGCTCGGCGGATAGGCGTTGGTTTTAATGACACAGGATGTGATAAGTGAAAAGTGACAGGTGATAGGTGATAGGTCGGGACATAATCCTTTCACCTCTCACCTTTCACCTATCACCTTCAAGACCTTGCTAAGAATAACGCTGTTGTAGTTCACGGGCTCCCATTTCATTATTGCCACGTTTCTAAACCCGAGTTTTTCGTAGTAGGCGATCAGATGCAGTGCGCCTTCGGCGGTATCGCAGGCAATTTCCCTTGCTCCCAATTCACGGCCGCGGTCCTCCACCCTCTTAATAAGGTGTGTTCCGATTCCATGGCACTGGAGGCTGCCCGCAACCCCGAACTGGCCGAAAACAACTATGTCCTCTCGCTGATAAATCTCGGGAAGCTCCGACTTTCCTGCATAAGTGGGATCGGGCTTACGTAGGGTGATACAACCGACAACTTGCCCTTTGATCTCCGCTAAGAAAGTTTCGCCCAGTGAGCACCGGAACGCCGTAAGTTCCGCATTTTGGGTTGCCGCCACATAGTGAAGACCCATGTCGGCAAGGGGCTTGTACGCGGCGTTTAGAAGCGCAGTTAGCTCTTCAAATAAATCGTCTTGGCGCATCATGCGGATCGTAAAATCGAGCAGCAATAGCCACAGTTTAACTTGGCATCCTACTTTGAAATACTCGCGAGTGCGCTTAGTGCTCGTTTGCGGGCGAAATCGTGGTCCACGATTCGCTCGGGGTAGGTCTCCCCAATTCGAATCCCCGCCGCTTCCAAATCAAATGACGGGGCGTTCCACGGGTGGTGTATCCACTTGGCATCCAGTTCCTTTAGCTCAGGCACCCACTGCTTTACGTAAGCGCCGTCCGGATCAAACTTTTCACCTTGCTTAACCGGATTAAATATCCTGAAGTAAGGCGCCGCATCCACGCCGCAGCCCGAGGTCCATTGCCAGCCCATCGTATTGTTGGCAAGATCAGCATCCACGAGCGTGTCCCAAAACCAGCGAGCGCCTTCCTGCCAAGGCAGCAACAGATCTTTAACCAAGAATGAGGCAACAACCATCCGCACTCGGTTGTGCATGTATCCCGTATGCCAAAGCTGCCTCATGCCGGCATCGACTAAGGGAAACCCCGTTTGTCCTTTTTGCCACGAAGTAAGGAGCGCTTGATCTTTTTCCCAAGGGAAGTTTTGAAATCTCTTATCGAGGGGCGTCAAAGGCGTTTCAGGATTGTGAAAGAGCGTGTAGTAGGAGAATTCCCTCCAGACCAACTGTCGTAAGAAACCTTCGGCTGCAATATCGCCGCTATTCAGTTGACTCACTATTTGGCGCGGGCCGATCTCGCCGAAATGGAGATGGGGAGATAGCCTTGATACTCCGTCCAAATCGGGTCGCTCACGACCCTTTAAATAGCCGCCAAGCTTCTTTTCAAAAGCTTTTAGAGCCTTACTCGCTCCCTTTTCGCCCGGAGACCAGCTTTCGACAAAACCAGCAGCCCAGTTGATTTTAGGCAACAACTTGAGGTCTTCGATTTTGTGCGAACTTATAGATCCCTTGAAGCGAGGGAGGGTCTTAGGCGCGTCAAAAGCCGACTCAGGAAATCCATGGTTTAGGCAAGCTTTATAGTAGGGAGTAAACACCTTAAAGTTTCCGCCCGACTGGTTTCGGATCTGCGACGGATCAAATAGTAGGCTTGAGTTGAACGACTTAAGCTCTAAATCCTTCACGAATGAGGCCCTTTCCAATTCTTGTTCCTGCTGCATCGCTGCCGGCTCATATCTGCTATTGAAATAGATCGCTCCGGCATTAACCTCCTTGGCTAATGCGGCTAGCTTTTCGGCAACCCCACCGATTCGGATTGTTAGTGATGGGCCACGCTTTTCAAGTTCGGATTGCAACGAGGTCAAAGACTGATGGAGCCACCATCTTGAAGCAGCTCCTAGGGGCCAATCTCCCTCGTCTTTTTCTGACCAAATATAAACAGGAATGATCGGCTCTCCGCGTTCCAGCGCCGCTTCCAAAGCGGCGTTGTCATCTAATCTCAAATCCTGCCTAAACCAAAGAATGGTGGGGGATGAGCGCATGCCTTAGCTTAACTTGTATAGAAGGGCGACGTGGTTAGTTGCCCTTCCGGAATAATGGCCAAGTCAGGCGGTAAATCATGAACGCTCGTGATGCCGCACAGTGCCATTGTTTCGTCTAATTCCCCCTTGAGGAAACAGAGAGCCATTTCTACACCTTCTTGTCCCCGCGCACCAAGCGCATAGCCAATGGGCCGGCCGATTAAGCAAGCGTCTGCGCCGAGTGCGAGCATTTTCAGAATATCGATACCTGTTCTCACGCCGCTATCCACAAAAACTTGGGATCGGCCATTTACCGCGTTGACGATCGATGGCAGCATCGCGGTAGTTGAAGCTGCCCCATCGACCTGACGTCCTCCGTGGTTTGAAACTGAAACGGCATCTACCCCCATATCAGCAAGGGTTCTAGCGTCGTCCGGATGCAGAACGCCCTTAACCACGAACTTCCCACCCCAGCGGTTTCTTACCCACTCAACATCTTTTGTGCTTAAACTCGGATCCCACTGGTTTTCAAGCCATTCGGTGGCTGTGAAAATATTTCGGCATTCCTTCACCTCGCTTTTTAGATTGCCAAAAGTCCAATGTTTGCTGTGAAGCATGCCCAATCCCCACCAGGGCTTGAACAGAGTCTCTATCACATTTGTAAAGTTAGGCTTTGGCGGGGCAGTAAGCCCGCCTTTTACTTCGCTGTGCCGCCTGCTTCTAACGTGGACATCCATGCTCAGCACCAAGGCAGAACAGCCGGCCGCTTTTGCACGGTCTATCAGTGACGCACTTACACCACGGTCTTTGGTGAGATAGAGCTGAAACCAAAACGGCGCGTTAGCGGCCTTCGCCACGTCTTCCATGGAATCTATGGACAGCGTGCTCAAACAGAACGGAATACCCGCATCTCTTGCGGCGATTGCAGCATGGATTTCACCATTTGGTGAGAAGATTCCTTCCGCCCCCATGGGCGCGATTACGGCGGGAAATGAGACATCTGTCCCAAGTAGGGTTGTTGCCGTCGACCGCATAGAAACATCGTTCAGAACTTTCGCCCGAAGCTGGATCTTATGCAAATCGCTAGTATTACGGCGCAAAGTCTCTTCCTGATAGGCACCGCGTTCCAAGTAATCAAATATAAACCCGGGCAAGCGCCTTTTGGCCGCCGCTCGCAGATCGTCAACGTCAGTGATGGTGCTCATTTAACCTCTTGGTTACATCGTTTTTTGATGTTTTGAGTGAGGTAGATGCCAGCCAAAATGGATGCCATCGCACCGTAAACAATCACCTTCTTGACCAAAGCTTCCTTCGGAATCTTTGACTTGGCTTCATTGGGAAGGTTTAACACTTCGGCTACATGCAGAGCTCGGCGGCCGGTTTCCTGCTTTATTTGCTCTCTGCAACTAAAGCCGTCGGCAACGATAAGAGTGTCCTCATCAGCTTCCCTAACGGTAGGAAGAAGAACCCTCTCGCCGACCTTTAGCGAAAGTTCGTGGTGCAGGCCTTCCTCGAACCCAAAGGCTCCCGCCATGCCGCAGCAACCGCTGTCGAGTTTATCGAACTCATATCCTGCTTCTTTAAGCAGTTTTTCTTCAGAGTTTTGCTTCCAAATAGATTTTTGATGGCAGTGCCCATGGACCACCGCGTTTTTCTTTTCACCGACCCTTGGCTTATAGTTCGGCGCATACGCGGCCAGGAAATCTGGCAACAGGAAAACCTGGGTCCTTAGACGATAAGCATCAACATCGTGCGGAAAAAGGTTGCCAAGCTCTTCCTTAAAAACCGAAGCACAGCTTGGTTCAAGCACGACGATTGGCGTGCCCGCCTCGATCTCGTTCTTGAGGATATTCAAAATGTGCTGCAGTCGTTTTTTTGCCATATCCAGCATGCCGTAGTCGTAGAGGGGCCTTCCGCAGCACATTTCCTGCATGGGCACTTCAACCTCAAATCCGGCATCTTCGAGAACGGCCACGGCCGCTTGAGCGGTGGTGGGGTGAAAGTGGTTGTTAAAGGTATCGGGCCAAAGAATGACCCTCTTGTCGCTGACAAGCCGGTTCCTGCGTGCTTTAAACCACTCCTTGAACGTGTAACTTGCGAACTTGGGCGCGCTGCGGCTTTGGTCCATTCCTGCCACCTTCTTGGCCAGGTGCCCGATACCGGGCAAACGCATAGCCAGGTTCACTAACTCGGGCATCCAGGATGCCAGCCTCGCCCACGTGTGGATCAACCCAAAAGCATAGGCGTGACGCGGCCTTACGCGCCCTTTGTAGTAGTGGGATAAAAATTCTGCCTTATAGGTGGCCATATCCACTTGAACCGGGCAATCTCCCTTGCAACCCTTGCACGAGAGACATAGATCAAGAGCATCGAAAACCTCTTGGCTTTTCCACTCGTCTTTTACCGTTTCGCCCTGAAGCATCTCGTACAAGATTCGCGCTCTCCCCCTTGTGCTGTGTTTCTCTTCGTGAGTCACCATGTAGCTCGGGCACATGGTGCCGCCTTCTTTTCGGCGGCAGACGCCGGCGCCGACGCAGCGCAGCGTTGCTTCGCCGAACGAATACTTGTCGTTTGGAAACTGAAAGTGGGTTTTTGGCGCCGGAAGATTGAACTTAGTCCCCTCAAATAGGTTTTCATCGACTCCGTAGGGGGCGATGATTTTGCCGGGATTCATCTTCCAGTCGGGATCCCAAATCTGCTTAAACTCGGCAAACGCTTGTATTAGCTTTTCGCCGAACATTCGCGAAAGTAACTCGCCACGGGCTTGCCCGTCCCCATGCTCTCCGGAAAGGGAGCCACCGTAGCTAAGAACGATATCGGTTCCCTCGTGCAAAAAGCGCTTGAACTTCTCGATCCCGGCCTTGGTCGTAAAGTCAAAATTCAGTCGTGTGTGGATGCATCCATCGCCGAAGTGGCCGTAGAGCGCGCCCTTATAGTTGTAACGATCGAGCAGGGCGCGGAAGTCTTTTAGGTAGTTGCCGACGTCCTTCGGATGAACCGCGGTGTCCTCCCAGCCATCGTGGTTTTCGGGATCGCCCGGCACCTTAGAAGTCGCGCCCAGACCTTCGTCGCGCAAATGCCACAACGCCTCTTCAAGCTCCTTATCCTCCACTTTCTTGGCGATCGGGGAACCTTCCTTTTTTTTCAAGTCGGCCAAGAAATCTTCGGCCTGTTTATCCGCATCTTCCTTGGTGTCAGATCCGAATTCAATAAAAAGCCATGCCCGGCCCGGAGGAAGCTGGTCCACATGCTCGGGATGCATTTGCTTCCGAGCCATGTCCTCAAAAAACGAGTCATCCATCCCTTCCAGAGCGATCGGCTTATACTTCAGACCTTCCATCACCCAGTGGCCTGCTGTTTCCACGCTGTCGAAACCGAGCAGAACGAGCACCCGTTCTTGGAGAGCGTCTTCCAACTTCAGAGTGGCCTCTAAAGTGATTGCGCAAGTTCCTTCCGAACCGACCAGGGCTCGCGCTATGTTCATGGGTCTTTCCGGAAGCAGCTCGTCTAAGTTATAACCAGAAACCCGGCGGGGAATATGCGGATATTTAGCTCTAATCTCATCCGCGTAGGCGTCGCGCAGCTTTTTCAGTTTCCAAAAGATTTCTCCTTCGCGTCCGCCCTTACTTATTCGTTTCTCAAGTTCTTGGTCGTCGGTCCAACCGACCTTCAGAATCGTCCCATCATAAAGCAAAACCTCAAGCTCCTCGATGTTATCCGCCGTGCGCCCCCAGCGCACCGAATGGGTTCCACAGGAGTTGTTCCCGATCATCCCGCCAAGGGTGCAACGGCTGTGGGTGGCAGGATCAGGCCCAAATGTGAGATTTTGCTTCCTCGTCTCTTCTCTCAGTTCATCGAGAACCACGCCGGGCTGGACTCGCGCAACGCGCTTCTTTGAATCGATCTCCAGGATCGAGTTCATGTATTTGGAAAAATCTAGAACAAGGCCCACGTTTAGGGTTTGGCCCGGAATGCCGGTTCCCCCACCTCTTCCATGCAAGGGGCATCCATGTTTCCGCGCGACGGCGACCGCGTTGATCACATCCTTTTTATCTTTTGGGATGACCACGCCAACGGGAACCATGCGATAGTTGGAGGCATCGTGAGCGTACATGGCGCGCGTTCCGCCATCGAATCGGACCTCGCCTTTAACAACTTGTTTAAGATCTGCTTCAAGCTTCCGGGCATCGATATTGAGAGATCCTGGCGTCCCTCGTTGATCTTTATCTTCATAAACGATTGGAAGAGTTCGGAGCGGAATTCTTGTGGAAACGGGAACGTCCTTTCCGTCAGCAATGGACTCGACTGAGACCGCTATCTCGGGAGTATAGACCGGCTTTCCTTGGCCGTCGATTGATAACGATTCTCTATTTGATGTGTGTGTGCGAACGCCCATGCTGCTCCCCGGCGCACACTTTCACACCACCCAAGTATCGGACCTAAGCTCAACTCACGATGTTCCGGCACAATTGGCCTCGTTTTGTCATCTATCTCTTGTGGAAAGAGATTGTGTTCGAGTTGGGTGGTTGGTTCAGCAGATGGAGTCAGCGGGGCTGGACGCCATTATTTGCGGCATGCCGCCCTATGTTTTGATGCTGACCGGCTATTGGCCGGTTGTTGGGCAATCCATTGCGGTTGCAACCTCGGAAGGCAAGGTCGGGATTCTTGCTCCGAAAGATGAGGAGGAATTCGCCCGCGACGGCTGGGCCGATGAGCTTGAGTTTTTCGAATCACCGAAGGCGGGCGGTGTTATCGATCTGGTGGAAGCGATGCGGCCCCCTTTTACAAGTCTGCTTTCGCGCCTGGGGCTAACAAATGGGAAGATTGGATACGAGAGCCGAGGCGCTCAAATTCCGTCCCCTTATGCCTCGGTCCATGCGTTTAACGAAGACATCAAGCGCTTGCTCATTGCCTGCTTGCCGTTTGCCACCCTGGCGGATCACGAGTTACTGCTTGCCAATCTTGCCTCAAGAAAATCGCCCAGCGAAATTGAAAGGATACAAATCGCCTGCGATATCGCAGAAAGGGCCTTTAAATGGGGGCGCGAAAAAGTGCAAGCGGAAATGAGCGAACTGCATATCGCCGCCAACTTTAGAATGCCGCTTTCTGTTGGCGGAGTGGGCTACAAGGAGATAAAACGGGCCGATGGGTTTACCTATTGCATGTCCGGCGCGAATGGGGGCAAAGCTGAAGCGGCCTTCCAAATCTCGAGCCACAAAGCAGTTGCGCAGGGGGAAACGATTCTCGTCCACTGCAACTCCTATGCAGATGGTTTTTGGACCGACATTACGCGAACCTATGTTTTGGGTTCGCCCGACAAGGAGGCCGAGCGTGCTCTTTCGGCCGTTAAGTTGGCCTCCTCGGCCGCACTGAACGCGATAAAAGCAGGAGCTTTGCCAAGCGACATCGATGCTGCTGGGCGGCAAGTGTTGGAACAGCACGGTTTTGGCGAGTCCGCCGGATCGGCAACTGGCCACGAAGTCGGGTTCCAGGCCATCAGCCATGCGGCCATGCCTATTATTCAGCCGCAATCGAATAAGCCGTTGGAAGTTGGCATGGTTTTTAATGTCGAGCCGGGGATATATATTCCCGGCAAACTTGGGATTCGACACTGTGATATGGTTGCCGTAACCGATAGCGGATACAGGATGCTTACTCCTTTCTGAACTAGTTCTCCGCTTTGAAGGCCAAATAGCTACGAGGCTTAATCACGAGCTTGAACCAACTATCATGGCCGGAAGCAAATCCTTGAACAGGCGTCTCTTCACCAGTCAGCAGGTTTTTTAGCTTAGTGAAATTCCCTGAGGCACTGACAGTGATCTCGGCCGGAGTATCGCGAAAAGACTGGACGATAAAGGTGCCGTTATCGTAAGCGAACATCGCTACGTGATCCGGAGATTCGGCTAACCGAAAAGGAAATGAGCCCATCACGTAATGCCGGATCGAATCCAGCACCTTCGAAGGCAGATTGTAAAGGTCACTGAAGTTATCCGGAATCGCCAGGATGTACAGCAAGCCCTTCGAATACCGATCCATGAGCATAAGCGGATAGCCGTTTCCGCTGGCTTGGCCTCGGATAATTGGCCAAGAATCGTTGGTCATGAACCGTATTTGAGGAAAAAGAATCGGTTTGGCGGGCTGGCCCAAGCTTTGGCCGTTCCCTGCACCGTACCCGGCGATGATATCGTCAACCAGCGCCTTTTTATTGGTGCACTCCACCTCGCAAATGTCGTCGAGCCTGGTTCCTAGTGCTTGCAGAAGCCCACTCGTGATGACCACGCTATGCCCGGCCACTAACGACGTCTTAATCTTTTCAACCAAATGGTTATCGAACTTGGCCGATTCGGTGAGAAGCACAACTGGGGCATTTGAGGGATATTCAGGGTGCAGGTCAATCGGAATACCAATCGTTCCTAACCAATTGTGTAAAAAGTCTTCGCCTGTTGATTGATAGGGCTTATAGCTTGCGATTCCGATCGGATTTCCAAGTTGATAGACCACCTTATCAGCCTGCCTTAACGCGTAGCCCGCTACGCTGCCCATGGTAGGAGGCTGCGCTTTGACATCGCCATCGTATTGAGCCAACATGTCGTTCAAATCGAAGCTGGTATGCATGTCTTGCCAGGCTTCGCGATGGCCATATTGGGGCGGCCGCAGCATCAAATCCCAAGTGAAAATCATCATTTCAGGAGCTTTGGCAAAAACCGTGTCCCAAAGCTGCTCCACATATCGGTCGATGGTGCGGATGCTAAACGTATCGACCCAACCGCCGCCATTCCGGCCCGGTGCGATGTTGTCGAAATATCGCACGATTTGATAGCTCTCGTAAGGTTGCAGATGCTGGTCGGTGATCTCCGGATCGCGGGTCTCGGTGCCCGTGTAGATTCCATCGAAAATCTTCGGCTCCTTGTCCAGGTCGTAACCAAGAGCCTGAAAATGCTCATACCAGTT
>DASXZH010000030.1:0-71933 GCA_036502005.1 Fimbriimonadaceae bacterium
CGCAGCAGAAGGCACAAATGCCTTGATCCAAGAAGTGAAATTCGCAGCCAGAGGCTTCAGAACCTTCCAAGGGTTCAGAGTGGCCATTCTCTTTTTCCTGGGGAGACTCAATCTCAACCCACAAAAAACCCCATAATGCCCAAATCCAAAATCCAAAATCGAAAATCAAAAATTTAAAAGGCCCCCTGAGGGCGGTGGGGGCCTGGTGCTTGTATGGTGTATGTGGGTCCCACAGGCTTTGCAACTAGCAGGACACATCTACGACCAGAGGTCTCAAACAAATGTTCCCGGGCTGTAGAGTTTTTTATGGACAGAGTTTTTAAGGGAAATGGGAGACTCGAATTTCACGCAAAGGCGCAAAGCCCGCAAGGCTGATTCGGTGCGTATTACGCTGCTTTCACGCCCTTAAGCTGCTTCGATTAAACTTTTCGGAATTTCACGCAAAGACGCAAAGCTCGCAAAGACAGATTGTGAGCTTATAGCGCTACTGTTAATTACGGCACGGTATCAAGGATTTTGACTTCGCCCTTCGCCTACTCCGTGCGTTAGATTTGATCAACAAAGTTCCGGCCAACTCCCTCTTTGCGACCTTCGCGCCTTTGCGTGAAATTCCGGAACTGTTTTGCCAAACGCAGCCTTTCAGCTCGTAACACCAAGTCCTCATCAGGGTGGTCTGCCGTAGCACCAAGTTGGCAACAATACGCACAACGAGCAGTGAGGTCCCCCTTCGACCTTCGACTTTCGACTTTCGATTTAAATTTAGCTATCAATCCGAATCGTCACGATCTCGAAAGGCTTGTACTCAAACAGCACATTCCCCTCGTGGATCTCTAGCTCGTGCAGCGGATTCTCGGCCAAATCGCAGAGCCAGGCTGCCTTCGGCGCTCTCGCGCAGTACAGCTCGGTCTTGCCTCGGGCGTTGTGGCACTCATAGCATCGAACGATAATCCCGCCGTCCGCTTCCGCTTTCTTCACAGCCTCTATCACTACATTGGGGTCTTCGCAAACCACAAAGGAAGGAAGGCTGCCGTTTACGCCCTTGCTCTTGGGCAGCAGCGCGGCCCGTACGGGTGCATTAAGCGCGTAAGCGTTCTGAACCACGCCCGCGTAGTTGTAGGGGCCGAAGTGGGGCAGAACCACATAGGTGAAGTGGTGGATGCCCATATCCGCATCGGGATCGGGCGCTTTGGCCGACTTGAGCAGGCTGAGCCGCATCAGGTTGCCATGAATATCGTGGCCGTACTTGCCGTTGTTGAGAATGGCCACGCCTTGATCGCCTTCGCTAAGGTCGGCCCACTTTTGGGCGCAGACTTCGAACCGGGCCACATCCCAACTTGTGTTAAAGTGGGTTGGCCGTTCCACGTTGCCAAACTGGATTTCGTAGGTGGCGCGGGGTGAGTTAATATTGACGGGGAAAGCGACCTTCAGCAGCTTGTCTTCCTCATGCCAGTCAACCTCGGTCTCAAAGGTGACGCCGGCGGTTGGTCCGAGGCTTATCTTCTGCTTGATCGTGCTCTGGTTGAAGCGACGGACGATCTGAATCGCGGCCCGAACGGGGCCTCGCTCGACGACTTCAATGCTTTCGCACTTGAGCAGGTTTTTAGCCGTTTCAAACGCGAAAATATCCACGTCCCATGCGCTCCAGTAGAGGGGTTTGTCATCCAGGATTTGGAACACGTTGCCAACCTTGCCAGGCTGAATGAACTCGGTTCCATCCTCCAAAAGGATCATGCTGGTGATATTGCCGTTGGCATCAAAGCGAACGGAAATCTCGTCGTTTTCTAGCCTTCTGTTGCTCACTTTCAGCCGCTGACGGCTGGTGGGGTGGGCGTCGGTCAGGTCGCCGACGGCGACCGCGCCAAGGGCAACCTCGGGGGCGGCAAAAATCAGTGATCGGCCTTGCTCAAAAGAGGTGGTCTCCTGAACCGGGATGATCTCATCGCCAAGCGTTAATGAAGCGGGCGTGTAGTCTTCGTTCCAGGGGATTGATGCGATGCCAGGAACAGTCGCGTTCTGGAAGATCGCGATCGGGTGCTCCATCGCGCTTGTATCGAACTTCGAGCCTATGTTGACCAGGCTCTCGCCAATAATTCTATCGGTTGTTGCCCGCACCTTGGCATATTCCGCGAGGCTGTCCACATAGACTTCCTTAACCGAAGATCCCGGAATGATATCGTGGAACTGGTTCAGCAGAACCAGCTTCCAGGCCGCTTCCAAATCAGCAGCGGGGTATTTCTTGGGAAAGTCGTCTCGGAAGCAGGCCAGAAGTTCTGCATCGCGCAAAGCGAACTCGCAAAGACGGTTCTGCCGCTTGTTTGCTGCCTGGCTGGTGTAAGTTCCACGGTGGAACTCGGCGTACAGTTCTCCGACCCAAGTGAGCAAATCCTTGCTGCGTGCTCGGGCATCTTGGAAGAACTCTTTGGCCGTCTTGCCAAACTGGATCTCCGGATAGCCGGAGGCGATTTTTGCCCGTCGCAAATATTCGATGTGCTTCTCGGTCGGACCGCCGCCGCCATCGCCCCAGCCATAAACGTACAGGGATTGGTCGGACCTGGCATCGTCTCGGTGGTTAGCCACGCTCCCAAGGATCTGGGCGGGCGAAGAATCGCCGGTGTAGGTATCGGAAGGCGGGAAATGGGTCCAAACCCGGCTGCCATCAATGCCCTGCCACCAGAAAGTGTTGTGCGGGAAGCGGTTGATTTGGTTCCAACTAATCTTCTGGGTGAGGAAGTAGTTGATGTTGAATTTGGTAAGAATTTGCGGAATCGCCGCCGAGTAGCCGAAAACGTCGGGCAGCCACATATCGTGGGTTTCGTACCCCAGCTTCTGTTTAAAGTAGGCACGGCCGTACAAGAACTGGCGCACCAAAGACTCTGCACCAGTTAGATTGCAATCTGCCTCAACCCACATGGAGCCAACCGGCTCCCATTGACCCCTGGCTGTTGCTTCTTTAACCTTCTCGAACAGCTCTGGATATTCCTTTTCCAGCCACTCGTATTGAGAGGCCTGCGAGTGGGCGAAGATGTACTCTGGGTATCGGTCTATCAGCCCAAGCTGGGTGGCCGTCGTATGGGCCATTTTCTGCTTGGTGATGCTGATCGGCCATAGCCAGGCCGTATCCAGGTGGGCGTGCCCAACCGGGGTAATGGCGTGGGGCAGCGAAGAATCGCTGGCTGTAAAGGCATCACGCACCATGCGGCGGCATCGGGCAAACGTGTCACGCCGGGTGTATGAATAAAAATTGCAAACGTCGTCCAACGCCCGCATCAGAACCGCATAAGTTGGATCGGTTTCCGGTAGGGCCATCATCGTATCATAGGCAAATGAGCAATCGTAAAGAAGGTCCGAAAGCTCCCGGTCCACGATAGCGAGATAAACCTCACCAACCGTTTCCACCAACTGCTCACGAGGCAGTTCCCGGCGGTGGACCCTGCACTGCGGATTTCGCGTGTAGGATTCGATATAGAGATTGACCTTTTCACCGCCTTGAGCGGTTGGGAAAAGGGTGGTGACGCTATGAGGCTCGTCTACCCCTCGCCAGGGCGAATTGCCCTTCCAAATGGTTCGCTCTCCGCCGACTTCAGCGATAAGGCCAACCTCTTCTCCGGCAAAATCTTTGGGTACGCTGCCGCTGATCCTGAACCAGAAAGTAGTGTAAGCAGGGCCAAATTTAAAGCCCTCGGTTACGGGCTCCCAATTGGTGCTTTTCTTAGCCTGGGCCGCATTCTTATGCGGTTCCTTGCATATCTCGATTTGGAGGGGGACGTTCCCTCGGTACAGCTTTTCCTTGAGTTCGTAATCAATAAATTGCTTGATTCGTCCAGACGTGATTTTGGGGTGCTTTAACATGCCGGGGCAGGAAGTTTACTCATCTGCCGCGTTTTTTGTCTTACAAGGTTTCATTTGTGGCACTTTAAATGGTTGAAGCGGTAAGATCAAGGGTATGGAAGTTAGTGATCATACGATTGCTACTACACTTACGGCGCTCTACCTTATAGGTGCAAGGGAGGGCCCTCCGTCGCCGCGCCAGAAATGGCAAGGAATTGAGCGCACTTTGCGCGAGGAATCTCCCTCGCTGGAAGAAGTCGAGCGTCTTTTGAAATCCAGCGGATACTGGCTGGAATCCGGGGTTCTCGCCACACCTGGGGTTATTGCAAAAGCCGAGCGGCTCGTTCGAGGAGGGAAGGTCCTTACTTCCAACATGGAAAGTTACCCAGGTAGGTGGCTTCGAGTTTTGGGTGGTCTGGCACCTCCGGCTCTCTGGCTGCAAGGCGCATTCCCTTTGGAAGAGTTTTTTACGGTGGTGGGGAGCCGCGATACCACGCCAGCAGCATTGAAATTTGCTGGAGAGGCCGGGGAGGAAGCGGTGCATCGCGGGTTCGCCGTCGCTTCGGGTGGCGCTTATGGTTGCGATCGCGCCGCCGCCAGGGGCGCCATGCGCGCAGTAAACGCAGCGGGCGCCGGAGTTAAAGTTGTTGAGATTTTGCCTTATGGGATCGAGTTGGCACGGGTTCGTAATACGATACAGGTTTCCTTATGTGCTCCTCGTGAGATATTTTCTGGACCGGCAGCTATGGAACGCAATAGGCTACTTTATGCACTTTCGGATAGAAGTCTCGTGGCGGCTGTTCGGTTCAAAGAAGGCGGCACTTGGCGTGGGGCTTGCGAATGCCTTCGGCGGCGTTCATCTACAATCCTCGTGCGCGATGATGGCTCGGAAGGGGTGCGGGCGTTGCAAGGTTTGGGCGCAGTTCCGGTTCGGACTATAGAGGACGTTTTTGAAGTTGAAGCTGAGGAACTTAGGCCAGTCTTGGGGATGTTTTAGGTTGAGGTAATCCAATTGATTTCGAGAACCGAATTGTACAATAGGGCAGCAGGTATTGAATGAGTTTAGAACCACTTCCGCCGAAGATTGAACGTGGCGTCGAACGTTACGCCCGAGAACAGCACATTAGCCATGATGAGGCTCTCCTTAAGCTTATTGAAACTGGTCTGACAGCCGCCAAAACGTCCGGCAAAGCGACGGATGCGGCAAACATTCGGATTCCCGGCCTACCGGCCGAACCTATGAGTGCCGGTGACGCCGCCATCGTTGACGAGGCTATGGCTTTAGTGATCGAGGCGCGCCGAGATCGCTCGGAGAGACTCTTCGGTGCCTAAAACCGTTCTCGACACGGACACCCTGTCAGAAATTTACAAGGCCCAAAACAAGGTGGTGTTGGCGAACGCTGGAGCCTATCTTCAGCATCATAGTCGGCTTTCCTACACGAGCACCAGCGCAAGTGAACTCCTGTTTGGCCTTTATGCGAAGGATGCCAAAAAACAAATTCATCGGGCCAAAACTGTCCTAAAGGCAAATGAAGAAGTCGTGCCAACTTCCGAGGACTACTGGCTTGTCGCGGAAATAAACGCCGCATTAAAGCGGACGGGCAAACCCATCGGGGAAGGAGATTCGATGATTGCGGCAGTTGTAATAAATAGGGGCCTTAAGCTGGCCACGGGCAACACAAAACATTACCGCTTCGTTGTCGACGCTGGCTTTCCAATGAGCCTGGTGGATTGGCGTGAGTCATAAAGAATTGGGTTTAGAACAAGCCGCTCAGATTCCTCAAATCCGCTCCAATCTCGCCATCTTTCTTTCACCGCGCAGCCGCGCCCAGCCGGTAACATCTAGCCCTGTGAAAGCTATTGCAAAGGTGCGACCAGCTCCGGGAGTCGAGATTATCGATGCTCCCGAACCAGAGACCCGAGAGGGTACGGTCAAGATCAAACTCGAAGCTGCCTCCGTCTGTGGAACCGATTTACATATTTACAACTGGGACCCTTGGTCCGCGTCCCGCATCAAGCCTCCAAGAATCATCGGCCACGAATTTTGCGGCACGATTGTAGAAGTTGGCAAGGGTGCCGAACATCGGCAAATCGGCGAGTTCGTCTCCAGCGAATCCCACATCGTTTGTGGCCATTGCGTGCAGTGCCTGCACGGCCAAGGCCATGTTTGCGTAAACACTCGAATATTGGGTGTAGATGTCGACGGCGGCTTTGCCGAATACGCGGTGATTCCGGAGCAGAACGCCCGCCCGACCAGTCGTCAGATCCCTATCGGCATCGCCTGCTTTCAAGATGCCCTTGGCAACGCTGTCCACACGGTGATGGACGGTCCTGTCAAAGATTGCTCGATCCTAATTACGGGCATGGGCCCGATCGGGCTCTTTGCAGCAGAAATCTGCAAAGTGCTCGGCGCCAGAAAAGTCGTCGGCACAGAAGTCAGCGAATATCGAATAAAGATCGCCGAAGAAATCGGCGTCGATGTGGTTCTCAACCCCACAAAGTGCAACGTCCCCGAGGAGCTTCTAAAACTAGAACCAGGCGGCTTCGATGGCACGCTGGAAATGTCCGGGCATCCCTCTTCACTGGATATCGCCATTCGTCACACCCGTCCCGGCGGCCGTGTAAGCATGCTCGGTGTGTTCGCGGAAAGCGACCAATGCATGCACATCAACGATATGATTTTTAAGGGTCTGACAGTTCAGGGGATCGTGGGGCGCAAGCTTTGGGAAACCTGGGACCAGATGCATGAGCTCCTCACAAAGCACGAGTTAAACCTAAAACCGGTCGTCACCCACACCATGCATTTCACGCAGTTCCAAGAGGCAATGGAGCTTATGAAGAAGGGCCAAGCCGGCAAAGTCGTTTTCCTATTCGACTAACTCCCAATGGATTTTCGATTGTCGATTCTCGATTTTCGATTGTGACGGGAGTTTTCGCCCTCGCATACGAGGGGCACCTTGAAGAGCATTTTGAATCGGCCTTGGTTAACTCCTGATTTAGTTGAACCCGTACCGGTAAACTGCCTTCTTATGAAGGTTGCTGTTTTGCCGTTCAATGTTACGGATGGCACGAAACCGGCTCTGGGACGCCAGTTAGCCAACGTAATCGCGGAAACGGTGAAGGCCGCCACCGGCGCAGATATTAACTCCGTCAACTACCTCGCCCAAGTTCAAGAGGGCGGCGAGCAGCGTGCCGCGTTTGTGAACATGGGAACGACCTTAGCAGAGCGGTCCTTTTTTGAACCGCTTTTCAATGAAGCTGGTGCAGAGAAAATCATGCATGGCCTTATGGAACAGACGGAAACTGGATTTGCCGTGCATGTCCGCTTTGAAGCCAAAGACTCCGAGACCCCTCTTCTCGATGAGCAGCAAAGCTTCGCCACGTCGGAGCTTTTCTCGCAAATGCATTGGCTGATGCAGAAACTTGCCGGACAAGCCGGTGTTAACCTCCCGCCTGCGCTGCAAGAGAAGCTGGATGTTGGGACCACAAGCCCGGAGGCTTTCCTTGCTTTTCTTGAAGGGTACGACGGCCTCCTTTACGTTCAACAGGCAAACGGAAAAGTTGTTAATGAATTCCAGCCAAACAACGCTCTGGAAGTTTTGCTAAAAGCCCTGGAGTTGGATCCAAAGTTCCAGCCGGCTTTTGATACGGCGATTCAGTTCTGCCGGGCGTGTGCCCACTTCAGAATTGGCACGTTCCAATTTGTTGAATCGACCCTTAAACAACTCGGGGAAATGGTGCCCGGCGACTATCGTCCGATGAGCGCCCTCGGTGAGGTTTTCCAAGAAATGGGCGACATGGCCCAATCCTCGAACTACTATGAAAAAGCGATCGCCGCCCATGAAGCACTTGGCGACGAGATCGACCCGGTCCTCTTAAATGAGCGCGGCGTGCTTTATTCCAGATTGGGCATGGTACAGCTAAATCTGGGAATGCCTGTCAATGCGGAACGAAATTTCCGCAAAGCGATCGAGTTGGAAGACGACGAAAAAGCATCGCTCGATATGCTCTCCTCGGTTCTTGCCCAAACCAACCGTCAGCATGAAATCGTTGGACTGTGGAAGGACGAAGCAGCCCGAAACCCCAAGAGCGCAAAAGCGCGAACCCGCTATGCGACAGCTTTGATCTCGACAGGCCAAAAAGAAGAGGGCATTCGAGCCTTCGATGAAGCGATCGACGACTTGGAAGACAAGGTCATGGTAAAGCGATTCTACGCGCCGATCCTCTCGCAAACCGGCGATTTGGATCGCGCCATGGATTTTTATGAAGACTGCCTGGATGTTGCCCCTAACGATATTCCGCTAATGATCGAATACGCCAACACGCTCAAGTCAGCCGATCGAGAGTTCGAAGTGCCGCAGGTGCTTAGAAATATCCTTGCCAGCAATCCCGATCTTTCCACAAAGGCCCAGGCCCTCGCTTGGCTTATCGAGATCGAGCAGCCGAAGCGCGTTGAAGTTGTTGAAGAAGCCCGCAAGCAGTTAGAAGAGGGCGATGCAGAAACGGCAATTAAAGATCTAAAACCGCTTCGCAACTGGCTGGCGGACTATTGGAAGCTTTGGGCCGTGCTGAGTGTGGCGTTCAACCGGCTAGAAATGCCCGAAGAAGCGCAGGATGCCGCCAACCGGCTCCTAAACCTATTTCCAACCTACGAACCGGCTTACGCGGAGATGGTAAACGCATTAACAAAACTAGGGAGAGACGAAGAGGCGTACAATGTTATGCGGCACGCGGCGAACAACGTGGGATCGCTTGGAGTGCATGTGAACTTGGCGCTAGCTGCAAAGCGGGCGGGCCATGACGAAGAGGCACGAAGCATCGTGCAGCAGCTTCGCCAAGCCGTTGGGCCCAATGAAGAGTTGGAGCAAACCTTTGCCGAAATCGAAGCCTAGCAAACCCTATAGACCTTCGACACTGAAGGCCCGCATCGAGACCCAAGATAGCGCGGGCGGCCCGATGCCCTTAAAGGGCGGTGCCAAGGGACCCAAGGTTTCGATCTGGGTCAAGTTGCTGGTTTTGGTCCACGTGATTACGATCACAAGTTGGTCGCTCCCAACTCCGGCAAAAGCCGTTATGGACGGCCAGGCAAAGGCGAGCTTCCCCTCCGAATGGCTGCTCTATAATAACGAGATTTATGTTAAGCACTCGCCCATCCAACTCTATCTCTTGAGTTTGGGGCTCTGGCAATCGTGGGACATGTTCTCACCGAACCCAGCCGGGGCGGACATGTACAGCACGGCTGACTTGATCCTGAAAAATGGCCAAATAATCCATTATCAATACCCGCGCATGTACGATCTTTCAAGGATGACGAAATATGCCGAGGAACGATATCGAAAGTTCTTTGAGCATGCGGGATCTGATGACGACACCTATTTGTGGCCGTATTTTGCCAAACGGATTGTCTATCTTACAAAGCAGGACCCCGCGAACCCGATCGTAAAGGTGCTGCTCAACCGGAACTGGTATTTCATTCCAAGGCCCTATACATTTGACCAATACTCCCAGCAGCTATGGGACTCGATTAAAAACGGAAAGGTGAGTGTAAATACCGTTGTTCCGCCATCTCCGGATATTCCCACGGCCTACACCACTTACAACTATTACACCTATTATCCGTTGACGGGAACGGGCGTTAACAATAAATGAGCAAAGCACAACCAGCGCCCGATGAGAGCTTCCACCCCTTTAAGGACCTCAATCAGTGGTGGTTCGGATACGGTTCGCCCGTAGCTCTTGGCGTTTTTCGTATCGTCATAGGATTGATTTGTTTTGCCTCGCTTGCCTTAACCCTGGTGGATTTCGACTCTTTTTACACGGAACAGGGGTTCTTGCCAAACAGCGTCGTTTCCAAAAACTGGCTTCAATTGCCGCCAGTGTTTACGACTATTTGGCTTGAAAAGACAACAGAGGACACTGCCGATACTACCGGACAAGTTCATAAAACCGAAGGGTGGCACATTGCCCCCCATGATTGGCGAATCCCCGGCATCCAAAGCATCCCTCGTGTAAACCTCCTCTCTTACACCACCAACTCCACGGTGACGCTGATCTTCTACCTTGCCGTGATGCTACTTGCCTTAATGACTACGTTCGGCATTTGGACGCGCTTTAGCTCCATCGGCCTTGCCATAGGCCTTGTTTCACTGCATCATCGTGACCCGCTCATTCTGCATAGTGGCGATACCCTTATGCGTCTTTGTATCATCTATTTGGCCGTTTCTTCGTGCGGAAGCTGCTGCAGCTTGGACCGAATTATTGGCCTTTGGAAAGGGAAAGCGCCGAAGGAACTACCCATGGTTAGTATGTGGCCTCAGCGGCTCATCCAATATCAGGTTGCCATCGTTTATTTCACAACCGTTTGGTGGAAATGGTTCGGCACTTATTGGAAAGATGGAACTGCCACTTTCTATCCCGAGAACCTGCACGAGTTTTATCGTTTCCCCGTGCCGGATTTTCTTCATCGGCAGCCCTTTATCGCCCTCACCACCTATGGCACGCTCGTCTGTGAACTTTCCCTAGCCACCCTCGTTTTTTATAAACCGTTGCGCAAATATGTGCTCTTGGCCGGGATCGCCATGCATGGCTACATTGAATATCGATTCAATATTCCGTTCTTTGGCTTTATCATCATCTCCACCTATCTGTGTTTTTTCGAAGGTGAAGAGATCACCGAGTGGACGAAAAGGATGGGTGAGCGCTTGCGAAGATGGCGACTACTCGTTCAAATGCCGGTTGGGTTAGCCTTGAAGTCAGCGCCGGCGTCAGCCATACACGCAATGGATCCGTTTTCCCTGGTGAGCTACGATCCAGGGGTAACTCAAGACTGGACAGCCATCAATATTCAGGCGAAGACGCGCCCTCCTTTCGTCGGCTCAGCGTTTAGAAGCCTCGGATCTTGGCCGTGGTCCTTCGTGCCCGGCGTATGGAAAAAAATTCTCAATAAAGCCACGGAACCGGCCGAAGATGTTGAAACGGAGCCTTTGCGCGAGGAAAACACTCAGAAGAGTAAGTAATGAGAGCCTGGCAGTTTCGGCAGAAATCACCCGGATTCGGGATCAGCAAAAACTACTACCTGACCGTTTTAGCGGCCACCGCCCAGCTTCCGACCATTAGGCAGGTTGTGGACCCGAAAGGAGTGGGGGGGGCCGTAGAAGGATTCGGCGCGCCTTTGGCACAGAACGCTTCCAAAGAAGACCTTCTCAATCCTATGGAAAGGGGCATTTACGCGATCACAACCAGGAACCGTGAAACGGTTCTGCGAATGATGGTGATGCCCAAGGAGGAAGCAGGATTTGATCCTGCTCCGTTCCTGCGCAGCAAAGAAGCGGACAAACTTACGAGCGAGCATTTGGCGCGCATCAGCGCGACGTGGACGCTCCTACAACTCACGTTCGAAACCCATGAGTCCATGCTGTACGCCTCGCTCAAGTTCATGTTGTCCGTTGCACAGCGCATGGCAGAACTGACCGAAGGGGTGGTTTCAGATCCGATATGCCGCAGTTATAAGCTGCCTCAAGAAGTGATGCACAACCCGCCTCTGGATGAAAAAATCGATGCGCGCGACCATATCACCATCGCTTACGATCCAGATAAATCGACTTCCTACAGCCTCGGCTTTCAAAAGTTTTCTTTGCCCGAATTGGAGATATCCATGGTTCCCGAAGTGATGTCGCTAACTGCCGAGCGGTTTCTGCTTGGCGTTTCCCAAGGGGTTCTTATGGGGCATCCGCTCAAGATCGGAAGACAAATTGGCAACAACAAAGCCCCGTTTCAGGTAGCTACGGGCGGCCTCGACAGGGCGCTGTGGGAAGGCATACCCTGCTTTGAGTTGATCCCCGCCAAAAAGAACACGGCCCTGGAAGGGCTCTTGGCTTGGTCCGAAGACCCTAAGCAGTAGCAAGTCGCTGACTCGGCAAGTTAATGGTCAGCCAATACTGGCCCAGCTGCCTAACCGAATCGATAAACTCTTCAAAATCCACCGGTTTGCGAATATAGCTATTGGCGCCCAAAAGGTAGCTTTGCTCGATATCGCGCTGCTCATCCGACGAGGACAACACCACGACAGGCAAGGTCTGCGTTCGAGCGTCCGATCTCAGCTTTTCCAAAACTTCCAATCCGCTCACTTTCGGCAGTTTGAGATCGAGGAGAATAAGGGCCGGCATTCGACTCGGATTGGTCGAATGGCCAAGAATGTACTGGAGAGCCTCAGCGCCATCGCGCGCCACCACAACGATGTTGGGTATTTCGCTCTGACGCATTGCCCTCAGCGTCAGTTTCTCATCATCTGCATTGTCTTCAACGAGCAGAATCGTTTTCGGTTCCTCTATCATGTTTTCCTTTCGATCAATGAGAGCGCCCTTCCAGCAGTTGATAAAATGGACGACTCCTATGGGACATTATGGACGGCCCATAGTTGCAGCAACCTAGCGGGAACGAGTGAATTCACCGCAATGTTTAATGATGTTAGGCTCTCTTGCGATGGTTTGTCGAGATTCGACACGCAATGCAGGCCTCGTTCGTAATAAACTACGAAGGCGAGGATAAGTTTGGACCAGCAGAACGCATACCCGATACTCTCTAAAATCAGTTCTCCCACCGATCTTCACAAGCTGTCCGATGCAGAGTTGGGCGACTTAGCCAACGAAGTCCGCTCCGCAATTCTGGACAATGTAAGTAAAACCGGCGGCCATCTAAGCTCGAACCTCGGGACCGTGGAACTCACGGTTGCCATGTACGCCTCGTACATGATTGGCCCCGACAAAGTGATTTGGGACACGGGGCACCAGGCCTACCCGCACAAACTCCTTACCGGTCGGTTAGAGAATTTCGGGACGCTTCGCAAATATAAAGGCATGAGCGGCTTCTTGCGTCGTGAAGAGAGTCCCTACGATTTCTTTGGAGCGGGCCATGCAGGGACCGCCATTTCTGCCGCCCTCGGTTTTGCCGCCGCCCGCGATGCCACAGGAGGCACCGAGCGAGTGGTCGCCGTTTGCGGCGATGCCGCCATCTGCTCCGGCATGTGCTGGGAAGCTCTGAACCACGCGGGAGAGCTTGGAAGCGACCTGACCGTTGTGTTGAACGACAATAGAATGTCGATTGCTGCTAACGTCGGCGCGTTGACTTCTTACTTCACGCGCTTGCGTTCTCGGCCCATGATTCAGAACTTGGCCCATCGGGCCAAGGGGATGGTCGAAAAATTGCCTTCGCCGATGACCCGCGTCGCGGCTGGTCTTCGCCACGGCATTACGCACTACTTTGCGCCGGAACAGACGGGCACCATTTTTGAGGAGATGGGCTTCGAATACATCGGCCCCGTCGATGGCCACGATCTTCCGGCCCTCTTGGAGATTTTTAGAAACGTCCGCGAACTGAAAGGTCCGATCTTTATCCATGCCATCACCGTAAAGGGCAAAGGCTACGAAGTGGCTGAAGAAGATGCTCGTAAGTGGCATGGCGTGATCCCGTTCGATCTGGAAAATAGCGAGATCAAGAAAACGGCCGGCCCCGTGACCTACACCCAGGCCTTCGGCGATGCCGCGATCGAATGCGCTCAGGCGGATCCGACGGTGGTGGCTATTACGGCAGCCATGCCGGACGGCACTGGGCTCACGAACTTCGCAAAAACTTTCCCAGACCGATATTTCGATGCTGGCATTGCCGAGCAACACGCCGTCACTTTCGCGGCCGGTTTGGCTGCAGGCGGCCTAAAGCCCTTCTGCGCCATATACTCTACGTTCCTGCAGCGCGGCTTTGACCAAGTGTTGCACGACGTATGCATCCAAAAGCTGCCGGTGCGGTTCTTTATGGACCGGGCTGGTCTGGTGGGGGATGACGGCCCCACTCACCACGGCGCTTTTGATATCAGCTTCCTCACTTTCATTCCGAATATTGTGGTTTTGGCCCCTCGGGACACCACTGAGCTTAGGGAAATGACCCAATTTATGATGGGTTACCAAAACGGCCCCACCGCGGTTAGGTATCCACGCGGCGCAAGCGACGATCGGTTGCCGGAGCAGCGTTCACCCATTAAACTGGGCCAAGCAGAGTTGTTGCGTGACGGCAATGACGTGGTGATTGCAGCCGTTGGCAGCATGGTCAGCGTGGCCTACCAAGCGGCTTTGGAACTGGACAAGCTAGGTATTTCAGCTGCGGTTGTGAACGCCCGCTTCTTGAAGCCTTTAGATATTGGCTTGGTTGCGGATTTGCTTTTCCATTCTCCGAAGCTGATTACGATAGAGGAGAACGTTCGAACCGGCGGCTTCGGCCAACAGCTTAAAGACGCGCTCTCCGAACGCGGCTTTGCCGGTGTGGCTCACACCATCATGGCTTTGCCCGATAGCTTTGTGGAGCACGGCACCCAGGATGTGATTAGGGCGGATTGTGGCCTTAGCGCTGACGCGCTTGTCGCGGAAGCGAAGAAGCTTTGCAAGCAAAAGGCGCCGAGCGCGGCTGAATAGGTTGCGGTGGCGAAGTGTTGGGTTGTGGAAGTGTGTTACGCCTGACTGTTCGTCGCGAAGCTCCGACTGCGGGAGCTTGCTCCCGCTCAAATCAGGAAGCTTGCTTCCGTGGCAAAGATCTTGCCTCCGTGAAATTCGCCAAGACTCCGGGAGGCGGTAATGCCATCCACGATTTTGCAAAAACAGAGTCGATTTGCTGACCAGTATGCAGGTCAAAGGGACAAGAAGACTAGTGAGGACGGGAGGGTGACTGAAGGCTCGGCAAATTTAACGTGCGTTGCTGGATTCAAATTTCAAGTTAAGATTTTGGGCTTAACGTTTGTGCCTTTTCTAAAAGCCCCATAGGGGCGAAACAGTGCCGGTTTAATTCAAAAAATACCGGATGGCCTTGCCACGGAGGGCATCACACACAAAACATCAATCCGTAAATGAGTAAAGTATCGGAAGATGACCCCAAGAGCCGCGCTCGTTCCACTATCTCTGGCCATCGCGCTTGCTTCAAACGCGCAACATAACCAAAAAGTGCGCGACTTCGTCCAACGCTTTTACGATTGGTACACCCCCATCGCCAGCGGGCACGACAAAATCATCGCCTCCGATTACGTAATCGAACAGAAGAGCTCTCTGTTTACCTCGCGCCTCCTACGCGCGCTAAAAGATGATTCCCAAGCCGAAGCCAACGACAAGAGCGGCTACACAGTCGGACTAGATTTCGATCCATTTATGGCCAGTCAGGACCCGGACAAGCACTACAAAGTTGGCGGGATAAGAACCAAAGGGCACGCCTTTTGGCTCGACCTTCACCGAGTGGTGTCAGGAAAGATCGATGCCGAGGTTGTCGTCATCGCAGAAGTGATACAAACCCGTGGCCAATATCAGTTTGCCGACTTTTTCTATCCTAGGCCGCCAGGGCAAGACTTGCTAACCGTGCTTAAACGGCTGAAAAAAGACAGGGAGGGCCGTCATCACTAGAACGCCCCTGAAACTGTTGAGTACCAACACGCTTTCGCAGACGTTGATGTAAGCTATAAGCACGGCGTTGAGCATGAACGAGCGTAGCCAACTAACCTTAACCGACTTGGAATCCTGGATGAATCGCGGCCCCGCCGCCAACCCGAGCCTGCTAAATGGGACGAGTTTCGCTCGCAACCATCGGATTCAGGTACTAGCTATCATGTTCGGCACAGGAGCCCTTCTATTCATATCCATGCCGCTTTGGGCGCAGCTTGTGGCTGGTGCGGTATCGGGGGGAATATCTGGATGGGCAGGTAACCAATCTAGACTTTGGAGCATCCCACTTTTCCCGGCTGGGGTGAAGCAAGCCAGCCTTAAGATGGCCTTTGGGCTGACACTTGCCTTGGCTTTGGGTAAAGGCTTTATCCTCTACCCTGTTTTCTTCGATGTACTGACCGGTCTGTGGTTAGGCCAACTCGCATCTGGAAGAGGCGAAAACCCAGTTCAGCAACGGAACTAGATGGGAGGTCCGTCCTTCCAAGCGAAGTTAAAAGAACTTCGTAACCAAATCGGCAAGCGCGATCCAATGCTTCGAGAGCAAGCGGTAGATTCACTCGGAAGCATTGTTGAAACCCAGCCGCTTACAACAGCCAAGCTGGCCGCAATTCGGCCGCTTATCCGACTTCTGGCCGCAGATCGGAACGAGATTGTTAGAATGAAAGCAACCGAACTGCTCGGGGAAGTGGGAAATAGGAGGGACCACGCCGTCCTTGTGGCCCTGACCGCCGACAAGTGTTGGACCGTGAGAGCTTCCGCCTATTCTTCTCTGACGCAGTTGGGACGGCGAACAAGCCTAGCCGTCATAGTAAATGGCTTTCAAGATAGAAACCCGGTTGTCCAGGCTTATGCCGCGGTGGCCGCTTTCGATTTAGTTGGCTGCCAAGCAGTGGACCTCTTAACGCCTAACATGAAGTTATTCAAGGCGACGCGTGCGAGAGTTGGCTTGTTGCATGTTCTCGCTGCCTGTGGTGATGAGAGAGCCAGAGGGGAGTTGATTGTGCTTTCCGAGCTGCCAAACCAGCAAATCTCTTCAGCCGCAGAAGGGGCGCTCGCCGATCCGATGCTCCAGAAAAGCCTATGAAACAGATAACCGAAACTGAGGCGCGAGAATGGCTGCTAAGCAAGGGCTATCGGCCCGACGCGACTGAGTTGGGTGGCCGAGTCGAAGCAACTCACGACGTGCTATTGTCGCCGGATTTTACAAAGCAGATATTCCTTTCTAGGCTTGTTCGATCTCTCGTTGAAGGCGGCGAAACACTGTTTGCCGCCGTCGATATCGGCATCTGGCCAAGCGCCGAGAACAAGTTTGTTTTCGAGCGCTATATCGGTTCAGAGGGGCTCAACTTTGATCTTGGGCCAGGGGTTTTTCTGCTAGCAGGCCCCGGTGACGAAGATTTTCTTGAAGGCATTGTTTATCTCTCGATCCTCTTCATTTATGGTGCGTTCGTGGCCCGCGACGATGGGAACTTGATTGTCGGCTGGTCCCACGATGAGTTCATCTACGTAAATGGAGATCCCTCGACCTGTGAAAAGGCTTTTGCTGAGTTGAAAGGGTACGGTAGGTGAGAAGCAGATCGTTGCGCTTTCAGTGAACATACTTAGCCCCGAGATACCTGAGGAAAACTGCTTCGCGTAGAATAAGGCAAGAGTGCGCACAACATCCCCGCCGAAAGGCTGTAGCGTGCTCAGGATCGTCGTTCTTCACGAAGGTCCGAAGGAGATATATGTATCAGGCACCCTTGCCCGAGGAATATCAGGAGTTATCTGCCGAAGAGACTTCGGCCAGAATAAAAGCCGCTAAAGCTAAGCTCGAACCCGACCTGGTCATTCTTGGCCACCACTACCAACGAAGCGAGATCATTGAGCACGCCGATTTCCGCGGCGACAGCTACAAGCTCTGTCTCGATGCCGGCAAACGCGAAGAGGCTAAGTTCATCGTCTTCTGCGGTGTCCACTTTATGGCCGAAAGCGCGGCCGTCCTGACCAACAAACGCGTAATCCTGCCCAACCTCGCTGCTGGCTGTTCGATGGCCGATATGGCCAATATTCTCCAAGTCCGGCGGTGCTGGGCCGAACTTGAGCAAGTAACCGACACACACGAGATTATCCCAATCACTTACATCAACTCCGCCGCCAACCTGAAGGCGTTTGTAGGAGAGCGAGGGGGAACCGTTTGCACCTCCACCAATGCGCCGAAAATTGTGGAATGGGCACTGGGCCGGGGCTCCAAGGTTTTATTCTTGCCCGACCAGCATCTGGGCCGCAACACCGCTGTCGCGCTGGGCTTCAATCCGGATGTTCCCCCTCCCCTGCTCCACCAAAAGGGGCACCAGACCGCACAAGACATCGGTCAGGTTTCCCCCTTGAACCCCCTCCGAATGGATACGACTCCCGGGAGCAGGGGAGGGGGGATTCCTGACCCTGACATGGTTCTTTGGGATCCCTTCAAACCCCTCGGTGGCAACACGCCAGAAGCCATACAAAGGGCCAAGTTCATTTTGTGGAAGGGGCACTGCAGCGTCCACGCCCGTTTCGCGCTCGAACAAGTCGAAAAAGCTCGGCAAGCAGACCCAAGCGTCCAAATCCTGGTCCACCCAGAATGCTCCCTAGAGGTTGTAAACGCAAGCGATCTTTACGGCTCGACCGAGTTTATTATCAAAACGGTGGAAGCCGCCCCTGCCGGCTCCTCGTGGGCGATCGGGACCGAGATCAATCTTGTCAACCGGCTCGCTCAGGAGTATCCGGATAAGAGAATCACTTGCTTGGATTCCCAAATCTGCCCCTGTTCAACGATGTACAGAATCCACCCCAGCTTTCTGCTGTGGTGCCTGGAATCGCTGGTAGAAGGCAAGGTGATGAACGAGGTTAAAGTTGCGCCCCAAATCGCCCAGTGGGCAAAAGTGGCCTTGGATCGAATGATCGAGATCACATCGGGCAAACCCATGGCCCATGTGGATTGACGAAGGAAAGTAAATCGCGGTAGTCGTTTTGGAGTGCGGGAATTTATTCCCGCTTTGCTCAGGCGATTTATCGCCGCGACGTCACTACGCCCTTAGAGGTGTGACTCTCAGCAATCCGCTCCGGGTTAGGCCTGATGCCATGAGTGTTGGCAATTGAACCTAAACGTCTGTGTCGCCCCTTTGGGGCTTTGAGAATCAAGGCGGTCAACTACCAGGCCTTCGGCCTTCGCTAAGTCTTCTCGGCCCCTTGGGCCTACATCCGGTGCCCCGAATCGACTCAAGCTTTTGAAACCGGATGGCCTTGCCTGGTTATCCCTCCGGCTAGGTCCCGTTTTTCTGGCTGCTAGTTACCGTTTACCGTTTACTGTTACTGTTTAACGCCCCTCATGCCATCATCGCGGCTTTACTCTGTAAAGCGAGGCCCAGAGCCTCTTCAACACGCTGCACGGCGACGATCTGGATCTCCGAAATAATCTCCGCTGGCAACAAGCTCGCCTCGGCCAGGTTCCGCTGAGGCAAAACCAGTTTCTTAAAGCCGAGCCGGTGCGCGGCCAAGATCTTCTCCCGAACTCCGCCGACTGGAAGCACCAACCCGCGCAGGCTAATCTCGCCGGTAATAGCAACCTCGGAGCTAACCGGCACGCCAGTATAGGCTGAGGCAATAGCAATCGCCATGGCAAGCCCTGCGCTGGGGCCCTCTTTTGAGCTTTGAGCCTGGGTTGCGTGGATATGCACGTCCTTCCAAAACTCGGCCTTGTGAAGGCCGGTTACCGCCCCCGACCGCAGGAACGAAATTGCGGTTTCCGCCGATTCCCGCATCACGTTGCCCATATTGCCGGTAAGCCTAATCTCGGGGAGATCGGAAAGTGGCTCTAAGAACGCGGCCTCGATTTGAATCATGTCGCCGCCGTTGCCTGCAACCACAATGCTCCAAGCGCATCCCACCGAATCTGCACGGTGCGCAACGCCCAAACCAGGTTCACCCAAGTATTCGGCTAACCCAGGTGCCGTAATCTCGAACTCACCAGAGCCGTTCTCAACAACAGATTTGGCCATCTTGCGGCAGAGGTGGCCAATATGCCGTTCCAGCTGCCGTACACCTGGTTCGTTCGTGTATTGATCGATGATTTGCCGAATTGCCTCCCCGCTGACGCTAACTCCAAACCCCTGCAACCCGTGGGTCTCAATGGCTTTTGGTAGCAGGTGATCCGTTGCAATCATCATCTTCTCAAACACGCTGTAGCTGGAGAAAGGGACGATCTCCAGGCGGTCGCGCAAGGCCGGCGGAAGGTCGTCGCAACTGTTGGCGGTCGTGATGAAGAGCACGTCGCTTAGGTCGATCGGGAACTCAACAAAATGGTCCGTATAAGCCTTGCTGAGGGAAGGGTCAAGCGCCTCCAGGAGCACGCTCAGAACATCGGACCGCATTCCGTCCTTGCCAACTTTGTCCAACTCATCCAGCAGGCAAACGGGGTTCTTGCTGCCGCAGTTAATCAAGCCTTGGATAAGTCTTCCCGGCCCTGCCCCCACATAGGTTTTCCTGTGTCCACGCAGTTCGGCCTCATCATGCAAACCACCGAGCGAAATGCTCATGAGCTTCCGCCCAAGGGCTTCCGCGATCTTTGCGGCAAAACTCGTTTTGCCCACACCTGGAGGGCCTTCAAAGCAAAGCACGTTGCCGCTATAGCGTCCGCTAAGCTTGCGAACCGCCATGAACTCAAGAACCCTTTCCTTAACGTTGTCTAACTTTGCGTGGCTGCTATCCAGCAACGCGCGGGCTACGGCCAGATCCAGATGGTCGGGCGTGGTTTCGAACCAAGGAATCTCAAGCAGGGTATCGATATGTTTGTGGAGCACGCCAGTTTCTGGGGAATCCGAGCCTAGAGCTTCCATCTTCCTAGCTTGCCCCTGCAAATGCGAGGCTACAACCTCCGGCAATCGCCGACCGGCGATCCGAAGGTCCATTTTCTGGAGCTCGCTTTGCGAGTCGCCGTACAGTTCTTGCTGGATGGCGGAAAGCTGGGACCTAAGAACAAACTCGCGCTGGGACTCAGCTATCTTCTCATCCGCCAGATGGCGGATCTCCTTTCGGCGGTCCAACACATGCAGTTGCCTACGCAACAGCGAAAAGACTTCCTCTAGTCTCTTACTCGGGTCCAACTCTTCTAAAACCTGCTGTTTCTCGGCCGGGGCAAGCGAAAGATAGTGTGCGATATGGTCCGCGAGTTCGCCTGCACCCTCCAAATGGGCGATCGCCTCGTTGGCTTCGGGAGGAACGGAAGAATCTTGGGCGACCACTTCAAAGAACGTGGCCCGTGCTTCCGCAATAAGCTCAGTAGGAGCAACCGCCTCAGGACACGAAAGCATCTCGGTTTCCGCCCAGAACATCGATTTGGAAGCAACCAGTTTCGAAGCCCGCGCCCGTCCCAATCCGCGCAGAACGACTCGAATAGAGCCATCCGGCAGCGGCGTGCTGTGGAGCACCTCGCTGAGGATTCCGATTGGATAGAGATCACGCGATTTAGGTTCGGTAAGCGCCATATCTCGCTGGCTGAGAACCAAGAGCTGGGTTCGGTTTCCAAGAGCGGTTTGGATGGCCCCCAGAGATCGCTCCCGGGCCACATGCACAGTGTTCAGCAGCCCAGGAAAATGGACTGTATCACGAAGCGGAAGTACCGGAAGCCGGTGCTTCATTTGGGCTATCGAATCCGCGGCTTTTCGTGGCATCCCCAACTCAACATACCATCGAGTTCAACGAAAGGAAGCCGGACGAGGCAAAATCAGGTCTTCTTGGCAGTGGATTTGGGGTTGGCGGGAGTAAGAAACGAGCTTTGGGCTTTAAGGCCCGTAACGGTCTCGAAGAAGACGTTGTCGGTGCTGAACACCTGCTGGTACACGGCATCCAGAAGGTCGAAGACCTCTAACAGGCCCTGCAGCCGATTCCTAAAAGTGAGCTGCTCTTCGGTTTCGGAAGTATCCGGCAGCATGGCAATGCACTCCCGAATGGCTCTTGCCGTTGGGTCGATTTCTCGCCTCTTTCTTTCCCTAACTACCCGAGCGAACATCTGCCACGCATCGGTTTCGCTTTGATAGGTGTCGCGCCTTTCACCGGGACGGCGAAACCGCCGGACAATGCCCCAATCCATAAGATCGCGCAGACTCATGCTCGCATTGCCGCGGCTGATCAGAAGTCTTTGCATGATCTCGTCAACGGTCAGGGGCTTACCGGCCACAAATAGCAGCGCGTGGATTTGGGCCATGGTCCGGTTGATTCCCCAACTGGAACTCATACGCCCCCACTCCAAGATGAATTGGTCTTGCGCTCGAACCAGAGTTTCGTTTTCGAATTGATCCTGTTTAGGCATGCCTCATAACATTATGCATTTGCCCATAACACTGCACTTAGCGGATAAGGCTGAATTAGTCAAACAGATGTACCGAAAATGAATTTGAGTCGGGGCATGCTTAAGAAACATTTCTTTAACACAAGAGCTCGAATCCAGAGGATCCGCGATGCAAAGCTATTCTCGGGGTGGGTTCGGAGTTTCTCGGGCACGACCGTCGTCGTGACGCTTAACCGCGATGAAAACGTGAGGCCTGGCGAATCGTTTGTGTTTCAAGTGCAGGGGCCGGGCAGCGTTGCAATGTTTACAGCAGTGCTAGAACTCGCTTTTGGCACTGAGTTGACCCTAAAGCTCGTCAGCGAGGTTAGATTCACGAAGAGCGAAGGCTCGATGAGGCTGCTCGTTGAGGGTATGACGGGCCAGTTGATTTACGACGAATATGAACTCGAAGTTACAATTTTGGATCTGTCCGAGAACGGGGCGGGCGTCGTCACCGATGAGTCCTTGGAAAAAGGAACCGGCATCCAGCTTATCATCGATTCACCGCAAGGCAGAGTTGACTGCGCCGGCGAAGTAATCTATTGTCGGCCGCTAGATGATAACCAGTATCGTATTGGAATGAGCATTAAGCCCCAGAACCGGGTCGATACTGCGCGCTGGCAGCGGCTTCTCTTTTCCGATGCTGCCTAACCTGAGATGCGGCGGCCTTCAACGGCATTTTTCTCGATAAACTCCCGCCAGTTGGCCGGCACATCGGTGTCGACAAAAATTGCGGTGACGGGACACTCCGGTTCACACAAACCACAATCGATGCATTCATCTGGGTTGATGACGACCATATCGTCGATCTCATAGATGCAATCGACGGGGCAAACGGTCATGCAAGACTTATCTTTGACTCCGATACAAGGCTCGGTTACGACATAGGGCAACGGGCAAACACCTCTAGAGACATTTTGACGCATCCGCGCCTCGCCTTGCGAGATTATTCTAGGCAGCTTTGTGGTTAAAGGTAGTTGTGCTGCGCTCTCGGGCGATTGCGCGAGCAAAGGCTTCCACAATTTCTTTATCTACCTTATGCAGGGCCGCTTCTCTTCGGAGTTCATCGATGGCGACGCGGGTCGGCAAACCCTTACGGTAAGCCCGATTGGAGGTCATCGCGTCGAATATGTCGGCAATGGCCGCTATGCGCACCAGGAAGGGGATTTCGTCGCCCTTAAGGCCTAGGGGATAGCCGCTGCCATCCAGCCGCTCGTGGTGCAGCCGAACGATGGGAGCGCATTCGCGAAGCATGGGTATGCCTTGAATCATCTCGTAGCCCATCTCGGAGTGGCGTTTGACGATATCGAACTCTTCACTGGTGAGCCCGGATGGTTTCGTAAGAATCTCGTCGGGAATGCCAATCTTGCCGATGTCATGGATGAGGGTTCCCATCTTCAGCGTTCTTAGCTCGTGAGCGCTGAGGCCGAAGTATTCGCCGACCATGATGCTGTATTGCATCACTCGCTCGGAATGGCCGGCTGTATATGGGTCTTTCGCTTCCACTGCCTTCACTAGCGACTCCACCATGGCCGTAAAGTTGGCTTCCAGGTCGCTCAGGGCCGTGGTGAGCATGAAATTCTTGCGCTCGACTTCGGCGTTGTATTTCTGAAGCTCTAAGGTCGCGTTGGCAGCTTCGGAAACATCGATGTTGAAACCGAGCAGATGCCTGAATCGGCCATCCGCTTCGTAAACCGGCACACCGCGCATCTCAATGAATCTCTCATCAAAAAACTGATTACTGATGCGCAGTTTCATGTGGAAAGGTTCTTCGCGCCTACAGCACCGATCTAGTTCCTTTAGGGCCCATCCACGGTCTTCCTCATGAAGCGCCCGCGAAAATGCTTTGACCGGGTTTTCGGAAGGCTGGCGCAGCACCTGCTCATCCCAGGACCAGTTTGTGTACTGGAAGGAACCGTCCACATACGTGAAAAGCCCGATGGGAAGGTTTTCTAAAACCTGTTGATAGGACGCCTTTAGAGCGATGGTTTCAGCTTGAGACTTGATGAGCTGCTGCTGCTGCCTTGTCGTCTTTTTAAACAACATGACGCCGGCAATAGAAAGGGCAGTTACAAGGCCCGCGAGCAAAAGAAGAATACTGCCGCTGGCGACCATAACATCGCGAAAGGAGGCATTGAAGTTTGCGCGCTCCAAGAGATCAAGAAGCAGGATCTCTAATAGGCCAAGCGCTGCCGCGACTCCTATCACTAGAAAGAGACGCCGTGTTAATCGATTTCTTGCGGAACGCTCTTTCATCGTGCTTTCGCCTATCCTGGTGAATAGAGAATCAATTTTATTTTCGGCAGATATTCTCCCCAACAATAAGAAAAATCGGGCTGTTTCAGTTGAAACAGCCCGATTCTAGTCGTTTTATTTGTGAGCTTAGTGCTTCTTTTTAATGCTTGTGATTAGGACATGGTTTGTGACCGGGTCGTAATCGACTTCTACGTCGAGAGCATCTTGAATGAAGCTTAGGGGAACGATGGTTCGGCCGTGATCGATGAAAGGAGTTAGGTCAAGCGTTACGGGGAGGTTATTCACCTTTGCAAGCTTGTCTCCGATCTTGATGTAGATCACGTGACCTTCGCCTACCGCATCCACCGATTTCGTCTGATTCGTCCACTTTACTTTTCCGCCGCTCTGTTCGAACAGATATCGGAAAGGCGTTAGGGGAACGTTGTTTTCGACCCTCGGCTTCACTGCATCGAACTTAACCGTCTTGGCATTGAGCTGGATCGAGTAAGTTCCAACATTTGGGAGCTTGGTTCCGTGGGCGATGGCAACTTTGGCGGTGCCGCGGGCCTTTACCGTCGTTTCAACCTTTGTAGTTGGCTTTGCGGGGGCTGCAACTTTAACCTCTGGCTTTGAAACGGTAGGCTTCACAACCGAGATCGAAACCGTGTCGTCAGATTTTGATTTCGTAAGAGCTAGAGTTGCCGCATTTACCTTCGGCAATGCAGGAATGTTTCTTGCGGCCGGAATCGATACCGGAGTTGTATGAGCAAGTGCCACGCCTTTAGTCAAATGGGACCCGCTGGGACCGATTGGCCCGCTCAGGGTTGGCTGGGTTGGAGCAGCTTCAAAAGCGACCCGCTTACCGGTTGGAAGCAAGATTCGCGGTCCGATAGCGACTGCGTTTGCAAGTCCTTCAGTCTTTACGCCGCTTGCAACTCCCAAGTCCGGGTGAACAGCGTTGTTGATTGCTAACGCTGGCTTGACGTGCTTAACTACTGTCGGCACAACCGCCTTGGTCGCTCTATTTGCAGCGTTTGCGTTTGCAAGCTGCGCAGCTTTAACTCCAGCCGAACCTTGAGCGACAAGCTTTGGAGGAGCAACACTTGTTTGCAGGGTGGGAGCCACCTTCGGAGTTGTTGCTAAAACTTCAGGCTGCGAGAACTGGCGATAGGTGTTACCACCGGGGTTGTTCACATAAAGCTTGACCTTACTGGTTTTGTAGGTCGTGCTGGAATCGTCCACCACCCAGGCTTCGACGTCATGCCAGCCGTTCGCGTCTCTGGTGGTGTCCCAGATATAGTCGAAGGGGGCGCTGTTCGTCATCGACTTGAACTGATTGTCGATGAAGAAGCTCACATATGTGTTGTGGAGTTCTTTGCCAAATCCGACGGCGATTTGAACGGGGCCCTGAACCGTCGTTCCCACTTTGGGCATCTGAAGGAACACAGGAGCCTTTGCGCCTTGATCGGCGGCAACCGTGCTCTTTTCCGTGCCAACAAGGTTTCCGCCCTTGTCGTAAAGCCTTACTTCGACATCGTTATTCCCGCCGCTTAAGCTGGAAAGGTCGATGGTGAAGTTCGTTTCACCCTTTGCCTGTCCCGGGTCTGTGCTGCGCGTACCAAAGCTAACTCCGTTCAGTCTCATTTCAACGAGCGCGACATGAGCGCCGTTGTAACGAACGGTAAGCGTAGGGCTGTTCAGTGCGTGATCGATCACGATCTTCGCATCCTGAATGCTTGCTACTGCGAGAGAGCCTGTACCCAACAACAGCCCAAGGGCGCATATCCTAGCGATCCAATTACTTGATTTCAGCATTAACCCCTCTGGCCAATTAGTTCCCCTGCAGAGAAACTATCCTATTCTTACACGAACAGACCGAATTGTCAAGCTAATAGGTTCAAACAAAGTAGAAGATTGAATTAAAACGGTAACCGAGCGACTGGAGGCGACGTATTACTATCAATTTTGCCTGCCTCTTAGTAGGTCACCGTGCACTGCACGATCATGCCACCAAACCTTGACTGGGCAGTTGCTTGCGATTCAGCCAATGGGTCCGTACCGGAAGCGCAAGGTCCAGGGCCAAAGAAAGCCCCGCCAGTGAGGCCGAAAAAGAATTTGCCCTGCCCTCCGTGAGTGGTAAGGGTTGTGCCGTCGGACGCTATATCAAAATCTGCGCCGACGCCATTCGCGTCGCAACTGGCCGAAAAAGTAGTTCCCCAATAGGAGGGATCGTCGAAGTTGTAACAGTAAACCGAGTAGGATTTCGCGCCGCTGACCACCGGAATAGTAACGAACACGCCGCCGCCGCCGGTGCAGCCGTTAGCATCGTTTTCTGTGATTTTCCCTGATGCGCCCAATGCGCCCATGACAATAGAAGTCTTACGCTCAATCTTGATAGTAGCAGTAGCCGTGCTGAGAGTCTTCCCTGTCGCCGTCTCGACAGTTGCACAGTTGACGGTTTCCGTTCCCTCGCTCTGCCCTGCCGTAAAACTCACGGAGTCCTGGCTGGTTGCCGCAGCTCCAACGTTTAAGGTTCCTAAGCCCTTTGTGAGAGACCACTTCAGTTGCAACGTTCCATCCGAAAGCAAAGAGGGGTAGTGCGTTTTTGCAACAATCGCTTGCGCCGTAGAACCTGGGTGAACCGATTGCAGGTTCGGTATTAGGTTTATATCCGAACTGGCTTCCACCTTCACAAAGGCTTTCGCAGCGCCAATCTGCTCTAAGTTACCGCTGCCGTGATCGATAAACACTTGGACCGTTATGGGATCGATCCCGAACGTTGCCGCGAGCCCCACATTCGAGCTGTAGTAAATTTTGTTTTGGGCTGTCTGAATGGATGTTTGCCCGCCACCGCCGGTAAGGCCAAGGCTTCCGTGAGCGCCGGGAGTCGTGTATTTGTACACAAGAGAGGCGCCCTTTGGAGTATTCGTCACGCTTGTGGTGAGGGTGGCCAGAGTATTGGTTCCGGACGAGTTAATAGTTGAGTTCATGGGGGTGAAGGTGATCTTTTCGCGATCGACGTCAACTTCCCAAGTCTGCATCTTTGCCGCTTGGCTCCAATCTCGGCCTTGCGGCAGGTTATCGATGGCGCTGTAGACGACCGAACTTGCGGAGTTCATAGAGACAGCCTTATTGACCCAACTCAAGACTCGGCCAAATCGCGAAACATCCGGTTTCCCCGGGAAATCCGGAAGACTTTGCAGGAAGGTTGTATAGAACTGAGCGACTGCATTGGTCGCCGCGCTGTTGCCCCAAATCCCACCGATAGTGGACTGCAGCGCGCCCTGGAAGTCGCCGTTTTGCACTTGTGATTCGGCTTGTGGGAAGTATTTGTCCACAAAGGCGGCGACCGCGTCCTGCTGTGCGGAAGCCTCCTCTGTGAGTTCTTCGAACAGGAGTCTTTTGGAAGCCAAACCAACTTGGTCCAAGGTGTTTGAAAGCAAGGCTCGCGAAAGGGTTGGGATCAAGAAATCTTCAAAAAAGGACTTCTTCAAAAGTTTTTGCAGATCTGCCTGTTCGGTTGAACTAAGGGTGTAGGCATCGCCAGCGGATACGCCGGGGCCGGCGACGGCTACCGTGTAGATGTTTCTTTCGTAGGCCGTTTGAACGTCTGGCATTGTAGCGGGGGCAGTATTGGTGGTGACAGGCAGATTGCCAAGATTGCCGTAGGTGTCCGTTCCATAAACGGTGCCGGCGGCAGGCTGAACTTCAATCGTGTTGACTCGCGCAAAGTCTTTCGTGACGGCGCCTGTTGAGTCCACATCCGAGATTCGATCAACAAACATGAGCGCGCGGCGATGGAACGTATTAGACGCCACGATTTGGTGGGTGTCGGACCCGTAATCCACCGTTACCCCGCTTTTAGGAGTTTGGGCTGGATTGATGCTAACCTTGGGCGCCCTTTTGCCCGATAATAGCCCCAACTCTGCTTGCGTGCGAATCTTAAGTTGCGCGCGAAAAGTGGCATTTGCACTTGTGAGGCCCGCTGGATTTGCCGCCAGGTCAGCGTTGAGCGCCGCGACTACAGCGGTGCCACTGTTTTGAGACTCCAAGCTTTCAAACAGAACCTCCTGATTCTCGGTGGGGGCCAAGTATCCTGCTATCGCAAAGTAGGTCAAGGCGTCTGCCGTCGTTCGCGTATTGATAACGGAGTGTCCGGGTCCAACAAATCCCATCATAACCGGCACATCCCCCGGCGAAAGAACGGCAACAAGCTGCCTGCCCTGATTCCAGTTGGTTATTGCTGCCGTATTTTTCGCGGATAAGGGGGCGTTATCGAACAGTCCGCCGGAGAGGTACATGGCCGACGTCGTCCCTTTGTAACCGGCTGGAAATTGAACGGACACGGTTTGGGAACTTAGCGCACCCGACGTACCCCCGCCCCCGCCATTGGTTGCCCCGCCGGTCGTGCCCTTCCCTCCGATTCCGGAGCCTCCACAGCCGTGAAGGGTTGCCCAGGCAATAACAGTGACTGCGAGCAGTCCGGAAAAACGAAAAAGACTTTTGATTTTGACCATGGGTGAGGCGCAAGCTCCTACCCGCATGTTATCAATCAGAAAACGAATCTCGTTAAAAATTTAACGCATGCATTAACTGGCCAATGCCAAAGGCTTAAGCCTCATCTTGTCCCAATCGGTATAGGACATGTGGAGTCTGCGCCTTAAATCTCGCGCAGATGATATCTGATTCAAAGCCTCTTGCCTCTCTCCAAGTTGCCAAAGCGCCAGTGCGCTCGCTTCCCGGGCATAAATCTCGAAGTGAGTCTCTTTGCCACTTGCCGAGTAGGAGAGAAGTTGTTTGAAAGCGCGTAATGCCTGTTCTCCGGACCGTTCCGAAAGGGCGATGTGCCCTTCGGCTAGTTCGCAAATCGATTGAAGCCGAAAATGTCCGCTCTCGCTGCCGATCAGTGATGGCCGCTCAAGAAGAAGCCGCGCCGCGTTCGGCTTCCCCGCGCAGGCAAGATAGAGCCCTCTTAGCCCCTGGTTGATTGCGCGACCTAAAATGCCGCCCTCGGAGTCGTTGCCTGCTTCTTCCAGCAATCTTAGGCCCTCATTAAGGTGTCCCTGATGAATCATGATCGTTCCAAGCAAATGCTTGAACCTAATCCCAACTGAGCTGTCCGTAAGCCCGGACAAAGCTTGTTGGCCCTCCTTAGCCACACGCCTTGCCGCATCCAGCCTTGTGAGCAAGATTTCACTAGAACCGAGCCACAAAACGGAGGAAGAAAAGAGCGTGTAATCTCCGCACTTTAAACCTTCCTCGGCGGCCGAGCTAAATAGGTGCCTAGCCGAAACAATATCTTCCGACATGAGCCGCGTCTGTCCACGCCAAAATGGAACCCATCCTTGAAGATCGTGGCCGACTGGCAGCCGCGGAATAGCCGTGATCAGCAGTTTTTGTATTTGATCGGGCGGCGCACCTAGGCTCATCTCTATATTCGATCGCATGAGGTCCAGCATTTGAAGCGGATCCCATTCAGCCATCCACGCGAGCATCGAGTGAAATGCTTGTACCGGTTGGATGTGGCCCTTTTGTTCGTTGTCCTGCTCAGTTTCAATGTCGCTGTTAAGTTTAAAGGTGGGTGCAAGACGAATGCCGCCGGAGGCAACTTGAACAAGGTGGTTTCCAAGCGCGGCTTTTAGCTGGAAGATTGCCTGCCGAACATTTACCTCCTGTTTATGGGCACTAGCTTCTGGCCACAAAGTGCAAGCAATTTCGGCGCGGCTAACAAACTGGGCGTTGTCGTTTGCAAGAATCAGCAGGAGCTCATGCAGTTTCTTGTACCTAAGCTTTATAGTCTCGCCATTCGGAGACTTGAGATTGAATCCGGAATCATATGTCAGTCTCCAGAGTTCGGGCTCCGTTGTTGCCATACATTTAGTATAAAGGCATTTGCCTTTTATCTGATGCGTCCGGATTCTATTAATATTTGGGTGGACGTCTGCGCAGCCTTTCTCAGTTCCTGTTGGGCCGAGCCTCCGAGATGGACAACGTTGTGGACAGCTTTTGAAATAGCCTCATTAACCGCTGGATATTCCGGGATCGAGGGCATGGTGATGCTTCCCTGGTGCACGTCCTCAATGATCGAATAATAAGGGTATTTGGCGCGAACCTCTGGGTCGTTCCATGTACTTAGTCGAACACCGTTTGCTCCGCACATGGAAGTAACCTTGTCCATCTTTGGCTGCATGATATGCCGCATGAACTGGAAGGCCATTTCTTTGTTTTTGGACCCACCGCATAAGGTTAAAACCCAGTAAATGTTGAGCGAAACTGAGCGGCCCGTTGGACCATCGCCAGCGGGAATCTTGGTGCAGCCGTTCTTACCGACGATTTTGCTGAACTCTGGGATCTCGGCAACGGCGGCGAAGCCCGACCAGTTCCACATCATGGCCGCGTTACCTTGGGCATAAAAGTCCCCGCATTCCACGCTGCCGAGCTTTAGGCACTCGGGAGAAGCCACCTTGTGCTTGTGGAAGAGATCGGAATAAAATTCAAGGGCGGCTACCCCCGGTCCTTCGTGAAATCTCGGCTTGTAGTCTTGGTCGAAGAGGACGCCGCCTCGACTCCAAAGCTGGATCAGGAAATCGTAAACATTGTTGTGCCCGTCGGTATAGGCGCCCTCGCAACATCCCCAAAGCCCTTGTTCGGGGCGGGTGAAAAACTTGGCGACTTCGATGAACTCGGTCCAGGTTCTTGGCACCCTTAGCGCGCGGCTGTGTTGCTTCAGGAATCGTTCCTTTTCCGCATGGTCTTCGAAAAGGTCCTTCCGGTAATGGAAGATCTCGGGGCCATCGTGCCAGGGGAAACCGTAAACGCTGCCGTCTATGTTCTGAAGGCCAAGCATTGCTGGGTGCCAGCCGCTGGGCCAATCTTGGGGCGGTTCGTTATCTATAAAGCTATTGAGTGGCATTACAAGGCCCTTGGCGATGGCTTCCGGAAGCCAGTCGGTTACGCAAAGAAAAAGGTCGAATCCGGGTTCGGATGCGCCGATGATGGCGTCGTAGTGGTCGTGGATCGGGCGGGCAACGACTTCGATTTCAATTCCCGGTTGTTGTTTTTGGAAGTCGGCAATCTGAATCGCGAAGGCGCGCTCAAAGGTCTCTTGGGTTCTTGTCGCAAGTCTCAGTTTCATCAGACAACCTCCTTTTCCGCCAGCTTTGCCATTCGCCATCGGTCGATACCAACGGCGGCGATGATAATAGCGCCGGTGGCGATCTCCTGAACCCAGTTGGGCCAGTTAAGCTGGTTGGAGCCGGCATCAATAGTCGTCATTATTAGCGCGCCAATAAGACTTCCGAAGATGGAGCCTTCGCCTCCACTAAGGCTTGCGCCGCCGATGACGACGGCGGCAATGATGGGCAGTTCTAGTCCAACCGCGACAGTTGGGTTGCCCTGGGTGAGTCTTGAAAACTGCACAATTCCGGCCAGGCCAAAGAAGAATCCCCCGATCACGAACGCCATAGTTTTGGTGAAGTTTGTATTTACGCCGCACATACGCGCCGTCGCTTCATTAGAACCGGTAGCCACGATCCGCCTTCCGAAAACCGTGTAACGCAGAGCCCAACTGGCGATGATGGCGAGGATAATAACCATCCAACCACCGAGCGGCAATATCTGCCATTTGTTTGCGGGTGTAAGAGCACTTGTGAGGGTTGATAGATACGTATTTGGGACGTCGATATCCTGGCCATTGGAGAAGCCAACTGCAACACCCCTTACGATCTGGAGTGTGGCCAGAGTGACGATGAAGCTGCCGATCTTCAGGCTGGTGGTAAGGACGCCGTTTAAGGCGCCGACGATCATGGCGGCCGCGATCCCTGCGATTGACGCCACGATGGGATTTAGGTGCATCTTGAGCGCGGTCGCGATCACCATCGTTACCAGCGCAATGGTTGAACCAACCGATAAATCGATTTCCGCGCAGACGATGATGAACGTCATCCCTACCGAAGCGATTCCGACGATGATCGTTTGGCGAACAATCGTTTCGATGTTAACGGCAGTGGGAAAGGATTGCGGCCTGAAAAAAGAAAAGATGCCGAAAAGAAGGACCCAAACGATGACGAGCCCGATTGACTTAACGCGTTTGCTCATGCCCCGGTGCACCATCCCATGATTTCTTGCTCGGTTGTGCCTTTTGCATCCAGCGTCGCTACGATTTCTCCTCTGCGCAGCACGATGATTCGGTCGCTAAGGGCCAGCAATTCGTTGAGTTGGCTGCTGACAAGCAGGATGGATTTGCCCTGATCTGCGAGATCGCTGATTGCCTTGTAAATCACGCCTTTACTTCTAATATCGATGCCGCGCGTAGGCTCATCGAGCATGAGGATTTCGGAATCGGAATCGAGCAGGCGGCCAATCGCGATCTTTTGCTGATTGCCCCCGCTGAGTTCGTGAATGGCCTGCCAGGGGCTGGAAGCCCTAACCGATAGAGCGTCGATCGCCTTTTGAGTTCGGTGGCCCCGTTCTTGATCTCTGACAACGCCCTTTTTGCCGGGGCGGGGGAGTGTCAGATTTTCCGCCAAAGACAGGGATAGGGCCAATCCTTCACCCTTACGGTCTTCGGAAACGAAGCCATTTTTCTGTTTCCAAGAATCGGTTGGGTTTTTTGCAAGACCCTTTTCGGCGCTCATTTGGGCCTTATCCAGTCCAAAAAGCGCGCGCAGCGTTTCTGTTCTGCCGCTCGCGTTGAGCCCCGCAATGCCAAGGACCTCGCCTTTCCTTAGCTCGATGCTAATCCCTTTAGGGACGCGTTTCCCTCTCAGGTTTTCCGCTTTAAGAACCACTTCTTGGGAACCGCTTTGTCGGTGATGCGCTTCTATATTAACTTCGGTGCCAGCCATTTGATTGGCAATTTGGCCGGCGTCTGTGTTGGCGATTTCAACATCGGCGACGGTGACGCCATCGCGCATGATGGTGGCCGCATCGCAGATTTCCATGATCTCATCCAAAAAATGGGAGATGTAAAGGATCGCCCGACCTTCTTCGCGCAACTTCTTGATAACGATAAATAGGGCCTCCACATCTTTGCGGTCCAAGCTGGACGTGGGCTCATCGAAAAGGATGATCCGCGCGTTGCTGCGCAGTGCGCGGGCGATTTCAACGAGTTGCCGTTCGTGCGAGGATAGGTCCCTAACGAGCGCATCGGGCGATAAATCGCTTTTCCCAAGTCGCGCCAAGCACTCTTGGGCAATGCCACGCATCTTGGCGTAGTCGAGCTGCAAACCCTTCTTCAGTTCAGCGCCGAGAAAAATGTTCTCCAGAACCGTGAGATGAGGACAAACAGCTAGCTCCTGATGGACAAGGGCAACCCCGCTTGCCATTGCTTCCACCGGGTTGCGGGGGCTGGTTTCTTTGCCCTCGATCAGCATTTGGCCGGCATCGGGCTTTATCTCGCCATGAAGCATGCGCACGACCGTGCTCTTGCCGCAGCCGTTTTCGCCAACCAATGCCCGGCATTCGCCGGGCTCGACTGAGAACGAAGCATCGGTTACGGCCTTGGTGGCACGAAATGCCTTTTGCAGATTCCTGACTTCAAGAAGCGGCATTCACTTGGTGTCGAGGCCGGGAAGGGTCAGGTGGTCTTTATCGATAATGGCTGCACCGGTATCGACTCGTTTCTCAACAGGCTGGCCTTTGATCTTGTTCACAAGCTGCTTCACCGTCTCGTAGCCCATCTTGACCGGGTTTTGAACGACGAGGGCATCAATTTGGCCTGCCTTCACGCCGTCCATTAACGGGTCGGAAGAGTCGAATCCGACGAACTTCACCTTGCCCGCAAGTCCAGCATTTTGGAGGGCCTTCAGCATTCCGTAAGCGGTTGATTCGTTCGGGCAAAAAATGCCGTCGACGCCAAACTTTCCGCCTACATTAAACTGGTTGATAAGGTTTTCCGAAGCGGATTGTGCGGTATCGGCGGTAGCTCCGCCGAACTGGTTATCGGAAACCATTTGGATGCCAGGGTTAGATTGCAAAGCTTCCAACGCGCCCTTTTCACGAGATTCGGTGCTGGCCGAGCCTTGCATATAGCGGAGCATGATAACCTTGCCCTTGCCGCCTAAAAGCTTGGCTAGGCGCTCACCACCCAATTTGCCTGCCGCTTCGTTGTCGGTTGCGACGAACGAAGGGACATCCACATCCTTAATCGCGGAGTCAAAAATAACAACCGGGATGCCTTGTGCAATGGCATCTTTGATCGGCGTTTCGAGGGCTACATCGTCGGTCGGCGCGACGCCGATGCCATCTACCTTTTGGGAAACGAAGTTCTCAACAACCTGGATCTGGCCGTCCTTATCGTCTTCTTTCACCGAACTCTTCCAGTCGAGAGTTACGCCAAGTTCGTCCGCTGCTTTTTGCGCGCCTTCGTTGACCGATTTCCAATAGGCGTGGGTCGTGCCCTTAGGAACGAGGGCGATTTCAAGCTTCTTACCGCCGCTGGCTGAACCCGATTTGGCGGCGTTTGAATCCGAACTGGACGAGGACCCGCAGCCGGCCAAAAGGACAAGACATGAAATGAGAACACTAAATTGAATCTTCTTTGACATATTCCACAACCCAAAGGCGACCCTCGCCCGATGAAGGAACGTTACCAGGTTTTTACTGAGAGAGCATAGCCCTATCGAGATGAACGTATCCACCGTCCACATGAATCAACTGTCCCGTCGTGTGGCTGGACACGGGAGAGAGTAAGAAACACACCATGTTGGCGATTTCCGTTGCCGTGGTCATTCGTCCGCCAAGAGGAATACGGCTGTTGATTTTGGCCAAAGTTGCCTCAGGATCAGGGATGGTTTGAATCCAGGTCTCATATTGCGGAGTGAAACACTCCGCCACGATTACCGCGTTCACCCTTATGCCGAACGGAGCTAGCTCCACCGCCCATTCGCGGGTTAGGCCGTTCTTGCCTCCGTTGGAGGCCGCATAACCGGAGGTTCCTCCTTGTCCCGTCTCGCCCGTTTTACTTCCGATGTTCACGATGGCACCCTTGTTTTGCTTCAAGGAAGGAAGCGCGTAGTGCGCAAATAAAAAGTAGTGAATCAGGGTCTTGTGGAGCGATTTTACGAAGGCCTCGTAGGTTCCCGTCGCCAGGCTTACGCCGTCGTTCACACCCACGTTATTGACCAAATGGTCAATCTGGCCTACCTGTGCCAGAACTGTTTCAACCGCTCTGCGGCATTCTTCCGGATCGGTGAGTTCGGCTGCGACCTGGTTTGCTCTTCCGCCGTTGGCTTCGATGGATTTGACCGTCTTCAGATTGTCGGCTTCGTTATGGCCGACGATGAACGGGATCGCACCTTCTGCTGCCAGAACCCGGGCGACGCCTTCGCCAATTCCCTTGGCCCCGCCCGTGACAATTACATTTTTGCCCTGAAGCTGAAGGTCCATTTAGCTTGGTTTCGTGACTTCGACGCCATCAACCGAACCCCACATTCGACCGGGAGGGGATTGACTGATTTCGAGTGTGATATCGTCAGGGTCGAGAAGATAAACCGTGTAGCCGCCTTTGTTTACGCCCGCTACGATTTCAATCGGGTCTTCGGCTTTGAACCTTACCCCTGCGGCTTTGAGCCTGGACATTTCGGCGTGGATGTCGTCGGTCACAAACGCCAAATGCGGCGCGCCGGCTCGGTTGGTGGCGACGTCTGTCCGTTCGCCCTTCGGGTGAACATACTCCACCAACTCCAGGTGGTGGTTCGAGGGCCCCGCAAACGCGCCTGGAATCCTCAGCATCGCAACTTTAAGGTGGGCCTCGGGATATGCGACCAATCGTGCGGTGTATTCGTTGTGCTGAACTTGTTGCGTGACCGCCTCCATGCCTAGGAGACCGCAGTAAAACTCAAGGGATTTTTCCAAATCCCAAACAGTGAAGCTAGTGTGCCAAATACCTGTTAGTGCCATGTTTATCTCATTAGGAATCCGCCGCACACATCCAGGGTTTGCCCGGTGACGTACGACGCTTGTTTGCTCAGTAGGAAAAGGATTGTACTCGCGACTTCTTCGGTTTCGGCGAACCGGCCAAGCGGCGTTGCCGCGATCATCGGAGCCTGGGTTTCAGCTGGGGTTACGCCACGGATCCTTGCGCGTTCTTCGGCGATGGATTGAACGAGTGGGGTTTTTGCCACACCTGGAGCAACCGCGTTGATCCTGACGTTATGGGGTCCGTAGGCAAGAGCCATGGAACGGGTGAGACTCACCAACGCCGCTTTAGAAGCGCCGTAGGCGGCCTGTTCAAGCTTCGGCAGGAACCCGGAAACGCTGGCTAGGTTCACCATAGAACCGCCGCCGCGGGTTTTCATACGCTCCGCGCAGGCGCGCATCAGGAAAAACGCTCCGAACACGTTTATATTAAAAGTTTTTTCTAGACCCTCAATCGTTACAGCCGACATAGGCTGAGTAAGGACGTATCCGGCATTGTTAACCAAATGGTTGACCGGGCCCAGTTTGAATTCAATTGCCGCCACTGCGTCTTCGAGGGAGTCGACTTTGCCGACGTCCATCTTAAAGAAGGTGCCCCCGATTTGGGTTGCGATCAACTGTCCCCGTTCGGAGTTTAAATCGCACACGGCGACCTTTGCGCCGCTGGCGGCTAAAGCTCGCGCCGTTGCTTCGCCGATCCCCTGGCCCGCTCCCGTCACGATGGCGACTTTGCCCGAAAACTCTTCTATGCGAGGACCTCTTTTACTTTGGCGATGATTTTGTCGACGGTTGGCAAGCTGGCGAACTCCATATCCTTTGCGAACGGCAGTGGATGGTCCGCGCCGGTAACCCGTAAGATCGGTCCGTCCAACTCGTCGAAAAGCTTCTCTTGGATTTGAGCGGCTAAGTCCGCACCAAACCCGCAGCGGGCAGCGCTTTCGTGAACGATAAGAGCTCGGTGGGTTTTCTTGACCGACTTTTCAACGGTACCGAAATCTAGCGGGTTGAGGGTTCGCATATCGACCACTTCAACGTCGATGCCTTCTTTTGCAAGCTGTTCAGCCGCTTCAAGACAGAGGGTTAAGGAAAAAGAATATGAGAAAATGCTGGCTTGGGAGCCGCTCCGCTTTACGGCAGCCTTGCCTAACGGGATCTCAGTGGCGTCGATATCCGACTCCTTGGCATAGAGTTGGTTGTGCTCGATAAAGAGAACTGGGTTTGGATCGCGGATAGCCGCTTTTAGTAAACCGGCCGCATCCGAGGCGCTTGATGGCGCCACCACTTTTAGACCCGGCACATGGAGGAACAGGGATTCCAACATTTGCGAGTGCTGCGCGGCCGCACCTTTATAGCCACCGCCTTGGGTTCTGATAACCAATGGAACGGAGAGTCCGCCTGACATGTAAGTCGTTTTGGCAAGCTGGTTCAGGATTTGGTCCATGGCAACCAGCGAGAAATCGAAAAACATGATTTCCACCACTGGTTTTAGCCCCGTGAGAGCTGCGCCGAGGGCCATTCCGATAAAGCCGGATTCGGAAATGGGAGTATCGATGATACGGTCTTCACCGAACTCTTCAAAGAGCCCCTTTGTGACTTGGAACATGCCGCCGTGATGGCCGATGTCTTCGCCCATAAGGACCACGCGCGGATCGCGGCGCATTTCCTCAGCGATCGCGGATTTTACAGCTTGCCCGTAGGTCATACAAAAACTCCTTCGGATGCTTCTTGCACATCTGGCGCTGGAGAGGCAAGGGCGAATTCAAAGCCTTTCTTAACTTCTTTGTCTGCCTGGTTTTCCAGTTTCTTGATCTGATCTGGAGTTGCGTGTTTGCTGGATACCAGCCACTTGGCAAAGCGCGTTATCGGCGAGTTGCTTCGCCATTCCTCTACTTCTTCTTTGGGACGATAAGAGGTGCCCGGGTCAAGTTGGTAGTGCCCGCTCGTTCGGTAGGTCATCGCTTCTATGAATGTAGCACCTTCGCCTACGGCGGCCCGTTTTCGCGCTTGGGCCACAGTTTCGTAGACTTCTAGCGGGTCGTTGCCATCGATTCTGATCGTTTTTAGCCCGATAGCCGCCATGCGATTGCACAAATCGGTGTTGCCTGAACTTCGCGACAGCGGGGTCATTTCGGCGTAAAGGTTGTTCTCGCAGAAGAGAATAAGGGGGAGTTTAAACAGGGCCGCCATGTTGAAGCACTCCTGGGCGACACCTTGGTTCACGGTGCCGTCTCCGAAGGCGGTCAGGGCCACCCGGTTTTCCTTTAAAACTTTCGCGCTAAGGGCTGCTCCGGCCGCAGTTGGGATCCCGCCCGCCACGATACCGTTTGCTCCTAGCAGACCGTTGTCGATATCAAAAAGGTGCATCTTGCCACCTTTTCCTCCACTAAGGCCATCTTTCCGTCCGAGGATTTCGGCTGCCATTCGGCCTAAATCGCACCCCTTGGCAAGGGCATAACCGTGTCCGCGGTAGGTCATCGTGAGATTGTCGGTCTTGCGTAAAGCAAGGCACGCGCCAACCGGGCAAGCCTCTTGCCCTTGGCCCAAATGAAGCGATCCCCGTAATATGCCCTGTTTTGAATACTCGAGTAGGGAATCCTCAAACTTGGCCAGTTTGAGCATGTTGAGGTGGATCGCCAGATAATCCAGGGTCGGCTTTTGTGAAGGCTCTTTTAGGGCTTGGCCCCTTCTTGCGCTCATGCCATAACGTTACCGCGAAAATGGTAAATGCTGGAGCCCTCGACGAGAATCGAACCCCTGACTCTTCTTTACCAAAGAATGCTCTTGCCCCAGAGAAGCAACAGAGAGTTAGCTCAGCGGCAGGGGACCGCATATTTCACAAAACTGGAGCCCTCAACGAGAATCGAACCCGTGACCTCTTCTTTACCAAAGAAGTGCTCTGCCGCTGAGCTATGAGGGCAATTTACTGGTGGGGAGTGAAGGATTCGAACCTACGTAGGCATCGCCGGCAGATTTACAGTCTGCTCCCATTGGCCACTCGGGCAACTCCCCAGCAACCGGAAGTTATACCCCAAACGGGGGAAGTCGAAAGTCGAAAGTCGAAAGTCGAACGGACAGCGCAGGCGCAGATTGGGAACCGTGATAGTTCTGCAAACTAACTAGTTATAAGACGCCGAACAATCGTAGCATGGGGCAATGGCCTGACACCGCCTTTTCCGGAGCCCAACCAACGTCGCAGAACTGCCAACCAAGATCGGTTCTGACTCCCGGCGACAGGTCGCCTGGCTGAAAGCGGCGTCAGCCCGCCAGCACTCCCAAAGCGCTGGTCGGTCCCAATTAACTCTTTGCGATCTTTGCATTCTTGCGCAAAAATGCCGAATTTACCTAGAATGAATCGAACCGACTTCGTAACAATGACGGAGTGTTCATCAAGTCTGTCTTTGCGTGACAAAAAAAGCCCCTTCAGAAATGGATGCTCTGGTCGATCTTTGACAAGGCGGATAAAGGGAGCCTTGCGTAATAGTGCCCACGGCCTTATAATGGACAAGTGAAGCTTAATCGCCTTTTTCCCGCCGCCGTCGTCGCATTCTTGCTGTTCTTGATCGGCTGCGGAGGAAGTGGAGGCGGAGGCGGCTCGACTGGCTTAACCACCGCTACGACGGGGGCGCTCACCACGACGACCGGAAGCGGAGGACTCACTCTCATGTCCGATGCCTCTCGGCAAACGATCATCCAGGCAATCACCACCGCGTTAGCCACCGTCCCTCAAACAAACGGCCAGTGGAATGCAACCCAAGCGGCAACTGCCCTCACGAAAATAAAAGGTCTCACGAGCGTGACGGCCACCGCTGGAGGAGATGTCATCGCCCTCTTCTCCGATGGCGTGCCCTTTTCAATTTTCAACTCAAACATGCCTTTAACGGCTCCCGGCAGGCAACACCGGCCCCAAGCACTCCCAACCCGATTGCCAACAATTCCAACTGGAAGCACGGTGGCTTATGTCCTCGACACCCAAGCTCCCGTTCTCGCCGTTGGCGAAACCCAAGCGCCAACTCAGCTTGGTGGCATGTTCTCCCACGCCCATTACTCGCCTATCGTTTCGACAGCGACGGTGGCCGTATTGAAGCAGTTGGGAACCTATAAAGCTGCCGGCATGCTGTTTCATGGCCACGGAGGAGAGTGCTACATGGCGCCGAGCCTCACCAATGCTTCCGGCGGCCCAAGCCTAGGTTGGGGCATGCAAACCGCCGATATCGCCAACTTTAACGCAGGCAGTTCTGGCTACAACTCGCCCAACTACAAGACGGACCTCAAAACGGGGGCTCTGGGCGTAGCTATGAGCAACTATGACTTCCAGAAGAACCTACTGGGCCAGGACGAGGCTGGCAAATTCATCGCGACCACGTTCTACTTCGCTACTCAAATCTTCCCAGGAAACTATCACTGGAGTTTTTCAACTGGCAGCCTTATCTACCTTTCGTGCTGCGAAGGGGGTTCGCCCGCCGCGATCAAGTTTCAGAATGTGTTGAAGGGTCTGGGAGCGGGGGCAGTGGCGGGCTGGACAAACGAAACCCAGCCTGAGATGATGAACGCAGCGCAAGAAGCCCTGCTGAGCGAAATGACTGGTTCCAATATCATTCAGCCGGCCACGCCTCCCCGCCGGCCGTTCAGCTTTACATCAACGAAGACCGAGCTAGACCTCCAAAAAATCACCGACTACTTTTTTGCCGAACGGGCAAAACACGGCCTTAGAGCTGACCTCCTTTGGCACTACCGAGTTTCAGGCGTTTGCTCCCTCACTCGACTTTATTGCGCCCAGCGGAACCACGTTAGGGCTCTCCGGGATCTTCGGTCCAACTCAGGGCAAGGTCATGCTTGCGGGGACCTCTTTGGCCATCCAAAGTTGGTCCAACAACTACATCCTTTGCACCCTTCCTGCCAACCTAACCGGACAGTGCTTCGTTCAGATTCCCCTTGGAAGCACGACCGTCGACTCCAACTACCGAGAACTGAGCAGTTGGTCTGGCACCGTTTCCGATACAGAGTCGCAGGATGGAGTCCAAATTGGATCCGCAACCATGAAAGTGAAACTGTTGGCTGCGATATCGCCCTACTATGAAGACGCCCTTTCAAAAGTCTTAACCGGCCCGCCAACGGCGACCCAATGGAGCACCCAGGAAGGAAACTTAGCGCTTACGTCCATAAGCGCAACCAACTCAGACAGCTGCGTGGTGGCCGCGGGTGGCACTTTTATGGATAACGGGGCGACCTATGATCTCACCTATTCCGGCCCCTCGAGCTTAAGCGTTACCGGAAATAAAACGGATTATTGGTGGTTTATTTTGGGCGTTCCAGGCGCGGCTGGGCCAGGGCGCTTTGGCTATCAGGCTTATGCAGGCGGGGCTCAAGCGGTGACCATCACTCAGGCAAACGGCTCCACCACCAGCAGCACCGGTCCCTGGGAATGGCAGACCGAAAGGGAGATCGCCAACAATGTAAACGTGGCGGATGTGGTGACGGCATTTGATTCCAACTACAACATGGCAGCTGGGACTTATACTTCAAACGCAGGCCTTCAGGAGACTAGTAGCTGGAGCGCGTTTCCTTGTACAGCGGCGCCAAATTTGCAAAATACAAATCCCCGGTGAGTCGGCGGACTTAGGAAGGCTATGCAGTCTGTTGACTCTTCAGCCATGCCAACGTGCGTTTGTCGGCGAATGCGCGAGCTTCTTCGATAGTCATCCTTTCGCCGCGATCCAAGGCTTCCTCGCCTTCCCGTATCATTTCCATTTGCTCAGGGTTAAGCTTAATGGTTTGCTCGGATTTGCCTGGTTGCTTCTGCGTTCCTATCCTTATAATACGATATTGGGCTCAATGCTTTACTTCCCTAAGCTCCAACCCATTAGAAAACTCCAGCCAAACCTTGGGCTCTCGCGTTTCCCCAATCGAAAGTCGCGGACTTAGGCAGCAAGCTCGAATGGCCGTCTCCACTCCAAAATCCGCAGCCAAGTTTTGAAATGCATCCTTCAGCGTAATCGCGCTGCCGGCCAGCGCCCCATTTGAAGCGAGCCGAACCTGTCCTGGCGTGGTCACGCAGTCGTGGCCCCACATGGTTATGTGCTGGCCCGAGGGCAGACCGGTTGCCCGCGAGCTATCGCTCACGGCGACCAGTTTATCAACCGGCTTGCTCCGAACGAGCAAACTCGCCGAAGGCTCGGAAACGTGGATGCGGTCGTAGATCAATTCGGCGTACACACCGTTCTCGATCATGGCAAAGCCGGCCAAGCCTGCCTCGCGGTGGTGAAAACCCCGCATCGCGTTGAACGTGTGAGTCACATGGGTTGCCCCCGCCTTAAACCCGGCCATCGCCTGTTCGTAAGTAGCGTCGCTGTGGCCCATGCTTACGGCCACCCCCCGCGACGATAAACGGGAGATTAAAGGCAGCACGCCAACGCGCTCCGGCGCAAGAGTAATCACCCGCAGTCGTGGGTCATCCAAAATCGAATCCCATTCGGAGCCTGGCGTGGTTATCGACGAAACCGGCTGCGCGCCCGGGTGCAACTCGCTAATAAAAGGCCCCTCCAAGTGAAATCCCCACATCATCTCATGCTCCGGCAAGTTAGATAAAGCAGAAGCGATATCTGAAGGGGTTGCCGTAATCGTCGTTGGTAAAAAGGCTTCGTAACCCAGCTCGCGCAGTCTGGAGGCCAGTTGCACCATCTCGGCGGCCGTAGCCGACATAAAGTCGATCCCAAATGCGCCATGAATATGGATATCCACCAAGCCAGGCGCCAAAATGCCGTCTGCCGAGCCGGATGACTCGGTAAATACCGGCGACCCCGAAACCCATTCAACTTCATAGGTGCCAAATCCAGAAGGGCCAATCGCTTGGTATTTCATAGTCGTTTTGCGTACCCGCCCGCATCCTTCATGATGCGGCCCTCAAGTTCCAGCATCGTCAACTCAGACAGCACAACGGATGTATCCAGACCTGTTCGGTCAACAATAAACTCGCAAGCGAGCGGACTTGTGCTCAACACCGCCAAGATCTTCTCCTGAATCGGGCTGGCTTCAGAGGCAGCAATCGCGGAAACCGATGGCAAACCCATCGCCTCCAAGACTTGGTCAGGGTGATCCACCAAAGTTGCGCCATCGCGTATCAACGCATGAGAACCCCGAAAATTCAAATTTTCGATATTCGCCGGAACTACAAACACATGCCTGCCCATCTCGTTCGCCGAACTAGCCGTGGAAAGCGCACCGGATTTATCCGGCGCTTCAATCACCACAAGTGTATTACAGAGCCCTGCTACGGTGTGATTGCGCAGTAGGGGCCGGTATTCCCGGTTTGAGGTCGTTCCCGCCGCAAACTGGCTCAGAAGGCATCCATTGGCCTTAATCTGCTCGAAAAGCTGGAAATGCACGCGCGGGTAAACCCGCTCGATCCCCGAAAGCATCACGGCAGCGGTTTTGCCGCCAACTGCCAGTGCTCCTGCGTGGGCTGCCGCATCGATCCCCAGCGCGCCCCCGCTTATAATCGTTACTCCCGCCCGAGCCAGCGATTCGGCAAACTTCTGGGCAACAGCTTTGCCATAGGTGGTGGCTGCCCGCGTTCCAACAATCCCAACAGTCGGCTGCTGCAAACAACTGGGATCCCCCCAGCAATACAGCGCGGGGGGCATGGTAGGAATCGTTCGAAATCGCTCAGGGAGATCCTCACCAGCCAAGAGCTGTACGCCCTGTTCTTTTAACGCCGGCAGGATATCCAGTCGCGCCTCGGCGACTCTTTCGCGCTCCGCGCGGCTGAGAAGATGGGTCTTAAGCAAGTGTTCGGACGGTAACCGTCCGAACATTTGCTCCAGGATTATTTGCGCTTTAGCGGGGCTTGTTTCGGCGGCTAAAAGCCTTTGCCAGAACTCCAGTTCGCCCTTATCACGCAGAACTAACGGCCTCCTTCGCCACCCTGGCCGCCGAATCCACCGCCTCGTCCGCCACCGAAGCCGCCGCCACCCAAACCGCCGCCACGGCCGGGTCCGCCTCGGCCGCCATTCTGCGGATATGCTGGCGCGGCGATTGAAGGCAAACTGCTATCGATCGAGAGGGAGAATTTCTCGGTTGTGATGTTGCCCATCCAGTCCGAAACGGACACGACAAACTCAGTTCTGCCATCAGGCAAAGGTTTGTTCTTGCCGTAGAGGGAGAACTGAACCGTATCCTTGCCATCGGCAGTAAAGGCGTTGTCTACGGGCTTCCCGTTACAAGTCACGGAAATCGTCGACTCATTCACGCCGGAGTTGTCGTCACTGATCCGAAACACGACGGAGAGATCTTGGCCACTGACCTCCGATCCTTCCGAGGGAAAGAGCATCTTTACCTCGGGACCGGTTACGTCCACTCCCGAATCCCTGTCAAAAGCCAACAGGCTGCCGTCCTCCACGAGAACTAGCAGTGTGTTGCCAGCTACGACCGTTGGGCCGGCGACGGGAACATCAAAATCCGCCGGATCAGGAATCAGCAGGTTGCCCGGTTGTCCGTTGGCGCCGCCGCGATTTCCTTGGCCTCCGCCCGTGCCAGCACCATTTCCACCACCAGTCGTGCCGCCGCCGAGTCCGCCACCGCCGAGTCCACCACCGCCGAGTCCGCCTCCGCCGATTCCACCTCCGGCTCCGAACTTGCCTCCGCCGCCGTTTTGGTTATTTTTTGTGGTTGAAATGACCTCTTCCGCAGACATCGGGTGAACGACATAGCGCCAGACGATGCGGCCGGTTTTTGGGTCTACCAAGTTCAGTGCGCCGTTCAAAGTGGGCACCATAAATAATTCGCCGGCTGCGGTAGGCCGTGTGGCCGCGCCAGATTGCAAGTCGATCTTCATCGGGATAACGCCCTTGCTGTTGGGATCCTTCATCGTTGCGATCTTGCCATGAAGGTCCATGATCGTCAAAATCCCATCGCGGCTTACGACGGCCACGTTGCTGGCCGTGATAGCGGGACCGTAAACAAGGTCTTCTTGAGTATCGGTCTGCCATCTTTCGGAGCCATTTAGGGCGTTTAGAGCCGTCACATAAGAGCTGGTGTTGACGTAAAGGATGTCGCTAACAACGACCGGAGTTGCACTCTCACTTAGAGTGGAGAAGGAGGCATACGTTTTCACCTTGGTCGGTGAGGCCACATTCAACGCACAGAGCGCGTTGTGCTGCGTGAAGTAAAACAGCAGGTCGCCCGATGAGCCCAAGTTCCCTTTTAGCAAATCAAAAACATGCTGTTGAGCCGGCCAAGTTTCCTTTCCGTCCGCGCCGTTGATGGCCACTAGGTATTCCGCGCTTACCGGAAAAACAACATACTTGTTTACAGCGACAGGCTGGGAGCTGATCTCTTGCTGAGGATCTTGGAGCTTGTAGTACCACTTCTGAACTCCGGTTGCCGGATCCACTCCGTACAGAGTTGTGTCCGTTGCGGAAACGAGCGTTCCGTCGCACATTACCGGATTGGATTTGAAATGGCCCTGAATCGACTCCGTGGTTGGAAATTTCCACTTTTGATTCCCGGTCTGGCGATCAAGCGCGAAAATTCTAGTTCCAACTGAAACATAAATCGTATCTCCGTCGACGAGTGGCGAACCCGACGGGGCGTATTCTGTAGGCTGCGCCCACCTCCAAGAAAGCGGAGCGGGACCATCAAAATCGCCAAAGACGACTGACGTTAGGCCAAAAATGAGCGGGATCAAGGCGAGGAACCGCAATCTGTGCATTCGAAACATCCTCCAGGGATCGCAAATCAATTTCATAAGCATTTTAACGGGGTTGGCGTCCATTTAGCTACTGCATGTGTCTCAGAGCGTAACTTAGAGGCAGATTCGATCACAATAAGACCGAGTTGAAGCTTCCAATCTTGTGCTACCACCAAGTTGCTCCACTCTCCGAAGTCGGGCGGAGGCTCAATGTCGAACCTGCGACATTGCAGGGCCACATTTCTTTTTTCCGCCGGAGAGGTTTTCAGTTTGTAAGAGCATGCGAGGTTCCTCGATCCAAGGGAAAATCTGTTTGTTTCACTTTCGACGATGCCTATGTTTCGACGCTTACGCACGGCCTAGAGGTTCTAATAAAGAACAATGTGACTGCGACCTTTTACGCGGTGCCCGCTCTTGTTGGCCAATCTTCTTCCTGGGACGTAGCCGAAGCAAAACCGTTGGCGGGCTGGAAACAGCTTCTGGAAGCGCAAATGAAAGGTTTTGAAATTGGCAACCATACACAGACGCATGCTCGCCTGTCTCAGCTCTCGGTAGAAGACCAAAAGAACGAATGGTATAGGGCAGATGAAATTTTGCGCGAAAAAGGTTATGTCCCAAAATCGGGTTGCTACCCGTACGGCGATTGCCCACCCGCGAGCCAGGCGGCAGTAAAGGAGTTGGGTTATAGCTGTGCTCTTGCAATCGACAAATGGCCCGGATCGATCGATCCGATGAGGCGTGCCCGGTTGGTAATCGCCTACAGCGATGGTGTTGCCAAACTGCTTTACAGGCTGTATATTCGTCCATACCTGCCCTAGGTTAGACGCGTCCCCGCCCAAACATGTCATCATATTGGGGCTGCATTTATGAGTGTTCTAACGCTGGCAAAACGGATTTTCTTCGGAAAGCCCATCGCTACCAAGCATGCGCACCATCAGCGCCTCAGCAAGATTTTCGCACTTCCTGTTTTCGCATCGGATGCTTTGTCGTCCGTCGCGTACGCCACGGAAGCGACGATGGGTGTTTTGCTCTTGGCGGGCACTCATTTCATGGGTGTTACCTTCCCGATCTCGATCGCAATCGCGATTTTGATCATTATTGTTTCCTCCAGCTACTACCAAACGCTGCACGCGTATCCGCACGGCGGCGGATCCTATACTGTTGCGAGCTCAAACTTGGGCTCTTTTGCGGGCCGAATCGCAGGGGCCTCGCTCCTTATTGACTACGTGCTTACGGTCTCAGTGTCCGTGACGGCAGGGGTCTTAGCGTTAGTTTCAATCTTCCCTTCAATTCATCACTATTTGCTGCTTGTTAACGTGCTTTCCGTTGCCTTCATTGCCGTTATAAACCTTCGCGGCACCAAAGAGAGCGGAATCGTTTTTGCAATTCCGACCTATGGCTTCGTCGGCTTAATGCTGCTAATGATCGTGGTTGGAATTATTCGGCTGCCACAACTGCATATCGTGCCGATGTCAGATCCGAACATCCCTCCACCTCCCTTGGAGGCGTTTGGTGTATTTCTCTTGCTAAAAGCATTTGCAAACGGATGCACCGCCATGACCGGCATCGAGGCTATATCGAACGGCATCCAGGCCTTTAAACCGCCGGAAGCCCGCAATGCTTCCATTACCTTGACCTGGATGGCAGGGATTCTCGCCTTCATGTTCCTGGGCTCAAGTTGGCTGGGCGTTCAACTCCACATACTGCCCTATCTTAATGCCCATGCTCCTGGATACAAGACCGTGCTTGCCCTCATTGGTGAGCGGGTCTTTGGAGGCCAAAGTATTTGGCTTTATGCGCTTCAGATATTTACAGCGCTTATTTTGATTTTGGCCGCCAACACGGCCTTTGCAGACTTTCCTAGGCTGAGCAGTATGATAGCCAGGGATGGGTTTCTGCCGCGCCAGTTAGCAAGCGTTGGCGACCGATTAGTGTTTCAAAACGGCATCGTCATTCTCACTCTGCTGGCAACCACGTTAATCATTGTCTTTAAGGGAACGACGGACGCCTTGATCCCGCTCTACGCAATCGGCGTTTTTACAGCTTTTACATTAAGCCAGTTCGGAATGGTGGTTCACCAAGTAAAGCTAAAGAAATTTGGGACCATGGTGGTGAGCCTTCTGGGCGGTCTTACCACGGGCGTTGTTGCGGTAATCATCATGGTCACCAAGTTCAGTGAAGGTGGCTGGATCGTCGTCGTCGCCATCATCTTCTTCCTGTTCGTGTTCTCGATGATCCATCGACATTATCAGTACTTGGCCAAAGAGCTCACGTTGACTCCGGAAGACGCCCTGAAACCAGTGAAGACCACGGTTTTACTTTTAGTTCCTCGCGTCCACCGAGGCATTTTGCAGGCGATAAGCTACGCGAAGTCGATGACAAGCGACGTGCGAGCTCTCCACGTCACCATGGATCCCCAATCCGCCAAAACAGTCAAGGCAGATTGGAACAAGTTCGGCGCAGATTTGCCGTTAGTTATCTTGGAGTCTCCCTATCGATCCCTTCTGGATCCGATTACCGAATATATCGACCAAGCCGTCGCGGAAGACCCCAACTCCATGATCACCGTTATCGTTCCTCAGGCCGTGCCAAAATATTGGTGGCAAGGGTTGCTTCATAACAATGCTGCGATTCCACTTAAAATGGCCCTCGCTAGCCGCAAAAATGTGATTATCACCAACGTGAGGTACTTCCTCAAATGATCGTTGAGTCCTACGACGACGTTATTGTCCTATCCGGCCAACTCCGTACGAACCTGTGGGAAACAGTCCACACCGCCATTTCACTTACTCTGAAGCGGCATCCTGCGGGCGTCATCATTGATTGCAGCGGCTTGACCAACGCGACCCCCGAAGGCGCCGAGACCTTCCGTGATATTTTGGAGTTCACAAAGCGCCAAGAGGCGCGCGTCATCGTTGCCGCCGTGCCGGAAAACGTTCTGGAAGTCCTCCGCTCGGTTTCCGAGGTACGTTCCAGACTTGCAATCGCCAAATCGGTTGAAGACGCGCGAACTTCGCTCGAGATCGTCATCGATGGAGGCAAATCCAGGAAGAAGAATGGAGAGAAGAACTCAAGCATTCTGCTTTGTTTAACTGGAAGGGATGTAGACAAAGAGGCGTTGGAAATCGCATCCCAATTGGCGGAGGCCCGCGAAGCGGATTTACACCTTGTTTACATCGTGGTGGTTCCGCGTGAGCTGCCGCTAACCTCTCCGTTGCCGGAGCAAGAGGCGCAGGCCTCTAAGGCACTCGAACTCTGCTGTGCCAAATCGGACCGACATGTGCGAATCATCCCTCACTTGGAGCGAGGGCGTGACGTTTTAAGCACAATCGAGAACTACCTTCAGGCGAATAAGATTTCTTTGTTGGTCATCCCCGTTGCCGCACAGCCGACCGATCCTGAGGCAAGAGCGGCCTTTTTGAAATCTGCAATCCAAAGAATCCCGCAGCAAGTAGTGATTGTTCGCGGCGCGAAAGAAGCTTAATCGGCGCTGGCCCGCCTTAGCCGATCCCAAACAGCATCCCATTCGGGCGTTCTTGGAGGCGCTTCGATGAAAATCACAGCCTGGTTTTGTTGGTCCATTTCACTTAAGGCGGCGTAAAGTTTTGCCGCGTATTTCCTAGGCTCCTTCGGCATTTTAACCTGGTCTTTGGCGGGTTGTTTGGTTAGAACCAGACCCGGCTTATCATCGATATCCTTATCGATCAGCACCTTGCCTTTAGGGGCATAGTGGCGAGGGTACATGCCGGGTGATTTCCGCTCTTTTGAGCCCGAGTTGATTTGGGTGTTGAGCACGCTTTCGATTTGGTCTTTGGAGATGCTTCCGGGCCTTAAGAGCGAGGGGATCTCGCCGCTGAGGTCGAGCACGGTGGATTCGATGCCAAACTCGCAGCTTCCGCCATCGATTACTAGCTTTACTTCTTTGATGAGATCGGGATCGATATTTTGAGCTGTCGTCGGTGAAAGGCCCATAAACAGGTTCGCGCTCGGCGCAGCTACTGGCTCGCCCACCAACTTTAGAATCTCGCGAAAAACCTTATGCGAAGGCATGCGGATCGCCACTGTATTGAGTCCGCCCGTCGTGACTGCTGAAACTTCGTTTCGTTTGGGAAGCACAAGCGTAAGTGGTCCCGGCCAAAAGGCATCGGCAAGCTGTTGAGCTTGCGTCGACCAAGAAGCTGTAAGCATCTCAACTTGCGTCTTATCGTACGCATGGCAGATTAACGGGTTATCGGCGGGTCTTCCCTTGGCTTCAAATATCTTCTTTACTGCTTCTTCATCAAGGGCTTGCGCAGCGAGACCATAAACGGTCTCGGTTGGGACGATCACCAATTCGCCATTACTTATAAAGCTAGCGGCTTCCGCTATGGCTTCGCTACTAGATTGCAAGAGCATCTTGCACTTCCTTAACCATAAGGTTAACGTCTGGCTCGGGCAAGCCCCAGCAGCGCCATGCCTCCGCCCCTTGATAAACCAGCAGGCTCGAACCATCCATTGCTCTCAGACCTTGTGCGGCCGCATTTTGAAGGAACTGAGTCGGGTTCTTAGCATAGTACAGGTCGTAGGCAACCAAATCAGAAGGAGACCGCGTCCAATCGAGCGGTAACTCCCCGCCAATCTTGCCGACGGAAGTTGCATTAACCAAAAGGTTAATGCCCGCTAAATCCGGCTCCTTCTGGAGGGCCACTCGGCCACTAAATCTCTCATTGGTTTCATTGGCTCGCTCTCGAGTCCTGTTCCATAGGGAGACCCGGCATCCCAGTTTCAGAAGCACCGCGATGCAAGCGTGTGCCGAACCGCCCGCCCCTAGAACCAGGCATTGGTCGCCAGCTTTCAAACCCAAAGGTGTGATGCTTCGCAAGAAGCCGAGCGTGTCCGTATTAAATCCTTGTCTAGAATCCAAAAGGATTGTATTGGCGACGTTTACTTCCGGATAGTCCGTATTTATAAACTCCGAACACCACGCGCGAGCCTCTTCCTTATGGGGCAACGTCACGTTAACTCCCCTGTAAGCCCTTGAGCGAAGGAAATCCAGTGCAAAACCAACATCTCCACGGGCTACGTTAACGGCCACGTAGCGAAAAGCTAAACCCAACGCCGTAAAAGCCGCGTTATGCATACGCGGTGAAAGCGAGTGGCTGGCATCTTCCGCGATCACCGCAAAATCCGCCGAAGGCGCGTTTTGCCAGTGGAAGGTTTCCGTCAATCTTTGGATTTGAAGATCCAATATTTCTGCCCCAAGAAATTCCAAAACGCCACCGCAAAGGTAGCAACAATAAGCGCGATCCCGGTTCGCGTCTTGGTGCTACCCGGTAGAAATTCGCTAAAGAAGGTGGTGATCACGGTGTTAAGGATCAGCCCAATAATGGACACCACAAAGAACTTTTGAAACTGCGACCGCCGATTCTCCTTGCCTCGAATCTGAAAGGTCCATAAGCGATTCCAAAGAAAGCTGTTAAAGATCGCAACGGTCGTAGTAAACGTTTTAAAAACCGGCACGGAAGCCGCTGCCACATTGCCGGAATAACTTCCAAACAAGCCCGGAAAATTCGCCACCAGCCAATGCCCAAAAGAAAGGCTCACCGATTCGTGGTTGCCAAATCGAAGAAGCCAAAACAGCCCAAGGTCCACCACGGTAGACCCGCCACCAACCACGCAAAACTTCAGAAACTGCTTGACAGCAGGCTTCTCGTATAGTTTGGCGGGTTCCATTTCCGTAACCACTTCTTCTTCCGGATCCAAAACCTTATGCAATCTGCCTCTCACCACGCGCTCGCCGACCCGGCTGATGTATTTCGTGCCGATAAAATCTTTGGGCGCCATCTGTTTAACCCAAATGGCGTCGATATGGGTCCTGTTTGCCCCCAAAACATCGGTAAAAAGTTGATCGCCGATCATGACCGCCTCTTGCGGCTTCGCGTTAAAATCTTTCAAAGCCTGCCGAAACATGGACCGACTAGGCTTAAAACGGCCCACTAAGAACGGAATATCCATGGCCTTTGCCAAGCGCCGCAGTCGCTCAATCTTCTTGGTGTTGCTGATGATGCAAACCTTTAAGCCTGCCGCCTTCACAATGGCAAGCCAGCCTGCCGTGCTTACGGGGATATGTTCACTGTGCCATTCCACCAGGGTGTTGTCGACATCCACAAGAACCAGCTTCTTTCCAGCCTTCACCAAATCGGCAGGCTCAATATCGGTAAGGTTGTGAACGGATTGAATCGGCGATAAGTGCTTGAAAACACCTAACCGGCTGCGGTCATATTTCCCTGCCCGGAAACCACTCATGCCTTCTTGTTGGCTTTGGCGGCAGCCAAAGCAGCCAGGGCCGCGCGCCTCTTCGCTATGTTGGCACTGTGCCCCGCCAGGGTGCTAGCGAACAAGCTGTAGCCGTTAGGCAGTGCCACATAGTAAAGGTAGTTGTTGGCAGCGGGGTGAAGAGCCGCCTCCACGCTTTTTAAGGTCGGTGAACAAATGGGACCGGGAGGCAGACCATTGTGGAGATAGGTATTGTATGGCGAAATAGTATCGTGAAGGTCGGCATAAGTGAGCCTTCGCCACTGCTGGAGAGCGTATAAAACTGTTGCGTCAATCTGCATGGGCATGCCGAGTTTCAATCTATTTACTATGACTCCGGCAATCAACGGCCGATCCTTATCCTTCGCCGCTTCCATTTCCACCATGCTCGCGATCGTTAAGACTTTGTTTACATCCTTAACATCTTTCAGCAAGGGATAAACCTTCATTTCAAAGGCTTCGAGCTGGCGCACGATGGTATCGTGCGCCCCGATCAGGGGCGGAAGATCGTACGTGTCTGGATAGAGATATCCCTCCAGCGAAGTTTTCGGCAACTTGAAATCAACGTCATCGGCGAACTCCGCCGGATCTTTGATTAATTTCTTGTAGTCATCCGCCTTAAGAACATCCTTCTTTTGGAGCACCTTCGCAGTCCGGTAGGAGAAGTTGGTTTCTGGGATGCGCACCATCTGCTTTAAGGGCGAATGCAAGGCTTTTACCACCTGGTCCACCGTCATGCCCGGGTTGAATCTGTACGTGCCTTCGGCAACCGGTCTAAGCTGATGCCTGTACTTTACGTAATATTCGAAGACCTTGGAATCTCGTACAACGCCCCGGCGCTGCAGGTCCTTGGCAACCATGGTAAACGGCTTCTCCGCGCTGTAGCGAACCAAGAATGAGGGGCCGATGGGCATCGGCTGAAGTTCACTTTTAAACCATCGAAGGCCCAGAAAAACAGCAATTAAAATGCTTACAAGTACAACAAGAACGACCACAAGCGCGATGCGCCTTTTTCTATTCACCATTAAAATACAGCTCTAAAATCAACCGCGCGGCTTCACCATCAACCCTCTTTCGCACGGTGTTAGGTTTATAGACGGAGCTAAGGCCCTCCACGCTTTCCACGCTTGTATAAGCTTCGTTTACAGTAAATACCGTCCAACCTTCTTCTCTAATACGGTCCACTAGCTGCGAACACACCTTTGCCATGCGTTGATCTTTGCCAGGCAGGTTCTCTGGAACTCCAACCACGATCGCATCTGCCTTTTCAGACTCGGCTACTGCCGAGATCTGCTGGGCATCTTTGGCGAGGGTGCCGGACGCAGCAAGGGAGTTTCGAGCGGTGGTAATGCCGTGCTCCTTTTCACCCACCGCGATGCCGATTCTCTTGCTGCCAAAATCGACTCCCAGCAACCTCATCTTTTGAAGCTGTCCAGAATTTGTTGGTGCAGCTTGCCATTGCTGCTAACGGCTTCGTGCTGCGGGTTTGTTTGCCCATCGAAAGTGGTAAACGTGCCCCCCGCTTCTTCCACGACGAGTTGCATGGCGGAGACGTCCCATCGGTTGACGACCGGGTCGATCATAGCTTCAACTCGTCCGCTTGCCACCAAAGCGTGGCCGTAGGCATCGCTCCAGGTGCGCGTGGCAAGCGTCCTTTTTGCGAGTTCTGTTATTCCGGCGGTTCTGCCGTATTTCTCCATGCTCGCGTGCCCTCCGCAGCAAAGTACGGCGCTTGCAAGCCGGTCTTTGGCGGAAACGGCAAGCCGGTGCCCGTTTTCGAACGCGCCCTGGCCTTTTTCGGCGTAAAACATCTTGTCCAGCGCGGGGAAATAACAGATGCCTATGATCGGGATGCCCTCTTGCTCGTAGCTGAGAAGGGTGGCGTAGAGCGGAACACCCGAGATGAAAGACTTTGTGCCATCGATAGGATCAACAACCCATCGGTCGCTTTTTGATCCCGACTCGCCTTCCTCTTCACCCAAAATGCCTTCTGCTGGGTATTTGGCTTTTATCGCTTTGCGGATGAGATGCTCTGCATGCTTATCGGCTTCCGTTACGGGGGTGTTGTCTTTCTTTATTTCAACGGAATGGTTGGTATCAAAGAGAGCGAGAGTCGATTTCCCTGCTTCGTATGCCGTTTCCAACGCGAATTGCAGCCGTGAAGACATTTGGATAGTGTGCACGGAAATGGGGGGTGGGCGCAAGGACCAGTTGGATGCGTTGGTATTGCACTAGGAGATGCGCTATGCGTTATGCGTTGTGCGTTAACTGGACAGTTCGGGCGAGGTGAAGTTAACTAATCGGCCCAGTTACGACTTTGGGGCTGAAATTTTGCGCATTCGCATCATTTTTCCGATCAACGCTTTACGCACAACGCATAACGCATCCGGTAATCGGTTCCTAACCAATTTTGATAGCCCCAACCCACCTCCACTTCCGGCTCCCTCTTGCCAATAATCATAATGGCCCTCACTACGAGCGGTTTGGGAGAAACACGAGTTGGCTGACGCAGATTTCGAAACACTAGAGCTGATTTTCAGAAGGACGGGCAGTTTGCCCGCCTTGCCCAGCACTGCTGTTCAGTTGGTCAAGAGCATCGATTCGGGCGAAGCTTCTGCTTCCACGTTAGAGAGAATCATCGCCTCCGATCCCGTCCTCTCTGCCGAATTCTTGCGCATGGCATCAGTCGCCGCCGCAGGCGGCGTTCCTCGTTACTCAACCATCCGTGGCGCCATTATGCTTTTGGGGCAGCGAACGGTCCGTTCGCTGGCCATGTCGCTCATCTTGCGGAGCATGAGCTTTTCGAAGCCGAAAACACCCTATTTTGATGCTGCTCGCTTTTCTCGGCACTCTTTGGCGGTTGCTATGCTGGCCAGGTTTCTGTTTGCTCGGAAGCAAATGAACGGGCGTCCAACTTCCGACTGGTCCGCCGACGAAGTTTTTGCCGTTGGCATCTTAAGCAGCCTTGGTATTGGATTGCTAGCCCAAGTCGTACCCGCCGCCTATGAGCGTGTTTTTCATTTTTCAGAGCGGGCAGGGGTCACTTTGGAAGAAGGCTTCCAGCGCGTCTTCTTAAAACCCTCCACCATGATCACCGCCGTCGCGGTTGAGGCTTGGGGGCTTCCGCCTGTTTTTTCTGAGGCGCTTGTGCACCTGCACCAGCCCTGGGCTTATCCCCAGGAGTTCACCGCGCTGTGTTGTCTAAACTATGCGATTTCGCTGAGCGATATGTATGATTTAGGAATCGGCAAGTGGACGGTGGATGTGAATATCCAGCCGGAGATCGAGTTTGAAACAGCTCTTACCGACCAGGAGCAGACCACGCTCGTCAACGCGGTGAAGTTCCACATCGACGAGTGGACGAAGACTTCCGGAAGAGCCGCCTAGGCCGATTGTTTAGGTTCATTTCCGCTTAAAACAGCGTATAATTGTGTTGTAATGGCAAAAGTCGCGAAGGTCAACAAGTTTTATTCAGATAAAGCGGTCCGCGATGCGGCGATTCTTCGCAACGTCGTTGCCTCGTCGGCATACGAAGGCATTTACGTTACTGAGGAAGAGCTTAAGAAAGCTGTTGAGCGCCTCGAAAAAGCACCTTCGAAAAAAACTGCGTGAGTTCGTCTGTTTCGAGCAAAACGGCTTTTTTTACCGCTCGAAGATATTCTTCACTCAGTTCATCTTGCTCCTTTCGACCGAGGCCATAATCGGGCAAAGGGATGTTAGCCTGATAAGCCATAGCATCTCCGGCGAGGTAGTTATCTATAATAGGTACCTGATAAATAATCCCGGAAGCGTAAAACATGCAATGAAATTAGAGGAAATTCCAGAGGTTTATCGCCCGAGCAGTGAGGTAGTAAGCATGCCATCCAAAGAAGAAATCAAACTCGAGTTACTTGAACTTGAATACGAAAAATGCTGCCTGCGTTACGAAGACCTTTATAAGGCAGTATGGAACCAGTTCAATTACTTTATCATCGCAACGGGTGCTGTTCTCGCATTGGGAAAAGACACTGTGGCTATCCCATTGTTAATATGCATTGCGACCATACCATTGATTTTTTGGTTCTGGATAACTTTTGAACCACTAAATCAATACGGGGACAAGGTTTCGTTCAGGGCCTTTGAAATCGAGACCAGCTTAAATGAAAGTATCGGGGAGCACCCACCAGAACTGTTGACGGACTTTTCCATTGCCTCGCCTATTGACAGGGATAAGATCAAGGCAGAGTCCGAGGTGAAATCATATTTGGCTAACCCTGCGGGTATGAAGCACTTCACCAGATTCTATTTGCGGGCAGATATTGCTAGGGAAGCCAAAGATAGCTATCACGCACCTAGAGTGCGAACCGCGGTTCGTCTGCTGGCGGTTGGGCTCCATATCGCTTTCTTTGTAGCCCTGTTCTTTACAATCTTTCGTCCTAGCCTTCCAACGGACGAGACGAAAATTTCCGTTAAGGGTACACCGCCAAACCTCACGGTCATTTCCCCCGCGGATTGGAAATCTTTCGTCGAAGGCCAGAAGCAGGTAAGTGAAGCAATTACTACTCAGACAAATGCGGTAAACAAATCAAGCATCGCGGTCGGTCAGCTAGAATCAAGGATTGAGAAACTTGAGGGGAGGAAATAGCCGCCTTTCATGAGATTGAAAAAACTTGACGTGTATTTAGCAAATGGATGAGACAGCTAAAGCCTACTTTGAAATATTTCCGTGCATGATCTCGGGGAAAAGCGCGACCTATGTGAGTGCGCCAGTAACTTCCGGTGTGCGGTTTTTCGAAGTGGCCAAGAAAGAAGGATTGCCACTAAGACCGGAGTTTCTTTCGTCTATAAAGGAAGAAAATCGAAAGGCCGCCAGTACGGTTGTGGAACGATTACGATCAACTAACAACTTCCCCGTGATCAATCCCACCGCCCTCGTAGACTTGGACCACTGGGAGCAGGCTGATTACTACAAGTTCTGGACAGAGGTTATAAAACGATTTTGTGATCGGATATTGCTTATAAATGGATGGGAGTATAGCAATGGCTGCAGCTTGGAAGCAGCTACCGCTTATGAGTACGCCCTCGATGTCTTTGATCAAGATGGGCGGCGTCTAACCGCAAGGTCGGCAGCGGCTCTTCTGGCGGAGGCAGCCCAGGAAATAGGATCCGCCGGTTTAGACAATAGAATCCTCCACCGGTCCTTGATGTCAATCGAAGGGAGGGCTCTGCTCGAATGAAAATCGAATCAAAGCAACAAATGTACGAACTGTACATTCGCGGACGATTTGGGAACAGTCTAGCCGTCTGGCCAGATCTCGATTCATATTTTACGTCGCCATTTTCCAGGAATGTCGTGTTGAGATATAAGGGAAAGGCCGGCGGAGCCTGGGTTGCTTACGAAGTGCAGCGCAAAGACGTTGCCGATATGGCAAAGAAATGGGTGAATGAGGGAGCTGATCCTTGTTTAATAACCCTAAATGAGAGCGCCCCAGACGACAAGCTCATGGTACAAGGCGAAGTTATGAGGTCGACGAACTACCTGTCGCTGAGATATAGTTTCTTTCGAGGCCCCATGCGCGTTGCCCTCGCAAAATCACAGGAGCATGCCGAAGGGCTCAAAGCCCTGGCAATTCTGGAACACTATGTCGATCCATCTAGCTTAGATGACCTCTGGGACTTGCTTGACGTGTTTGACGGCGCTGTCGTAGAGTTTTCTACCTGGTCCATCGACGTCGGAGTGGTGCCACATCGAAACACCGTCATATGGGAAGTTAGGCATTACTAAGACGAAATCTCTAGAACGTTGACAGCAATCGCAACAAGCAAGCGCGCGGCATCCTTCGGGTTCTTGATTTTATTTGCGCTTCCACTAAAGGAGAGGCCCCAAACTTGACCGAACGCAACGTCAAAGAGCTGCAGCCGGTAAACCTTCTCATCGTCCAACGACAATGCTGAGGTCCTGATACCTGCGATTAGATCCGCGGCGTTCTCTTCAAAGTTGCTTAGGGGACGTGCTTCGAAATCGTGCGTAGATGATTCGCCGTAAAGCTTTCTGAGTAGTGCCCCTGAAACATCTTCTCGCCTCAAAGTGTGAAGTAACGTGACGACCTCCAGATTGGCCAAATCTCTGGTTGAAGGTTGAAGGTGCATATTGGCGGCATCAAATATATAAGCCTTTACATCATCGGCTACATCCAACGCCACGTTTGACGGATTGAGATCACCATGACCAATCCTTTTGCTGATCCGAATCAGCTCACCCTCCGATTCGATCTTAGACACTGCCTGTTTCACAACCGCAACCGCTTCTTCAGATTTGAGGATCAGCCCTCTGAACTGGTTTTCAACTTCGTAGATAGCTGGAGCGCCGTTCACCTGCATGAACGTCATTGGGAGCAGTGAAATGCCAGTAACCAGATCGAACTTCCTCTCCCCGAGCAGCGACAGTTGCTGGCTGATATCTGAAGCGATTCCAGGTAGAAACCTCTCGATCTCTGAGTTAGGCCGCGAAAGATATGACGAAAGAGAAACGGGCGGCTCCTGACTCAAGCTTGCGCTGCGAGTGACCAAAAGAAATCTATCCCCACCGTTTCCTACATATTCGACAGGCACATGCTTTAGCGAGCGAGAAAGAGTGGTTGCGTCCCTTTCGGCAATTTTTCTCTCCGCCCTAGGAGCCAGCTTGAAAAAACAGTAGCCGCTAAATTCATAATTGGCCTCAATCAAGCGTCCAAAAAAGGCCTTTGTCCACCCATTAAATTCCGCAGCTGGGGAACTCGGATTCTCCTCGGCAGACCAAAACCTCAAATCCAGCCCAATGCAGCCATTCGCCACCACCGCCCGACGTAGAAGCTCTTCCTCGCGAGGGGTAAGAGAGGGATACGTTAAACCATCTGAGCCTCCAACTTTTAGGCCTACGTTGGAGTAAGATTTTATGGCCAGCACAGCCGACGCAATGTCTTGTTCCAGGTTATTCTTTACGCGGGCCTTGCCATAATACACCTGCTCCTCTAGTAGACCCTCAAGTTGGTGCTGTGACGCCGCATCCATATGACCGCTTATCACAAGGACGGCCGGAATCGGACAGTGCTCCCGCAAGCAAGCATAGTCGACTAATCTTAATCCAAAGTCGATATGCGTGGGGGGCGGCTCTTGGGCACGCTCTGGAATGCGGAGGTCAATGATTACAAGGTGATAAATCTTTTCTGATTGTAGATAATAGAGCCCGTCTTCATAGGAAAACGCGCAGTCAACCGAGCCGACCTGGCAATCTTCGCGTGCCCTGAATAGCTCCTCGTAATATTCCTTAACCTGAGCCTCATCCTCGACAATAAGAACGCTAAGATCGCTTGGATAACTCATTTATTTCACGGATGGTAGCCTTATTTCAATCCTCAACCTCGCGTTCTCGTCCTCGTAGGGGACAATGGTTCCTCCCAACCTCTCAACCGCCTCGTGCATTTCCAACAATCCAAGTCCTCTGGATCTCTGCGAGGCGATATTATCCTTGAACATAAAGTCCTTGTCCCTCGGGTCAAATCCTTCTCCATTATCGCTAACCCTAAGGTTCACCCCGTTTCTTGGCGTAGACATTACTATTGTTATGATACAATGTTGGCCAACCACACGATGTGCATTGATCCAGATATTCCAAAAAATTCGATGCAACAAATAGTCGCTCGCCTTCACTGACCCGTTCCCCAGACAGACGAAGCCGATCGGTCTGTATTTGCGTGCATAGCTCGTGTCGAGTTGCTTTAGCCAGGAACACAGTTCAATGTCTTTAAACTGGAAGTATTCTTCGTCTCCCGCCTCCATTTCGACGATCCTACCAACTATTGCGAGTTCTTCTTCCAGGCCTCCCACTAAGTCAAGCAACACCTTCCGCTGGTCGCCCTCAAGATTATCTGCCAACCTCCTTAACTTCGCAGCCTTAGCCCTCGGGCCGTACAGGCCATTTCTGATGTCGTGGCTCATTCGCGACTGGAGATATCTATATGTCTCAACCAGGCCATGATGACCAATTTTTTTGCCAGGTTTTTCCAGCCCCCGAGGATCTAGACTCCGGAGGAAAGCGACCTCGGCCCTACGCGCAAACTCGTCTGTTTCGGAGACAAGCCAGGCCTGCACCTTCTCTGACACCATAGCCGCTGCTGAGTGGTTTAGTAGTGAGCTCGAGACCATTTGGCGTAAGCGCCCGTCTCCGGGCCCACTTAGCTCTTCCAAAAAGCTTGTTGTTTCAACGTTTTCGTCGTCAAGGGCCTGTAAGAATAGCTGTCTGGCCTTCCTGTGGTCCGTAACTACAAGTTCCTTCAAGGATTTGTATAAAGGTGAGATCATGACTTGCCGTACCGAATGCTGCGTTGCTCGAACGCTTCTTCGCCACCTTCCAGAAGATCCACAATCTGATCCCGGCATTCGTCAAGGCTGCCGAATTTTTCGACGTACCCCCTCTTCCCGTCGGAATTCATGACAATCACGAGTTCCGCTTCAGCAAGCACAGGAATGTTTGCGTTGTGTGTAATAAAAATCATCTGGCGTCTAGACTTTAGGCGGCGGATGCTCTCAACAACAGTTTCAAAAATGAAATGGTTGTCCAAGTTGTCTTCCGGTTGATCAATCAGAAGTGGAACATCTCTGCGACCCAAAAGCAATGGCAGCAATGCAGTGCACTTTTGACCTCGAGAAAGTTCGGCTGCATCTCTAAAATTAGGCGCGCTATCCGATCCCACATTGAGTTCGATTGCGATTTTATCGTCAGTTGGAATAAGTTCGAGATCCAAGGGCCTGACGTTTTCGCTAAGTGCCTCTAGCACCTTTCTAGACCGCTCCTGTCCAAGGCCAGCTAAAAGTTCGAGTTCAGGCAAATCTGAATCCATCATGATTTGAGCTAACTGGTCGGGTCGTATCCTCGCCAACGCGGCTACTACATCCTCGTGATTGCGAAGACGTGATCCCAAAAGTCCGCCGAGCAGTGTTTGCTCATAGACGTGGTTGTCAGCGTTTCTGATAACGGCTACCTTCACGCTAGGGCGCGATGCCTCCGACAGCCTTTCAGCCACTTCCTCCCGAACAGACGAAATGCGCTCCCTCTCCAATAAGAACTTGGAGCGCAACTCGCGGCGCTCGGACATGATTTGTTCTACCTTCTTGTCAAGCTCTCCTAACTGCTTCTTAAAGGCTCCTAGCCGCATCACATCCTGCTCGACCTTTGCTCTGATCTGGACTGCCAGGCCCAGATGAGCATTATCTTCCACTAGCTTTTGGTGTTCCGCAATTTCTTCGGTCTGGGCCGACTTCAGAGTTCGACCACTCGCAGCTAAGGAATCCAGAAAACGCCTTAGGCGTGATATGGCTTGATCAAGAAGCGCGACGCCATCTTCCTTAGATGCATTCAGCGCGTCATTTGCCAAGGTCATCACGTGCCTGTTGGCGGACTCTTCCTGCACTTCAATCTTTAGTGCAGCAACAGACTCGACTTCCTTACGGAGAGCGGCGATGATCGTTTCCACCTTGATGTTGGCAGATTTTAGTTGTTCAAAATCCTGAAGTGTTAACGATTGCTGTTTCGTTGAGACGGTAAGTTTTGATGCCCTATCCGTGGTTCTTAGTGCAGGCAATGCGGCTAATTTGTCTGGTGTCCCTGCGAGTTCCTCAATCTGTTCCTTCAGATCTGCAATGTGACGCCACGACGCGCGCAAGGCATCCCCATTTGCATCCAAGTCCCTTCTGTGCTGCGAAAGGGCAATCTCTATCTCTCGGAGCTCTTCTAGTCGCAGAGAATCAAGTAGTCCCCGTCGCTTTGTTCCCAAACTTTCATCGGCGATATCTTCTATCTCTTTGCTGCTGAACGCGTCAAATGGCAAGAAAGAACCTCTATCCAACTCCACCCCTGTTATCGTGCGCGAATCGGGCGTTGTTATTGACGGCGCGCCGGGAAAGTTACGCGAGACGATTAGCTTCTCGCTATTTTCGGTTTGGGCGCGAATTACCATCGTGGACTCGGAGAGATTGTCCCTCAGCAAGTTGGAACGAGCTTTTACGTCAGGTACGCCATTCAGAACGAATCTAAGTGCCTCCGCAAGTGTCGTTTTCCCGCTGCCTCTCGGACCAATAACGCAAGTCAAGCCCATAGGCAGCTCGATGGAAAAGCCGCCCAAAAACCCTCCTCCAAGGAGTTCAAATTTTTCTATCTGCCACATGGTTAAGGATTAGTGAGTTTACAGGATAGGGAGACCGGGACGTTCACTGCGCACCCAGCGTGCGGGGGCTGTAAACTCTTCCTTCGCATGAACACCACGTTCTTCCTTATTCGACACGGCTGCCACGATTTGCTGGGCCATACCATGGCGGGAAGGATGGCCGGGGTTCACCTCAGCGAACAAGGAAAGCGAGAGGCCCAAGAACTAGTGGGTCGCTTAGCCGATGTGAAGATCAACACGATTTACTCAAGCCCGCTGGAGCGAGCCAAGGAAACCGCCGCGCCATTAGCAGCAAGCCGCGGGCTTACCGTTCACACAGCCGACGAACTCAACGAAGTCGATTTCGGCGACTGGACAGGCATGAACATCGATGAGCTTCACTCCATTCCCTCGTGGGGGACCTGGAACAACGCGCGAAGCTGCTCGCGTCCACCGGGCGGAGAGATGCTAGTGGAAATCCAAGCCCGGATTGTTTCTAAGATCGAGGTTTTACGCTGCAAGCACGGGAACGAGCAGGTCGCTCTCTTCAGCCACAGCGACACGATCCGCGCCGCCCTGACCTTTTATTTGGGCATGCCGGTCGACTTGCTGCTGCGGCTCGAAATCGATCCAGCTTCTGTGAGCATTTTGAGGTTCATCGATACGAAGCCCCAGATTTTGCTAATCAACGGCCTCGGCGAAGTTAAGGGATTGGATTTAGCCTAAAATCAAATCTCAGGTTTGTCGGACCGGTAAATCGTAAACCTGATCGTAGCTCCAAGATCGACGATACGCCGAAGAATCTCATTGTCAATCACGTCGCCCGACTCAAAAGGCTCAGCTGTGCATTCGTAGCCAACATCGAATTCTTTGCGTAAGCAATTGGAAAGCATCTGGCGATGTGCCTCATCAAGGGAGTCAATGGCCAGCAGTAGCTTAACAATGCTCGGTATGGGCTCATCGGAGCCAAGATCGGCCTCTAGCGTCGCATGCCAATTGCCGTTGTCATTCGGGCCGCAATAGAGAGAGGTTAGTCCCAAGTTCTCAAGCGCTGCAACCAAACCAGTTAGATCCGAATCTGACTCAAGCTCAAGGTCGGTGTTAAGATACTGTGCGTCCATAGTCTAAGAGATTATGGGCGGCAAGATCACCGAAGGACTAGGTCAGCCTACTTCGTTTTTTTGGCAGCAGACTTTTTCGCGGCAGGTTTAGCTGCAGCGGGCTTACTGGCAGCTGGTTTAGCCGCTACGGCTTTAGCAGCGGCAGGCTTAGCAGCGGCAGGCTTAACAACGGCCTTAGCAGTGGCTGGCTTGGTGGCTTGGGCATCTGTCTTCGCCGAACCATTGGTCGATGATTTGTGAGTGACGTTCGCAATCGCCTTGCCCACGCCCTTAAGCATCTCTTTAAGAATTTCTTCCTCTGCCTTGAGCCAGTGGATTATCTCCTTTCCGTGCGGAAAGCCCTCAGACTGGGAAATAAAGTAGGCCCTCTCGTTTATCTTGGCCTGCACATGCTCTGGGTGCTCAACTTTCGCTTTACTTTCACTTTTTGGCATAGTATTGCTCCTCTTTTTCCATGTTAACACATGCAAAGAGAGTTCTGTATTTTGTACGGCAAACTGGCGACTGGGGTTGCAGGTGAGAGAGGCCATAGGCCTTAGGCGCTCGGCGTTCGGCCTTTGGAACAGAGATCGTACCAAAGGCAAAACAACTAAGCCTAACACCGAATGCCAAAGGCCGAATACCTAAGGCCCGAGACGCTTCCGCCCAAATCTTTCCCGCCATTCCTCCGGAATGGATTCCAACTCGGAGCCCAATTTATAAACAGCCGGATCCGTCTCTCGGCCCACATACATCCGCATCAACTGCACTATCGTGAGGCTGCCGGACGCCGAACTTGCTTTTTCTATAAAATCGCCAGCTTCAAAACTACCCTGTTTCGTCACCGCGAAATAGATTCCCGGACGCTCGGCATCGACAAACCGTGCCACCATATCGGGCTGTTCCAGACGGCGAGCCAAAGTGCCGCAAGGCATACGCGGAGTCGTGGCCATCAGCTCTGCAGTTCCAATCCGAAACACATCACCGGAGAAAACATCTCTCTCCATCAACCCCTCGGTAACCAAATTCTCGCCAAAGTAGCCAAAACTCAAATCAGAACGCTCCAGCTCCAAAGACCAAAACGGGTAATGCTCCAAAGCATAGGAGTAAACCGCTTTGTATTTTCCGCCGTGCAGTTGCTTGTTCCCGATCCGGTCGCCCTCTAAACCATCCCGGTAAGTAGCGACCGGCCCCAGAACCGGATTTTTAAAGATTCCCGTACGCGTGTGGCTGCCGCCATTTGAAAGCATCCGGGTTTTGCCGATTTGAACCGAAACCAAACGCACGCCACAAGCCTACCTCTGAGCCGAAAGCCCCAATTCGCACCGAAAGTCTTCCGTGCGCGAGGTAAACGCTCTACCATGTAAATGTTGGGTAGCAAGGAGTTCAAATGGTTACGATTGGAGACGTTTTTTCGGTTATCGGCTCGTTGGTAGGCATCTGCGTAACGGCTTGGGCAGTTATCATGGGCGCGGCCCTGCTTTTTCAGTCGAGCGCTTCGCGCGCTCGCGACGCATATCGTTCCGGACCTTGGAAAGGAATCGGCTTAGGCCTTCTTTTGACTCTCGTTTTCGGTACAATTGGCTTTATTCTGGTGAATATTCCCAACCCGGCGATAAAGCTGACCGGCATGGGCGTTTTACTCGCCATCATGGTTCTTTCTGCACTTGGTGCCTCTGGCATCAGTATGCTCATTGCTGAGCGAATCGCGGCCTTGGATCCGAATGCCTCGCGCTATGGCGCTATGCAGCGCGCGACTTTGATCATGGTTGTAGCGGGCGTTTTTCCGATTCTCGGCTGGTTCTTGATCGGACCGCTGCTGATCATCGCCGGCGTCGGCTACGGCATTCAGGCTTTGGTCGCTACCGTTCGCTACAGCGCAGTCCAAGGATTCTAAAATGAACGCCACCCGAAGGGAACTCCTCAAGATCGGCGTGCTCGCCGGAGCGGCGAGCACGCTTGGCGGATGCGGTTTTCTTAGCGCAAAAGTGGCTCAGAAGGAGCGAGGAAGCGCCCAGCCGCTGCCCCAAGAAATCCCGCCGGAAGAAGACCGCATGCTTAATCGGTTGGGCTTCGGGCCCAACTCCGCCGATTTGGCAAGTTATCGTCAACTAGGAAGCACGGCCTTTATCGATCAGCAGCTAAAAGGCGACCAGCCCGAAGACGCGGCCTTAACTTTGCAACTGGCCAGGTTAGATGTTTTGCAGTTAGAACCCTCGGATTTGTGGGATCTGCCCTTCGAGCGAGTGCTCTTTCAACTCCAACAGGCGGCCATTCTACAGGCAGCCTATGGCCGCAACCAGCTCCGAGAGCGGATGGTCGATTTCTGGAGCAACCACTTTAATATTTATGGCCGCAAGGGCAACACTGGCTACGCGAAAGGGGTTGAAGAGTCCCAAATCATTCGCGCGAACGCCCTCGGTGATTTTCCCACGATGCTGAAAGCGATGGCTCATAGCCCGGCCATGCTGGAGTATTTGGACAACCAGCGCAACGTCCGCGGTGTGCCCAACGAAAACTACGCCCGCGAGCTTATGGAGCTTCACACCCTCGGCCTGCACGGGGGCTACACGCAGAAGGATGTTCAAGAGGTGGCGCGATGCTTTACCGGCTGGACCATCGAAACGAGATTCTTGCGTCCAAAGGGGCACTTCCGGTTCGATCCCGATTTGCACGACTACGGCCCCAAAACCGTTCTTGGCCACGAAATCGCCGCTGGAGGCGGTGAGCAGGATGCAATGTTGGTGCTGGATATTCTGTCTTCACACCCAAGCACCGCTCGGTTTATTTCGACTAAGCTTTGCAGTTATTTCATGGGAGAGCCAGACCCCGATTTAGCCGATAAAATGTTCGTGGACTATTTGTCCTCAAGCGGGGATATAAAGGCGATACTGCGGCCGCTCTTGGTTTCTGGTGAACTGCAAACGGATAAGCCGATTCTAAAACGGCCCTTCGACTTCATGGTGAGCGCCCTGCGCTACACGAACGCCGATACCGATGGAGGGAAAGCCATTCAGGACCATCTCGACAAAATGGGTGAGCCGCTCTACCAGTGGCCGATGCCCGATGGCTATCCCACGAAAGCCTCCTCCTGGACGAGTTCGCTGCTCCCCCGTTGGAACTTTGCCGCTGCCCTCTCGGAGGGGAAAGTTGGCGGTACATCGATTCCCGATAAAGCGCAGGGACCGCGGACCAAATCCTTTTCAGCAGTGAGCGCGCCTCTGGAAGACAAAAACCTATTGGCCGTTCAACTGGCCTCGCCCGAATTTCAATGGCGGTGAAAATGAAAAACGATTGGTGGAGTTGTGATGGCGGCGGATCTGGCAAGCAGCCCGCTGTGGGGCATGAACAAGAGACGTTTTCGCGCCGAAATCTTTTTCTGACCGCCGGGTTAGGCGCGTTATCCTGGCTCAGCACGCGCGAAAGCGCGCTCGCACAATTGGCCGTCAACACCCAAAAGCAAACGGACGAGGTGCTGGTGGTCATCTTTTTAAGAGGCGGCGCGGACGGCCTAAACGTCGTCGTGCCGTACGGCGAGGACGAATACTACAAGCTCCGACCCTCTCTCGGCATCGCCAGTCCTCGCGATAAAACCGCCAGCGCAAAAGACCGGGCTTTGGATCTGAACGGTTTTTTTGGAATCCACCCATCCATGGCTTCCTTGCTTCCCCTTTATCAAGGCGGCGAACTCTCGTTTGTCCACGCAATCGGATCGTTTGATCAAACGCGTTCGCACTTTGATGCCATGTCAGCCATGGAGCGAGGTTTGCCTCAGGCAAGCGGATCCGTTTCTAGCGGTTGGCTTGCGCGGCATCTCGATTCCAGCCCCCATAAGGGTGATTCACCCCTCCGCGCCGTCGCCTTCGGCGACGTTCTTCCCGATTCGCTGCGCGGCGCGCCCGGCGCGATCTCCTTGGAGACTCTCGATGATTTTAAGCTAACAGCAAGCAACCAGAGTCAAGTGGAACAGGCTCTGCGCGCCATGTATGGAGTCGGCAAAGACGACGTTTCCCTCGCGGGCCAACAAACTCTAAAAGCCATGCAGCAGCTAAACGGGCTCAACGTGGGCTCCCTGAAGAGTACAACCAAATACCCTGCAAGCGATCTTGGTTTGGGTCTGAGCCAGGTCTCCATGCTCGTCAAATCTGGAATAGGATTGGAAGTCGCTTGCCTTGATAAAGGCGGTTGGGATACGCATGTCGCCCAAGGCAACTCCACAGGTTGGCAGGCGGGTCTGATGACCGATCTTTCCAGCGGCCTCAGCGCCTTCGCGGCCGACCTCGGTCCAAAAATGAAGAACGTGAGCGTTGTTGTAATGACTGAGTTCGGCCGTCGCGCATACGAAAACAGCGGCTTGGGCACCGACCATGGCCGCGGCAGTTTTATGATTCTCATGGGTGGCGGCTTTAAAGGCGGCCAAGTATTTGGCGCGTGGCCGGGTCTTAAAGAAGGCCAGCTAGAAGGCCCTGGAGACCTTAAAGTTACCACCGACTACCGCAATGTTTTGGCCGAAGTAATGGACAAGAAGCTAAGAAATCCAAGCGTAAGCGATGTATTTCCGGGATTGGCTTACTCGGCACCTGGCTTCTGCGTTTAGGATTGAGAACTCGCCCGAAGGGCTGTGGAGTGCGGGAGCTTGCTCAGCTCAAATCAGGCAGCTTGCTGCCGTGGTTGTAGCTAGCGTCGGAAGCAAGCTTCCTATTTTTGAGCGGGAGCAAGCTCCCGCACTCCAGAGCTTCGCAACTCAAAAACGAACTAAAGAACCGAAGGGCCGAAGACCTGCAGGTTCTGCGAGATCGTCTTGCCCCAAGCAAGTTCCATGAGCGCATGCTGAGCCTGCTCAGCTTTGCCCGAATCGCAAAGGAACAGCAAATGCTCCAGCTCGGATCGCAGCCAATCCCAGTCCATCGCCTTGCTGTTGCGCACGGCCTGGATCTTGGGGTGCAGAGTTGCGCTCAACTCTTCCTGATCATACAAAAGCTCTTCGTGGATCTTTTCGCCAGGACGCGTGCCCGTAAACTGCACCGCGATATCCTCGCCGGGAATCAGACCGTGAAGCCGAATCAAATCCTGCGCCAAGTCGATAATGCGTACCGGCTCGCCCATCTCTAATAGGAAGATCTCCCCGTTTTTGCCCAATGCGCCCGCCTGCAAAATGAGCTGCACAGATTCAGGAATCGTCATGAAGTAGCGCGTCATTTCCGGGTGCGTAATCCGCACCGGGCCGCCGCGTTTGATTTGGGCCTTAAGCAAGGGAATCAAGCTGCCGCGGCTTCCCATGACGTTTCCAAATCGAACGATAGAAAACTCGGTTTCGCTGCGCTGGCTCAGCGCAGTCACGATCATCTCACCGACGCGTTTAGTTGCGCCCATGATAGAAGTCGGCTTAACCGCCTTATCGGTGGAAACGTAAATGAAGCGCCGGGCGCCGTATTTGCAAGCCAATTCCGCCGTATTCCAGGTACCCCAAACGTTGTTGCGAATGGCCTCAATCGGGTTCGCTTGCATCAACGGCACGTGCTTATGGGCGGCCGCGTGGAAAACTACGGTTGGCTGGTTCGTCCGGAAAGCGGCCTCGATGCTCTGCGGATCGCGGATATCTGCCACGATCGAAGTGGGGATGATCCGGTTTGTTTGGATCAGTTCTTGCTCGATCTCGTAAATGCTGTTTTCGCCTTTATCGAGCAAGATTAGGCTGGCCGGCGTAAAGTTGCTGGACTGGCGAGCCAACTCGCTCCCAATGGAGCCGCCGCCGCCCGTAATCATCACCCTCTCGCCGCCAATATAACTTGAAATCTGAGCCAGATCGGTGTAGACGCGGTCTCTGCGCAGCAGGTCCTCGATATCCACTTCTCGAAGCTGGGAGAAGATGTGGGGGCTCTCCGAAAGCATCGTCTTCACCGTTGGCAGGGTGCGCAACCGGGCAGACGTCTGCTGACAAATTCCAATAATCCGCCTTACGTTTTTGCCGCCTGCTGAGGGAATGGCAAGGACTAACTCGTCAATCTTTAATTCACGAACGAGAACCGGGATTTGCTCTACCGTGCCAAGCACGCGTACGCCGTGGATCCGCAAATGAGACTTTTCGGGATCGTCATCGATCAAACCAACCACGTTGTGAACCGGATGGGGCGACCGCGAAATCTCGCGCATGATCATTTCGCCGGCGTCCCCGGCTCCGATAATAAGAGTTCTTCGAGGCTTTGCCGAACCATCTTCAGGCGCCTTAGGCACCGTGCGCCAAGAATAAATGCGCCGCGCCACCCGCACGCTTGTCAGCGTTCCAATCGTAAAAAAGCCAAACAGCAGCGGCATCACTAGCAAACCAACGCCCGAATGATTGCCCGACGTTGGCAAGAACTGTAGAACAACCACCCCACCGCACACCAGGCCGCCGACCAGCGCAATATTCAGGAAATCGCTTAAGCCAATGTAGCGTACGTCGATGCTATAGAGCCCACGCCAAGAGAGGAGTCCAACCGCAATAAGGCCCAAGATAACCACTTCGGCCGCGCTGGCAATACCAAGCGCTGGCAACCCATGTTCACTTGTTGAAAGGGCGAAGGCGAACCAGAGGCTTACTCCAATCAGAATGATGTCGATAACGACATCGCGTAAAAACCTCTGCCATCGAAAAACCGGCTTTTTGACTGCGGCTTCGATTTCTTGCAGCAATTCCATATAAATTTAACCCTTGACCACCCTGCGCGCCCTCAAGGTCTAAGACTAGTCTAACAGAATCATCAAAAAAAAGACACTGGTAAACGTTTAGCAGATATTGCGCAAAGACATGGGAAAAGTGGCTGTAGTTGCCATTTCAGATTCGCCGCTGAATCAATCTCCCCAAAGTTGATACGCGCTTAGTTTACCGGCGTTCACCTACGGTGGGCGAATTCTTAACGAATTGTTTACACGCTTGCCGCTTAGATAACCGACTTTCGCGAAAGCTCTTCGCCCCGATGCTTGCCAATCGGCCTCACCGAAGCCACGTTTTCCGGCTCGTAATCCAGCAGCTTCAGCCAGTCTTCCTGGGTATCCGTTTTCGGGAAAATCTCATTCTCTTTGAACTCGGCATCGGCTGCTACCTCCAGATCTTTAAGGGTGATTCCCTCTGGCAGCTTGGGATTGGCAATGGCCCTCCTGATGGCGCTGTCCTTTGCCCGATCCACCACCGATTTAAGGAGCGCGCCGCTCAGCAGGTCCTTCCAATAAAGAAGATCAGTTGAGCCATTCCGCATGTTCACTTTTAAGAATTCGTTGTGCTTCGTTTTCGCCCAGATGTAATCGGTTAAGCTCTCTACAAGCTCTTTCCTTGCGCAATCAATCTCACCTGCGTATTTCTGAACGACTTCCGGGTCAAGCGGCAAATTCTCGTGCAAGTAAATGCCAAGGATTTGGATTGTTGACGGCTTGTCCGGGCGAGAGACCTTCACCTTTCGATCAATTCGCTCCGGCCGTAGCACGGCAGGGTCGATATAGTCCGGCCGGTTGCTGGTTAGGATCAAAACGACATTCTCTAGACTCACCAAACCATCCAGCTCCGCGCAGAATTGCGGCACAACCGTATTGCTGATATTTAACCAGCGGCCACTTGACCGGGTACGGAGCACCGATTCGGCTTCATCCATAAAGATGAAAACCAGCTTCCCTTCTTTGGCCTTTTCCCGAGCCGTGCGGAAAATATCGCGCACCATGCGCTCGGTCTCGCCAAGCCACATGTTTAAAATCTTGGGGCCGCTAATATACATGAAATACTCTTTAACTTCATGCCCAACCCGCTGTGAATACTCCTTTGTTAGGTTGTAAGCAGTCGCCTTGCCGATCAAGGTTTTGCCGCAGCCCGGGGGGCCGTAAAGCAGGATGCCCTTAATCGGCTTCTTATCAAAGCGCTTGTATAGCTCGGGATGAAGCAGCGGCTGCTCAATCGTTTCCTTGATGAGCTGAATCGCGTGCTGCTGGCCGCCAACATCCTCCCACGGCGTTTCGGGAACGTCTTCAAAGAAATAATCCCTGGTTTCCTCGTGAGGGAAATGCTCTACGGCAACTTTTCCGCTGGCATCCAGGCGCACTTCGTCACCTTTGTCGATCGTTGTCTCGGCCAAATTCGCGGCCCGTAAGACAATCCTGTTGCTACCATCGGGAGTTTCACTGCCGACCCGCAATCTGCCGTTACCCAAAGCTTCGCTGATCTTGATCAGCGGACCGCCCCCAGTTTGGTCCATGTGGCCAACCACGGCGTAAGCATCGTTCAGCTTTACTCGAACGCCCGTTTTGAGCGCTTCTTCTTCGATCTTTGGATCGACTTGGGAGACGAACTCCGTATCCCCCAGCGCGACCAACGCCACTTTTTCCTCAAGCCACTCTAAGAAGATGCCTAAGCGGTTGGCGGGCGCGGTTAGCTTGTTGTAGGCTTCTTCATATTCGGCAATCAGTTGCTGGGTTTGGGCACGCTCTTTGGAGTCGCTCTGCAGAGATTCTTTAAGCGCGGATAAGTGATTAAGGAGCCTCGCTTCGCTCGGCGGAACTTGCTCGATTATTTTTTCTAGAAGTTCGGCCGAGCGCGAGGTGTTTTCCTGGTCCATATTCAATTGTACGCGCTGATCCTATTCACCCGTCGGCAGGAAAATGAATCTATGGATGCGATTTTAAAAGCGTCCAACCCTCGAAAAATAGCGTTAGACTCCAAATCTCTCCCGAAAAGGGAGGTCGACACGGCGTTAAATAAAAAGCTCATCTATCGTCGCAAAACTCCTCGCCCCTCTCGGGTGGAGGGGCCGGTGAGTCCGCGAACCGGGGGAGATCGTATGGTGATTTGTCAAGGTTCATTTTGAACCTGTAGGTTTTTTGGTCGAACGGCCTCGTAAGCCGTTCCTCGCTTGATCACAACTACGACTC
>DASXZH010000031.1:0-7151 GCA_036502005.1 Fimbriimonadaceae bacterium
TCGCTGCACCCAATTTAACCGCACGCCGCGTCCGGCGCATGTCGCCTAACATGACACGGCCGAATTGATGCTCAGCCCATTCCTTGGACTCCATCGTTAATCCCATTTGCACACCCTCCATGGCATGCCGCCAAAGGCAAGAACGAACCACTACCCTATGAAAAATGTGTATAACGACAAGCCCGGAAGGAGAGGTCGGTGAGTCCGCGAACCGGGTGAGGCGCGAGCCTACTGCTCGGAAATAAACCTTAAATGGATGGCTATGGGGCAGCGGGAGAGGTTATAAGATCGGACTAGGCGCGTGAAACGTGCGGGAAACCGCGCCTAACCGATAGACCTAAAATCTGGCGTCGGAAGCCATGTTCGTCGGAACTGGCAAACTGGGTGATTGGTTGCTCGAACCACCGGCGCTTCCCGTATCGCCTCGTCGCATCTTATAGAAAAGAGCCCAGCCGAAATCCAGAATCGGAGTTCGGTTCGAGCGAATATCTTTCATCGTCGCTACAAAGCCGTTGGTAAACAAACCAACTTGCTTGCCATCGGCGTTGATCGAGTAGATATTCTCGCCAGGCAAGGTCGCTTGCATCTGCGAGATCGAACCTACCAAAGGCGTTTCGCTGCCAAAGAAGTGGCCATCTACGATCGGCCGGTTTGCCTGATAGAAAGCGAAGATCCGCGCGCCTTTCAGCATGAACGACCGGTAAATATCGTCCTTACTAATCATCGTGCTGGAGTCGCTAGTCGTATCTGTGTCCACGCCGGCCAGGTAGTCCTTGCCGTCGATGTTGGTGCCAACGCCGGTGAAGTAGATGAACACGGTGCCCTTATCGGGAACCCTGGAACTCAAGGCGTTTACGGTAGCTGCGATCTGGGCAGCGGTGGCGTTGATCACGACTTCGATGTTCTGGTCCAAATAACCGCCGTCGGTGATCAACGACTGCCGCATAAGCTGTGCATCGTCTGCTGCGTAGGGGAGCGCGCCGTCCGGCGTTTTGCTTTCGCTGTTACCGATGATAAGCGCATACTTGTCGCCCATGGTTGGCACAGCACCCAGCACAGAGTTGGCGGTCGGTGCAGACTTACCTTTTGCAATCTCCTTCGGAGCGACGGGAACGACGAGCCCGCTCGTTGTGATCGGGGTGCTTGCGGTGGCTTCGTCTTTCTTATCGCGGTCCTTTCGGTGTTTCTTCTGCTTCTTGCTCGGAGTTTGCTCTGCCGGAGTTGGAGCCGATGTTACAGTTGCCGGCGTTTGAGTTGTATCCTGGGTTGTGGCCACCGTTGCCGTGGGGGATGTTACAGCGGGAACGGCTACAGCGGGAGTTGGGATCGTTGAAGCCGACGTAGCCGGTGTTTGGGGTGCGGTTACAGGTGCCTGGACAGCAGAACTCTTAGGCGCATTTACCGTTACCGTAGTCGAAGGCGTAGCTTTTGCTGGAGCCGTCCAAAGATTAAGAGGCTGAGGTGTGGGCGTCGCCGGGCTCTTAACCGTTGCAAAAACTGGCTTCACTTCAGGCTCGGTTGTTGCGATCGGAGCGGCCGGAATCTTGGCGGTTGTTAGTGCCTCAGCCGGCTTCGTCGAAGAAGCCTTAGGCATCTGTGAAGCGGGCTGGGCATTCAGCTTCACCAATGGTTTCACATCAGGATCGGTTGAAGCGATCGGCGCGGCGGGAATCTTAGTCGTCTGAGCCTTGGCACTCGCTTTTGGTAGCGACGTAATCCGCTTTGAATTCTTCTTGACAACGGGTTTCACATCAGGATCCGTAGAAGCGACAGGCGCTTCGGAAATCGCTGGCGTCGGGGCAGTGTGAGCCTTCTGTGTTGGCTGGCTCTTCTTTGTGGGAGCCGGTGTAGGCGCGCCGTAAACCTTGGCGGGAGGGGGCAACTGGGAAACGAGGGCTTGGTCGTCATCAGCGATACCCTTGGTATCGACCTTCCAGTTCAAAGCTCCAATCGTGTTGTACTCTTGGCCTAACTCTTCGCGCTTTACTGTCTCTCCAAGCAAAACATAGGTCTCATCAAGAAAGAAGAAAGCTTCCGCCGAATACTGCTTGTTGTTCAGCTGCATCTCGAACTCTGCCGCAGCCTGTTTGAGCATGCCGGTTCGACTTGCGCCCGTCATCTCCAGCGATTCTTTTAGTCCGCAATAGGCAGCAAGGAAATCTGGCGTGTAGGCCGGGCGGTGATAGGAATAGAGACCGCCGCCGGAGGCTTTGGACATGTCGCCGTGCTTCGCTTGAGATGCCTGCAGGAAGTCGGCGCGTGCATCGGCCCATTTGCTGGCCTTTGCCGCATCGATTCCAGCTTCGTAAAAATTCTTCCAGGATTGGGCGCCCGCCGCTGCAGTAAGTGTGGTCGCTAACGCCAAGATAATCAGTCGCTTCATATTATTTCCCTATCGCCCGAACTTGTGAACCTGAGGAACCCCTTCGAAATTGCCCGTGTTGGAGGGTTGGGCAATGTAGAATTAGTCTTTCGGCCATATCCAAAGTTTTTATCGGCGAAACCCGGTAAAAACTCTAGGGAGATTGCTGAAGTGGTGTGGAACGGGACCGCGCCAACTAGCTAAAACACGATGATATAATGCGTTGCACGAGGACAAGGTTGGAATCCAAACGCTATTGCTCGAAACGGCTAGAAGGCCCGCATTGGTGCTTCTTACTGATACTCCTAATGTGCCTATACGGCTGTAGCAGGAAAACCCAGGCTCACATTTCAGTTTCTGAGCCGTTGGCCTTCTTGTTAAAGCAATATCCAAACCCCGTTAGTATGTCTCCGGATCAAAAGCTAATTCTCCTAAAGACAAAAGGGGAAAAATCATTTACGTTAGAAATACTTACTGCAGAAACTAGACGCCGGGTCGCTACCATATCTTCTTTCAATAGTCAACTGTCGCTCACGTGGCGGCCCTTCGCTCAAGAGATTTTTTTCGTAGCTGACCAACTTGGGGATCGCAACTATCGATTGTTCCGCTGGAAATTCTTGCTTTCAAATCCTGAGCCAGTGAGTACTCCTCCAATACATACCGCTGCCCCTCCCATGCGCTGGTCTCCCGATGGGAAATGTTTGATTCTCTACGTCGGGGGAGAAGACGATGGCCAACTTTTGTCGTTAGATTGGACCAAGCAAGCTAGCCCAAGGTCACAGATAATTGGGGAAGCGCGCTGCGATCGAGATTTTGAGGTTAGCGAAACGGGAACACGACTCGCTTGGGTGCACAAGGACGACTTTAACGAAGTCGACATCGCTCAGGTGAGTAACCTGTCGCACCGACGATTTTGGAAGACAGAAGCGAGGCTTGATCTTGGCGGAGAAGTGAATGACCTTGCTTGGAGTGGGGACGGGTTAGTATTATCCACGGTCCGAAAAGCGTCGGATCAGTTCTTTTCTTTATTTCAAACATCTTTACAGAATAAGAGGACAACGAAGGTAGTGTCTAAGGCATGCGACATCGTTGAGCCACGAGCCTTGGTTCGGCCGTACGTTGCATTTGGCCTCTCCGCCGCTGGAATTAACACTTTAGTCCTCAAGAACCTCTCGACGGGTAAAGAGCGCACCCTGGCTCCCGACCTAGACTCCGCCATCGTCTCTGTCTCCCCCAACGGAAAGAGGATCGTTTGCTTGTGTTCATCAGTTAAACAGGTCCCGGCGCTGGTGTCGTTTAACATTGATTCAAAGTTCCCAACGCCGATTTTCCGTCGCACAGAACCGTATGAGGAAACCAAGCCCACCTCAGTAGCACCTCGGAACAAAGAGGGAGTTCCCGTGAATACATTTGTGTGGAAGTCAGGCTCTAAATTGGTGATTTTTGTTCACGGTGGACCTCATCTATGCGAGCGTCCCCTTATGGACGCTAGGAGGCAGTTTTTAATAGATCAAGGCTTTACGTGCGCTGTTGTTAACTACAGAGGCTCCTCAGGCTTCGGACGAACCTACGAGAAAGAGGAAGATTTGCGCAAACAATCAGAGGACGTGGCCACTGTTGCGAGATGGCTTCAGAATAAGTTAAGTATCCCTCCCAGTTCGATCACGATTGTAGGGGAAAGTTCCGGTGCAAGCGTCGCCATTGAAGCGGCAAAAAGTTTTCCGGTTGGGCGCTTGGTGCTTCTCTCGGCGGTGGACTTGGGAGAACTATGGCCGCCAACCGTACCCGAACCACAAATTTTAGCATTCCAGGGTGCAGAGGATCCCCTTACGCTGCCTGAAGAAGCGAAGCAGCGGATAGTGAAAGTCTTTGGGAGCAGCGTCTTCGATCGAAACGACAACAGTTTTAATGTGATGCCGAATGAGGGCCACCAATTTCGCAGCTCTGGGGCTTGGGCACGGGTGTTTGCCGGTATCGCTTCCGATTAAAATTACCTATGGCCACTGGCCGGTCCCACTTCTGCTCCATTCTTTGGGTGAGTTCAGCAACTCTGAAACAGTAACAGCTTTCGCGTGGCCGTCGCAAAACGCTGTGACGTTCCTAGCCCTTGGGTCCGCTGACTGATTCATGGAAGACTTCTGGTAAGTGGCACTGTAAATACCGTTAATCGAGATGACCGCCCCCAGGCCACCACTGTCAAATATACTAAGGGCTATATCATTCCCGGGAAATCCCTGGTTGAGAAGCCAGTCGTATGTTTCCGTAAGGTGGATGCACTGGGAAGGATTAGCCACTTCTGTAGTTGAGCAAGGAAGCTTGGTCGGACTAATACCTGTGGGACCGTACCATTGAACGAGATCGTCTGAAACTCCCCAGGATGATATAACTCCAAACTGGTAGCTGTTTCCGATTTGGGATTTAAAGGGCTCTCCTGGATCAAAAAACACCTTAGGTAAGTCGTCCGCCAACGCCTGTCCCGATGCGCCATGTCCCTCAACGGGGGAAATATAATTGGAAACCTGCTGGGTCCAATACCGGAGAGGATCTCCGTACGAATGAGTTTGACTGTCGTATCCGGCAAAATACACAGCGAACATGTCGTCATAGTCCCCGCTGTACAGCGCGCTTGCCACCGACAGTTGCCGGATATTGGACATAGCGGTTGCTTTGTTTGCCTCCTGTTTTGCTCTACCGAGAACTGGGAAAAGCACTGCCAGCAAAATTGATAGTATAGCTACTACTACGAGAAGCTCGATAAGGCTAAATGCCCTTCTTACGTTTCGCATAGTTAAGTATAACAGTAACTGGTCACGAAAAAATGACGTAATATTATATGGATGAATATCCGGTTGATGTTTTTGGTAGCGATCAGCTTCAGCGGTGTCTTTTGTCTCGGTAATGGGACGCTAAAAGGAAAACCTGCCCCGGACTTTGTAGTGCGGTCCGAAAGTGGGACCGCTCGAACCCTATCGTCTTTTCGCGGAAAATTCATTGTACTAGACATATTTTCTGACTATTGCCTGCCTTGCAACGTAATGTTGCACGACCTTGAAGTGTTGGGCTCAAAATCGCCCCCTCAAGTGACCTTTCTGGCAGTTTTCGAGGGGACAGAAAAAAGTTTGCTAAGGTGGAAGACAGAGCACGGGCCTCATCCCCACGTTGACTTTGTTTGTGATCCGAATTGGAAATCGCCTAGCGAGTGTGCTCGAGCGAAATATCTAGATCAAGCTATTCCATCAATTCACATAATTGATCCGAAAGGAATATATATCGAAGGCGCGTGGCAGGACGAAAAAAACGAAATCGAAAACCTAGAAAGGGTTCTTGCCTACTATAATGTTGCGCCCAGTGACTTTGCGTATAAATTTCCGACCTGGTATCCGCATTTCTCGAACCAACTGACGCACAGTTCGTTTCGTGTTCGAGATGTGACTGACCAAGACTTTGATTTACCACGGACTGATCGGCCCTATACAATGATTACGTTTTGGGCTACCTGGAGCCCTGATTCCTCTGAGGCAATCAAGCTGGCTTTAAAGGCGTGCGAGGCCATGCCTGGCAGAGTTGAGTTTTATGGCGTGTGTGTATGGAGTGATGCGACCTCCTTTCATGATTGGTATAACTCGCATTCCTGTCTCCGTACCACGCTCTATTATCAGGTCGACTTTGACCACGTCGGTTCGACGCCAACTGGGGTGCCTTGCACCGTCTTAATAGACAGGGGAGGCAAAGTGCTTGGTTATGCGGATCCCCTCGATCTAGCCTCTGTAAATGGATTGCTACAGCGAGTAACGCATACCTAAGAAGCTGCGGGTGTTTTTGGATCGTTTTGTGCGCTTCTTAGGGTGGACAGAGTTAGGGTTATTCCGACAAAGATGCCTAATAAATAGTTTCCCGGCTGCGTATAGGTAATACCAAAGGTGACGTCCGCAAGACCAAGCCCTAATATCACGAGCCAGCAAACTCCAACCGCAGTCCCTTCCGCCGTGAAAGAATCCTTCACCACCTTGCAAACATGCCACGATAGTAAAACAAACAAAACTAGACCCAGAATTCCAAACTCCATCATCCAAAGAAGAGGCAAGCTTCGAGGGTCGAGTAAATCCTCTTCAGAAGGCCGTCCCGGGGCCATAGGACTCGGCCACGCTATAGATAGTTCGACGTTTGAAGGTCCCACACCTAAAAAATTTGATTTTGCCGCTTGAGCAAATGCTTTCTGAGCGACGAATAGTCTGCCAACAGTCGATCTTGAGGTAGAAGCTCCATTTGTCGTCCCGTTAAGTCGGGCGACGAAGACACTACAGATCAGGATTGCGGCAATCGCTCCAGAAATGATGACATTTTTCTTATCGCGGGTTACTCTATAAACGATAAAAGTCGTAGACAGGCCTGCGATTATAACGCCATTGCGGCTCCAAGTGATAATTAGTGCGGCAAAAATGACCGCTCCAACGAATCCTAACGCAGGCGCAACATACTTGTTGGTGAACCGGTAGCCAAGCACCAGAATAATTGAGAACGACAATACTAGGAGAAGCACGATTTGGCCCGTGTTATCAAACGAACCTAACGTCCTCAACAAATTGCCAGATCTTACGACATGCATGCCCTGGTGATAATCCAGCAGGGCAAAAAGTGCTTGGACTGCAGCTAATCCTACGATCATTAGTAAAGTGGTCCACACGCGCCTGATACATACCGAGACTAGAAAACCGAAGCTGATAGCCATAGCCACGGAGAGACATGCATTTGCCTGGGCTAACGAGGTTCCCCATATGCAGGCAAATGA
>DASXZH010000032.1:0-50744 GCA_036502005.1 Fimbriimonadaceae bacterium
AAAATAAGCCACCTTGGCATTCCCGCAGCCACAAATCTCTCCCGAATGGAGAGGTCGGTGAGTCCGCGAACCGGGAGAGGCGCGAGTCGCAAACCTTGGAAATTATCTCTGGAAGACCTTATTTTAACGCCTATGCCCCGACCCCCTCTCCTCTGCCGGAGCACAGGAGATGGGGGAGCGCTTACCGCGTTTAAATTGAAGAGGCTAACAGAGCCAAACGATAAAGGATATGCGCGTAGATGCGGCTTGCCCGATACAGATTCTCGATCTTTAGGCGCTCGTCGGTTTCGTGGGCTTTGCCATCCCCTTCCCAGCAGGTGCCGATGCTGACCGTGTTCGGAACCGCGCGGGCGTAGGTTCCTCCGCCCATGACTCCGGGCTCGGCCATATCGCCGGTTTCTTCGCGGTAGACATCGATAATGGTTTTCGTCAGGGGATGGTCGTGGGGGAAGTAGAGCGAGGGGCTATCGTGAAATTCGTCCAGCTTCCAATCTCCTTTCAACTTGGCTAGCCCGGCAAGGACCAATTCCCTTAGCTGGTCGCCTTTCCATGTGACGGGATAGCGCACGTTATAAAGAAGATTAACACGGCCGTTGCTGGTTTCAACCACGCCAAGGTTGCTGGTGAGGTACGCGCTGACATCGTCGCGGCCGTGGATGCCGAGGCCCGCGCCGCCGGTTTCGGTGGTGAAAAACAGCTTTCGGTAGAACTCCTCATCTTCGGTGGGTGCAATGGAGAAGAGAAGCCGGAAAAGTCTGGCTGCGGCTGAATCTCCATAGTAAGGAGTTGAACCGTGGGCGGCTTTGCCGGTCGCCTTTATATTAAGGACGTCGCCGTCCCAAATCCAGCTTACGTTCTGATCCCAGGCGTCGGCGAGTTTGGTTTCCACTTCTTGCCGTACGGCGGGATCGACTTTCACGCTTCCGGTGCAGGCATCGATAACGATGTTGGGACGTTGGCCGCCTTTTACTTCCAGCAGTGAGATCGAGCCCTTATAGAGACCGACCGATATGTGCATGTTTGCGATGCCTTTCTCGCCGTTAACCAATGGCCACATAGAGTCGGGGGCAACGCCGAAAACAGGAGCCTCGTCGACTTCCATATAGTGGTGTACGCAGGCGAAACCGGACTCCTCGTTGCAGCCGAAAACTTGGCGGAGCCGAGCTTTGAGGTCGGGGACGCATTCGTGAATGGCGCGGATGGCATAGAACGAGGCCATGGTGGGGCCTTTGTCGTCAGTTGCGCCGCGGGCGTACACGTAGCCGTTGTCGATTTCCGCGCCGAAGGGTTCATGCTTCCAGCCATCGCCTACGGGGACCACGTCGAGGTGGCCGAGGGACATGACGAGGGGGCCTTCGCCGACTTCGCCGTAGCCGATGTACCCATCGAGGTCGGTCGTCCGCATGCCGTATTGTTTAGCGAGGCTGAGGGCCAAGTCTAGAGCCTTGCGGTTTTCCGGGCCGAAGGGGGCATTTGGTTCGGCGGGAGCTTCGAGGGAAGGTATTCGAAGCATGGCCTGGTAGTCGGTGAGGAGATCTTGCTCGTGGGCTCGTAGCCAGTCTTGAAGGCGCTGAACGGTTGGATCGGACATGGAGGGCAGTTTACATCGGGATTGTGGATGGGGTGTCGAAGGTCGAATGTCGAAAGTCGAATGTCGAATGTCGGAAGGAAAAGAGTTTCTACCTCTATTCTCCGAGTGAGGCAGTTTGTTTTCCCTAGACCTAAACGTTTCCGGCTTTCGACCTTCGACTTTCGACCTTCGACTTCAAGCCAATAGAAATTCGCCCATCCCCGTTTGTTTACCAGGTAGCAAACTGGCTGGGAATGGAAACAAGTAGATGGCACGCAGGGTGCCCAATAAGCCGCCCGGGCCTCTGCGGCGCCACCAAAACGCTTGAGGCGGCTCTCTCTTTCGGGTTGGGATTTATCCCAACCCCCTTTCAATTTTGGTCTTAGGTATTCGGCCTTAGGCCTTAGGTGTGTGGATCGACTTTCAGGGGCGAGTGGACGGCCCACGGTTGTTGGGTTAAGCCGCAGTATCTATCTAGCTGATCGCAAGTTATTCTTTTATGCCGAATGCCGAATGCCGAATGCCGCTGACTCCTCTCCATCAGATATCCTTTTCTTTACAGATGGCAGAGAGCGATTTTCAGGGATTAATGACCGCTGAGGCGGTTTTTGAGGAGCATTTTAAGGGCAAGCCGGAAATAAGAGGGGTTGCGCCAGGACGCGTGAACCTCATCGGCGAGCACACCGATTACAACGATGGCTTCGTTTTCCCGGCTGCAATCGACAGGGAAGTGTGGATCTGCGCCCGCAAAACAAAAGGCCCAAGCAAACTGTTCTCCAAAGAAATGGGGCCGGCGAAGGAGTTCAAAGCCTCCGAAGTGAGCCCAGGTGACATCAAAGGATGGGCGGCGTACGGCGCTGGAGTGGCATGGGCATTATCCAGAAGCACCGGCAAACCGCTTCCTAATATAGAGGCCGTTGTTCACGGAGAAGTGCCGATTGGCAGCGGAGTTAGCAGCAGCGCCGCTTTGGAACTCGCGTTTGCCGTTATCTGGAACGAGATCGCCGACTTAAAGCTTTCCAACAAAGAGCTGGCCAAAATCGGCCAGCAATGCGAGAACAAGTTTGTAGGCGTGAACTCGGGGATCATGGACCAGATGGCGAGCGCGATGGGTAAGGAAGGTAAGGCTCTCTTTATCGATATTCGTTCTTTAAAGATCACGTACGCAGCTATCCCTACCGAGCTCACGATTGCCCTTTGCGATACTGGCAAACAAAGAGAGCTTGCGAACTCGGCCTATAACGAGCGCCGAGAGCAATGCGAGCAAGCCTGCAAGGATTTGGGCGTGAAGGCGCTAAGGGATGCGACGATGGAAATGCTCCAAGCCCACAAAGATTCCATGCCTGACGTTATCTATCGAAGAGCGAAGCACATCATCACAGAAAACGCCCGTTGCCAAGAGTTTGAGGTCGCCCTTAAGAAGGACGACTTAGACAAAATCGGCGTATTGATGAAGGGCAGCCATATCAGCCTTCGCGATGATTTCGAAGTTTCCTGCCCGGAACTGGATGCGATGGCGGAAAGCGCGTGGAAAGCCACTGGCTGCGTGGGAGCGAGAATGATGGGCGGAGGGTTTGGCGGGGCATGCATTGCTCTTGTCAAAACAGATGCCTTGCCCGACTTTACCGCCGAAACGGCGATAGCTTATAAGAAAAAAACGGATTTAGGAGGGAATTATCTGGCTTGTAACGCCACAGATGGCGCTCGCACCCTCACGAAAACCCGGTAATGTTAACATAATTGGATAGGAAGCGAATTAGTATCTCAAAAAGCCCCTTAAGCATGGAAGAAGATAGGTAGGCGGTTAGTTAAAACAAGTGAGGGGTGGGTCAATGCCAATGCCAAGCACATCGCGATCGGACGCAGCACAAAGAGCCGTACGGTTGACGAAAAGAGAAGTCGAGGTTTTAAGCCTAATAGCACAGGGTCATAGCAGCAAAGAAGCTGCCGATGTCTTATTTGTATCTAAGCGAACCGTGGACTTTCATCTTGCTAATATCTATGACAAGCTACAGGTGAATAACCGCGTTCAAGCGTTCAGGACGGCGACTCGTCTGGGATTTATTCCATTCGAACCGACGTTTGGGCACGCACGAGGAGAATCTTAAGTCACGCTACTACCTTGACTCACATGGCCTCGCCGAACGGATTCGGCGGGGCCCTCTTTTTTATCGTAGGTGATAGGTGAAAAGTGAAAGGTGATAGGGGATAGTAGAAAGACGGGCTGTTAACGAGCGCTGCCCAACATTCGATCGAATCAAACCTTCAAAGTCGAAAGCCTCGCGACGGCCCGAGTATTTTTAAGCTGACGGAAAATTGCCGTTAAATTTTCTCTATTAACACCGAACTTTTTTCGTGCATGCAACACACTCTTGTTATTATGAGGTTGCGTGCTATTCTTTTGGCGCTCGTCGCCGTTGTCGTTTTGCCGGCTGTCTTGTCCGCTTGCGGAAAGAAACCCATGGAGAATAAGACTCTAGACAATCCATCCCGCGATGACACCAGTAAGGCCATGAAAGCGGCCGGTGGGGGCGACGATTAGCATTCATAATAAGTGAATGCCTGCGGCCGCTATACGTTATCTCGATCCCTCTAAGCTTCGTTTCTTTAAGCACGAGGGTGGAACGCACCTTCGCGTTGAGCTCTTGGATGAATTCTGCATTATTGAAGCGCGCGTGAGGCGGGCTTTTCCGTTCAGTTCAGGAAAGAAATACCTTTCGGTTCAGGATGCGAAAGGCAACGAGGTGGGGATTCTGGAAGAGCCCGAAAAGCTCGACTCCGGATCATTGGCCCTGATTGGGGAGGAACTCGACCGGCGGTACTTTACACCGATGATTAGCGGCATCCAGTCGCTGAAGAACGACGGGGGCATGTGGACATTTGTGGTCACTACCCAACGCGGTGTTTCTGAGTTTTATGTTCGGAACTGGCGAGATTCGTCGCACGAGATCGCGCCCGGCCGGTATCAGATATATTCTGTTGACGGGCAGCGGTTCGAGATTCCGAATTACGAGGGGCTGGATAATAAGAGCAAGACGCTGATGGATCAGCTATTCTAGGCCAAGGATGCGTTATGCGTTGCGCGTTTTGCGTTGAGACGACTTTCTAAAACCTTGGTATGCCGAATCATGTGTTCTTTAAAATGACCCTCTGGCAGTTTCAACGCATAACGCATAGCGCACTACGCTATTTGAAGAACGAAGATGTTTAGTTCGACACTAACATGCGCCCTCGACCTCTTATATCCCCGCAAGTGCGCGATGTGCGGATCGTTTTCAGAGGTTCCTGTTTGCGAGATCTGCTATTCCCACTTTCAGGCTCAAGAGCCGAATAAGTATCGCACGGCTGAGCCGCTGGACTATGCTTCGGCGCTATTCGATTACACGGGGATCGGGGCGCGGTGCGTGCAGCGTTTTAAATACGAGAGAATCACCTCGTTGGCGGAATGGATGGCCAAGCTCATGCGAAGCGGCGCCGAAGAACGGGGTCTGTTGCAGGTCGATGCGATTCTTCCGGTGCCTATCCACTGGAGCCGGGAATCGATGAGGGGATTCAATCAGGCCATTCTTCTTTGCGAGGCGATGCCCATTGAATTGGTTCGCAAGAACGTGCTCCGGAGAACCAAGGCGACAAGACCGCAAGTGGGGCTCTCGCATGAGGAACGTTTGAACAACTTGGAGGGTGCGTTTGCGGCGGGCGACTGCTCCGGACTCGATTCGGTGCTTCTTGTCGATGACGTTCTGACCAGCAGCGGCACCGGCAGGGAATGCGCGGCCGTGCTGAAGAAGGCCGGAGTGCAGGAAGTTGGACTTTACTGCTTCGCGGCGGAGAGAAGGTGGAGGGGATAGGACCCCATGCATTGTGCGTAATGCGTTGTGCGTTGAAACCCTCAAAATGCAGTCTATGTCAGAACGCGTGCATGTAGGCCTTTTAACGCATTTCGCACAACGCACAACGCATCCTTTTCACTATTTTTTCGCCGGCACGAACTTCATCGCGTAGGAGTTCATGCAGTAGCGCAGGCAGGTGGGTTTAGGGCCATCGTTAAAAATGTGTCCTAAGTGGCCACCGCAGTTACTGCAGATCACTTCTTCGCGGTCCATGCCGTCGCTCGTATCATGATGATAAAGCACTGCGTCTTTATTAATCGGTTGCCAGAAACTGGGCCAGCCGGTTCCTGAATCGAACTTAGTCTTGGTCGAGAACAGCTTTTGGCCGCAGGCGGCGCAGACATAGGTGCCCGCTGCGTGGTTGTTCCAATAGGGGTTGTTAAACGCCGGTTCTGTGCCCGCTTCCCGAAGGATGTTGTATTGAGTTGGGGTTAGAACGGCTTTCCAGTCCGCATTGGTTTTGTGGAGCTTTGGCGTGGCCGGTTTGCCGGCGACGTTGACAAGGCCCGCGCTGTTGGTTTGGTCAACGGCTTGGATCCCGCTTTGGGGACTTGTCATGGCGACGCAGCCAATAACGGCTAGAACTACGATAGCAAACGCTGTGGCGTATTTCATGATTCTTCTTACGCATTCAACAGATTAGAGGTGTCCAATGTCTCGCATTTGCGTCCTTTGTAAAGAAGAAACATCATGTCCGAAGAAGACGATCTAGAAACTAAGGATTTGCAGGAAGCTCTTGACGAGCTTCATGAAGAGAAGGCAGAGCACGATGCCGATGCCAAAAAGACTGGTTGGGTGAGATACATCGGCCTATCCACAGCGATTTTGGCGGTGTTTGCGGCGATGGGCGCTCTGCAATCTGGGAGCTTGATCAATGAGGCGTTGATAAATCAGGTGAAGTCTTCAGACAAGTGGAACGAATACCAGGCGTCGAGGGAAAAGAGCCATCTCTACACGGTTGCGGCGCAAGTGTTGGTAGACCAGCCCTTATCCGCGCCGGCAGCGGTTTCTAACAGCCACGCCAAGGGAAAGTGGGCTCCGGAAAGCCCCAAGAAGCGAGCGCGGGACTTTGAGGACCAGGTGAAGAAGGAGGATGACAAGGCAACCGGTTTAAGTAAAGAAGCGGTGGAACTGCAAAAAGAAACGTCAGGGCAAGTTCATCGACACGAGTTTTATGCTTATTCGGTGGCTCTCATTCAGGTTGCCATCGCTTTGAGCGCCATTGCTGCGCTGGCGCGCGTGAAATATGTTTGGTACATGAGCATGGGCTGCGGCCTAATAGGGATTATTTTGTTCTTTATGGGATTGAGATAGAGAACGGCCTTGGGCATTGAGTATTGGGACTGAGGTTTACATCTCGATGCTAAAGGCCCAACGCTTAAGGTTCAGTGCTCCTCTCACACGGCCGCCATGCTATCGATATTCTTTCTGGCTTCTGCTTCCGCTTTCAGAGCTAGATCTGGGCGGTTAGCTCCAGTAAGTAGCGATATAACCAAATCCCAGGCCCTATGAACATGAGCCGGGCGAGCCAGAAGGAACATCTTCCCGGACTCTAAAGCTGGATTTACAACATTCTTTTCGTGTTGGTAGATCGCATCTTTCAGAAGATCTGCCAGTTGGACGTCGTCGCCTTTCCCTTGGGCAGCAGGAACGATTTTGTAAAGAACAGCCGGGAGAATAGGGGCCTTCTCCGTGATCCCCGTGTTAAAGGTAGAACGCGCGAGTTCTATGGCCTTGGGAACTTGACCTAGCTGGGCGCAGGCCTCGGCAAGGCGCAGACTATCGTTGACTCTTCGATCTTCGTTGCGCGCATTTTTAACGGCTATTTCAAGAATGTCCTTCGCTTTATCCCATTCGCCGGCGGTCAGAAATATGTTTCCATATAGATAGGCTTGATCCTTCGGGATGGTTTTAACATTTATGTCTTTTGTTAGTTTGGCCGCGTAATTTGAAACAAGTTTTTTTGCGTCTTCTTGGGTGATTTGCCCTTTTATCACTCTGTCATTTGCAGCATCGGATGCCCATTCCAAATTATTCTCCAAAACCTTTGTCTGTTTTGGCCCTTGGATTGCGGGGTCGTTGGGATCTGGGATTGACGGCGCCTGGCAACCGTAGAGTCCGACAACGAGCAGAACTAACCCTAATCGGAAGCCCGGCTTAAATGATCGAAGCATTAGTTAGAATTCTAGCTTAATATTAAGAAGTGATGCTTCCCGGGCAGATTACGTTGATATCGTGCTATGAATTGCCGAAGGCGGTATAACATAGCGCAAGGGCGGGCATGAAGACCTTCGAATTGCCGTTAACATTGGGTGCAAATTCAAACTCCCGTTGGGAGTTGCGTGTTAGGGTTAGCCCAAATGGCCGGACTTTTGGTGGCACTGAGCCCTGGTTTGAAGTCAAGCTCGTTGAGAATGGCAATCCAATAAAGGAAACTGTCGCTACTCAACCTTTCAGTTGTTTCAGTTCCGTGATGGAAGGGCGTCGGACGGCGATGATGTGCGAGGGTGGCATGTTGGCGATCCATCGCAACGGAGAGCGAATAAACGTGCAGTTCCATGGTTCGGACGGGAAGTTAATCGGAGTTGAGGGAACGACCGTGATGTTTCAGGAACTGATAAACGACCTGGCCGCCGTGCGCCACTAACTCTTCGGTTGACGTGCCAAAATAGCTAACGCATGACTATTTGGACCATTATTACGGCGATTGCGACGGTCGTCTCAATGGTCGCGTACATCATCACTGCTCTCTACATCAGGGCGGAATTGAAGGCGATTGAGAAGGATCGCTATCTATCGGTCACCAGCGAGCTTTTCAGAATCTGGATGGATCCGGAATTTATGAAGGCGCAAAGTTGGCTCATTTATAAAATGAGCGAGCCTGACTGGCACGCGTTTGTTGCGAATCATCGTGGCGACTACGGGGAGATGGCTTTTCAGAGGGTGGGCGCCTTTTATGACCGCATTGGCACTCTAGTTCGTTTGAAACTGATTAACGAGATGGAGATCCTTTCGACCGTGGGGGGATTTGCGATTGCCGTTTGGCAAAAGATCGATCCCCTGGTCAAAGAGGCGCGGCGAATCGAAAACTCGGTGTTGTTTGATGACTTTGAGGCGTTGCTGCCTTCTTGCTATGAGTGCTACGTGCCTTCCCTAGGGGAGGGTGGTTATGTTAAGCCGTTTTCGGTGGATCAGGCCCCGCCTCAGATCACGGTTCAGACCCTGCATCGGAAATTGAACTCTCGGACGCCGCCATTGTTGTTGGATGTTCGCCAGCCGAAGAATATTGCGGATGATCCTAGGAAACTTCCTGGCGCGTTGGTAATTCCGCCGGATGAGGTTGAAAGGAGGTACGCAGAGCTTCCCCCTACAAAGGAAATCGCTGTCTACTGTGCCTGACCGGATGAAGCCACGAGCGCCCGTGTGGCGCTCTTCTTACAAAGCAAGGGGTATCAGGTTCTTGTGATCAAGGGCGGGTACAAGGCTTGGGTTGACGCGGGATATGATTTGGTGGACGCTGTGGGGAAGTAAACGGTGAACGGTAAACGGTAAACGGTAAACGGTACGGTCGGATTTAATCACGCAAAGACGCGAAGGCGCAAAGAACACGATTGACGATTCATAACTGGATTCCTCGGTGTTTGAATGGCCACGAAAGCCAGGATTTAATCGCGCGAAGGCGCAAAGGTGCGAAGAGCGCGACGTTGATAGGCTTTGTCTCGGGGCCGATGCATCCCGAGATCACTCGTGAAATTCTGGGCAGCTTCTCTCTAAACGGAGGTCAAGTTGCCAGCTTCTGCGGGTTCTCTGATTGCTTCGCCAGTATCCGCGTCGAAGATGTGAATGCCTTCCTCGCGGATGAGGAGTTCGACGTCAGAGTTCTCCAAAATCTTGGTCGAGTTATCCAGCACTGCGAGTAACACTTGGCCGTCGCAGGTTAGGTTAGCCACATAAGATGGGCCAAGTGGCTCTAGAACATCAACATGGGCTCTGAACCGATTACCGCCAGTTGTTTCCTTGCCAGTAACGGTTGCCGGGTCCATGATAATTTCGGGGCGGATGCCAAGCACTACTTTTCGTCCAGTCAAAGCCGTGGCGGGGTGCGAGGTCGGCAATGGAATCGTAATTCCGCATGCCGCAACAGTGTTGTTGGCGATGGTGGCGTCCAGAAAGTTCATGGGTGGGGAGCCGATGAAGCCGGCGACAAACTGGTTTGTAGGCCTGGCATAAACCGTTTCCGGTTCATCGCACTGCTGGATCACGCCGTCTTTCATCACGGTGATCCGCTGCCCCATGGTCATCGCTTCCACCTGATCATGGGTGACATAGATGGTGGTGATGGCGAGCTGACGATGCAGGCGGATGAGCTCCGCTCTCGTTTTGACACGAAGCTTGGCGTCCAGGTTTGAAAGCGGCTCATCCATAAGAAAGACCTTGGGCTTTCGGACGATGGCTCTCGCAAGGGCGACGCGTTGGCGCTGGCCGCCGGAAAGCTCTTTTGGCCGTCGATCTAAGAGATGGACAATGTCCAGCATCTTGGCTGCATCCTTAACGCGCTTGTCGATATCGAGCCTTATTTGGCGGGCTTGGGAAAAGCGGGTGATCTGCCAGAAAAAGCCCTGCAGCTCCCGCAGTTTTAGGCCGAACGCAACGTTATCGTACACATTCATGTGTGGATAAAGCGCGTAGTTTTGGAAGACCATGGCGATGTCACGGTCTTTCGGTGGGACATCGTTTACGACGGTGTCCCCGATTAGTATCTGCCCAGCGGTTGGGTCTTCTAAGCCGGCCACCATGCGTAAAGCGGTGGTTTTGCCGCATCCTGAGGGGCCGACGAAGACCATAAACTCCTGGTCTTTTATGACCAGGCTAAGGTCGTCAACCGCTTTGACATCTTTGCCAAAGACCTTGGAGACATTACGGAATGTAACATTAGCCACTAACGACCACCCAGCCCGCTGAGGGTGACGCCCTCGATGAAGTATTTCTGAGCGGCAAAGAAAAGCACGAGAACGGGAATCATGGACATTGTTGCGAAGGCCATCATGAGTCCGGGCTCTCCGCCTCGATCAGTTTTGAAAAGCTGGACGGCGTAGGCGATGGGCATGTTTTCCGGTGAGTTGATGTAAACAAGCGGGCCCATGAAGTTATTCCAAACCGCCATAAAGGTCCAGATCGCGATTACGGCGAGGGCCGGTTTCACTTGCGGCAGCATGATAGTCCAGAAGGTTTTGATATAGCTGCAGCCATCAATCTTGGACGCATCCTCCAGCTCATTAGGAATTGTCATGAAGAACTGGCGCAGCAAGAACACGTTGAAGGCACTCGCAAAGAAGGCCGGCACCCAGAGGGGGTAGAGCGTATCGATCCACCCCAGATTCTTGAAGATCAAGAAAGTTGGGAGCAGGGTGACCGCGGCCGGGAGCATCATGGTGCTTAGCAGCACCGTGAATAAGGCGCCCTTCCCGGGGAATTTTAGGCGCGAAAAGGCATAGGCAACTAAAGACGAACTCAAGATGGTGCCAACGACGCTAAAGAAGACCAATATGAGCGTGTTCTTAAGGTAGGTAAGGCCCATGTTGGCCTCTTTAGGAAGGTATTCAAGGGCGTCCGGATAGTTCGATAATTTCAGTCCAACGTGGCGCACCGGAGTTACGTCGGAGGGATTCGCCATGTAGGTCTGGCCAGCCAATGAAGCGGGGCTGGTGATATAGATCTCTTTATGCCCGTCGTTCATCTCCTTAATGACCTTGCCCACGTAGGCCGTGTCTTTATAGGTTCCGGAGACGACAGGGATCATGCGATCGATTTCCGTGAGGGTGCTTGGTTCGGCTTCGAAAGTGGTGCCTTCAAGGGTCATGGGGCGCGCCACATTTAGCAGATACTTTCCGTTAGATTCCTTTTGGATGAGGTCTGCTTGAACGCTCTGGTCACGATAGTTGTTGCCCTGCAAAGCTAACCGCATGGTGGTTTGGTAATAAGGATTGGTGGGGTCGCGGTAGGGCACCTCTTCGGAGACTTTTGGGATCCAAACGAGGCCATTCGCGCTGGACATGTCGATGTCTTCTTTAAAGCTGGTGATAACGAGCCAAAAGAAGGGAAGTCCAAACACGAAGGATCCAACCAGCAGCATCACATGTAGAACGACCTTTTTAGCGACTCCGCGCGAAGTCACGGATGTGGCGGCAATCGCCATGAGAATCAGGGCGACGACGGCAAAGAGCACTATGGCAAGGGCGGAAGTTAGAGAGAAGGGAATCGATCCCTTTACGATCTCAATCGTTTCCTTATTGCTTCTATAAAACAGGAAGAAGATGAAAGCACAGATTAGGGCAGCGATCGCCTGCCGCATCCACGCGCGAATCTGGCTCTGCTGGGATTGGGTTTGATCATCCGAGCTAACCGGACGGTCGATAAGAAGCTGGTATCCGCGGTAGAGGGCAAAACAAACCGAGATAAAGATTCCCCAGCCGGAAAAGGGAAGGACGGGCCAGACGATTGGGAGCCGAAATCCCGTCATCTCCAGTCCCGATTTCATCGGGAAAACAAGGACAACAAGGAATCCAATGGCGGCTGTTGCGGCGGCTTTTACAAACGCCGCCGTGGAACGAGATCGGGCGATACCCTTAGGCTTTAGGAGCGCTTCCACCCCCCGGAAAACGGCCACGCCAAAGCTGCACCACGCGACCCATGTCGCTATGGTGCCGATCAGATAAAGGATTGATGCGGTCAATTCTCCACCTCGTAGTGAACCCAGTTCTTGGCAAGGGCAAACTGGGCCAGGGTTAGGAGGAGAATGAAGATGAAAATCGCCCAAGCCATGGCGCTCGCGCTGCCCATCTTAAAGTAGGCAAAGCCATCATGGAAAAGCTTATAAACAGGAGTCAGAAGTGATTCGCCAGGGCCTACCGCGCTATCGGTCGGCTTCATGATGTAGATCCGGTCGAACTCTTGCATGGCTCCGATGAAACCCATAACCACGTTGAAAAAGAGGATCGGACTGAGCTGAGGCATGGTGACGGCCCAGAACTGCTGACGTGGGGTTGCGCCATCGAGCGATGAAGCCTCGTATAGGCTGGTTGGAATTCCTTTAAGGCCGGCAAGCCAGAGGATCATGCCGCTGCCAGCCCCCCAAGCCCCCATGATAACGAGGGAGGGTTTTGACCAGGCTTCGGCATTTAGCCAACCTGGTGGTGCTAAACCTAGCCATTTCGTTACTGTCGCGTCCCAGATTCCGTTTATAAGGCCACGATGAGGATCGCTGTAAAGAAGCCAGATCCACAGTACAGCGCTGGCAACGGTGGGAACGATCGCCGGCATGTAAAACATGGTTCGGTAGAACCGAATTCCTTTTACGGCTCCGTTTAGCAACAGCGCCACGGCAAGCCCAGTGAAGACCATAAGTGGGACGCCGACGCCGGCCAAATAGATCACGTTCGAGAAGGCCTTCCAAGTGTCGCCCCAGTCCGTTGTGAACATTTCGGTGTAGTTCTTAATGCCAACAAAACGGGCGGGGTTAAGAACGTTGTATTGGGTGAAACTGAAGAATAGGGAAGCAAGCATTGGGCCTAGGGTGAAGGCTATGAAGCCGATGACCCAAGGTGAAATGAACAGGTAAGCCCATCGGGCTTCACCCTTTGATAGCTTGCCGAGCTTCTTCTTCCGGAAAGCAAACATCACCCAAAGGATGAGTAAAACGAAGGCGCCGGTAAAGACCCAGAATGGAATCCAAAGGTTAATGATAGGGTATTTGCCTTCGCCGTAAAAGGCATCCAAGTCGCGTTGGACTCGAGCTTGCGAGGCAAGCAAAACTTGCTTAGGGCTCCCTTTATGTAGGCAAGCTGCCTCGGTGGCCTTCACCTGCTCGTCCCAAAGCTCTTGAGCGACGAAGGTTGGGGGCCGTACGCTCGAATGTGCGAGCATGTCGATATGCAGTTTCAAAGCGGCGGCGAACTTGGGATCGGCGGGCTGAAATTCCTTGTAGATGAGGGCGTTTGCGGGAATATTGGCCGACATTCTTGGGATGTAAGAGCGGTCGCGGTGCTTTTCCCATTCTCGGTTGGCCCGGTGCTCGATCATGCGCCCTTCTGGGTTCAAGGCAAACTTCATGAACTGCCAAGCTGCTTCTGGGTTTCGAGATCCCTTCGGAATCGAATAACAGAAACCACCAACCCAAGTGGTATAGGTGTCTTTCTCGTTCTTGAACGCGCCGACGTGGTTGTAACGATCGTCCGGAACAGGGGCTGGCGCGTTGCCTATATCCAAGCTGGGCGCGTATTTGATGATGTCTTGCAGGATCCAGTCGCCATCCGTTTTCATGGCGATTTTGCCAACGAGAAAGGGATCGTTTTCGTTTTGAAGGAAGCCGGTCTCGAAGCCCTTAGCCTTCTCGTAGCCGCCAACCTGATCGTAGCCTTGGACCATGTAGGCGAGCGCGGTTTCGTTTTCCGGTGTATCAAAGGTGCAAGTTCTTCCATCGGCACTCATAAAGTTGCCGTTCATTTGAAAGGAATAAAGGTACAGCCAAGTGTTGCCGTAGTTGGGCAAATAGCCGGCGCGTTTTATAGTGCCGTCTGGGTTATATTCAGTTAGGACTTTGCCATAGGCCAGCAATTCGGTCCACGTTCGAGGAGGCCGAGTGGGATCGAGGCCGGCCGCTCGGAGTTTATCGGCATCTTCGCGAAAGATCGCTTTGTTGTAGTAGAGGATGCGGTCATCGGCGCCGTAGGGAATGCCGTATACATGGCCGCCGTAGGTGGCTTCTTGCCAAACGGGAGGATAGTAGTCGGAGGCTTTGGGGCAGTTTGGGTCAGCGGCGTCCCGCTTGATGTAGTCATCGAGGGGCATGAATGCGCCTCGGCTGGCCCAGTCTCCGATGGTAAATCGATCCTGAAAAACCAGATCGGGGGCAACGTTTCCCACGATGCTCGTCATGAGCTTTTGTGGGTCCATTCCGCCCGCGCCCATGCTTAGCAAACGTACGTTGTATTCCGGATGGGCGGCCTGGAAAGCATGAACAACGGCTTCGGTTCCTTTAGAGTCGTTGTTTTGGGCAATGCCCCAAATGATGAAATCCTTTCTTTCGTGGGGAACTTGGGCAGCCGCGGCTTGGATGAGGATAGAAGCGAGAAGGCACAACCCAAGAAGGCGCAAGATTCGCGATTGCGCTTGGGAGATAAAAGACGCCATTATCTTGCTGCCATCCGAACCGATTCCGCTTCTTTTACCGGAAGCAGGACGAGGGCACTCTCCGGCTGAACCGATAGAGTTACATACCCCTCCGATACATCATACCGTTGCCCGGTCAATACATCTTCCAGTGCGGTGCCATTCGCTAGGCCCATTTTCTCCAGGTTCAGTCTAATAGCGCATGAATCTCCCGACCGATTGATGGCGATAATGGCCTTATCCTTGCCATCTACTCTGCCATAAGCCAAAGTTTGGCTGGAGTCGCTCGCCCATAGCGGTATGGGATCTCCCGTTTCCAGAGCTTTAGAGGCGTCTCGCGCGTGAACCAAAAGCTTGTAATAGCTGAGCACCGGGTTAGTATTGTTAGCCAAATCCCAGCGCATTGGACGTCGGTCGTCGGGATCTTTGCCACCCTCCATTCCCAGTTCGTCGCCGTAGTAGATGGAAGGCGCGCCGGGCCATGTGAGCTGCATGGCTGCGGCAAGATCGGCCATTTTTTGATCGCCGTGGCACAGCGTCAGAAACCTCTCTGTGTCGTGGCTGCCTAGCAGGTTCATCAGGTTGCGAGAGACCTGAGGCGGGTAGCTTTCATAGAGGTTCATCAAGTTGTCCAGGCAAGCCTTGGAGCCAGTCGCCTTGTTGGCGAAATAATCCAAGGCTATGCTTCGAAATTGATAACCCATGACGGAATCGTACATATCCCCGCCGAGCCAGTGGCTGGCATCGGACCATATTTCGCCCGTGATCCAACGCTGATCCGAATCCTCTTTTACGACTTTTCGGAACTTGCGCCAGTAGGAGTCGACAACCTCGTTTGCCGCGTCCAGCCGCCAGCCATCTATGTGTGCTTTCTCGTCCCAATACTGGGGCACGCTGAGCATGTATTTCTCGGTGTCAGGATTATCGATGTGGAGCTTCGGGAGGCTGGAATATCCAAACCAACCGACGTATGGCGGTGGATCCTTTACCGTTACGGGGTAGCTCTTAATGAAATACCAATCCTTGTATTTGGATTGAGGGCCGTTGGCTTCTATATCTTTAAAAGCAAAGAAGTGGGTGGAAGTATGGTTGAAGACCCCATCGAGCACGACTTTGATGTTGTCCGCGTGCATTTTATTCACGAGATCGATGAACTGCTCGTTGGTTCCAAATCGAGGGTCTACTGTAAAGTAATCGTCGGTTTCGTATCGGTGGTTGGCGTGTGAAGCGAAGATTGGATTGAAGAAAACGGCGCGGATGCCAAGGTCTTTGAGGTAACCCAGGTGCTGCTCGACGCCAGGGATGTTTCCGCCAAAAAAGCTGGAGAAGGTCGGCTTAAAGGATTCTGCGTCCGCGGGGCTATTGGGATCATTTCCTATTGCAAAGCGATCGGGAAATATCTGATAAAAGACGCTGTGCTCGGGCCAATCGGGCACGATGAAAGGTTGAAACGTCTTTGCGTCCACATGATACTGGTTGCCTTCGGACGAGCTAGTCACTCCTTTGGGACCAAACCATTCGGTCGTCTTTCCATCCTTCAGTTTGAAATCGTAGGTTAGATTAGTTCTGCGATCCCAGGGCACGCCAACTTCGTCCTTTTCGTAGAGGTCGTCGCTGGAAACCCGGCTAAGTCGGTAATCCTTTCCGTTCACTTCGACCTCAACATCTTGGATGTCGCCGGGTCTTACACGAAGGCTGAACTGCATCTGGCCGCGATCATAGTTTAAGTAAGATGCGGTGCCATCGTGATAGAGGGCGCTGACGGCGATGTTTCCATCGCCAAGGGCAGCGGGAATCTTGTAGTCGTCCGGTAGGTTTATGAGGAGCGAATTTACGTTGCCGTTTCCGTCATTGAACGTGAGTTTGTTCTCAGGATCAACCATCCAGTCGCTGTCGTTCAAAACGAACTTGTACTGTATTTTTCCGAGGGGAAGTTCAAGAGTTTTCGTCCATGTTCGGCCCTCTTTAGACATGGGGGTGGCAGCCTTGTCCCAGCCGTTAAATGTCCCGGCCAGGGTTACCGACGTCAGGTCTCGATCTGCGTGATAGACAAAGGTGTGGCTGAAGGTGTTTTGGGAACGAGCCCTAACCGTAGCGCAGCCAATGAGGCAAAGTAATGAGCAGGCAGCTATGAACCGCAAGAGCAACTCCGAGCCGCAGGGTCGAAATGCGCAAGAACTTTGCGCCAATGAAAGTTCATCATTGAAACCTCTAATATGATTGAAGAAGACCGTCATGCAGCCAAGAATACGTATTCTTCAACATAAGGATACTAACACAAAACTGTCTTGTATCCAAGGGGTTCCAAGCAAATATGCGAAGTATTTGGAGAAGGGGAAGGGCTTTCCGGAATCTCACATCGTTACATAAACGGCAAATGGTGCGCCCGTTAGCTCCAACTCTTCCACCTTTGTCTCTACTCGTGCGCCTTTTACAAGTACCCGCTCAAAGCCATCCACAAAAATCAGCCGTGCCCGAATCGAGCCAAAGCCAGTGGCAACTTCCTCGACGTTAACTTTTACTTCGTCGCCATCCCATTCAACCTTAACTGAAATCTCGCTTCGGACTCCGTTCTTGTAGTCGAAGGACCGGCCATCATCGGCCACGTAGTGATAGAAACTAGACCCTCTACTGCCCTTATGAGCGCAGATCAGCAAATCGATGTTGCGGAGGTCAACCAGAACATCTGTTGGCGTTCCCGGCCGAAGGGGAACGATTGCGCCTGCTTTAAAGAAGAGAGGAGTTTCCGAGTCGGCTGGGGCGACGTCGCTCGTGCCGGCTTCTATCCAGCGGCCACGGGAAGCCGAGAACCAGGCCGTTTCCCCTGGCAGAATAACCTCCCGGGTTCGGTGTTCGGCATCGATAATGGGTGCCTGTAGAATAGAAGGACCGACGAAGAACTGATCCGCAACATCTTCCAACGGCACCTGCATTGCCGAATCGATTTCATACATGAGCGGTCGTAAAATAGGATCGCCCGTCTTCTCGTGCTCTATAAATAAGTTATAGATGTAAGGCAGAAACTTGTACCGAAGGCGCACGAACTTGCTGATAATCTTAACGCCTTCTTCGCTATATTGCCATGGCTCCTGATCTCCCGTCTCCTTGGAACTGTGGTTCCTCATGAAGGGGAATAGGAAGCAGGCCTTTATCCAATCTAGCATCAAGGTCTCGGTGGCAGTGTCGCCAAAGCCTCCAACGTCCGGTCCGTTAAAACAGACTCCACTTAAGGATAGATTCAGTGTGGTTGGAATACAAATCTTCAAGTAGAAGTAATTGGAAAGGTTATCGCCTGTCCATATCGCGGAGTATTTCGCACTTCCAGTAGAACCTGATCTGCTGAGAATGAATGGTCGGCTGTTGGAGTCGGCTTTCAGAAATCCATCCCTACTGGCAATTTGCATACCCAGCGCATATTGGTTTCGGTGTTCCTCATGGCGGTCCCTTCCATGCCGGAAGAGCATGCCTTTGGGATCGACAGGGCCGGTGGAGGGGTCATTCATGTCGATCCATACCGCGGAAAGGCCATCTTGAGCCATTTTCTTTACATACCCAGCCCACCATTTGCGGGCCGGCTCCAGGGTCAAATCGGGAAAAATAGTTTCGCCAGGCCACACCATGCCCACGTATTCCTCGCCTTCCGGATTTACGCAGTGAAGGTTCTTAGCTTTAAGATCATCGTAAACCTCGAAACCCTTTTCGCGCTTGACCCCCGGATCGAGGATAGCGACCAGTTTGCGGTTGTTTTTGGCTAGAAGGTCAGAAGTCGCCTTTAGCCCCTCGGGGAAATGCTTTTCATCGACGGTGAAGACTCTAAAGCCTTCCATGTAGTCGATATCCAGCCAGAGGGAGTCGCAAGGGATCTCATGTTTCCGGAACTCCTCGTCGAGTTTGAGAAGATCTTCTTGGCCCGCATATCCCCATCTGGACTGATGATAGCCAAGAGCCCAAATCGGCGGAAGGGGAGTGTGGCCCACCAAGTGCTGCAGCTTGCGAGTAAGTTCCTTTAGAGTCGGACCGACAATGACCCATAAATTTGCTTCTCCGCATTCGGCGCCGACGACCAACTCCGGCGTCGTAGTCTGCCAGGCTTCGAAGACACGCTCCGTATCGAGCCCTGGAGTTTCGATGAAAGTTGTGGCAGGGGTGTCCAACAGGATGCCCACGAATGTTTCGCCCTGCTTCAGAATCACATAGGGAATGGAGAGATAGGGTGGATCGCAGGTGTGGTCTTTGAACTGGGAATAGTGAAAATCGCCCCAGACGTCCGTGTTCCAAAACTTTGTCCTGATTCCTGAGAGTTCAAGGCGCCCAAAATTCTTTTCGCCCATCCCGTAAAAACGCGTCCCAGGTTGAACCTCGAATCTGAACATCCAAGCGGTTCCGCAGACACCGAAACTGCTTGCCCCTGCGGTTTTGAGGATCTCTTCACCACCGTGGCGGAAGGAAAGCTCAAAGTTTTCCCCCGCCTTTACCGGTGAACAGTCGCAGGGCGGGGGCGGCGTGAGCGGATGGATAGCCCTATTTTCGCCCCAATCGGAGTGGCTCACTCGGACATGGTGAACGCCGGTTTCGAACGAAGACAGCTTTGTTTGGAAGTCCCGCTTACCAGCCTTGAAACTGTTTGCCGCCGGATTGAAACCATTGGCATAAACAAAGTTGGACGGGTGCGGAAACTTGTTGAAGAACATTGGACCAAGTGATTCTGACTCAACTGGACCACATTCTGCAAAGACCGGACCTCCCGGAACAAAAAATCAAGCTAGCTTTTGCCCAACAGAATTTGGAGCGGGCAAAAAATGCGCTTTTCATTTGGCAGTCTAACAAATTCGTAAAAAGTTCTTGGCATTTAAAAGGAAACTGTGATAATATTCGTTTACATCCTGAATACGTATTCACGCATTGCGTTTTGAATGATGAATACGTATTCTGGGAAAACGATATCGAAGACAGATATGCCCACTGCGAAGAAGCAACTAAGGGTGACACAGAGGGACATAGCACGTCTTTCAAATGTTTCACAGGCCACCGTCTCCCGGGTTATAGCCGGCGATGACCGCGTCGACGCCCTCGTAAGCGAAAGAGTTAAAGAGGCGATCTCCGTCAGCAAATATCGGCCGGATGTGAGAGCCCGATCTCTCAGGAATCAACGCAGCGGACTTATCGGCCTCGTTTTCAAGCGACCCTCCGGGGGGCTTCACGACGATCCTTTTTTCGCCAATCTCGCATCTGAAATCATGGACTTCCTCAGCGGAAAGGCGTACCACCTGTGCGTGGAAATGGTCAATGCTTCGGCCCAACAAGATTTGTACGATGAGATGCTCAGAACTCGCCGTGTGGATGGGTTGATCCTCGTTGAGTCCGAAGCAAGAGACCAAAGAATCGTGCAGCTTCAGGAAGATCGCTTCCCATTTGTTCTTATTGGGAACCCGCTTAGCGATAACGGAGACGAGACGGGGATCTTCAGTGTCGACAACGACAACATCTTAGCTGGCGAAATCGCGACCAGGCACTTGGTTTCAAGCGGATACAAGCGCGTGGGCATTCTCGCCGGTCCCAGGGGTTTAACGGTAAGCGAAGACCGAATCATCGGTTACCAAACGGCCATCAGCGGCCGCCAATCGGTCGAAATGATTTGGCACAGCGAGTTTGGTCTGGAAGCGGCCAAAGAAGCGGCGCTCTATATTTTGTCCAGCGACCGAAGGCCCGATGCCTTAGTAGTTCTTGATGATTTTATGGCAATGGGTCTCGTTTTAGCGGCCAGATCAGTCAAAGTTCGTATTCCACAAGAGTTAGGAATCGTAAGTTTTAACAATAGCTCGCTGTGCAACCTGATCGAAGGCGGGTTGACATCAGTTAGCCTGAACATCCCTGAAATCGTGAGGGTCGCTTGCAGCAGCCTTTTAAGAAATATTGAAGACAAGCCCTCTACGGGAGCTGACCGAGTGATTGTCCCAACTCAGCTCATTGTTCGCGGGTCTTCCAATCGAACGGCCGGAGGAAGTGTATGAAACAACCCTCAGCCTTTAATACAGTTTCGGCAGCGGCGGCTCTTTGGCCGGCATCACCCCAGCAATTATGGATTAGTCGACAGTACAGCAACAGAGATCTTGTTTCTTTGCCGAAAGTCTCAGCGTGCGTGCATTCCCTGCTTGCCTTTAACAAGCAAACAAGGATAACGCCTTTTATATCATCTGGCTGGCAATACGTTGCCAGTTCGACTCAATGCCTTGAGAAATCAATGAGGAGCACTCAATGAACCATAAAAATAAGGCCTTTACGCTAATCGAACTATTAGTCGTAATCGCAATCATCGCAATCCTTGCCGCAATTCTATTTCCTGTGTTTGCACAGGCTAAGCTTGCTGCCAAGAAAACATCGGACCTGTCTAACCACAAGCAAATTGCGCTTTCGGTCTTTATGTATGCCAACGACTACGATGACCTCACGCCAGACGCCAAGTGGCCGAACTGGTACGAGACTGCTGCGCATATCATGCCCTACGTAAAGAATAAGGACATCTTCAAGAATCCTGCTTCGCCATTCCCCAATGGCGCCGTAAACCAAAAGGAGATGGTCAACACAGGTAGCCTGACGACAACCAACTATTCGGAGGCGCCTGACAGTCCCTGTATAGGCCTTCCTCACTCAACTGTTGGCCCGAACCAGTACTTCAACGACGTCTATCCCGCTCTTGATTTCGAGTGGAACGATTCATTGACCACTGGCGAGGCGACAGCTTCCCAGACGTGTTATGACGTTCAAGGGTACAGCGATGGCACGAACGTCGATATGGGTATTAGCCAAAACGACGCGAAAATCACGAGCGTTGCGAAAGTCGTAATGTGGATGGACATGCCCCGCATCGGTACGATGTGGCCTGGAGGCTGTGTCACGAACGTAGGCTTCACGGATAACACGAGTGGGCTGGATGGCGAAACTCAGGGGGATATGTGCTGGAACAATGCCAATCCTGCTGGAACAAGTGGAGCACCCAACTATTGGGGAGGCAACTTCCTTGGCTACTACACATCTGGATCGAACGTATCGTTCTTCGATGGCCACGCCAAGTACTACAAAGTGCAAGCTCTTTCGCCAGATGGACTCGAGATCAGTCCAACGACACAGGAAGAGAACACTAATGACACTGCGCCGCTCAGAAATGACGTAAAGGCTTGGGGCTTCTCCTGGGCTGATCCTAAGGTTCAGTAAGGACCACGTTGGCTGGAGGAGGGGCATCTGCTCTTCCTCCCGGCCCTTGGGCAAGGGGACAGACCATCAACATGAAGATAGGAATAACTTTAACACTCGCAGCTTGCGCTTTGGCGGTGGCGGGCTGCGGAGCAGGTGCTCCTCCTTCGGAGGCAGCGATTGCGGCGTTGCGTAAGCAATCACCCGATCAACAGTTTAAGTTCGTTCAGGGCTCACCTCTGAGCGGAGAGCAGAAAATCGCCCAGATTGATCAGATCACAGGCGCGACTCCAGCGCAAAAAGACGCTTGGAAAGATCAGGTGTATCCTGGTTGGAAGTCGATACAGCTACACCCGTACGGCACGCCAGGGAACGGAGGCTAACTCCCAAAAAGAGCTGACCAAGCTCTTACAAGGTTGCCTTTCCGATGATCCGGCGAACTGAAATTGGAGCCATTCTGATTATTTCTGAATGGCTCTTTTAGCTACCCTATGGCCCATCTGGCGGGGCTAATAGGGCGGTTGCCAATCCTGATTGAAGCATTTGCTGAGGCGTGCGCGCTTTCCGCTGGCGCACGCCCCAGTTGCAATTTAGGGCGGGAAAAGAACCGTAGCTGTATTTTTCCAGGAAAGGTGAGTTAGTATTATCGAGATGGCAGTTGGAACTTCACCCGTTGTTGTGGTTGGCGCTAACCGGAGCGGAACTTCACTCACCACTGTGCTTCTTCAATCGATGGGAGTTTTTTTCGGAAACCCATCCGATGTTTACGCAGCCGATAGCTTTAACGAGGGGGGCTACTGGGAGCACAAGCGAATCTCTTGGGTGAATCGGAAGTTCGAGCTCTCGCTTTCTCTGTCAAACCTCGGCATCGACGCGCTTCCTCAGAACTGGTTGGCCATTCCCCATACAAGATTCCTGCTGGAGTCGCTCAAGAAGGAAATTGTTCGAGCGTTCGATGGGCACGAACTGTATGGATGGAAAGATCCCGACAACAGTTGGCTTCTGCCGTTTACAATTCAAGCCTTGAAGGAGTTGGGCGCAACTCCCACAATCGTTATTTGCGTGCGCAATCCAGTTGAAGTGGCCAAGTCGCAGTCGGAAAGAAGCAAGGCTTCAATTGAGACAGCGCCCGTTAACTGGCTAAGACATACGCTTTCAGCGATGGACGATAGCCGAGGATTGCAACGAATTTTGGTGCCCTTTGACGAGTTGATGATTGACTCGGCTGCCATTGTTGGGCGTCTTCATAAGGCGATACCGGGCACAGTCATCCTGGCGGAATCTCCGGTAAAACCTGGGCTTCGACACCACACGGATCAAAGCTTGCCCGAGCTTGGCCCCCTTACCGGGATGATAAAAGAGACAATGACTATTGCCAAAGACCCGGAAGGCTTTGCTGAAGGTAAACACGACGAGACCGTTCACCGTTTGCGCCGCGAGCTTGATACCTTGGGACGGCTCTTCCAGGCTCCATTGCCCACGGCTGCAATTACCGTGTTTTGGGAGGGCCAGAAGACTACCGTAGAGCTATTTCCGAATCGGGATTGGCAAAGGGTTCGATTGCCGGTGCCCAGCACGCCTAATCTGCAATTGCTTCTGCAACTGCATGGTGTGCCGGGGCATGTTTGGGTCAGATCCGCGAAGTGGCTAGGCGGCGATAGTTCCATTGAAGCGAAGCTTCTTTCGGGGCCACATGCAGGAATGCAGCAAGCCGAGGGTATGCAGTGCTTCCAACTCAGCGCTGGGCCAAACCAGGTCCGAACCGTTACGCCTGGTTCTGGCGCAGGCGAGCTAGAACTAGAGCTCTTCTACGAGTTCAGCACGTTAATTTCGGCTAGCCATTCTAAAGTGATGTTGGACGCGTTGGGAATCTAGGGATTGTCGAATGTCGAATGTCGAATGTCGAATGTCGAATGGCGAATGTCGGATGGGGTCATAGGGGACAGGCGTTAAAAAAAGGTTTAGAGGGCTACTTTCAAAGGTTTGTCGCTCACGCCTCTCCCGGTTCGCGGACTCACCGACCTCTCCATCCGGGAGAGATCTGTAGCTGCGGGAATGCCAAGGTGGCTTATTTTAACGCCTATGGAGGCTGGGGGATAGCGGATTGCGCCGAATCGCTCTTCCGCGCGGCCACAAGCTTGGGTCGCGCACGGCAGCGCGACAAGGGCGTATAGAGAGGAAAGCTTTAAGATTATGATTTGATGCGGCCTCGGATGAACCTAAGGTTTCAGCGGGTAAAGAATTTTGAAAAAAGGAAAAATCGTTTTAGCAGGAGGCGCGGGATATATCGGCAAAGAGTTGGCTCGGCAGTTCGCGGAGGAATACGATGTCGTCATCCTGTCACGGCATTCCGATGCTAACTCCGTAACGTGGGACGGGAAGACCCTCGGCCCTTGGCAAAAAGAATTGGACGGCGCGGCGGCCGTGATCAACCTAAGCGGTGAAAGCGTCGCCAAACACTGGAGCGACGCTAACAAGCTCTCGATTCTGGAGTCTAGGATTTTCTCCACACGGGTGATCGGCGAGGCCATCCAGGCTAGCGCAAAGCCCCCTACGGTGTGGATCAACTCTAGCGCCATCGGCTACTACGGCGATCGCGGTTCCGAGGAGTTGACAGAGAGTTCGGAACCTGGAGCAAAAGGCCAATTCTTGGTGGACGTTTGCGTGGCCTGGGAGGAAGAGCAGGTTCGCGCGGTAACGCCCGGCACGCGCAAAGTGAGGTTACGCACCGGAGTTGTTCTTGGGAAAGGGAGTTCCGCTTTTGAGCCTTTGCGTAAGGCTACGACTTATTTTGTCGGTGGCTCGATTGGCAATGGAAGGCAATACATGAGTTGGATACATGTTAATGACCTGGCCGCAATGTTTCGCTGGGCATTTGAGAACGAAGTTGAGGGGCCGGTTAACGGGACCGCGCCCCAACCGGCCACCAATGAGGAACTGATGGCCATGATGCGCGCCGTTTTGCGTCGCCCCTGGGCTCCGCCGATACCGGCGTTCGTATTGAAGCTTGTAACGATGCTCGGCGGACCGGAGGCTTCCTTGTTGCTGGACAGCGAACGGGTTTTGCCGAAAGCGGTGGTGGGTAAGGGGTTTGAGTTTAAATTTGGGGGACTGAGAGAGGCGATTGCGGATTTGCTTCTCGGCGGATAGGGGAAGGAGATAGGGGATGGAGGATAGGCGTATGCGAAGCTGTGGAGTGCGGGAGCTTGCTCCTGCTCAAAATCAGGCAGCTTACTGCCGTGGCTTGTGATTCTTCCGGAAGCAAGCTTCCTGGTTAAGGCGAAAGCAAGCTTTCGCAGTCCAGAGCTTCGCGACGGAAATCAACCTGCTCCATCTCTACATAACCGCAGTCCAAAGCCTCAAGTCCTAATTGCCGCTCCGAAAAACTGCGTAACCATCCGGACCGAGGCTCACCGTCGGACCTTGAAGCTCTGCGTGGAAGGCGATTTTCATATCCCCGCCGGGTAAGTGACAAGAGGCATAGCCGGACCCCTTATGAACAAACACGGTCACAACTTCCTCCCCCTGAGTTCGCTTAAAGGCAAACACGTTTGGAGGGGCGCCCACCATCTGGTAACGGCCTTGACGTAAAGCAGCCGATGCATTTCGCAGGGCAATCAACTGCTTGTAAAGACTTAAAAGGGAAGTATTCCACTTCGATTCATCCCAAATCATGCAGCGCCGATCGTCGGGATCTTTGCCCCCTTCCATCCCAATCTCGTCGCCATAGTAAACGCTAGGAGTGCCCGGGTAGGTGAACTGAAATACAACCGCTTGAGCCAGCCGTCCGGGATGTGGCTTGAGAATGGTAGCTACCCGTTCCGTATCGTGGCTTCCCAACAGATTGAACATGCTGTTCACTAGAACCGGAGAATAAAGATCGCGAACCTTTTGGAGTTCGGATTCAAAAGCCGCCGGCGTTTGGTCGTCGATGGAGAAGAAATCAAGCACGGCCTTGCGCCAAGGGTAGTTCATGACGGAGTCGTGCTCATCGCCCTGAAGCCACTCGTGAGCGTCTCCCCATTCTTCGCCCATGATAAATGCATCCGGCTTGGCAGTTTTAATTGCCTTTCGGTATTTCCTCCAAAAAGCCTGGCTAACTTCATCGGCGGCATCAAGCCGCCAACCGTCGATATCGGCGAATTTGATCCAACGCGTTCCAACATCTTCTAGATAAGTGGCAAGTTCTGGATTGTCCGTGTTCAGCTTGGGCATGCTCTGCACATCGGCAAAAGTCTGATAAGTTCGCGGCCGCGCGCCAACTTTAACGGGGGATTTGAGAACAAAGAACCAGTCCTTGTACTTCGATGCTTCTTGATTCTTGAGTAAATCCTGAAAGGCAAAAAACTTAGTTCCGGAGTGGTTAAAGACTCCATCCAAAATCACCTTAATGCCATTCAAATGGGCATTCTTGACCAGATCCTTCAGATCGTCGTTCGTGCCAAACCGAGGATCGACCGTGTGGTAGTCGTACGTGTTATAGCCATGGTTTGAGCCGGAAACAAAGATTGGATTCAAATAAAGTGCGCTGATTCCGAGCCCATGCAAGTAGCCCATCTTGGCCGTTATGCCTTTAAGATCTCCACCCATGCGGTTGTCGCCTGTGGGTTTCGTTCCCCAAGGCTGAGCATTGGGGCCATTGTTGGAAGGGTCGCCATCAAAAAAACGATCCGGGAAGATCTGATAAAAAACGGAGTTTTCGACCCAAGGCACGGCGGTAGGTAAGGGGTAGGCGCGCAGATCTTGTCTGAACCATCCCCCTTCGAGCGGGTCTTTGCCCAGCCCCTTCGGGCCAAAGAATGCAGTCGTGTGTCCATCTAACAAATTAAAGCCATACTCGGTAACTTCGGCGGCTGGAATCTTGAACTTGCCTTGCCAAGTATCGTAGAGCCCATCGCTGGAAATCTTATGCATGGGCCAGAACTTAACCTCGAGGCCATCTACGGTGACGACATTAACTTTTGCAACATCCGACATCCTGGTGCGAAACTTCACGTGGGCGACGTCTTTTGTCAGGCGAACCGTATCGGTTCGATCTGGGACGTGCTTGAGCGCATCGGCCGTTATATATCCATCTCCTTCCACACCCGGCTGGAGGTCGTACGAAGGAGGCTGCACGGTGATGAGCGAGTTCTTATTGCCATTGTTATTCACAAAACGGGCGGTTGGGTCGGGCACCCACTCGCTCCCATTCAGGCAGAAAAGATATTGGTAGACGCCGGGCTTGATCTCCACCTTGGTGACCCAGGTTTTGCCGTCTGCTTGAAGTTTCAGCGGATTGGAGCCCCTATCCCACCCGTTGAACTCGCCGACCACCGCAACAGAGTTCAGTTTGGTGTCGGATGCGTAAGTAAAGGTGACGCTTCTAGGTGGAGAGCTCTGAGAAATGGCAAGCGCGGCAATGAGGGAGATCATAGGTGGAGACTGCCTCTTGGAAGCTGGTAAGACTGCTTGGAATTGTACCAGCGGAAAAGCCATTCGGCACTCGGCTTTCGGCCCTGGGAGAATCGCAAAGCACTGCGGTCCATCCCGAAAGGCGTAGGGCCGAATGCCGAATGCCGAAGGCCGAATCACGGGACTCAGTGTGAGTGTTGCTGTCTTAGCGACCGAACCTCAGGCCGCCGTTACGGTCAGGTGTATTAGCAGTTACGGCGCCGGTTGTGATCGTGAACTTCAGACCGGAGGATCCCGAGAACATCTTCACGCTTGTAGGCACGAATACCTTGGCGCTGCTGCCCTTAAGAGGCTGCGTGACAAGCTTCTTTAGATGGAAATGCCTCTTGTAGAGCAGTCTCAACATCAGGCGCAAGTGCATAAATATTTGCCAACTCATCGGGGGCAAGCAGCTTCGCCAAATCAGTCTGAATGTCTTCCATGAAACCAATTTCGGAGGCAAGGCCACTATCCGAGGACGGATCCTTCATGCTTTTCACGGCACCCAGAAATCTGGCAGCCTGGGTGGCTTTCCCCATTTGCAGATAAGCCCGAGCGGCGGACCGAAGAGCCTTGGGAAGAATTCTTTGAACACCTTTGCCTTGCCACAGGCGAACCGCTTCGCGTATTAGGGGCAACGCGTTTTCGGGCTCGTTCTTAGCGAGATGGACCCTGGCGAGAACAAGCGAAACGTCTGCTTGCTGGTATGTGTTCCCAAAGAACACCCAGCCACTTACAGAAGCCCTAAACCATTGTTCGGCTTTGTCCAAGTCGCCCTCGGCTTCGGAAACTTTCCCACAGACTTCCTGAATCATTGGTGTAAATCGCCTATCACCGTGCAACTCGGCCATGCTTAGAGCGCGGTGGCTGTGCTCTCTTGCCTTTTTGATTTCACCCGCTTCCACATACACGTAAGCCAGAAGCATTGACGTTTGAACTAAATAAAAGGGTGCCTCTGCTGTCCCAAGTATGTTGGCGACCTCTTCAAGAAGGGCAGCGGCCTCCTGTGTATTGCCTTGATAGTAATAGTTTTGTGCTCGAGCATGCATGGCAACGCCAACATAGGAGGATCCTAACTCTCGCAATCTAACCTCGGCATCTTCAATTGCTGCAAAGCATCCATCCATGTCCCCAAAGATTTGTAGGATACGTGCTTCGTGCAACCTGGATATTGCAAGCTCCTCATCCAGACCCGCCTCTTGGCAGAGCTTGCGTGTGCGCTCCGAAACGGCGGGGCCGATATCATTTGAGTGAAACGCGTTAGTGATGTAACATAGCGTCGCATGTTCGAACGATGCGCGGGCTAAATCCTTGGTAACAGGCAGTTCCTCGAGATGTTCGAAGAGGTCGGAGTAAAATCTTAGAGCCTCGGTGATCAGCGATCGTGTGGTCCAATACTTGCCAAAGGTTGCTCCCAACAGTGCTGCCTTCTCAAGGTCGTTTTCCAAACAGTATCTCGCTGCCGCTCGGAGGTTGTCCTGCTCGGGATCAATAATCTTTAGCTGCTCAAAGGACTTTGCGTCAATGCTTCTGCATGAATCGGGTTGTCCCAGATCGATAATCCAATCGGCGTGCCTAGCCTGGGCCAGACGCAGATCTTCGAGTGAAATTTCCTGGTGGACATAATCACGTATTGTTTCCAGCATCCTAAAACGAAGGCCGCGGTCCTCTCTATCGACAGTGATCAACGAGTAGTCGAGGAGTTGCTCAAGCGCCGGGAGGGCATCGTCCAGTTCACAAACTTTAGCCGCTGCCGACTGGTTCCAGCCGCCTCGAAACACAGCCAGCCTCCCCATAATCTGTTGGAGCTTAGGATCGAGGACTTGGAAGCTGCCCGCAATTGATGCTCTTATGGTTCGGTGCCGCTCCGGAGCGTCCGACCTTTTGTTCAGAATATCCAGGCGCTGATCCAGTTGGCCAAGCAGATCCTCCGGCGTAACGCTCCGCAATCGGCCTGAAGCAAGTTGAAGGGCGAGAGGAATGCATTCGAGTTTCTTCGCGATTTGCCTGAGGAGTGCCCAATCGTTTTGACTTGGCTCACTGAAGCCTTGCTCTGCAAAAAGTGGATCCAGAAATATTCGCATTGCGGGCTGATCGAGCGTATCATTCTCAGTCGGGATCGGAAGTGGTTCAACCCGAACTAACCGTTCACCGCTTAAGTTTAGGGCGACTCTGGAAGTCACAATGAGCCGTAGGTTGCTGCCCGATTCAGCCAAAGTTTTTAGAGATCCCAGTCCTTCGGGCACAAGATGCTCTAGGTTATCGAGCACTAGCAGTACAGGCTCGCGCGGCATCAATGCCGCCACCCGTTCCAGGGGATCGGTATTAGGGGCAAGAATCACACCGAGCTGCAAAGCAAGAGCGGCGGGAATATTGGCAGGATCGCTAATATCGGCAAAGGAAACCCATCCGATTCGGTTGCCATACGCCCCCTGAAGCTCCAAAGCAATCTGCGCGGCAAGCCGCGTCTTGCCGATACCTCCGGGACCAGTTAGGCAAACAATACGGTGAGTTGTTTGTGTCGGATCTAGAGTGCGAGCCACGTGCTTAACCATCTCTTCCCGACCATAGATCGGCTCGGAGGGTGCGGGAACGTGCAGAGTGAGTCCTGTTCCAACAGGGCGCGGCTGCGGGATTTTTGCGGCCCCTTTACTCAGGGCGCTAACGGCCCTTAGTGCTTCCTCAGATGGAACCTGCGAAAGCCCTTCTCGGAGGCTTCTCTTCAGTTGTTGAAACTGCCCCAAGGCATCTGACACATGGCCCAAAGCCCCCAACGCCTGAACGGCCAGGAGATGGCCTGCTTCATTTAGGGCATTTAAATCCACAGCCCGTCGAGCAGAAGCCAGTGAAGCTTCATGATCTCCTCGCTGGGCTTGGAGTGCCGCCAGGTCAAGGAAAAGGCGGTGGCGCATCTCTCCGAGCCGTACTCGTTCGGCGTCGATCCATAATTCCTCATACCCCGCCAAGAATGGATCGGCCGACATATCAAGAGCCTTGAGGCAATACTCCTCCCTCAGTACGGGATCGTTCTCCTGGAAAGTAGCTTCGAATAGCTCCTCAAAGAGTTTAACGTCGACGTCGAGGTCTTGATCCACTAGCCGTACCCATTCGTCGTCGGTTTCCACGATGACCCTGGCGGGGCCGAGCCGACGGCGCAGCCTCGAAAGTTCCTGACGAAGGCGAAGGCGAGTGGCGTCAAAAAAATCGTCGGGCCAGAGCATTTCAGCCGCATCACTTCGAGCGATAGCCTTTCTTTGGGAAAGAGCAAGCCTTGCAAGCAAATAGACCGCACGTTTTGTATCGAACTGATCAAGGCACACTCCGTTTCCGGTCACCTTCGGTTTACCGAACATCTTTAGTGTCCACCTTGCGGCGCTCTCTTGCGACATATGAGACTCAAGTGTAACGCAGTTGAGACAAAACTGTAACGCATGATTATGCAAGTTAACGGAACTACCTGATAGTTAGCCCTTTGCACCTACGGCAAAGCCCTTCATTGTAAACTTTAACTCGTCGATGGCTCACAAGTATCCGCTCGAACCGAATCCAAACCGGGTTTATACAAAAGACCTGAGAAAGGAATACAACGCGGGTCTTAGGAACACAAAGTGGGTGTTGCGTACCCTCCCGTTTCTCTCCGTCGGCGGTGCCCTCTTGGGGCACTTTGGAACGATTTGGATTGACCCCCTATGGGGTGCGGCGCTCCTCCTGCTAAGCGAGTTCTATCTGAGCGCAAGGTTTGGGCGGCTCCGATATCGGGTACAAGACGCGCTGTCCAACAGATACCACAAGGATTTCACGTCCTCAGTCTTCGTTGGTGTTTCCCCGGCCGAAGATGTCGATTTCGACGGTGACCCTTGTTGGGACGTTGGCTTTCTGGAATTTGGCCGTGGAGTGATGCGCTTTTACGGCGATGAGTGCAGCTTTACTTTGCTGCCGCAAGAAATCACGGTGAAACTTCTGGATGGCCGCTCAAACTTGGTGAAGTTGGAATGGGACGCATTTGCCAACATGGACAACGCGTTTAGTTTGAGTGTTCGCCATTCACCCCATGCTAGAATCGGAAAGGCGCGGCGGGACTTGCACCATGCGCTAAAGACATTTTCGCATCAGCCCCCAACCCTAGAATGTGATTTCTCGTTGCCCCTTCCGCCTCAATACATAGGTGGCAAGGTTGTCGTTCGTCTGAGAGATCCTGAAGGGGCCCTTAGTGAGGACACAAGCCTAGAAGGGAAGTTGAGAGTTTGGACCCGTGATCAGCTTCCGTATCTTGTTTGGAACTGCCGCTGCGGCGAGGTGAACATTCGATCCCATAAGCTTTGCAAGCTGTGCAAGGCTAAGCAGCCGCCAATGCCAAAGCAGGTTGTCTCGGTTCCTCCCGTAATAACGCCGGAACCCCGGTTCGAAATTTAAATACTCCTCACGGCGCTGTGAGGAGTAAAAAAGAATCAGTTTCGGATTGTGCTAGCGCGGGGCGAAGCCGTTGCGACTTCTACAAAAACATTAGCCGGTACGACTAGGTAGATGTTCTCTCCGATTTCTTCCCATGATCCTTCTTGTGCGAAGTTAACACCGCACATGAAGTCCACGATCTTCTGGCGAAGAGTGGGTTCCGTGCTGGAAAGATTTAAGATTTGCTGCTCGCCTCTTTTGAAGCCGTTTGCGGCTGCGAGAGCATCATCGAATGATACGATCTGCCTGCGTACTGTCACGTGGTATTTGTATGCCGTCCTTAGCTCAAATGACCGATTTTTCTCTTCGGTTTCCTCAATTTCTTCATCTTCGGCACGTGTGAACATGCCGGCCAATCGAGTAAATAATCCAGGTTTATCCTGGAGTTCAAGCTCTTCCATGAGATCCTCCAATCAGGTTTTTGTTCATATTTCGCGATCCTAAGAGCGCGATTTTTGCTTTAAAACGGGTTGATCCATCCTGAATCGCCGTTTGAAAGCTCACGCTCCATGTTATGCTTTTGCCACTCCCCGCCATCTGCTCGAGCAACTCGCGCATAGTTCAAAGAACTGACGCGAAAGAAGGTTGTTTAGATGCGGGCTCTAACTGAAAAGCGCATAAAATTGGATCGCTATTTATTGTATGACATATCCTAGCAATTTTGCGGGGAAAATTGTACATTGAGCAAGAAAGGGAAGGCCTTAGGCTTTCGGCCCTCGGTGTTCGGGGAGCGGGAGCGGTAACCCTCCTCCAAGCAGCTGCTTGGACTAAGCCTAAGGGACTCCAGCAAAAGTCCCGAAGGCCCAAGGCCGAATACCGGGGGCCAATCTAATCCTTATACGGATCAAAGATGTCCTTCCCGGCCATCGCAACTCCCATCGGCGTAAGCGTGTGCAGCACCTTAACTGTCTTGCCTTGTTCGGCAAGAACCTCGGGTAAACGCTTGTAGCACTGGGGCGCTTCGTCGACATTTGCGCCGCGAAGCTCAACCTTCGCAGCGGCCACCTTCTCGTCCATCATTTCACGGGTCACGCGAGGCGCGCGCTTTACGGTTCCATCCTCGTTAAGTGTTAGCTCGCCAGTTTTTCGATTGACGTGGCCGGTGGCAGCGCCACGTGACATCACGCGGCCGGCTCCGTGAACGGTCGAGTAAAACAGGTCCGCAGATTCCACTCCTTCCACTCCTTCGATAATGTAGGAAGGCTCCGCCATGGTTGCGCCCACAAAGCTTTGCTGGCCGGGATAGCATGGGGTTGCGCCCTTACGCATGACCCAGTAGTCATAGCCATCCTTTGCCTTTTCGCGCCATGCGAAGTTGTGGTGATTGTGAACTTCTTGAACCATATTCGCGCCCAAGATCTCGACAACCTTGGTGCACACCGCATCCCGCCCAGCATAGGCATATTCGCCTGCCAAGTTCATACACTTGATGTACTGCTCACCCAAATCAGATCGCTGATGCAGCATAACGGGATCGGAATCCATGTTATTGGAATGCATTCCGGATGCTTCAAGGAAGTAGGTTGCCAGCTTGTGGCCAAGGCCCCTTGAGCCAAAGTGAACGCCCACCCAGACTCGATCCTCCTCGTCCGCAAAGATGTCAACGTAGTGGTTTCCGGAGCCGACAGTGCCAAGTTGAGCTCGCGCCTTATCGCGAAGGCCCTTGAGGGCGTCATCGTGGTGGCCATAGCCACGGATCAGGTACCAAGTTTCGGAATCGAACAAGGGATGGTCAATATCCCAGTTCGCGCTTCGGCCCATTCCGAACGAGATTTTCGAAGCCACGTCATCCATGATTTGAGGCATGTTGTCCCGGATGTCGCTGGCATTTAGGTCAGTGCGAACGGCCTTGTTTCCGCAGCCGATATCAAACCCAACTGCGGAGGGGGAAATAAGCTCCTGCGACCACAGGACGCCACCAATCGGGATGGAGTATCCGTAGTGGTGGTCGGCGTTTAGGGCAGCACCTTCTACAAACCGCCGACAGTTAACAATCTGCTTCAGCGCGTTTTCGTCGATTGGCGAGCCACAGACTGCGATTCCTTCAATGATTTTCATATTTATCTCTTTCTATTCGTTTACAGGTTAAATCTTGTGCTTTTGTCTTTGTCCTGGATTTGTTTCACACAGAGGCGCAGAGCTCACAGAGGCATTCGTTTTGGTTAAGTTGTCACGGGCGGCTAATGTCGATGCGTGCTTCAAACCTCCTGAAGAACGAAGCTCTCCATCCCCTATCACCTATCACCTATCACCTATCACCTATCACCTATCACCTATCACCTATCAAGTATCACTTATCACCTATCACGACGCACAAAAAAAGAGGGTGGCTTTTCGGCCACCCTCTTTCTGCTTTGGAAGCCTAAAAACTATCTAGCGTAATACTCGACTACTTGCTGCTCTTGGAAGAACTTGGGGAAGTCTTCTCTTTCTGGGAGAGCGGTGACTTTGCCTTTCATGTTCTGCACATCTGGCTCAAGATAGACGGGAACGGGAGCGCCTTCGTAGTGATTCATTCGAGCAATGCTCTTGCTCTGATCTCGGTCTCTCACCTCGACGACATCTCCGACACGGAGTTGGAAGCTGGGTATGTTCACCAGCTTGCCGTTTACAAATATATGACAGTGGGTAACCATCTGGCGTGCTTGAAAAATCGTTCTCGCATAGCCAAGTCGCCAAACAACCGTCTGCAATCTCAACTCCAAAAGGCGAAGGAAGTTAAGGCTGGTGTTGCCGTGCATTCTAGAGGCCTTTTTGAAGGTGTTGTGAAACTGCTTTTCCAACATGTGGTAGTAGCGTCGGATAACCTGCTTAGCCAAAAGCTGCTCGCCATACTCGGACTGCCGTCGGTCCTTCAAGTTAGGACCGTGCTGACCCATTGGGTAAGCGCGCTTGCCGCTTGGGCATTTGGGTTGACCCCAGATGTTGAAGCCGACGATGCGGCAGATGTCGTTTTTTCTTCCTCGGTATGTCGCCATAAGCAATTTCGGGCAGGCTCACGCAGAGTCTGCAACTTGGGGAGTATACCAGGCACAGCGAGGGATAGTCGATAGGGAAGGGAAAACGGGCGAGAACGTGCAGTGTCTCGTGTGTTTTGCTTTTTCAACGCGGAACAGTGGCTTTAAAAAAGCCACGTTCCGCGCGAACACTTAAGGCTCAGGACTCAGGACTCCCTCCGGGTTGACCACCATCGTTGTCGTAACCGACGTCGAGCCCGTAGTCGCGGTTATCGTAACCGTTGTAGAGGATGTAACCTTACTGGTCGTTACCGGTCCATTAGCAGCGGTAGCCCCCGCCGGAACGGGAATCGTTCCAGGAACTACCACAGCCGGGTTGCTGCTCTTAAGAGTCACGACGTATCCGCCGGTGGGCGCGGCTCCGGTTAGGTAAACGGCCACCTTCGTGCCATTTCCTCCTACCACCGGAGACGGGGCTACTCTCACAACAGAAACACTGGGAGGTACTACAGAGAATGTGGTCGTTACGCTGGTCGCACTAGTCTTGGCAGTTATAGTAACTGTTGTTGAACTCGCAACCGGCGTCGTCGTCACCGTCTCGTTGGCCGCCGTAGCGCCGGCAGGAACCGTTATTGTTCCAGCAAGGGCTGCCGCAGCGTTGTTGCTGCTTACCGTTACCGGGAACCCACCCGTTGGTGCGGCACCGCTAAGGTAGACAGCCACCTTTGTGCTCACTCCGCCTAGGACAGGAGCAGGAGCTACTTTAACCAGGTCGACGCTGGGCGGAACCACCGAGAAGGTGGTTTGAACACTAGTTGTGCCAGTTTTCGCCGTAATCGTAACGGTGGTTGAACTCGCAACCGGTGTTGTCGTCACTGTCTCATTTGCCGCGGTTGCGCCAGCCGGAACTGTAATCGTTCCAGCGAGAGATGCCGCAGCGGAGTTGCTGGAAACGGTGACGGGAAATCCGCCAGAGGGAGCAACCGCATTCAAATAGACGGCCACCTTCGTGCTCACGCCGCCCAGTACAGGGGCAGGCGCAACTCTTACCGAGCTGACGCTCGGCGGAAGAACAACCATGGTCGTTTGCACCGTTGAGTTTCCGGATTTAGCGGTCACTGTGACTGTTGTCGCTGCGGCGACAGAACTCGTCGTTACGGTCGCATTTGCAGCGCTCGATCCCGCAGGAATCGTTATCGTTCCCGGAACCGTTGCAGCAGGGTTGTTGCTTGCGACGCTGATTTGGACTCCGCCAGTGGGTGCCAACTGATTTAGATAGACGGCCACTTTTGTGCTCACGCCGCCGATTACGGGCGAGGGAGCGACTTTGACTGCCGTGACAGGAGGAGGTGCCACCGTGGTAACGGTGAAGGTCTTAGCGCCAGTTGCAAGACCGAGCGGAGCACTAACGGTAACGTTAAAACTCCCTCCACTCGCGAGCAGGGAGCTTGGAACCACCGCCTGAAGCTGGGTTGCACTCTTAAAGGTTGTTGTCAAGGGTGTTGTATTGAAAACCACCGTCTCGTGGTTATTGAAGCCCGCACCGTCGACGGTAAGCGTTAGGTTTGAACGGCAAGCGCTGTATTGGGCTGAAGGGTTGAGATACTTGAGCCCGTTGTGGTGTAGCCCATGAATCCGCTATAAATCGGCGACCCCCAACCGGTGTCAAAATCCCATCCAGCATCAGGTGTTGGGTCGATGCTTGTCTGCGGCAAGTCGCCAATCCCGATGCCAGACGTAATATCTTGCATGAGGCTAGGATCGGATCCGTTGGCGTAAAGGAATGAGTGCAGATCGCCGAACCGCACATTGGAGCGGTTGGCATTCGGAGTCACTCCGGCAAAGACCTGGCTCATGATCTCACCAAGTGAGCCAGCGGTTGCTGGGCTCGCAAGGCTTGTACCAAGAAGACCTTCCTGAGAGCCAGTGCCGCCAAAGTAAATGTAGATTGCGGCAGCGGTAAGGCCGTTGCCTCCAGCCGCAACGTTTGAGATATCCGGCACCAAGCGGAAGTTATAGGTGCTGGTAACCGAAGCGATATTAGTTGTCTGGTAGCTAGGTGCAACGTTGAATGTAAATCCATTGGCGGGCGAGTCGTAGGGATCAAAACCGCCCGTGCCGCCTCCCCATCTTGCGCCATTCTCTTCAAGGCCCCAGTTGGTTTCATTCACAAGAGATCCGGTAGTTTCATCAATGGTGGGAACCGATCCGCCGACGATGAGAACGTTTGGATCGATATCCGGATAAGCGACGCAGACGCCATTTTTCGTTCCGGGCGCAACGAAGGTCCTTGTTCCCGTATCGCCGGAGGCTGCCATATAGGTAATGCCTTGGGCTGCCATCGACACATGAAGGTTATATGCCTGAACGTAAAAATCTCCAAAATATGTTGTTTGGGTTCCGGCACTATTAGTGGCCGACGTCTCCCACCCATAGCTCTCACTTACGATATCCGCGATGTTGTCGGTCGAGATCTTCGATAAAGTTGAAATGGGCGCCTCCGTATCATTTGTGGAGTCATCGTAGTCGTAGATATTCGCCAACGGAGCTGCCATGAGAACGGCTTGAAGGTCCAAGTCTCCCTCGCCTTCCGCAGCGCCTTGGCCGTCGGTGCTCGTTCCGGTTCCGACCTTTACAACTGCGATGTTAGAACCTGCGCCACCTGAGGGGACCGGAAGGTTATTCGCTGAAGTCCAATAAGGGATGTTGGCAAGCCGATAGCCGTCCCAGTTTGCAATCGCAATGTTGACTCCCTGGCCGTAGAAGCCTTTGGCATAACCGGTGTTGCCAAAGGCGCTTCGATACAGGGCTGGGGTGATAGTGGTCGTTGTCGGGTCACCACCGGGCTTCATGGCAGCCTTTAGGAATTTGTGGGCTCTAAACACGTGACGGATCGAGGAATCGATTCCAGCAACGCCAACAACTTTAGGAACCAGAGATGCGGGCATCTGAAGTTCGGTCAAGTTCGTTCGGAACTTGGTTCCATCTTCACGCCTTACGTAGCCTAGGCGAGTCTTGAACGTTTTCGCTACCGTATCGGCGCGCCCTTCGGCGAAGACGACGAAGTTGTTCTTAGCGACTTCGTTGACGCGGATGCCGTGAGATCGAAAGAAGGCGACACTGGCGTCAACATCGGCTTGGGCAGGTCCAAATCGTCTGCCGACTTCATCCGGAGTCAGGAATTGATGGTAGTACGCAGAATGAGGATCGTTGACCGCTTTTGCATAGGCTTCCAGGCCTGGCATATCTCGCGGGGCAAGGCTCAGGGCAACAACTACGTCCTCGTCAGCGGGAACCTCTGTAGCGGACGCTGTTTCAATGGGGGAGTGCCTTACGCTGAGGTAGCGGCGCGTAGCTTTGAGAGAGAGCCATTCCGGTAATGGCGCTAAGCCCTACGCATGCGATTGCAAGACGGCCGAGGCGCGCTAGTCCGCGCACTTTTAATTCAATATTAATCAAGAAGACTCCTATTACTGGTGATTGCTTTTTTCTGTCCAGCACCTCGGAATCGTCAATGTGGCTACGCCGACACACTCTCCCTTAGCTAATCGTAATTATACGAACTTTTAGGGCAAAGAAGTAAGGGAAAGCTCTTTGTTTAGCAAGTTTCCAGGCTACGCCGCGGTTGATTGATTTCCAACGAGCAGTGTTGCAATCCTCAAGTTCAGATTTGCCATCCCCGGGATGCTTGGCCTTGAAAATGTCTTGTGTCTTATGTCTTTTTAACTGGTTCACCTGGAATGCGCCGTGTCATGGCCGAGCACTTCAAGACCCAAGACATAACACGCAAGACATCCTATGGGTCGTATTTGAAACGAGTTACCCGGCCACTAGCGATACAATCTAAACTCCCATGCTGGCAATCGGTAATGTTTTCTTTTTCATCTTCCACACGGTGTTGATCTTCTTCAACGTGTTTGGGTGGTTGTGGAAGCCCACCAGAAAATGGAACCTCGCAACCCTCCTCCTAACGGCTGTTAGTTGGGGGATTATGGGGATTTGGAAGGGTGCCGGCTATTGCATCTGCACAGATTGGCATTGGCAGATCAGGCGAGCAATGGGGATCCGTGATAATGCCGATAGCTATCTGGTTCTACTTGTTCAAAAAATATCGGGCTGGAACCCGCCAATCTCACTGGTAAATAACGTGGCGCTGGCGGTTTTCGTTATCTCCCTCGTGGGTAGCGTTTACACGAATGTTCGGGACTTGAGAATGGCTACACGGCCTTCAAAACCTTCCTCGTCTAATTCAATGTGAAAGGGAAGACTTATATCGGGACAAGCGGGTGGACTTACAAGCACTGGCGAACGAACTGGTACAAGGATGTCCGACCGAAGGATTTCTTATCTTATTCGGCAGAACACTTTACGGGTTTGGAAGCGAATGGAACTTTCTATCGCCTGACAAAACGTTCTACTTTTGAAAGTTGGCGCGACTCAACTCCGCCTGATTTTAGATTTTGTGTCAAGGCGCATCGTTATCTAACGCACCGAAAGAAGCTAAAAGATATTTCGGAGGGGATTCAAAAGCAAAAGGAGGGAACCGATGGTTTGGGCGAAAAGTTGGCCGTTGTTCTGTGGCAGCTTCCGGCCAACTTTGGAGCAAATATTGAGCGGCTAGAGGAATTCCTGGAAAATCTGAAAGCTTGGGACAATACTCGTCATGCCATCGAGTTCCGTCAGAAGAGTTGGTTTACGGAAGAAGTGTCTAGAAAGCTGGCTGAAGCCAAGGTTGCCGTCTGCATTTCGGACTCGCCAAAGTGGCCCATGTGGGAGACGGTTACAACCGACATCGCCTATGTACGATTGCACGGACACACACAGCTTTACGCTTCCAACTATTCTGAGACTGCTTTGGAGGCGTGGTCTTGGAAAATAAGAAAATGGATGAGATCGGGCGACGTTCACGTCTATTTTGACAATGACGCTTTAGCTCACGCGCCCTATAACGCTGTGAGATTGATGGAGATGGTAGGGGAGGGCTAGGAACTTATCAGGTGGAACGTGGAACGTGGAATCGAGAACGGAGAGCATAGAACATATAATATTAGAACGCAGAAAGGAGATTCAGCTCGTCCAACAAAATCAACTACAATCGCACAATTAGAACTCGGCGAGTGCCTTCCCCCCATTGGTTCCGTCTAGGTTCTAAGTTCTAAGTTCCAAATTCTAGCTTCCACGTTCTATGCACCCAATCACCATCCCCCATAGGGGCTGGATATCTCGTTTAGAACTTCTTCTGCTTTCAAAGTTCTAATCGGTGCGTAAGCGGATCGAGCGACGACGGAAAAGACTTTTTCCAAGAGGACTTGCCTGGGGAAGTTTCTACCCTGAAGCGAAAACAAGTTCCAGCAAAGGTTATCGATTGCGGACTTTTGCTCTTGGAATACAAACTTGTCTTCAGCGGCAACTTTCGGAAGCCTGTCCCGACAGAGCATGGTGATTCCATCGCGGATCAAATCCGCGTCTTCAAAAACAGTGTAAGTTTGTGCTGTGTTCATCGAGTCGAGTCTAAGTTCTCCAGAATTAATTCTCGGTTTAAGAACCTAAGACTTTTACAATCTAGGTAAAAACAGGCAACTTTGCTTTTGATTTAGGTTGCTAGTTCTGAATCGCGGGTAATCGACCGACAATTCTATTGTGCGAAAAAGGAGAAAGAAGGGCGGTTTTACGCTTGTTGAGATGCTGGCCTGTCTAGCATTTCTTTCTCTGGCCATTTACCCCATGCTGACGTGTATCACATGGAGCCTTAAGACAGCACTTCAGACCCAGGATCGAATGTGGGTTGAGGGCCTTGTTCAGGACTCTATAGAGACGCAGCGGGGAACTGCATTAACTTCCGCCCTTACAGCGGGCACAACAACGACAGCCAACACCCCAACTGGCATGTCTTGCACGGTGACGGTAAAAACGGTGATCGCGCTGGTTAGCGGCTACACAGATCTTTATTCGGTTACCGTTACGGGCACATGGACCGATGCCGTCTTCAACAAAAACCAGAGCACGATTACCCTAGTGACGTATATGCGTGCCCCGCACGTTTAGAAAAGACTATGCTTTCCAGGCCATGATGGTCCACGTCAAAACCGCGTAAGGGAACAGCTTTCCGCTTCCATTGGAAACATAGAGCGCGGGGTTAATCGTTAGATTCTTGGTGATCGCATAAGTAAAGCCGTAAGTCGAAAAATTTGACCGTCCGCTTAGGTAGTCAACCATTAATTGTAAACGCGGGTTAAGTTGGTATGCCCCACCCAAAATCAGTTCATATTCAAATCCGTTGAACTGAACCCCCGCCATTGTCTCTACATTGCCCTTGTAATAACCCGCCTCAAGGAACGGCTGTGGAACATCGTGACGCGTCGAGTAGGTGAGAAACCCGGTCGAAAGTAGCCAGTTTTTCTGTTGAATGAGGCCGATTTCCGTCGACAAATACTGCGTGCCCGGCTTGTAGCCGTTGAAAACGGCGATTTCGAACTGCTTGGTGATTCCGAGCTCAAGCTGATCCTGAAAACTGTTTCCCACCGCAGGGTTTACATATTGAAAACTAATTGAAAACTGCCCAGCTTGCTGAATATCCGGGGTCACTATTTGATTAAGCCCCTTGGTGGTTTTAGCTACAGATGCGGTAGCTAAAGCAAGGACAAAGCAGGCGACGAGGTCGGAGCGTTTTAGGTTATGTATTGGCGGCATAATTCACCTCTTGGGGGAGTGATAAAGTGATAGGTGATAGGTGATAGGTGATAGGTGATAGGTGATAGGTGATAACGGATGGGAAAAACTCCCATCCCAACCCTTCCCCCTCCGCTCCGATGAATCCTGGGTCACGCTATCCGGGTAACTTTGCGCAAGGGGAAGGGCTCTTCCGAACCTATCACTTATCACTTATCTCCTATCACTAATCCCTATTTACTTCCCGTCGGTGAAACTACCTTAAAGGGCGGATGACTAGGTATTGAAATCGGGTCTTTTGCCAGTTCCGCCTTTAATATCTCGATCGCCTTATCCAGTTGCGGGTCTTTGCCGGCTAACTGCTCGTTGGGATCTTGGTCGATCTCAACGGTTGGTGTGGCACCATGCCCCTCGACCAGCCATTCGCCGTCCATGTAGGCGCCGTAGTTGGGAACGTAGATTGCGCCGCCGTCAACGAGCCGGTAGCCGCCACCGCTCCCTACTTCGCCGCCTCCCGTTCGCATTCCAATTACCGGGCCAAGTTTAAGGCGTTTCCAGCCTTCAACAAAGAGTTCGCCATCGGAGAAGTTTCCTTCATTACAAAGCATGGCTTTGTGACCGATATTTGCCCAGCCTTCCCTGGTCCAAGGGAAGCCCACGCGGGGCTTGAACCAAGCCAGGGGCTTGGATGCGATGTCTTGAAGAATCAATGAAGAGGTGTAGCCTCCGCCGTTGTACCGTTCGTCGTAGATCATCGCCGTTTTGTAAACGTCAGGAATTTGGCCCTTCACAAAGTCTGCGAGTCCGCCATTCCCCATATCCGGAATATGGGCGTATCCAAAATTCGGGCCGCCATGTTCTTGCACATAACGGACTCGACTCTCGACCCAATCCTGATACCGCAAAGCAGATTCGGAAAGAAGTGGCCGAATGCGGATTACCCGTGCGCCATCCTTTGTGGGCTTGTCGTTAACCATAATGGCGACGGTCTCGCCCCTGGTTCCAAGAAGTAGAGCCTGGATATCCTGGTTTGGCATCACTTGCTCGCCAGCGATTTCCAGAATGTAATCGCCCTCTTTAACATCCAGGCCGGGTTCGGCGAGCGGGGAACTGAGGTCGGGGCTCCATGCATCCCCATGGTAGATCTTGGTGATCTTAACCGCGCCCATTCCGGGAACCGGCTGCACGTCGATGCCAAGGAAGCCCATATTCTGAGCGTGGGCAACGGGCGTGGGAGGGCTAGCGATGTAAGCGTGGCCTGTGTTTAGCTCCGAGACCATGTCTGCCATCAATCGGGAAAGGTCCGTTCGGTCACCCACAAGAGCGAGCCTAGCTTCGTATTTCGTGCGAATGGCAGGCCAATCTAGGCCGTGCATATTGGGGTCGTAGTAGAAGTCACGGGCGATTCGCCATCCTTCCTCGAACACCTCGTGCCATTCCTTCACAGGCGAATAAGTAAGAGAATATGGCGATAGATCAACCGCGCCTGCTGCCATCGTGGTTGGCCCAGTTTCGGCATCGTGGACACTGAAGTTAGGCCCCTGGTTAAGGATCAGCTTCTTTCCATCGTAAGATACATCGAAACCTGAAAGGCCGGAGGCGATATCGGTCAACTTCTTGGTGGCCAAGTCGAATTCAACGAGTGTTCCGCTTTGAAAAGCGAGGATCTTTCCCGGAAGAGCAACAATCTTGTCGTAAGTGCCAGCGGGTAAGGGGACGTTGATGACACGACTAGTGAGGTGATCCCAATCTACGGTAGTAGCGGTAGGGGTTTGCTGTTTCTTTGTGTCAGCCTTGGCCTTTTGGTCCGCCGCAACCCCTTCCTCGTCGTCTTTTGGCAGGAATGGCGACTTGGCATCGGCCGTAAGGGCGATCATATGGATCCGCGTCGTGTTTTGGAAGAAGTATTTTCCGGTAATGGCGCTGTTCTGGGCGTTGAACGAATCATCTGCCGTGTATAGCAAGAACTTGCCGGTTGAATCGAATGCCGCGACGCTCGTGTTGACCCGAGGATCTGTTACGCGGGCTTTCTTGCCGGTAGCGATCTCGTAAAGGTAGGTCGAAGAGCTCCAATTTTCTTCATCTTTCGTGTAGGCGAAAAACTTGCTATCGGGGCTAAAGGCCACCGTTCCCGGGAACTGGTCATAAGAGCCGAGGTTCTCGGTTTTGTCGATCACGTTGATCGCACCGGAGGATGCATCAACAAGGATCACGCGGCCATTGCGATCCTGTAGTGCAATGTACTTCGCATCCTGCGACCAGACAGGTTTAAAGGCGTTCGCTTTTAAGCCGTTTGTGAGTTGCTTTGGCTCGCCGCCACCGGTTGCATCGCCGATCCAGATCTCATTCTCACCGGATCGGTCGGAAATGAAGGCAAATCGTTTGCCATCAGGAGACCAGATTGGAAATCGGGCTCGAGTGCCGTCCTTTTTCTCTAGGATGCGCATATCGCCTGCTTCAGAGGCAAGACTCAATATCTGTCCCCTAGCTTCAACCAGGATTCTTTTTCCCGTTGGGCCTAAAGAGGCGCTATCCATTCCAGGCACGATTTGGGAAGCTAGCGAGACCCGTTGCGGTCGGGCGTGGATACGGTCGGTATCCATCGTGAAAGAGAGTTCTTCCGCCTTCCCGTTCGATGGGTTATAGGTGGCGAGATGGGCGCCATGCTGAAAGATAATTCGCTTGCCATCGGAGGACGGGTAGCGTATCGGCGCATCTGTATAGAATGTGCATTGCTTAACGGATTTTGTGTTAGGGTCGACTTCCCAGATGTTGGACCATCCGCTCCTTTCCGAAACGAAATAAATCCTCCCATTGCACCAAACTGGGGTGGTGTCAACGCCCTTATATTGGGTCAGTCTCTTAAAAGATTTGTGGTGGGTATTGGCGAGCCAAATCTGGTCCGCGCCGCCTCCTTGGTAGTGAAACCAGTTCGCCCATTCGAAGCTGGTGGGAACATAGGCGACTAGACCGTCGGGACCGATTGAGCCAAATTCAGCTCTAGGTATGGCCAGTTCTTGAGCCTGGCCGCCTTGAGGAGAGACGAGGAAAAGATGCCGAACGCCACCTACCGGGCTGTAGCGCCTGGATCGAAACAAGATTCCCGAACCATCCGGAGACCACCCCATCACTTCGGCCACTGTAGGATCGTAAGTTAGCCGCTTTGGCGCGCCGCCGACCGTGGGCATGATGTATACGTCCGTGCCGCCCTCGTATTGTGCGCTGAAGGCTATGGATTGGCCGTCCGGCGAAAACCTTCCGTAATATTCGGTGCCGGGATCTGAGGTGATACGTTTGGCAGAATGATCCTGAATTGAACCCAGCCAGAGGTCCCCTTCGGCTGTGAACACCACGCTGTCCCCGTGGATGTCAGGCCTTGTTTCAAAGGATCCCTGGGCGGAAGCAAAGCAGGCAATCAGCAACAACGATGTTGTGGGATAAATCTTCGATAAATGCATGGGTCTAAGTAGGAGACTAGCATATTCGAATCTTGATTTTGCACAGGGCGCTGTTGGTGGGCGGGGTGGGAATGTCTTATGTGTTGTGTCTTATGGCTTGTGTCTTATAAGGCAGTCTCAAAACTCTGGGGCTCAATTTACGTTTGGAATTGTGCGGTATTTTGCGGCGCATAATAGGTTCAAAAACAATTGAAAATTAAAAAAACGGGCCCGATTCGTGGGATTATTTTGACGCGAATCCATTATTCGGTTGGCTTCTCAGATGCAGACGGAAGAGCAGCCTCTATTGTAAAAATCATTTAAGGTTTTGCGATTACCTCTTATGTCTTGTGTTGTTGGTCAAGCCCAACACACAACAGATGATCATTCTCCCATCGAGAAGCCCTGGTCCTGCCAGGTGTTTGTGGTCAACGTGGGGCTGCGGGGAAGCTGGAGATCGATCAGGGGAGCTTGACTTAAGCTCGTCTCTTTGATTCGGTTGTCGTAGTTCTCAAGCATCGGCAAACTCCAGATAACCATCGCTTCGTCTCGGCTGATAATGGTGCCGTTGATTGTTAGGCCCGCGCCGCCGGTTCCAATGTTTCCCCCGCCCACGAAGTTCGTGTACATAACCGCGTCAATCTGGTTAACAGGCTGGGCGATGCTGTGAATGAACGCATCACCGAGAACGCTTTGATAGCACATGTTCCCGGTGGAATCAACAGCCGTAGCGTCGTAGGCCGGAATTAGGTTGCCGTTGGAATCGTAGCGCGGATTTGTAAACGGAGGCATCATGTAGGAGAGCGGATAAGGGTTAGAGAACCCGGACGTGTCTCCCATGATGATGGAGGCTCTGGCAGCAAGACCTAGGCAATCGCACTTTTCGTTCGAGTTTTGAGTCGCTGTTAAGTTTGCGCCGCGGAAGTCTGGCGGGTTCGCATAAATAATCGATCCGTCGATGTGGACGTTTCGTCCCGCGTATACCGTGCCCTGCCCGGAAACGTAACCTTCGATAACGGCATCCTGTGTGAAAGTGACGGGACCATGGATGACGATGGGGTGCTGCTGCGTCCCAATCATGGCTGCCGACCCAGTTAAGATTCCGTTCGTTGTTATGGTTTGATAACTATTCGTAGACGAATTCCACGTTTGAACATAAGAGGGCTGGCCGTAGAACGGATTCGGAGTGCCATCGCCATAGTTTTGCTTCGGGTCAGTATAGGAGGAGCTTAAGTTTTCGTAAAGACTAAGGTCGCTCAGATCCGGCATGATCACCTGTTGAGTGGGCGTGCTATCGAGCATGTTAAAAGACGCATTCCCGTTTACTTCATATTGCCAAGACTTCGCGCCGCTCACGTCGTTCAGGGACGCGCCATCAAGCGTGTTGTTGAAAATGCCTGCATTGGAATCAAAGATAAAAGGAGCCCAGGTGTTATATGTTGACGAGCCTTGCGACCCTTCTTGGGCGCTGCTGTAACCCTGCCGCCATCGTGGTTGACTCGTTTCGTTGGAGTCGTAAGTGTTGTTGTCCCACTTGTAGGGCGTCCCGGATACATTCCCTTGAGCAGCAGGAATCAGAAGGTTGTTGTAAGAAGCGTAGACAGAACCGTTTACGGTTGGGGAGCCATCTGTAAAGCTGAAGTTTCCGTTCGCTCGCATGTCTCCGTTTACGATCAGGTCGTTCGGTCCAAACCCATCCATCCAACCGTAGTTGTTTACAAAATAGGTGTAGTCAAAGACTTTACTGCGACTTAGCTGGAATGTGACGTTCAAATCGAGCGTTCTTCGAGGGTCTCCTGCCTGGAGCTTGCCGGTGCCTGCTTCATCGATCCAGCCGACCGATCGTATCGTCATTGTTCGGGTGTATGAATCTACGATTTGATAGCTAATAACTCCGGTTGAAAAGTTGCCAACGCCTGGAATGGAATCGTTTACGGATGCCAGCGGAGCGTTTACCGAAGCGCCAGTTAGGGCCGGATCCATGGTCGTATAGTTTTGGTTGTTCTGAAATGGATTCCAGAAGCTGAGAAGTTCTTCTTGCGACCCGGCTTCGCATAGTTGGTAGGTTTGGATATCAAACGTGTAGTGCAGGGCTACCCGAGCCTGCTGGGTTGCGCTACCAATAAACGAAACTGAGGCAAGACAAAGAAGGAAAAGCGTGCCCAGAACGGCCACCAGCGCCGTTCCGGACTTCTTGCTCTTGATCTTTCTGTTCCCCTTGTTCATTTCTACCTGCTTATCTGAGGCACATTTCGAAGGTAAATGGTCTCTCTATTTCGGGCGTTGGTCTTGGCGTTGTAGGCAGTGGAAGTTACGCCGTCGCGAACTGTAACCAGTTCCACCGTGATTTGGCGCGTAATGGCGCCCGCGTTGGGCGTGAATATCTGATAGGTTCCTGTGCCGCTTGGTGAAAGAGGGTCCGTTAACGTGACTCCGGTGACGACCCCGAACGAAGAGCCTCCATATGATTTGTATAGCGTAGAGTTAGCTAGGGCAAATCTCCTCGAAACTCCATCCCAAACGAGCGGGCTAACGTAGTTGCCACTAGAGTCCTTTGCTGGGAGTTCGTAGGTGAGACCGAGTCCATTTGAATCGACAGTGACTAACATGGCGCTTCTTAGCTCGTTCGTAACTGTTCTGATTCCGAGTTCGGCGGTGCTTTCCGCGTCAACCTTTGCTTCGCCCATGATCCAAGTCGACATCCCACCAACTAGGAGCACTCCAATGCCTGCAAAGACTAGCGCGCTGAGGCCGGCGGCGATGACCATTTCCAAAAGCGTGTGCCCTCCTTTGCGCCTGTTCTTGCTCAGACAGGTTCGCGGGAGACGATGGAAACAACGATTGGAAGGCATGACCGGGAAATTTATTCCCCTGTCAGGTTCAACCGGACCCGTTACTTGTACGGGAATTGATGAGAAGGGGATGGGAAGAAAGTCTCTTGCTTTCTAGGTTTCTGCCCCCATGAACCCTACTTGCCGTTATAATCCGGACCTATCGCGCCTTCACGCAGCCAACACTTTCACAGAGGCGTTATCATCAGGTACGATAACGCAACCTAGCTAGGAGATTTTGATGCCAACTAAGATTCTGGTATGCGACGATGAACGGCATATTGTGAGGCTCATCCAAGTGAACTTGGAGAGACAAGGTTATACGGTAACCACTGCCTTCGACGGTAAAGAAGGATTGGAAAAAATCCGTGCCGAAAAGCCCGATTTGGTCGTGTTAGACGTGATGATGCCCTATATGGACGGATTTGAGGTCTTAAAGACCATCCGTCGCGAACCTGAAACGGAAAACCTGCCCGTTATCATGTTGACTGCCAAAGCGCAGGACAAAGATGTTTTTGAGGGTTACCACTACGGCGCGGACATGTATCTAACGAAGCCGTTTAACCCCATGGAACTGGTAACGTTCGTAAAACGAATAACCCAAGGCGGCGATAACGGCGACGGGGGCAGTAAGCGCTACGAACTTTAAATCTTCCTGGATTTAGACAAGTCTTTTGGAGCCTTGAGTCCTTTTTGACTCAAGGCTTTCTTGTTGTACGAGCCTTTTGCCCTAATGCAAAGCAGCGTAGAACTCGATAATGAATTGTGATGCTCACTTTCGCCGTCGGTGAACTTCCCAGTTCTTGGGTGTCCGTAGCGGGCTTGCCAATCTTTCTCACGCTTGTTGCTGTAGCTATCTGGATCGCGGGAAGAACGGCTGAACTGAAGCATGGCGCTGGGCCTTATAAATGGGCAGCGGCTCTTCCTTTATTTATAGCCCTAGTGCTTGGATGGTCGCCTTTTATGCGTATGCGTGACTTCATCTATCGGCTTGCTATCCAGCCGTTCGGCACGAAAATGAGCGTCGCGCACTACGCGGCCTTTATGCTTCCCATTCTATGTATAGCCGCTCTTGTTGGCTTCGAGTACTGGGATCGCAAGCGCCATCTCCCGCAAGACTAGAAACTTTTTGCGCTTTACTGATGCCACCCAAGATATGCCGATGCTATAATGTTTAGCATTGGCTACACTTATTAGATGTGGCTAGAGTAGCTATGGAAAACCCACTCGGAACTTCAGGGGGCCAGTCAACGCCAGAAGGCGTTGCACACCTAAAATCTGAGGACCTCAAACGGGCGAAAGATCGTAGACGTGTTCGTTTGGGAAGAACAGATAACCGAAAATGGCTGTTGCTTTGGCTTTTGGTTGGTCCTGGAATCTTGGTGATGTTGGGCGAAAACGACGGCCCAAGCATGATCTCCTACGCGACAACGGGAGCAAGTTATGGGGTTGGGTTCTTTCTGCCGTTCATTGTTCTCACCTTTGGGATGGCCTATGTCATCCAGGAGATGACCGTTCGACTCGGCGCGGCGACGAAGCGTGGGCATGCACAACTGATTTATGAGCGCTTTGGGCGCTTTTGGGGCTTCTTTGCGATGGCCGACCTTGTGTTCGGCAACTTGTTAACTCTTGTCACCGAGTTTATTGCGATTAGGGCTGGGCTGGGCTTTTTCGGGGTGCCACCGTTCGTGGCTGTTGTTGGGTCGTTCTTACTTTTGGTAGTGGTTACAGCGACTCAACGTTATTGGACGTGGGAGCGCATCGTTTTAGGCCTGGCTGTTTTCAACCTGATCTTTGTTCCGGTCGCTGTTTTGGCCCATCCCGTCGCGAGCGAAACGGTTAGGGCGTTCTTTACTTGGAAACCAATTGTTGGTGGCGTGACGGCTGCTTTCGTGCTCCTCATTATGTCGAACATCGGGGCGACGGTTACTCCCTGGATGCTCTTCTTTCAACAAAGCGCGGTGGTAGACAAGGGGCTGACCAGTGACGATGTATCGTATGGCCGCTGGGATACGGCGATTGGCGCGCTCCTTGCCTGTGTTGCGGCGATCGCCACCGTCCTTGCAACCGTGCCCTTGTTTACCCATCATATAGATGCCTCCAGCTTTGAAGGTGGGCAATATGCACAAGCTTTGGCACCCTACATTGGACATATCGGCGCTACTTTGTTTGCGCTGGGCATCTTTGAAGCGGGACTTGTCGCTGCCCTTACCATTTCTTTGTCCTCTGCTTATGCGTTTGGCGAGGTAACGGGCAAATCCCATAGCATGAACGCCGGGTTTAAGGAGGGGCTACCTTTCTACGGGATTTTACTGGCTGCTGCAGCCATATCAGGGACGCTGGTTCTCATTCCCAATGCGCCGCTCGTGTATATCGTGCTGATCGTGAATGTCATCGCGACGCTCTCGATGCCTCCCGCCGTTGTGTTTTTGATGCTGTTGGTTAACGACAAAGAGATCATGGGCAAATACGCTAATGGCCGCTGGAGCAACGTGCTTGGGGTCGGTGTAACTGTTTTGTTGATTCTCGCGGGCCTCTTTTATGCCGTCGTAACTATCTTTCCGCACCGACTGCTTCCATAGGAATGTGATATGACTCCACCCAAAGAACTAGACAATCAGCCGACAGAGTGGGTACGCGAAGTCCTTGAGCCGGATCAGCTTTCAACTGCGCAAACGAGATATCCCCAAAGGCAACTTAGCAAGGGAGTTTTGGCTGTTCTTTGGGCTATGCGCGTTTACGTCGTTCTGATGCTTTTGCTTATCGCTTATGAAATTTGGCAGGTTGTGCATAAACATTGAACGGAAAAAGCCCTTCCCCTTGCGCTCCGGCGGAGGGGGAAGGGTTGGGATGGGGGTTAAATCGGAGGCAAAAGCGGTAAATCGAGATCGGCAAGCCGTGCCACCGGGAACCTCTCCCCCGTCCCCCATAGCCATCAATTTAAGGTTTATTTCCGAGCAGTAGACTCGTGCCTCTCCCGGTTCGCGGACTCACCGACCTCTCCATCCGGGCTTGTCGTTATACACATTTTTGAACCTGCCGTCATCATTTATGCATCCAACGCCAGAGAATCCTGAGCTAAGTAGCGAATTCCAGCTAGCTTTCTAGATAAAAGGCTAAGGAAAACGCTCTGGGCGGCGTCCAGA
>DASXZH010000033.1:0-29870 GCA_036502005.1 Fimbriimonadaceae bacterium
TCTGGACGCCGCCCAGAGCGTTTTCCTTAGCCTTTTATCTAGAAAGCTAGCTGGAATTCGCTACTTAGCTCAGGATTCTCTGGCGTTGGATGCATAAATGATGACGGCAGGTTCAAAAATGTGTATAACGACAAGCCCGGAAGGAGAGGTCGGTGAGTCCGCGAACCGGGTGAGGCGCGAGCCTACTGCTCGGAAATAAACCTTAAATTGATGGCTATGGGGGGTTGGGGGAGAGGTGGTGCTCGGTGGCTCCCAAACCTACATAACACGAGGAAATATCCAAAGCGGGTCGAACTAGGACTTCAATGCAGCGGGTTTATTGCACCTCCCTCCCCTTACCCCCATAGGCGTTAAAATAAGGAAACCTTGGCGTTTTTGCAGCCACAAATCTCTCCCGGATGGAGAGGTCGGTGAGTCCGCGAACCGGGAGAGGCGCGAGTCGCAAACCTTGGAAAATTATCTCTGAGAAACCTTATTTTAACGCCTATGCCCCTCCCTCCTCCCAGGGAGCAGGAGGGAGGGGAAACCTAAAACGGATCCAACATCTCTTCCCGAACCAGCCCAACTCCCAAGAAATCCTCAGGTGGTTCCGCGAAAACCCTAATCGTCTCTCCGCTGATCGGGTGCTCAAAGGCCATAAACGCCGCGTGCAACTGCAGCGGCACGCTCCGATAGGCCGCTGGCGCGTACAGCCGGTCGCCCAAGACAGGATGGCCCATTGATTGCAAATGCACGCGGATCTGGTGAGTACGCCCTGTTTCCAAAGAACACGCAAGTAAGGTGCCCGAATCCAGCCTCGCCAACTTCTTAAAATGGGTCAGCGCGTTCTTCCCTTCCGGATCAACGGCAATAAGCAGACGGTTCTTTTTGCTGCGCCCCAATGAGGCAGCAACATCAAAGCGCTCATGTTCGATATTCCCGGCCGCAACAGCCACGTAGCGCCGAGAAGCGTGCCGCTTCTCAATTTGCTTGGCCAATCGAACATGAGCATTATCCGTCTTTGCCACCAAGAGCAGCCCTGTAGTGTCTTTATCCAGGCGATGCACGATTCCTGGCCTAAAGCTCCCACCCGCGCTAGAGAGACCGTGTGACCTCGCGAGCAACGCATTTACCAATGAAGGCTCCTTTAAGGAAACCGCCGGATGCACGGCCAAACCGCGCTGCTTGTTCACCACAAGCAGATATTCGTCTTCGTATCGAACATCCAAGGCGATATCGGCGGGCGTTAAATCATGTGCTTCGCCCTCCGCCACATCCTCCAAAACAACTTTGTCGCCTGAACGCAACGCGAACGAAGGCTTACGGGCAGTCCCGTTTACCAAAATCTTGCCCTCGTCGGCGATCTTCGCCAGCTTGCTTCTGCTGTGCTGAGGCATCAAACGAGCCAAGAATTTATCCAGTCGTTCCGCTTCGGTCGCTACGAGTTCCATCATTCGGGCTGCCTGACCATCCAGCGAGATCTTTCCGGCAGTGGCACAAAACCGCACGATTCATAAATCTCATGCGCGTCTCGTGTGGCAAGCACCCAGCGACGTAAGCCTTGGTGTTCTTTATCTTCCAATGCGGCACGCACCATTTTGCGCGCCAGCCCCTTTCCTCGGTGCGGCTCATCCACCCACACATCGGCAACCCATGCAAAGGTCGTCTTATCGGAAACAACCCTCAAATAGCCAACCTGCTCGGACCCCAGATAAACCCCAATCGTCAAGGCAGAGTTCTCCGCTGCCCGCGCTACTGTTTCGAGTGAAACTCCAGGCGACCAGTATGATGTCGTCAGCCAAGAGTGCACCTTGGCAATGTCCAGCCTGGATTTATCATTGCTGATCACATAAAGTGGGTCCGATGGCATGCTATTAGGTTAGCAGGAACCAGCGTTGTGTAAAATGACTAAATGGCCACAGTGGTGTCTCCTCCAGATGAACAAACGGTCGGCGTAGTCTCGAACGACCTCCTTAGCAAGCTCCGATCTTCGTTCGAGAAAGAGCCACGAAACAGACAGGCCATGAACGCTGTTTGTACAACTCCGGTCGCCAAGGTTGCACTTAACCGCGAGCGCGTCAACCAGATCGACAACACGTTTAGCCACCACCTGCCCGAGAACAAGGTGACCGCGCAAATGCAGTCTGGCCGATGCTGGATGTTTGCGGCCCTCAACACGCTTCGCGTGGAGGCCATTAAGAGCATGAACCTGGATACAGAGTTCGAGCTCAGCCAGAACTACTTAACTTTTTGGGACAAGTTCGAAAAGGCCAACTACTTCCTAGAATCGATCCTGAAAACCCTGGATGAGCCCAACGGCAGCCGCCTAATCGATTGGCTTCTCAGTGGCCCCGTTCAGGATGGCGGCCAGTGGCACATGTTCATCAACCTCGTCAAGAAATATGGCGTGGTGCCAAAACGTGCTATGCCGGAGACCGAAAGCAGTTCGCGAACGGCAGACCTCGGCTACCACCTCACGTTCATGCTTCGCGATTTCGCTTGCCGTCTTCGCACCGCCCACCAAAATGGCAAGAGCGCAGCCGATCTAAGAAAAACCAAAACCGGATTTCTGGACGATGTTTATCGAATCCTTGCCGTTCACCTTGGCGAGCCGCCAACCGAGTTCAACTGGCAGTGGCGGGATAAGGACAAGGCGTTCCACCGCGAGGGCAAACTTACTCCCAAAGAGTTTTATGACAAGTTTGTGAACGTGAACCTGGATGATTTTGTCTGCCTCATCCATGATCCTCGGCCAAAGCATTCTTTCGACCAAACGTACACAGTCAACTTTCTTGGCAATGTGGTTGGGGGCGAGCCCGTGCTTTACCTGAACGTTCCCATTAACGTTCTTAAGCATGCGGCTGTGGAGCAGATCCGCGATGGCAGCCCCGTCTGGTTTGGCAACGACGTTGGCAAGCACCTCGACCGCGATCTGGGCCTGATGGACCTCGAGCTCTTTGATTACGAACTGGTTTATGGGACCAAGCCCATCATGAACAAGGCCGAGCGCCTGCAATACGGGCACTCTCAAATGACCCACGCAATGGTGTTTACCGGCGTTGACCTCGATGATAACGGCAACCCGCTAAAGTGGCGAGTTGAGAACTCTTGGGGCGAAAAGGCGGGGGACAAGGGCTTCTTAGCGATGACCGACGCCTGGTTCGACGAATACATGTACGAGGTCGTCGTTCATAAGCAGTTTGTGCCGAAAGCGTCTCTTAAGGCGCTGGACAAAAAGCCGATCGGGCTCGACCCTTGGGATCCGATGGGATCGCTGGCGTCAGGCCTTGGGCCTTGGGCATTCGGTCCGGAAATTAGGTATTGAGAAACCCTTTCAATGACCGGTTTGCGCGCAAAGCTTCTCGCGCGGCTGTGACCGAATGCCTAAGGCCGAATGCCTAAAGCCTAAGGCCAATTCCCTCAGATTCCCTTTCCGAGCGAATGGGACAGAGTCGCTCTCGTTTCGGCAAGGTTGGCGATCGCTACGGCTTGGTCAGATCGGGACTGAACCATTTGTGCCTGAGCCGTAATAACGGTCACAAACGGCGTCACGCCCGCCTGATACTGCCCTTGAGCCAGCTTCAGGTTTTCGGTCGAATTAGCTACTTCAGCGTTGGCAACGGTAAGTCGCTGCTCTGCCGCCTGGACGTTCACAAACGACGTCGTCACATCTTGGATGGCCCCTTGGGTGGTCAACTGAAGGTTTTGCTTCGCAACTTCTTCCTCAGCCCTGGCGCTTTCTACTTTGCCGGCAGTTAGGCCGGCGTCTTCGAATAGCCACGTAACGCTCACCGTAGGCACAAGCGAATCGGTGCCAAGGGGGTTTGTCTCCCCAAAGTTGTTGACACCGAGTTGGAAATTGAAGCTTGGCGCGTTGGAAGTGCGTGCTGCCCTCACGGCATAGCCTTCCGATCTTAAGGTCTCTACCGCGGCTAGCACGTCGGGTCGATGCATCACCGCCATATCAACCAGAGTGTTTAAATCGTCCCCTGGCTCAGTGGGTTCAGTTGAGCTTGATGGAACGAAAGGCGTCCTTGGGTCGATCCCCATCGCAAAACAAAGCGCAATTCGGGAGTTCAACGCAGTGGCCCGAGATTGAACCAGCGCTTGCTCGGCCGTATCCAAAGTGGTGGTCGCGCTTACAACGTCCGCCGGTGCGCCAAGGCCGCCCTGGACTTCGGCTTGAGCAAGATTGAGCGAGGCTTGTGCACTGTCCACGTTGGCCTGCTGCACATCGACCAAGGACTGGTTTTGTACATAGACGTAAAACGCCTGCTTAACCGTCAATATGGTGTCGATTTCGGCCTTAGAATATAAGTGCTTAGCTGCCCTCTCTGCTGCTTCAAATTCGGCGACAAGGTCTCGAGTGTGATTAAAATCGAAAAGCAGTTGGTTTAGAGTAACTCCGCCAGACCATCCTTGAGATCTGCCAATGACAACGCCTCCGGTTGTGGTGCCGGTAGTGGTAGCGGTTGTTCCGGTTGTAGTAGCCGTAGTTCCGGTAGTACCAGCAGTGGTGCCAGCCGTAGTTCCCGTGGTTGTCGCTGTCGTTCCTGTTGTGGTTGCGGTCGTTCCAGTGGTAGCCCCTGTCGTGCCGCTGGTGGTGGCAACGGTACTGTTAGAGTTCTTGCTATTGCCGTAAAAGGTATCCGTTTTCGAAAAACTCTGATTTAGGCTTAACTGGGGATAAAGCCCCGCTTTGCTCTGCGTTACCTGGCCCCTTGACGCCGCGAAATTCGCAAGGGCGATAGCGACGTTGGGTTGGTTTGTTAAAGCGATTTGGGCAGCTTCCTGAGCAGTGAGAGGCTTATTCGGCACTCCTGGCGTTGCGACTGGCGGATTCGGAATCGATAGATTAGGCGGGGTCTGTACCGGAGTCGTTTTAGGCATCACCGGCGGAGTCAGATTTTGATTCGTAGGAACTGGTAAGTTTCCGGTTGTAGATGGCGGCGGAGGCAATGTTCCCGTAGTTCCGGCGGTAGCCGGCGTCGGGGGCGGCAGCGGCTTCTGAGGCGTAGGGTTATTCTGTGCTTGGCCAAAACAAATAACGGCTGCACAAAAGCAGCCGATAATGGGCATTGCTCTCTTGTCGATCAAGCTGAAGCCTCTCCACCTAAAATCGTTAGAATGCCCGGTTGGCTCACATCAGATCTCTTGTCTTGCTCCTGCACCTTAGCGCAACCCTCCATTAGTTCATCAAGAACAGCCATAAGCTTTTGCTGGCTCACCTCTGGCAAAAACTTCAAAATTTCCATAGTCCTCATCACGCGATACTCTTGCCGCTCCTTCATACATTTCAGGCCGTAAACGGTCAGTTTCAAATGCTTTACTCGCCTATCCACGGCAGATTCCACGCGTTCAAGCAAACCAAGATGTTCCAATCTGTTCGCTACCTGCGTCACGGCGCTCACCGATATTCCTAGCTCTTCGCTCACTGCAGAATGGCTCCTGGGGGAACCAAATAGAATCCTTAGAACTCGCAGTTGTGCTACGGGTAACGGTTGAAGGGGATCGTTTTCTTGTGGGCGATAGAGGGTTCTCATCAAGCGCGGCAACATTTCCTCGACTTTAAGAGCCTTTTCCCTTGTTTCATCACTCATTGAATTCTCTTCCGACGGGTGGAGCGTCTATTCCGGTACGTTCATCGGACCCATCTTCCTTCCTTTCTCCCCCCGTGTGACCGGTCGCGCCAACCGAAGGGCCAATCATAACTGCTGGAGCTAAGTCACGATCATCCTTTCGGAACCTGCGAGCTAGGTCATCGAACAAAGTATAGACGACCGGCACCACAAATAGGGTTAAAGCCGTCGAGGTAAACAGTCCGCCAACAACGGCCGTAGCTAAAGGTGCTTCTGTTTCTGAACCTTTTCCGAGTTGAAGCGCCAACGGCAGCATTCCCAAAATAGCCGCGCTTGAAGTCATTAGAATCGGACGCAATCTGGTGGGACCGGCGGTCACAATGGCGTTATCTCGAGACATACCTTTGGCGCGCAGTTGGTTCGTGTAGTCCACCAACAGAATTCCGTTCTTGACGGCGATACCTATCAGCATCAGCAACCCAATGAAGGCCGTAAGGCTAAAGTTCCTCCCCGTGATGAACAAGGCCAATACGACTCCGATGCCGCAGAGGGGCACCGAGCAGAGCACGATCAGCGGATACACATAAGATTCGAACTGCGAAGCCAACACGATATAGATGAGGGCAATAGCCATGAACACGGCCAGACCTAATCCAGCAAACTCTTGTCCCCTTCTCTTTTGGTTTGTGCCATAGTCCCAATAAATTCCATTGCCCAGATTTACGCCGTCCAAGGACTTGGTTATCTGTGATTGGATCTCGCTCTCGGACCTTCCTGGACTAACGCGGCCCGTAACTGCAATGTACCGTTGGCGATTGATACGGGTGATCTGGTTCGGAGTATAAACGTAGGCGGGTTTCGCTATCTGCCCCAGCGTGATGGTTGTGGGGTTACTCACTGAGCCATTAACACTTGGGCTGGAATTTGCGTTGCTCGGGGTGATCGGCATCGTCATGAGCTGGGGTCCCGTCTTCCTTTGAGCTTCTGGGACCTGCACATAGATGGGATACTGGAACCCCAACTCCTGATAATAGCTGGCCAAATTGCCGTTTGTCGAGGTATCGATCGCTGTCGCGATGTCGTTATAGCTCACGCCCAGCGTTGCCGCTTTCGCGCGGTCGATGTTGAATTCCATCGTTGGCGTCGATTCCTGAACGCCAAGGTCAACGGCGTCTAGACCCGCGATGGACTGCATTTTAGACTGAACAACGTGGGCCGCTTTTGTAACCGCCGCATAATCTTGCCCGAACACGTCAACTTCCATGTTTGTGGCGCCGCCGGTAAGGATTTGGGTGACAATATCATAGGGGGTGACGATAGCGAGAATGCCAGGGATCTTGGCTAAGCCCTTCTGAATTTCGACAATGTTCTGTTGCGTGGAATGTTTACGGTCGTCCTTTAGGGTTACCGTCGCGCCTCCTTGATAGCCGATCTGCGCAGTAGTCGTTCCGCGAAGGCTTAAGGTCGTTCCCGCTGCGGAAAACTCAGTGGCCACGTCCGTGTCGGCAAGGATAATCTTTTCCACCTTTTTCATGTCTTCGTTGGTTACCGAGAGGGCCGTTCCCACCGGCAGTTTTATATTCACGGTGAAGTTGCCCGTATCTGTTTGAGGCAAGAGCTCCGAACCGATGAACGGAATAAGAGCAAAGGTTGCTAATAGCGCGCCGCCTGCCCCAAGAAGGACGAGGGCTCTATGCTTTAAAGCCCAATGCAAACCCCGATGATAAGAGGCGTCGAGGTTATTGAATTTCACGCCGAACCAGTCAAAGATTTTGGTAACAATGGTTGGCTTCTTCGTTCGCAGTTCAGGATGAAACTCTTCAAGTACCTCATGCTCGCTGATAAGCCTTGAGCAGAGCATGGGAACAACCGTCATGGCATCCAGCCAAGAAACAGCCATCGAGAAGATAACAACTAATGCGAATTGGGTGAACGTCTGCCCCGCTTGGCCTTGGATCATCATAAGCGGAAAGAACACAATCATAACCGTGAAGGTTGATGCCAATACAGCGGAAGAAATCTCGGCAGTTCCAACTATGGAAGCATCGCGACTTGTACGTTTATCGCGTTCAATATGCCTAAATATGTTTTCCAAAACGACAACTGCGTCATCGACAATAAGGCCTGTGGCCAGAGCTAAACCGCTTAGAGATATCGTGTTTAACGAGAACCCAGCAAAATAGAACAAGGAAAACGTCGAGATGATTGAGATCGGAATCGAAAGGGCAACCACCAAGGTGCTGCGAATATTCCGAAGGAACATTAGCAGGATAATGATTGCGAGCCCACCACCAATGAAGGCAGTGTTCTTAAGGTCGTTGACGGAATCGGTGATGAAGTTTCCCTGCTCGTACGCGATCGTCCAATTGAGTTCTGGGTAAAGCTTTTCAACCTGCTTTAACTTCTCACGCACGGAAGCCGTCGTCGCCACCGTATTCGCATTGCTTTGCTGCGTGATGATGACGCCCGCTGCAGGATTTCCATTAAGACGAGTGTAAATCCGTTGTTCCTGGTGAGAGTCGGTAACGGTTGCCACATCACCGAGCGTGACTAACTTAGGCGGCGTGCCAAACGAGCCAAGCGGGATCTGTTTGATTTGGTCTGGGTCGGTGAAAAATCCGTTCGCCTGAATCGTGTATTCGGTATTGCCTTGCTTACCGACGCCAGCCGGTAGGCTCACATTTTCAGCCGAAATTCTGGAGCTAATAAGAGCCAGGGGAATGTTATGCGCCTGAAGTCTCGTGGGATCAACGTTTACGATAATCGCGCGCGGAAGTCCACCGGTGGCAACTGCGGCTGCAACGCCGTCTGCCGATTCCAAAATGGGTGTAATCGTGTTGTCTAGAAGCATTCGCAGGCGAACCGGGTCATTGATTCCGGATACGCCCATGATGAGAATAGGCAGCGATGAAGGGTCGTACTTGTAAACGAGGGGGACCTGTAAAGTGTTGGTCGGGTCTTGAGGAAAGCTTTGCCTTGCTCGTTGTGCATATTGCAGCGTATCAACGGCAGCGATATCGACGTTCGTGCCCCAGTTGAACTGGCACCGAACTGAACTCTGCCCCAAAGTGCTTGAAGAGTCGATTTCGTAAAGGTTCGGCACCTGCGATACAGCCTCTTCAACAGGGCGGGTGATCTCTGTCTCCATTTGGCTCGGAGCCACACTTGCCCAACTAGTATTAACGGCTACCGTTGGAATGGAAACGTTTGGCAGCAACGCTACAGCAAGCTTTGTCAAGCAGATAAAGCCTAGGATAACGAGCGCGAGAATGCGCATCATGACCGCTACCGGCCGAGTGACAGAAAACCTAGCAAAACCCATTCTTTTTAATTTCCAGGTGCAGACGTGGTCGCGGGCGCTGCCGGCGCACCGGGAGTGGCTGTTTTCTTATCTCCTTTAGCGCCGGTAAACGAAGTAGTAATGGTCACCTTTGCCCCGTCCTTCAATGGCGCATAGGAAAGCCGTACGATCTTTTGTCCAGCGGTAAGCCCACTGGTTATTTCTATGTTTTTCGGATCCGAAGCTCCGACGGTCACAGGGGTCACGTGGACGACGTTTTTGTCGTCAACGACTTGAACAGACTGACCCGCATCTCCGTTGATCACGGCCTCGCGAGGTACAAGTATGCCAACTTTGGAGTGACCCACAACTACATCGACGTGGCCAAACATTCCCGGCTTGAACAGACCCTTTGAGTTGTCAAGCTTAATCATAAAGTTGAACTGACGGCTGCTGGGATCTGCGGCGGGCGTCACCAGAACGATCGGAGCGGTGAAGGTTTGCCCAGGCAAAGCATCAAATGTAATCGTGGCCGGCTGCCCCACCTTGGTCTGGTCAACGTATTCCACCGGTGCGGAGCAGGTCACATACAGCCAATCCAAAAACTGGACCTCAAGCAACTGTTGGCCGACGGAAGCCAAAGAACCGGGATCAATCAAGCGGCTGGTAACCGTTCCAGCATAAGGCGTCGTAAGAATCGTGTCCTGAACTTGCTGAACTGCGTTATCTAGAGTCGCCTTCGCAGCGTCTACCTCAGACTTCAAAGCCTTCAGGTTCTCAACGTAAGCCGGGATCTGGGCGATATTCGATCGCGAATACTTTAACGTTTCTTGCGCTGTTCTTGTGGCTGCTTTGGCGGCAACGATATTTGCCGCCCCCTGCTTTTTTGTGATTGAAAGCTGCTGCTGCGCGCTGTTTAGCTCTGCCTTCGCCGAATTAACGGCTGATTGTGCAGCATTAAGGGTTTGCTTAGCGCTGCCAACAGCGGCCGCTTGAACCTGCTGAGCCGCGTAAGCGTCCTCGGCATCTTGGGCGGCAACATAGCCTTGCTTATAAAGGTTGTACTCACGGGCATATTTCGCTGAAGCATCGTTGGCGTTGGCCTGAGCGCTCAAAACTCCTTGCTGAGCCCCGCCCTGTTGAGCGACGGCCGAGGCGACCTTCGCGTCGGCATCGGTCACAGCCGCCTGGGCTGCCGTTACCTGCGCCTGATAGTTGACCGTAACCTGATTCTCGTTTGCCTCAGCCTGCGCAACCTGCGCGGTATTCGTGGAAATCTGAGTGTGAACCTGCGTGTTCGTGGGATTCTGGGTTATCAGCGCTTGCGTGTATCGCTGCTGCGCTTCCGCCAGCGCGCTGCGGTCTTGAGCAACAACCGCTTGCTGCTCCACCGGGTTGATCCGCACCAAAACCTCACCTGCGTTCACATGGTCACCTTGCCTTACTTGCAAGAAATCGACGTTGCCAGAAACCTTAGACGCCAGTTTTACATCATAAGGCGTGTTAACGCTGCCCACCACGTCCAAGTGATTGTAAATATCGCCCGGTTCAGCGGTTGTAATCACAACATTATTGCCCGCGCTCTTTCGAAGGTTTGTTTGAGTCGCCAGCGCTTTTGAGGTCGCCGCCTTTTGTTCGATACGCCAGCCAATTGCAGCCGCCAATGCCAGGACGAGGATGATTATTGTTAGCCAGCGCTTCATAAAATTCTTTTAGATGTATTAATCATTTTACTGTCCAGGGATTAAGATCATCAGCCCGGAGACTTAGATTTTTCTAAGGTTTGCTGATCTAGCGAGTCACCTTTTTATTAGAATAACATTCTTGCGCGACTGATCCCAAAACCTTGTCGTTGATTTCAACGAGCAGACGCTAGTGTGCTGGAGAGGATTGAGATGGAGACTGGGTTGAAGTTGACGGCCCCGGTAACCCGCTAACAAAGGTAGGCAAGGTCCCAACCGCAACTACTCGCTCTCCACCCTTGTAAAGGCTTCTGCCAAGCGGTTCGCGCGCGACTTCTTTACCATCTCGGTACACAACGCGGAAGGTGCGAATACTGTGGCCGTTAGAGCCTTTCTCCAACACTTTCTTTTGCCCGACAGTAAGTTTGGCATCCATCACTGTCTTAATCGGTCCGCTCCAAGTTTGAGCATCCGAAGACTCGATTTTGATGTCCAAGCCCGGGTCTTTTTTGCCCAAGATTCTAAAGGTTAGTTTCCCGGCTTCATATTCCGAGGAAAGTGCGATGGGAGTCGTAAGGTTATTCTTAAAAGCCAAATCTAGCGATCCGTAGTCAACGGTGGCGTCGCGGCCAACCGGCAAATAGGCAACCGGCATGGAGTGATTGTGCCTTTGCACTATTTGGAGGTCCGCAAATAGTGAGGCGTTGTAAAGTGTGCTGCTTACTTGGCAAATGCCGCCTCCCACGCCCATGTCGTGCTTGCCGTTCTTGAAAACAGGCGCCTCTTTGTAGCCGTCCTGAATCGTCCGGCGGCCAACAACCTGGTTGAAACTGAAAGTATCTCCCGGCATCAGTACCCAGCCGTTGATCTTGCCGGCCGCGATTCGTATGTTCACGTTTCGGTCCTTTTTACGCACGGGAAACTTGGTCGTAAAAGTGCTGACTACATCTGTGATTTTGTTGAGCTCACTGGCATTAACCCTTGCCTCAGCGATCTTTGTAGGGATCTCTACCTCTCTACTTGATTTTGCTAGCGCGTCCGACAAGGAAATCAGCAGGGCCGCTGAATCTGACGTGTAGTTGCTTTCCTCAGGAATCCGCTTGAAACTTCCGGCCTTGTAGTAAACGCGAGCGGGGCTGTTCCGACCAGATATGCTTGATATGTACTTTGAGAACTCGGGGCTGGGACCTGTCGTCCACTTCAGGGCCAACGGCAAATGAGTGGCGCTCTGGGGCGAGTTAAATGTGGAGCTAACGACCGTTGTCATCGGTGCATTTGTTAGGTCCTTTTCCGAATCCAATCCGAACCCCGCCTGATCAACAGAAAGTTCAAGATCCATAGCCTTGCTCTTCGTGTAAAAAGCAAACGATTTGCCGTGTTGATCAGCCCACCATTTGTTTAGCTTTTCCTGAGCTTCGGTCTTTGTGAGATTTCCAACATCGACCGGGCCGACGAACGTATTTGGAGCGATTTTCGACTCAAAACGCGCAGCCATGATGGCGCAGACGGCTGCCACCGCGCAGATCGGAATTGCTACAAATAACCAAGGTTTTTTCATATTCAAATCTGTCTCATAGCCTGCTCGACAAGAGAGGCTGTCCCCTTCCCCAATCGAAAATCGACATTCAAAAATCGAAAATGCAGCCGGGGGTCGGGGGAGAGGTTCCCCGCACTGCATCCAATTTTTCGAACGGATGTTGACTAAATTTATGACGACTGACAACCTATTTTAGACCGCATCGTAAAAAGGGTATTTTGAATCGGCTTTTCACGCAATGCTTTACGATCTTCTTCTGGTTGACGGCACAGTCTACGATGGCTACACCCAGGAAATATGCGACATCGGGATAACTGACGGGAAGATCGCTGAAATCGGCACTCTTGATCGGGCTCGGGCGGCAGAAGTAGTCAGCCTTAAGAACCTCTCCGTGCTGCCCGGCGTAATCGATACCCAAGTCCATTTCAGGGAGCCGGGACTCGAACAAAAGGAAGACATTCAAACTGGAACCCAGTCCGCCGCCGCAGGAGGTGTAACCACCGTGTTCGAGATGCCGAACACGAATCCACCAACAATTAGCTTTGAGGCTCTACAAGATAAGCTGCGCCGCGCGAAGGACCGATCGTGGTGCAACATTGCCTTCTTTTGCGGCGCTTCTCCGGAAAACATCAGCCAACTGGGGGCGCTTGAAAATGCGCGCGGCGCGCCGGGGATCAAGATTTTCATGGGGAGCTCAACGGGCAGTCTTCTCGTTCCCGACGACGAGACCCTGCGAAAAGTGCTGCTTGCATGCCGTAATCGAAGCCCGGTCCATGCGGAAGACAATCGGCGTCTGGAGGAACGAAAGGCTCTCATTTCAGCCAATCCTTCGCCATTGGAGCACCCTTTTCTGCGGGATGCCGAAACAGCTCGGCTAGCTACCGAAAGGCTCATTAGATTGGCGGAAGAATCCAACCATCCAGTTCATATTCTCCATGTTTCCACTGCCGATGAACTGCCTCTCATCGCTGCCGCCAAGCAAAGAACAGGCCTGGTTACCGCAGAAGTCACGCCCCAACACCTCTATTTCCAAGCTCCGGATTGCTACGAAAAACTTGGCACACTGGCGCAGATGAATCCGCCCATTAGAGACGCCGGCCACCGAGCGGCGCTGAGACATGCCCTAAAGAATGGCCTGTTCGATGTGATTGGTAGTGACCACGCGCCCCACACCTTAGAAGAAAAAAGCCGGCCCTATCCTCAAAGTCCCAGCGGAATGCCGGGGGTCCAAACGCTACTTCCGGTAATGCTAACGTTGAGCCTGCGCGAAGGTCTTCTCTCCATGAACGATCTCGTAAGAATGACTTCCGCACGCCCAGCCAGTCTCTATAACATCCGCGGAAAAGGCTTTATTAAGCCGGGCTATGATGCGGATCTTGCTATTGTCGATTTAGACAAAAACTGGGTGGTGGGACGGAACTGGATTAAGTCCAAGTGCGGATGGAGTCCCTATGAGGGCGAACAGTTGCAAGGCTTTCCCATCCACACGCTTGTTAACGGCCAGTTTTCATTGCGGGACGGGCTTCTGAGCGACAAAGCCTATGGCAAGATTGTTCGGTTCGAAGGAGAACAATAACATGGATTGGCGCGCATTCTTGAAGGCGGGTTTCGAATACGACCGTTGGGCTAACCGCGCTTGGCTTTCCAGCCTAAACGGGTTTAAGAATCTGGACCGCCCCTTTCAGGTGCTAGATCACATTTTGAAGGCGCAAATGATTTGGCTTGAGCGGTGCGGTATGGATCATCAGCAGATACGCGAAGACCAACCCCTTGAGAACCTCTTCGGTCAGTTGGCGGAAGCGTGGATCCAGCTTTTGGATGCAGCCGACCTCGATGAAGTGATCGATTACACCAACTTGCGTGGTGAGCCCTACAGTGAGCCTCTTGCCCAGATCGCGATGCATGTGATTAACCACGGCACCTATCACCGAGGGCATTTACGCGGATTGGCGGAAGCGGATGGCTTTACAAACTTCCCCGAGACTGACCTGATCCTTTATCTGCGCCAGAATCCGTTGTAGGAGCATTCGGCGCTCGGTATTCGGCATTCGGCCCTCGGGGTTTTAAGTCTTGAGTCCTGAGTCTTGGAAGCATCCGCCATCCGCCATCCGCCATCCCCTTCCCCATTCGACATTCGACATTCGACATTCGACGACATTCGACATTCCTCCATCCTTGGTATCCTTCTCCATATGCCTAAACTTGTTCTTATCCGCCACGGCCAATCTATTTGGAATCTAGAGAACCGATTTACAGGTTGGGTGGATGTTCCGCTCTCGGAGCAGGGCAAGCAAGAAGCGCGCGATGCAGCAAAGAAGTTGGGTTCTATCGAATTTCATATCACGTATACAAGCGTGCTCTCGCGTGCTCAACAAACGCTTTCCATCATCCAAGAAGTTCAGGGTTGGCAACAGCCAACGATTCGGGATCAGGCGCTTAATGAAAGGCACTATGGAGACTTGCAGGGCCTGAACAAAGATGAATGCCGCCAGAAGTACGGCGCGGAGCAAGTCAAGATTTGGCGTCGAAGTTACGACACTCCTCCGCCCAACGGCGAATCTCTCAAGGACACCGCCGCCCGCAGCGTTCCATTCTTCGAAAGATGCATCATGGGAGATATTCGGCAAGGCAAGAACGTCCTCGTGGCTGCCCACGGAAACTCTAACCGATCAATCGTTATGAGGCTTGACAACCTAAACGCCGAACAAGTTCTGGAGCTTGAATTGGCAACCGGGGTCCCGCTTCTGTACGAGATTAGCGAAGAGGGCGAGGTTTTAGAGAAGACGATCCTCTAATGCTTTTGCGGAGCCTTCTGCGCGGGGCGAAAGCCCTTCAGACTCTTTATAGGCTTATGCCTCTGAATAATGCGACTTGAGGGCGGCGAAAAGGGCCGCCAGAGCTTTGGCTTGAATACAATCTTGCCAGAAAGTGATGCTGCGGCGACGCTCCAGGTACAGGCTGTTGCCTTTGCCGTGACTCCCGTCTTGACCAACACCAAATCACAGCCGCTCTTTTCGCGGCTTATCCTTTGCCAACCGGGTCCGGCATTCGCCGCATTGCTAAAAGGAAGCGAAAACGAGCCTTTCCAACTCCCCGAGGTAACGCTCAGCGACGCATGGGTGCCAGTTGAAAAGTTGCAAAAACGGAACCCCAGCCACGCGGTCTTTTTCGGATCTTCCACGTTGTAAAACTGGCCGGCAAAGGCACAATTCGCCTTCTTGGCAACAATCTTATGGGATGCCTGTTGGCCCTTTTGGGCAGCGGCCACAGAGCAGCCTAAAAGAAGAGCGGGCCAAAGCTTCAAGAGCACCTATACGGCCTCAGTGGAATGCATCAGCGTATCGAGGCGGTGTTCGAGCTTATTCAAATGCTCCGCCACTTTCTTGGAAAGCAACTTGGCGTCTTCCGGGCTATTCTCTTTACGCGCTTTCTTTACGGCGAAAACGGCGAGGACGCCGACGGCAATGCCAATAACGAAAATGCCTGTTCCTTTCACGAAGTTATTTGTACCTTAAGCGGCCCCAAATATGTTAACGCCCTGGGCTTAGCACCCAGAGCGTTATTTCAACTTTAGCTTTGTGGATCCATCAACAGAGTTGCTGAAGATTGGTTTCCATTTGTGCCGAACGTTGCGGTAAAGGTAGTTCCAAGCTGCCTTGAAACTGCCGGGGTGGTCACGGTGAACGAGGCCGTAGTTTTGCCAGCCGGGATTGTGACCGTTACCGAGCCGCCATTGGTTAACGCTTGCCCGTTGACCGTAATACCGGCGATGTATGGGCTATCCGTAATCGTCACAAGCAACCCACCGGCGGGAGCTGCAGTGCTAATGGAGGCCGTCAACGTCGCGTTCGTGCCACCGATTACTTCAGTAGGTTTAATAGTTAGTGTTCCCGTACGGCCCGCCAAGACAAGTAGCGTCCCGTGCGTGGTTTTGCCGTTATAGGTTGCCGTAATCGTAACCGTTGTATCGGTCTTGGTTACAGCGGTTGTGGCGACGAATGTGTTCACCGTGCTTCCGTGCTTCACCAGAACCGACGAAGGCACTTGGGCAGCCCCTGGGCTGCTCGAAGTCAGGGCAACATTCACACCGTTTGCCGGCACCGCCCCGCTTGTAGTCAGCGTGCCCGTCGAGTTGAACCCGCCATTAACCGTTGATGGCGACATAGTTAGTGAGATCAGGTTTAGCTGCGCAGGCGTAACCGTTATGGTAAACGAGTTAGTCCCCGCTGCATCCTTTCCAGTAATCAGCACATTGGTGTTTGCAAGCACCGCAGCCGTTGTCACCGTGAAGTTTGCGACATTCGAACCCTTAGCGATAGTTACCGAGGAAGGAACTCCAGCGACAGCAGGATTGCTAGTACTTAGAGTAACCGCAGTGGCAACAGTTGCGTTTTGAGGAAGAACAACGTCACCGGCTCCGTTTTGAACTCCGCCTACAAGTGTGCTCGGGGAGACATTTACAACCAGCGGTATCGGTATCACTGTTACAACTTGGCTCTGAACAATCGTATACGGAAGCGCCATTAGACTGGCCTTCACCGTAACCGATTGGTTCGAAGTTACGTTGCTTGTATGGCCAACGAATGACTCCGTTGTTGTGCCCGCAGGGAAGGTCACGCTGGAGGCCGAGAGCGATAGAAGCGCGGTGTTGCTAGAACTGAGCCCGACCGTAATCGGAACGTTCTCCACTGCCGAAAGCTTAACCGTCCCGCTGATGCTCTGCAATCCACCTTGGACTGTTGTCGGTGTAACCGTAAGGGTTAGGGTTTGGGGCAGCACAGTTATGGTGGTAGCGGCGCTATATTGGCCGTTGCTGGCCGTAAGCGTAACTAACTGTTGGACCTCCGAAACATTCGTCTTGATCGTGAACGTCGCGCTTTGATAAGCCCCGGCTGCGACTGCAACGGATTTTACGGTTGCGCCCACGAGGGCTGGATTACTTGACGCAAGCGTTATGCTTACGCCAGTTGAAGGCGCTACAGTCCCCAGTGTTACGTAGCCGGACGTAGTCGACCCTCCAACTAGAATAGTTGGTTTGACGGTGACACCGCTCAACTGCACGGGCTGCACGTACAATGTCCCGTTCGCATTCGCTCCAGACAGTGGTTCGGTCGCTGTTACCGTCCCGAATGAATTAGCGTTCACTGGCTGAGTTGTAGTAGAGAATGCTCCACTGTTTGCACCGGCAGGAATGGTAAGCGTAGTTGGCGAAATGCCCAACACTGCGGTACCCGAAGTCTTGCCCAGAGTAACCGTTCGTGCTGTTGGTCCAATCGCGCCGTCAAGTTGGACGACTCCCTGAGAGGAGTTGCCTCCAATCAGAACGTCCGGCGAGAACTGAATGGCCGCAACGTGGGCAGGGAGGACCTGCACAGTCGAGCTCGCTACGTAAGCGTATCTCGGGTTCGTTATTTGGGCAAATAGGGTCACTTGACTCGCTGCGTCAACCCCATATGTCTGTATGGGAATTATTATGTTGTTGCTAAATACCTCTTGATTTGTGGTCGTCGATATGAAGCTTGAGTAAACACTGAAGGTGCTGGTAGGTGTACCGCTCTGATTCACCGGCTGCGCCTTCGTGGGGTCACTGCTGGTCACCGTTACCGTAAGCATCGGAATCGAAACATGTGGGTCATCGGGGGCGGGTGGCAATGGTGTCGGAACGGACAGTATTAGACGGGCGGAAGTGGTGTTTCCTCCGACGATCTGCTCAACCGCAACGCTAAAGCTCTGCAGATAGGGAGCGATAACTACCGTTCGGCTTAGAAACACATCATCGTTTGATGCCGTAATCGTAACATTTTGAAGGACTGTCAAGTCAGTAGCGGTAATCGGGAAAGGTCCTGCCGCTGTGATCGTGTTTGGCGCCGTACCGTGAACGGGTTGTCCACCGGCGTCGCTGGCGAAGGTTCTCGTTATAACTGCAGAGCCTGGAACGGAAGCCACTGCCGGGTTGCTAGACACAAGCGTGATGTTAAGATCCGTCGGCGTTTCGGAGTTCAACGAAACAACGCCGGAACCGCCAAGACCGCCTGCGATAACGGATGGAATTTGCAGACCGGCAAGGAATGGCACATTTGTGACGCGAACCTTTGTGAGGAACGCAACTGGCGGTATATACCACGGGGCGGTTACAGGTGGGGTCAGAGGAGATCGAGCGTAAGCACTATCGAATACGCCCCCCGTTACGGGATATTCGGTGCTGGCTGGAGCTGAACAGCCAAACGAATCTGTCCAACCAACGATGTAAGCGTTATCGCCTGCATCGAGGACAACCTTTTCACCTTCCTCGTCGTAAGTGCCTCCAAAGAAGCCGTTATAAACTAGTCCAGTACCGGAAGCGTTCATGACCGTGAGGATCACATCTCCAGGAGAATAATAGTTATCCGGGGGCATGGGGCTTCCTTCCGTAAAGTTAAAGACATTGAACGCAAAATCGTCGTTAACCAGATCAACTCCACTCGTTGGGGGAACAATGTTTTCAGAGCCGGTAATGTAAGCTTGCCCAAGCGAGTCCACCGCAATCGAGGTGATCTCGGGATAGTAGTCGCCTACCAAAGTCGAATAGAGCAGCCTGCTGCCATCTACTGGAAACTTAGCAATAAAGTATCCGCCATTGCCACCGCCTTTTGAGAACGCGTTTGCGGAGTACGGGAAGTCGACGGAGCTTGTCGTTCCATAGGCAAACGCCTCGCCCAAGCCGTCCGCCGTGATGCGGTCGCAGTGGTCGCCACCGCTTCCGCCAATAAATGTGATGTAGGAAACTGTCAGAGGTGTTGTCGGTGTGGTTACCGCATTGAAACGCGCCACAAAGCCATCGTTCCCTCTTGCGCCGGTATCATATGCGCCGGACGTCGCAACTAAGCCGCCATTCGTCATGCCACAGGCATAAATGCTTCCATCCGTCGCCACATATATGTCATTTGTGGATGTACCTGCCGCCGTGAAATAGCTTGCCCACGTGAAGGTTCCTGCATTATTAAAGCAGGCGATGTAGGTGCCGTCCCCCTGGTTTGCCGTTTGATAAGCATTGGAAGTGGTCTTGACGGTGCCTTTACCGGTGAGGTAGGCGAAGCCTTTGCCGTCCAAGTGTAGGCCAAGATAGTTCTTGTAAAATCGCGGAGAAGCTTCGCCAAGGAACTGGACTTGGCCGATTGGAGACGTTTTCGGATTAAGTTCAAATCCTCCGCCATAGAAAGTCGATACAAGCAGTTGGGACGCGTCGCTGCTAAGGATAGAGAGAAACTGGGCGTAGTTGCCAGTTAAGACCTGGTTCTGGTAGGCGTCCTCAAAGACTGAGTAGCCGTTTTGCGCGATACCCGAGACAAAAATCTTGCCCGAGGCATCCACTGCGACGTCCATTCCAATTCCGACGCTGGTCGAGTTTATAACCGTGCTGTAAATAACATTGGTGGCATCGTTCGTGAACTTCGTGACGAATACCGATGCGCTGCCAGTAATACCACCGCCGGGCGTGGAGTTTCCGCCCTCAACGTCGCCGTTGTAAGCACCAACAGTTGTGGGGAAAGTAGGAGCCTGGGTATAGCCAGTGATGACGGGCGCGCCATCGGTTCCGACATAGACGCCAAATCCTTGAGTGTTGTGGCCCCCTCCATCTCCCAGAAGCGTCGAATAAACGACAGGGTCGATGGTTACCGGCTTCGTCGCGTCATGGTGCCCCACCTTAAATCCGACAGAACCGTCTCGCTGCAGAACAAAATCGCATTGGACTGGAGATTCTTTGCCGTTGCTTTGCTGATAGGCGTGTAAGTTAGCGATGGCCTGGTCGCCAACCGACGTCTGAATGTTGAGAGTCCCGTCACGATTCTGCGTCACGCCGTTTGCGCCGTTATATCGAAGCTTTACCTGCGAAGGATCTTTGCCGGCGCCCAGAACGATGTCGAACCGGGGCTGGCCATCCTCACGGCTCAGTTGAAGATCGACGCCGTTGTAGAGGTTATGCACAGTTGCAGTGCTATAGCTTTTGGGCGAAATCGAAGAACCCACTCCAACAAAATGAACGACGCGGCCCGTATCCTTACTGCCCGTTGCAGTCGCGTTTGATGACGCGCCTACAAATTGCATCTCGACTACGTGCCCGGATCGCACCAGAGTGCCCACCTTCGACATTGACTCGTGGTGGAAATCGTAGAGCACGCTGGAATTCGTCACCCAGGTATCCACGCTTTGGCCACCCGAAAAATAGAGCGCCCGAGAATCCCATTGGCCTTTGTTTTGGATGAAGCCACTACCAAGCGGACCGCCCGCCCGATCTATCATGGACTTCTCTTTGGCCGCCTGCTGTGCGGTTTGCGGCACCGAGGTTGAACTTTTGGTCGCCTGTGCGCTTACCGGCGCTGAAGCGATACCCAATCCAACCGATGCAAGACCAACAAGTTTGACAATCGTCTTACTATTCCAAATCACGAAACTATCCACCTCTGCCCTCACAAATGCCAACCGCGACGACTCAACGCCGCACAGAACGCTATATTGTAGCCGCTCCGGTGAAATGGCAAGTAAATGATGGCTTACTAAAAATAAATAAAGTGCAGAAACTCACGTGGAGAGACGTGCTCAAACCAAGCAAAGTTCTAACTAGAAGAATACTAGGGAAATCGTTTTCAGCAAAGCCTTTTGCCGCCGATCCATCAAATTGAGCGATATAACCAACAAATTACGCCAAACTTGCACACAACCTGCAAAATCCTAGCAAATACACTTTCAGTTGAGAACTATCGCCTCCGAAGGGGCAAATTTCGCCGGCACAAGAGTTGATACGCCAGGTTCCTGCATCGTAACCCCGAGCCAGATCGGCGCCGACTCGATAGTCGTTGGATTGTGGGTAATCAAAATGAATTGTGCGGTCTGCATAAAATCTTGAAGAAGTGCGATGAAACGCTCGACGTTTCTGCCATCAAGCGGGGCATCCACCTCGTCCAAAATCACCAACGGGCTCGGCTTCACTTGAAGCAACGAAAATAGGAACGAAGCCGCGCAGAGCGAACGCTCTCCGCCACTAAGGAGTTCTAGTCGCTGTCTTTTCTTCCCCGGCAGCATCACATCAATATCGACTCCGGTCTCCAAGATGTTTTCTGGATCGGTTAGGAATATCCGACCTTCGCCTCCTGGGAATAACCTAGTAAAAATGCTGGCAAAGGCCTTTTCCAGTTCGGCGAAAGTGTTTACAAATTTTTCGCGGGTGAGCTTATCAAGTTCCCTGATGCTTGCTTCCACTTGAAGAATGCCGCCGAGAACGTCTTCCCGCTGGTTTGTAAGTTCATCCCATCTTTCGGTTAGGCGCTGGTAGGCCTCGATCGCACCAACGTTTACATCGCCCATGGCCTTTAAATCTCTTCTCAGCCTGTTCACCACGGTAGAGGCATCCGATGGAAGCTGAATGTTTGGCTCTTGCACCAACGCTTCTTCTTCCGTAATTCCATATTCCTCTAGGAGCCTTTGGACTGAAGCCGTCCGCTTTGTATCAATTCTTGCCCTGGCCAACTCAGCTTGGTGAGCGCTGTCCGTGCAAGAATGAGCGTGGGATCGTGCCTTACGGGCTGAATCCGAGCACTGCTGGATTTCATCCATAAGCTTCGCTCTGCCACCTTGCATGCCCTGGAGTTCTTGGTCTGCCGTCGCTTTTCTCGCTTGCGCGGAGACAAGATCCTGCTTGGATTGTTCCAACTCAGCTTGGGTGCGTTCCGTTTCCGGCTGAAGGTTCGAGATCTTGCGCTCTCTTAGCTTTTCGTTTTCTTTGGCGCCAAACAGCCGCTTTTGGCCCGTTTCGAACCTGATTTCGGCCTGCGCAACGCGCGCCTGGAATTCTCTTAGTCTTTCTGCTGCCGACTCCGCATCGGCATTTCTGGAGGCCAGTGCAGAAAGCACTTCGTCCCGCACCTTTTCTATGGCCTGAAGATCGACCGTGGCCAGTTGTTCAACTTTGTGGCCGGTCAGCGTTTCGATTTCGTGCTGAAGCTTCGTTCGACTGCGCTCCGTGCTGTTCAACTCGTTCTGCACGTTGTGCAGCCAGTCTCTCGACTCTTTGGCTTCGATCTGTTTGTCTTTTAAGGCGGTTCGGTGAACCTGAATTTGCTCATCCACCTTGGTCCGCTCTGTAGTGAACTCTTTGGCCTTGGATTCGGCGGTTAGGATGAACTTATCCAGCTTGGCTATATCGCTGATAACCTGCGAAAGGTCAGCTTTGCGCTGGACCAAACCGTAACTGCTTTTAGCGGCGATTCCGCCGCTAACGGCACCACTGCTGTGAACCACCTCGCCCTCTAGGGTAACCAACCGGTTCCAGCCGCTGGTTTTTGCAATGCGTAGCGCCGTGTCGATCGTATCAACAATAACAACGCGCCCCAGGATGCTTTCAAATACCGGTCGATAGCTTTTGTCGCTTTCGATCAACTCGCAAGCCCTGCCTACAATGCCCGGCTGCATCAGCAGCCGCTTCAAATCGTTGTTGGGCTCGTTTGGCCGCATAAGTGGCAACGGCTGAAAGGTAGCCCGACCCAAGCGATTGGTCTTCAAATAATCAATCGCGTCTTTTGCATCCCGCTCTTGCTGAACGATAAGGTCGTTCACAGAACCGCCCAGGGCCGTTTCAATAGCCAGAGCGTGGGCTTTTTTTACATTGAGCGCTTCGCCTACCGGCACGTAGGAAGCATGTAGCTTCCCTGCTTTTACGGCATCCAATACCGCTTTCGCTCCTTGGTTGAGGCCCTCGTGGGCGTCAATTGTCGCTTCTATGCCCTGACGGCGGCCCTCTAAAGTGGCCCTTTCTGCTAGCCTGAGCCGGCTATCGGTTGCGTGGTCCGATTCCCGTTTGCCAAGTTCCTGTAAGTCTTTGGAACCGCCTGCAATCTGTTCTTCGATTTGAACCAGCGAGGCTGCCATTTCGTCGTAAGCCGACTGGGCTTCGGCAACTGCTCTCTGAACATCTGGCAACGCGGATTCAATTCCTTCAATCTCGCGTTTAACGGATTTCATCCGTTCTGCAACATGCGCCTGCTCCGCTTCCTGCTTTAACTTTCTGTTGTGGACCTCGCGGCTCTGAGCCAGTTCTCGTTCCACCTGCTGAAGCCGGTCTTTTAAGGCCCTGGCTTCTTCGCCCGCCCCGGCGCACTCATCGCGAAGCTTGGCCAGCTTTGCTCGTTCCTCAACCAGTTCGGCTTCAAGAGCCGTTAGCTCCGACTCTGCTTCCAGAATCCGATTGCGCGAAATCTCCGCTTCTTCGCCCAGGTTCTGCTCCAAATCCTTTAAGGTTTGCAGCTTCTGCTCGGCAAGCTTTATGGCCGCTTCCGCTCTTTCCGAGGATGTCGAGCTTTGCTGCCGCTGTTCCCGCACGCGGTCCAGTTGATTTTCGAGTTCGCGCAGTTGCTGGCTAACGACCTGGGACTGCTCTTCCGCCTTTTCTGCAATCTCCGATTCGTTTTGCGCTAAACGCACGCTATCGGCAATTTTCGCTTCCAGCGCCTGAACTTCATGGGTCGCCTTGGCGACTTCGACAATGAGGAGCCCAGACTCAACTTCCCTCAAACTGGTCAATACAGACTTGTACCGAATGGCCACTTCCGCTTCTTCTCGCAGTGGCTCTCTTTGACCTTCAAGTTCGCCGACGATGTCGTTGATCCGGTTCAAATGGTCCTGGGCGGAAGAAAGTCGCTTCAGCGACTCCGCTTTTCGAACCCGATATCGCTGAACACCGGCCGCCTCATCGACCCAAGCTCTCCTGTCGTCTGGCGATGCCGAAAGAGCCTGATCGATCTCTTTTTGGCCAACAATAGAATAGCCAGAGCGTCCCAAGCCCGAATCGGCCAAGAGGTCGAAAACATCGCGCAGGCGGCAAGCTTGGCGATTGATGAAGTAATCGCTGTCGCCGCCCCTGCTTAACCGCCGCGTGATCGAAACTTCGCTCGTTTGAACCGGCAACGCGCCGTCTTCGTTGTCGAACAACAGCGTAACTTCGGCAAAGCCAACCCCTTTGCGTCTAGCGCTGCCGCTGAAAATCACATCCTGGCCACTTTGTGCGCGCAGGTGGCGAGCGTTTCCCTCGCCCAGGCCCCACAAAATCGCATCCACCAAATTGGATTTGCCACAACCGTTGGGTCCAACAACGGCGATCATGTTGCCGTGCAGGTCGAACTCCGTTCGATCTGCAAAGGTCTTGAATCCGTAAATCTTAACTCGTTTTAACCGCATTCGCTTCTGGCTTTTTAGGACGGCTTAACGGAACCCGACGAACCTTCCAAAGAGAAGAGTTCGAGCGAATTAGTATCGAGATAGTGCGGCCCGCCCATTCTGCAGATGGGGCGGAACTTGAGAGGGTCAATCGATCGTCCGTTCCAAACCGTTTCCGCCACATGGATTTTCACTACTTCGCCAATCACATAACAAGCTGCGTTTGGGCTGGAACCGTGAAGAATGATCTCAAAGGCCTTGCATTCAAACTGGACCGGGCTCTCCTTCACCCTTTCGGGCTTAACTTCGTCGCTGGGAATTGGTTCGAACCCGGCAATATCCCATTCGTTGGTGCGGTCCGGGTAATCCAAACTGTATGCGTTCATGCCGTCCGCCATATCGCGCGTGACCATGTTCACCACAAACTCACCCGTCTCTTCAACATTGATTAGGCTGTGCTTTTTGCCACCTTCCTTGTTTAGGGTTGGGCAGTAAACCACGCTTGGCGGGTTCGCGCCTCCCGCCATAAAGAAGCTGAAGGGCGCGAGATTCTTTAGGCCATCGGCACTAATCGTGCTGATGAAGGCAATGGGCCGCGGCTGAACTCCTGCCACGAGGATCTCGTAGATCTGCGGAACCTCCATCTCGGAAGGCGAAAGAGAGACAAATGGCTCCGGCATTTATAGATTATGAATGGGCTTCGCTTCTCGAAGCGTGATAGGTGAAAGGTGATAGGGAGAGTTTTTTGTGTGAGCGGGGGCGGGAACAAGAAGGGCAATTGCGAGCCGTGGGATAGATTATCCCCTATCCCCTATCCCCTATCCCCCTCTGGCCCAGGGAGTAAGCTTTCCAAATGCGCACCCAAGCCGAAAAAGGCACGATCTTTAAGCAACTCCACGCCCGGGACTACCCGTTCGTAATCCCAAATCCTTGGGATATTTGAAGCGCCAAGCTGCTTGAAAGTAACGGATTCGAAGCCCTCGCCACAACCAGCGCCGGCTTTGCGCACTCCATCGGTAAGGAAGATCACGAAGTGACAAGAGATGAAAAACTTGCCCATGCACTAGCACTCTGTGCAGCCGTCGATCTGCCCATTAGCGCAGACATGGAAAACGGTTTCGGCGATGATCCCGCAACAGTGGCCCAAACCATAAAACTTGCGGCAGAAGCAGGCCTCGTCGGGGCATCCATCGAAGACTTTTCTCCCAGCGCCGGACGCTATCCAATCGAGTTTGCCGCTGAACGAGTTGCCGCCGCCGTCGAAGCCGCCCGCAGCCTTGGATTCGATTTCACCCTGACGGCGAGAGCAGAAAACTATATCACCGGAAACCTGGATCTAGCCGACACTATCGCAAGGCTGCAAGCCTTCCAAGATGCCGGGGCCGATGTTCTCTTCGCACCAGGCTTAGTAAAAAAGGAAGACATAGCATCCGTTGTCCAGTCGGTCGATAGGCCCATAAACATTCTTGTCGGCATGCCAGGAATGGCGTTCTCTTTAGCCGATTTTGCAGAATTAGGCGTGCGCCGAATAAGCGTGGGAAGCGGCCTGCATTACATTGCAATGCAAAGCGTTTTAAAAGCCATTTCGGAGATCAAAGGCAGTGGCACGTTCGGCTTTACCCGCTGATTTTGCGAACCCTAGTTACCCGATTCGAATAACCAAAAGCAGAACAGGGGCAGTTGTGGCAGATTCATAGCTATGCAGCGAGGCAGCCGGGATGTAAACGCAATCGCCTTTGCCGAGTTCGAAGGTTTTTCCCTGAACGTCTAGCTTGACGGCGCCTTCAAGAACGAACAACAACTCACTGCCAGGATGCTGTCGGTCTTCCGTCTTCAACGTCACTTCTATCATCCCAGCCAAAATCGCTGAGTCCGGAGGCACGTTGCGAAACATGGCCATAAAGGCGTTTCTGTCTACTGTTCGCAAATCGCTGCGCTGCTGCGCCGTAAGGCTGTGGGCTGACAGGGGCTCGGCGGCGGGGTCGTTTAGGTCATACCAAAGGTGTTGATTGGCCCTTTGTACAAGGGGCGCCTCTGTCTTGCGGGTTGGCTCGCCGAGGCGGTCGAGGTGCAAACCCAGGGCGGCACATAACTTGGCCAGGGTTGCTGGATTGCAAGATCGCCCGTGCTCGAGGTTCACCACCGAGGTCTTGCTCACCATCGCGCGGGCGGCCAACTCGCGAACAGTCATTTGGCACCGCTGACGATGCGCCTTTATCTGAAGCCCGACAACGGCGAGTGGTTGCTCCTGCAAAATCTCGCGCAGGCGACGTTCAGAGTCCAGAAGCTCGGAGATAGTTCTTTGAGGATACATCGAATGCTAGGGCCCACGGCGGAAGACAAAACCGATGTTGGTACAATTCGGAACGTGAAAATGACAACGCAACGACGAGCAACTGTGCTTTGTGCCTCCGCAGGACTTGCCTGTTCGGCTCTTATGTTGCTTACTCACCCGGTTTCAAACGGCCTACAATTCGTTTTGGGGCTCGGGATTGGGCTATTTATCACACTGGCGATCGCACTTACGATCAAATCGGCCAGAAGTAACTAAGCCTTTTCATTTGGCCAGCAGTTCGCGCACCGTTTCAATCGAGTCGGCGTCTTCCGGTTTTTTGTCGTGCCGCCATCTTGCGATGCGCGGAAACCGCACCGCGATTCCGCTCTTGTGTCGATTCGAAAGCTGGATGCCTTCAAAGGCGAGTTCAAAAACCAATTCGGGCTTAACCGTTCTCACTGGCCCAAACTTCTCCAAGGTGCTCCGCCGAACAAAGGCATCTACCTGCCTTATCTCCTCGTCGTTGAGTCCGCTATAGGCCTTGGCAAACGGAACAAGCTCTCCGTCGCGCCAGATCCCGAACGTGTAATCGGTGTACAGGCTGGCTCTTATGCCGCTCCCTCGGGCAGCGTAAATCAACACCGCATCGACTGTAAACGGCTCGATCTTCCACTTCCACCAATAGCCTTTCTTGCGGCCAACAACGTAGGGCGAATCGGCCTTTTTGAGCATCAAACCCTCGACATTGTTTTCGCGCGCCAGTTGGCGCTTCGCGGCCAACTCTTGCCAACTTGAGGCAACCACTTGCTGGGAGAGCCTAATTGCCGGGGCGTTTGTAACCTCTCCCCCTTGCCCCCTCCCCTCCTCGCGAATCGACAAGTTTGGAGCAGGGGAGGGGGATCCGGAAGGCCCCCCTCTCCTCCCTTGGAGCAGGAGAGGGGGGCTTTCTGGATCCCCTCCCGTAGGGCTACTTTCGACTCTCGAGGCCAATGCGGAATCATGATTCCCTTCATACGCCTCCAACTGCGCATCTCCGTCCAACCCCCTACCTCTCCCGGAAGGAGAGGTCGGTGAGTCCGCGAACCGGGAGAGGCGCGGATTCGCAGCCTTTTTGCCCCGCAGTTCGGAAACGAGTAATTCCAAAATCTCCCGCCGCTCCGAATAAGCCCTCTTCCGAATATCCTCGCCCGCCCATTCCAACAAGTCAAAAGCCACCAAAACAACCGGCACGTCAGCAAGCAGCTTCTTCCCCACTATCTTCCGCCCAATCCGCTTTTGCAATTCGGCAAACAAAAGAGGCTTATCTCCTCGCCATGCCATGATTTCGCCGTCCAAAACTGTCCCATTCGGCATAACGTCTCCCAGATCCTTGATCTCGGGAAAACGCTCCGATATCAACTCCTCGCCGCGGGACCAAACAAACGTCTGTCCTTCGCGCCTCACCAACTGACACCGGATCCCATCCCACTTCCATTCGGCCCGCCAATCCTCAATAGCACCGAGTTCCGAAACATCGCCTACCAAGGGGTGGGCCAAACAAAACGGATAGGGCCGGCTCACGTTGGCTTCGCCGCCGTCCTCGCACATTAGCGACTCAAAGAATAAGGCTGTCGGCTCCCATTGCCCCATCAGCCGGTGGGCAATGGTTGGCGCGGGAATGCCGCTGGCCTGACTCAACGCCCGAATAACCAAATCCTGCGAAACCCCGACCCTAAACGCGCCCGTAATCAACTTGTTCCAAACAAGGCGGCCGCTTCGGTCCAACTCCCGCCAGGATCGCTCCACAATCTCCCGCTGGGAAAGCTCATCCAAACCTTGCATATACAGAAGCCGGTCTTCGATCCACTTATGCAGCGGCACATCTTCAAAACCATCCGAAGCGTAATCAGGCAGAATGGTGGCAATCGTTTCCGCCATGTCGCCTACTGCGTCGTAGCACTCGGAAAATAGCCAAGCTGGAAGCCCGCTCAATTCGTTTGCCCAACCCCAAATCTTCGGTGCCGACACCGGCCGCTTCGGCCTGCGGCCACTCAAAAAATAAAGTCCCCAAATGGCGTCCTCAGGCGGCGCTTCTTTAAAGTAGCGAACCATTGCCTCAACCTTGCCCAAGGTCTTGTTCGTCTCGTCGAGCTCCGTATAGAGATGCACAAACCGCTTCATAGGTCTGCCTCGTGCTGCTCTTTTTCGACTGGCGTTTCGAGTTCGGCGTCGTCCGCCTCAACGCCTTCTCCCACAAAACGCGTTGGTACGACACCGGTCTGGAGCCCCTGCTCCGCTAAATAGCGGGCCAAAATGTTGGAGTAGCCGTGGGTCACGAGAACTCTCTCAGCGCCGGTCTCCTTAACGGTTGACAGCAGCCCGGGCCAATCGGCGTGATCACTCAAAACAAAGCCCCGATCGATCGCGCGCCTTCGGCGAGCGCCTCGAATCTGCATCCAGCCGGAGGCAAAACCGGTTGAAACATCGCCGAACCTGCGCATCCAAGGCGTACCATTCGCGCTCGGAGGCGCGACAATAAGCGCACGACTCCAATCGTAGCCCTTTGGCTGAGCTATTGGCGAACCGATTTCGGGCAGTTTAACTCCCGCCCACCGATAGCCCTCGTTTATCCGGCGCACCGCGCCATGGGCGAAAATCGGCCCATTTTCCGGGTCAACTCCCGCCAAAACCCTTTGCGCCTTCCCCAACGTGTAACTAAAGATCATGCTGGTCCTTCCGGCCACCTGATTCGCCTTCCACCAAGCATTGATCTGCCCAAAAATCTCACCCTCTGCCGGCCAACGATAGATGGGCAAGCCAAAGGTGGATTCCGTGATGAAGACGTTGCACTTCACAAGTTCAAAGGCCCGGCAGGTTGGGTCCGGCTCAACCTTATAGTCGCCGGAAACCACCCAAACCTGACCCCCATCTTCAACTCTCACCTGTGAAGACCCCAAAATGTGGCCAGCCGGGTGCAAACTCAGCTTTACGCCATTTCGGGTGATCGTCTCGCCGTACTCAAGCGTATCGATTCGCGCCTCGTCGCCCATCCTCGTCCGCAAGACTTCCAACCCTGGGGCGGCGCACAAATATCTCCCCATCCCCCACCGGGCATGGTCGGAGTGGGCATGGGTGATTAGGGCATTCTCAACCGGCTGCCAGGGATCGATGTAGAACTCCCCCGCTTCGCAATAAAGGCCGGCTGGCGTCAACCGCAGCAAATCCATAGGTTAATTGTGGCCAAGGTGAAAAGTGATAAGTGATAGGTGATAGGTGATAGGTGATAGGTGATAGGTGATAGGTGATAGGTGATAGGTGATAGGTGATAGGTGATAGGTGATAGGTGATAGGTGATAGGTGATAGGTGATAGGT
>DASXZH010000034.1:0-13191 GCA_036502005.1 Fimbriimonadaceae bacterium
CTCCCGGTTCGCGGACTCACCGCTTTCCTTTGTCGGTGTGCCTGATTTGGTTGCCACGCGCATATTGGAAAGCTTCCGACCTCTCCATTCGGGAGAGATTTGTGGCTGCGGGAATGCCAAGGTGGCTTATTTTAACGCCTAGGCGGGTGACGGGTGACGAGTAACGGGGGTCGAAGGTCGAAGGGCGGAAGTCGAAAAGCGGATGGGCTTCTGAGTTGCTATGTATGCTAAGTTTGCCCCTAATTCCGCTGTTCGATTCTCCGGTCTACTTTCTAAGTTCCTCGTTCTAAGTTCTCCGCAAACCGATTCCCCGCAACTTTGCGCGGTTGCAGCGAACTCTAAGCAATATCCCCTACAATATAGCTATGCGTCGCGCGTTCACCCTTATAGAGCTACTGGTTGTGATCGCCATCATCTTAATCCTGGCAGCCCTTCTGTTCCCCGTTTTTTCTCAAGCGAAGGCGGCGGCAAAGGCAAGCGTGTGCCTTAGCAACCTTCAGCAGATCGGTTACGCGGTGAAAATGTACGAAACCGATAACGACGACCGATTACCCGACCGCCGCGATTTGAAAACCACCACATTAGGCGGATGGAAGCCTTGGACGGACTGGCCGACTTCGGATCCACGCTGCGCGTGGGCATCCATCGTTTTTCAACCCTATACAAAAAGCAACGATGTTTGGATTTGCCCGGTAGCGAAAGAGATTTTTGCCAACCAGATCCAAGTTGTTCAGCCGATCACGGCTGACCCGAACGGCCCAGCCACCTACTACTGGATGTGGCGATTTGACCATTTCGGGAGCCCGATTCCCCTCGATGACTGTTGGGGGAAAACGGACGACCAGGCCCTGGCCGACTTGCAAATTTCCGGCGATACCACAGTTGGCCATCCACAGAGCCTTTCCGATGTCGAGTTGGTCGTCGATCCCTATTTTCCTGACACGATTCCGACGGTCGACCCCAGCGTGAAAGGCGCGACCACCCATTTTGGGGCACGAAACAGGCTCTATTTTGACCTGCATGCAAAGCTCTTGCACGATTACCGCACGCCTGCCCAGCAATAAGCGGGTAAGGTTTTTACATGGACCCACAACTCGCCCAATACATGGACGTGTTCAAGAAGAATTACCTGGTGTTCGGCCTACCCGACTCCGCGATTCAGGACATAGCCGAACTTGCCAAATATAAGGTTGCCTTGGCTGGAGATACGCTCATCGAAAAGGGCGATAAAGGCAAAGACCTTTATGTTTTGCTCGAAGGGCAAGTAAACCTTTACGGCCCCGACGGCGACAAAATCGCGGCCATCGACCCGCCGAGCATTTTAGGCGAGATCGCTTTAGTGGATGATTTGGAGCGCACCGCCAACGTGGTTGCGGTCGGGTTGGTTAAGTGCGCGATTTTGCCTGGAGGCGATCTTCGGAAGTACATGAGCCGCAACAAGGATCATGGCTTTACGATGCTTTCAAACCTGGCGCGGGTATTGAGCATGAGGCTTCGGAAGACCAACGTTCAGTTGCTTGATTTGATGGATAAGACCTCCGATCCGTGGAAGCATCCCACTTAGGGCTGCGGAGCGCCCCTAAGTGAGTGATAGGTGAAAAGTGAAAGGTGATAGGTGATATGAGAACGCCATTCGAACCACTGTCGAAGGGGTCGTTTCATGTTATTTCAGCCGAGCTTCGCGGACTCAACTTTTAATCCCTCCCTCCCGGTTCGTACCTCACCGACCTCCCTCGCGGAGGAGAGAGGTTTGGTCTGGGTGGCTCCTGAGGTGTCGCTCCTTGAAAAATCTTCACCGCGCAACGATTTCAGAGGACAGGAAGAAAGACTTATCACCTATCACCTATCACCTATCACCTATCACTTGCGAATCACAAACGTGGCTTCCCCTTTGGTGAGCAACTGTCCGGACCGAACAGAAACCCGGGTGACGGTTCCCGTCGCGCTCGCATAGATGCACGAAGCGGCCATTTCGGTTTGGGTATCGGAAAGGGTCTTTTCCGCGGCCGCGATCTTCTGCAAGACCTGGGCGAGGCTGATGAAATCCACCTGCAGCGGCTTCGCGGGAAGGCTGGAGGCAAAGCTGGGTACCGATTCAAGCTTATACCTAGGCGCTGGGGCTGAGGAGGTTTCAGAACCGGCCGGGGGAGTTGGGCTCGATTGCACCAGGGGCTGGATCTTCGGCTTGCTCGCATCTACTTGAGCAACTTTGATGGCATCCATATCCTTCGGCAAATTCGCCTTAGTGGCATCTAATGTTCGCTGGTCATCGCCTAGGTTGGAAACTGCTTCAGCTGCTTTGATCTTCGCCTGCTGAAGCTGGCCCTGCGCTTGCATATTGTAGCTCTGCGATTTAGAAGCCTCGTTTGCACTTATAACGCCCTCGGCCAGAAGGCTTGCGCTTTTGTCGCTATCGGCCTTTGTTCGGGTGGCAATGTTGCCGAGCGAAACCACGAGCGATTGGGTTTGATCGACCGAGTCTTGGTCGGTGACGATCTTGTCGGTCAGGCTCTTAATCGTATAGTTATCGGCCGCAACTTTTGCTTCGGCGTCCTTTACAGACAAATGCGCTTTTGATGCGCTCTGAGTTGGAGAAGGAGTTTTAACCGGAGTTGGAGCCGCTGTTTGCACTTTGGGCAAGGTCCCTGGGGCTTTCTGCGTGGCAGCGGGCGCTTTGTTCCCTGCCGCAGCGGGTCCTTTCTTTTCCGGCAACGGATGCTTCAGGTTCAAAGGCTGCTGGGGCGGAGGAGGCGCGACATTAACGTTGTTCGTCTGCACAGGCGGCAACGGAACTGCTTTTTTCTCAAATCGGCCCCGAAGGGCGGGCGGAGGGGGTGAGAGGGCGGTTGCCTCGGAACTTGAGGTTGTTTGATCGAGCGCCTCCATTAAATTCTGTTCAGCAAGCTCCTTTTCCGCCTCCAAATGGCTGTAATCCATTACGGCAAGAAGCTGGCCTTTGCGAACAAACTGGCCGGGCTGCACCATCACCTGGCCCACCATGCCGGCCGATTTGGCGGTAACGGTGATATAAACTGTAGCAGGCACTTTGCTTTCGGCGACACGGCGACTGCGAAAGCCCATAAAGGCGGCGACAACAGCGGCGGCAAGGACAATCATCGCCCACGCCTGTCTCACGCGCGAACGCGCAATGGCCCCTTGGACATCGCCACGGCGCTGCACGCTATCTTCCATGCCTTTCATTCCTCCTATCTATTACGTGTCTGAAGGTGCAAACGACTGAGAAGAGCAAACGTTTTACAGTGAGAGGAACCAGCGATGCACGCGATCATCCTCGGTGAGCTCAGGGTGAAAGCTCGTTCCGATCAGATTTCCGTGCCGAACGGCCACCACTTTGCCATGGTATTTAGCCAATTCTTGGACGCCTTTCCCGACTCTGGTGACGATAGGAGCGCGTATAAAAACACCGGTTACGGGTTCTTTTAGCCCCTCGATAGAAACCTCATCTTCGAAGCTGTTCACCTGGGCGCCGAAGGCGTTTCTTTCCACCGTGATATCCAAGAGGTCGAGTGTGTACTGCTCTTTGCCCACGATTTCGTGGGCCATGACGATCATGCCCATGCACGTACCCCAGATAGGCATTCCTTGTTTTGCCCTTTGTTTTAGGGCATTGCCGAGGCCGTAGCGTTCCATCAAGAGGCCAACGGTGGTGCTTTCCCCGCCGGGGACGATGACGCGGTCGACTTCAGCGAGTTCTTCCGGGGTGCGGATTTCGCGGATATCTAGGCTGGGATCGCATCGCCGGAGCATTTCGATGTGTTCTACGTAGTCGCCTTGAATGGCGAGGACTCCGACAGGCATGGATAGAGTTTATCTCTTAAGGGAAGTAGTACACTCCTGCATCGTGGAAGTGATCGGCGTTCCGTTCGACCTGTGCGGGAGGAAGCCCGGAAGCAGATTGGGGCCAGCCGCGGTTAGGTTAGCCAACCTTGAAGGCGCGATGAGCGCGATCGGGGTTACCATCACTCACGATGAAGACATTGCCGGACCCGCATGCACCCCAGAAGCCAAGGGGTTAAAGAATTTTGGCCCCGCCCTTGAATGTGTCCAAAACCTTCGGGCTAGGGTTTTGCAAGCTTTGCAACGAGGTGGCACTCCACTGGTTATCGGCGGCGACCACTTTATCGCAGCCGGCTCTGTGGCAGCCGCTTTAGAAGTTTACGGCGGCGACCTGGCTCTTATCTGGATTGACGCTCATGCGGATTTGAACACCCCAGCCGGTTCGCCCAGTGGCAACTTGCACGGGATGCCGTTTGCGGCACTGCTCGGTCTTCCCTCCTCAACCAACGCCGTTGAAGACAAGCAGTGGAAAGAGTTGGAAGCAGCCCTTGTTCCACGCAACAAACTCCAGCAAAACCGCAGTGCCTGGCTGGGGATTCGAGAGCTGGATAGAGAGGAGCAGGAGACCATATCGAACTTAGAGGGCCGATTTGCAGCGACGATGTATGATATCGACCGGTATGGCATCGTCGAGTGCGTTCAGAAGTTTGATCACTGGCTGCGCGAAGCGGGTGCGAAGAAGTTGTGGATCAGCTTTGATGTGGACGTACTGGATCCTCAACTGGCGCCCGGAACCGGAACCGCCGTTCGCGGCGGGCTAACCTACCGGGAAATGCACATCGTCGGTGAAGTTTTGCACCAATTTTTGACCATGCCGAACTGCCCTTATAGCCTGGTGGGGCTAGACTTAGTAGAGATCAACCCCCTGAATGACACCAACAATATTACGGCGCTAACGGCTGTGGAGTGGGTTGCATCGTTGTTTGGGAAAGGGATTTTGGGACCCCTAAGATGAGCGTGAATATCGGGCGCAATGTTCTGCTGCAGGAAGCAGCGGCAATTGAGAATTTGGCGGCGCATCTTGATGACTTATTTGCAGAAGCAGCCCTGTGGCTTTTGGCCTGCAAAGGGCGCGTGATTACCTGCGGCCTGGGCAAATCGGGCCACATCGCCCGCAAGGCCTCTGGCACCTTAAGCAGCACCGGCACGCCGAGTCTATTTCTGCATGCCGCTGAAGCCGTCCATGGCGATCTTGGGATTGTAACTCAGGACGATGTGGTTCTTCTCTACACGCACAGTGGCGAAACGGATGAGATCGTGCGACTCTTTCCTAGCTTGAAAGATCAGGGCGCGAAGACGATCCTGATTACGGGCCGACCCAATAGCAGCGCGGGTCGGCTTTCGGATTTGGTTTTGAATACGGGAGTTGTGGACGAAGCTTGCCCCAACAACCTGGCTCCTACCACGAGCACCACCGTAATGCTTGCTTTAAGCGATGCCCTGGCTTTGGCAGTGATGGATTTACGGGCCTTTAAACCAGATGATTACGCGAAGCTTCATCCCGGCGGAACTCTTGGCAAGAGGCTGTTACTGACGGTGAGAGATGTAATGCGAACCGGGGCGGAAGTGGCCTATGTTTCTTCCGATGAGACCGTTTTGGAAGCTATGCAGGCTATTGGCGAGGCAGGTGCGGGCGGTGCCTGCGTGATTGGTGACGAGGGCGAGTTGCTGGGTTATTTTAGCGACGGCGACCTCCGACGGCACTTTATTAATTCGTCGGAGCCGTTCGCTGCGACCGCTCGGGACATTATGAGTCAGGGTGTGACGACCATTGAGCCGTTTTTGATGGCAGTCGAGGCGCTTGAGTATTTCCAGAATTTTCCCAAGAAGATCGGCGAAATGCCGGTTGTTGAGGATGGGAAAGTTATCGGGCTCTTGGTGATGAAGGACTTGGTTCGAACGGGAATCTAAGGAATGTCGATTTTCGGTTTTCGATTCTCGATTTTGGTAGGAACCAAATTTATGCGCTCGGCAGTCTTACTGCTCCAGGGATTCCAACTCACGGGTTAGTGTTTCATGCGTGATTGCTTCTGAATGGCCGTCCGAAAACAGGACGTCATTAAAACCTTGGGGAGTCTGGGGGCCTAACACGTAAAAAGAATATGCAATCGGCGTTTCCAAAGGCTTAGCAATGGCAGATAACGACGTAACTTCCAAACCAAGCTTGCTGACATATTCGTAGCTTGAGCCGGGATATTGGGTGGTTGCGGTCTCTAGGTACCAGGTCGCTTGGTGTCCGGGCTCTTCTGCAAGAATTCCAACCGAATCCACAGGGCTCTCGAATAGAGCCTGTTTGGCCCCGTACGGGAGGATTTCGGCGTTGTATGGAGGCAGCGACTCGATGAGCGAAACTGAATAACCGTTGCAGCCGAAGCCTTTGATAATCGCTAGGTGCAGGCAATTGTTCCCTTCCGAATAAGGCAGATAGTCGCTGTTGTCGTCTGCGTAGAGTTGAGTTGCAATGCCGATTTGACTTAGATTTTGGAGAGCGACATTTGCCTTAGCGGCCCTCTTGGCAGTGGCAAGGACAGGGAAAAGGATCGCGGCGAGCACCGCCAATATTCCTATGACGACCAAAAGCTCTACCAATGTAAAGCCCTTGCGGCCATTTGGGCGCAAAACGGTCATTTCGTTCCTGCTCCAAGATTCCGATCTAGGTCGTCCTTTAGAAAAGACTCCGTCTCGGTGAGACGGTGTTTTTTGGACAGCTCTTCCTGCATCACTCGAAACCGATCTTGAAAGCCCTCTACGTGAAGTTTTTCCGCGATTATCACAGCCGAATCGCGGACGCCAGGATTGCCATTGGCAAGTAACAATGGGATACGGCCTTCTACCTCCGTTTTAAGAGAGGGGTCCTGCTGAGAGAAAGTGATGAGGGTGCAGGTAGCCCGCAACGACGGATAGTAAGTTTCCACCAATTCGAGATTCTTGAGATACGCGATCTGATCCCTACTTAGCTTGCTAGGATACTGCTTCAAGAGTTGATCGCATTTGTTAACATCCGCTCCGTAAATTCCATCAAAGCTGTCGAAGGGTTTGCTAGCGCAGCCAATATTTATAACCGGCAATACTAGGGCCAGCGCTAACAGCATGGGGACCGAAAAGGGACTCGTCTGCTTCACCGACAAGTATTATCGGCGCGAAAGTTATTTCCTTCAGACTTCCGAAAGGCCGCGACGACACTATACCTGCCTGCTTCTAGGAGCAGCCTGAGCCCGGGGTGCAATTAAGATTACAGGCCCGTTTGCAAAGTAGAATATCCGCGCCGGAAAGCCCATGGAGCGCCGAGATCCGTGCTTTGCGCTCCCAATCGCAGTACACGGTTGGAGTAATTTGATGCTTGCAGCATATCTCCGATACCGGGGTGTCCGTCTTGCGAGCTTCTTCCAAGATCCCCAACTTCTGCTGCGCCGTCCAGCGACGCCGAGTGCTTTCTGCCATTTCTGTTTCTGCCTTCTTTCATATTGTTCCTAAGAGGCAGTTGCCTCAAATTATCTTGGGCAAAACATGTAGAACGTAGAACGAAAAGGAGAAATAAACTAAAAAACCTCCAACCTTGCGGCCGGAGGTTTTTCTTTTTTTATTCCGTTTCTACGGAAGCTGCTTCAGGCGCCGGAGCTGGTGCGGCAGGGGCTTCCTGCTGCTGGCGATCGCCTTGATACTCTCGCGGGCCGCGGTCGTTATAGCGGTCTCGTCGAGGGGCGAACTCTCGTCGCTCGGCCGTCATTTCACCAACCACGAACGGCAGGAGAGCAAGCTCTCGTGCGCGGCGGATCGCGCGTGCGATCATTCGCTGCTGCTTCGCGGTGTTGCCGCTCTGGCGGCTGGGAAGGATCTTGCCACGATCATTAATAAAGCGGCGCAGGATATTGACATCTTTATAATCGACTGTCTCGATTTTTTGCAGGGTTAGGTAGCTGACCTTTCGACGGCGCTTGGCTTTTACTTTGCCTTCGCCGGCGGCCATCATGTCCTTATCTCGGACAAATCCACCGGACCGCCTATCGTCGCCGGAGCCCCCGCCATTTCTAGTTACATCGTCACTCATTGTTTATTCGCTCTTTAGAAGACTTCGAATTGTACCTCGGAAGAGACGGTCTTGGGAAGGGCGCAACTTTCTAAAACCCTGCGGGTTTGAGAAAGTTGCGCCCGGAGTAGGAGGGAGTTACATCTACCCAGGCCTTGCTTGCCGACTTCGCTTCGCTCTGTCGGCTGCGCTGCAACCTGGGCTAAGTTATCACCGCCCACTTCGGGGCTCCAGAAATGGGGCTGTGTAAGAGGGTCACAGCCTGGGCTAAGGTGTTTCAGCCCACCTCGGGGCTCCGGAAGTTGGGAACTGAGCAAGGTTGAGACTCGGGCTAAGGTGCTTCAGCCCATTGCGGGGCCAATGCCATCCGGTTCTTTAAAATCGTATCCAAGTCGCTGTTTAGGATGCAGGCCCAAAGGGTCGAGAAGACTTAGCGAAGGCTGAAGGCCTGGAATTCATGATCAAATCTCTGAAAGCCCCAACGGGATGACACCGCAGCTAGTCAACGATTCATAAAATTTCTGGCACATTTGAGCCGACCTCGTCCTCAACTTGCCCTTCTTTTGCATATAGTCGGGCAGCGCCACGGACCTTCAGCCCTATCGGAATTGGGGATCGCAAGCCACCAGGCCTTCAGCCAGCCTTCAGCCCCTTCAGCCTTCGCTAAGTCTGCTCGGCCCTTTGGGCCTGCTTCTTCGTGAACGAAGAACGGATAGTTACGGTGTCCTATACTAAAGCTGCAGTTCATTTCAAAAACTGGTTGGTATTACTCCTTTGGGGATGTGGGCGATAGGTCTTTGAAATTTAGTAGCCAACCTGCTATTTAAGGAGGAGAACTCGAACCATAACGTCATTACAAGCTTGCTGCGAAGCTTGCGAATACCGCAAGATAACCCCGCCAGCCTTTTGGATCTCTGGAGTAGTGATGGGTTGCAAACGTCATCCATCCCGTCCTTCTCCCGATTCGCTACGCTCATTCCCCTACGGCGGGATCTAGGGACTTCATAGGAAGGGGAACGATTTCCAAAGTGGTAGGTGAATCCGGGTTCAAAAAAGGGCTTCTCCTGGTATGTGCACGGGTTTTGAACCCAAAACCCATACCCTGGTAGAAGTGTAGAAGTTTTTATTCTTTGCTTCTGGAAGAACAAGAATATCAGCGAAAGCTGAATGACATCCAACCCACAACGTGAGCGAGAGCTCACAAAATCCTCCACCCTCCAGCCCTGGGCCGGTCTCGCCAACCGGCCCTCTTTTAATTCTGGGTGACGGGGGACGCGTGACGGGTTATGGGCACAGGCATTAATTAAGCCAACTTGGCATTCTCGCAGCCACAAATCTCGGAAAGAGTCGCCCCCAAAGCCTTATCTTAACGGCTATGCGCAGTTACGTAGTAAGAGTTGGCTAAGGCGCGACGGTTAACCACTGATACCACCGGTTTGCCTTTCCGAAATCCATTTCCGTGTATTCCCCAACAGAAGGCGTAAACGCCGTTCCCGGAGAGAAATCGATCGATAGGCCGTTGCTGCCGGCAGAGTTCGCGTTGTGCTTCTCGTAAACAACCGCGCTACTCAGCCCATTCATCACCGCTTGAGCGGCAGTTTGAACGGCAGGAACGGTGCTATCGCTCTGGTAAAGCTTGGCCAATGAGTACAGATCAAAATAGTAGCGAGGCGGGCTCGGGATCGAATCGTACGACTTGCACTTGGTGCGCACAGTTGCCGTAGTTGAAGTCACCGCGGCGAGGTTAGCGTTCAAGGCGACGGCAAAGTTATCGATAGGTCCGCCAGACCCACAGTAGGCGGGCATTTGGGAGGTATCGATCACGCTCTCCTCGATCGGGTCTGGAGTGTAGCCGACAACTGCGTTCATTCCATCCACCCACGATTCGGCAAGCTGGAGGGTCGTATCGCCCGGGTTGTTTTGGAACTGAGTCAGGATCGTGTTGTATGGAAATCCTGCAGCAGGTGGGCTCTCCTCACTGCCAACTACATACCGAGTGTTTGCCCTTAATTCGTAGGAGACTTCGGCCATTTGCATGAGGCTGCAATCCCACACGATCATATCGAGTTGCTGACTACCGAGGGCGGTTGGAAGTTGCCAAGTTTGAATGGCGTTGCCGGTCTGGTCGTCGTAGCTAAAAGCAAGTTTTTGGTGTGGGCGTTCGCTTGGGCGATTCTGCGGCCGCCAGCCGTTGCCGTGATCCCAAAGAACCAGTGCGTAGCGCTGAGCGGGATAGTTCGCCTTCCCCCAAGCGATGAAGTCGTTTAGGTTTTGGGGATTGCCCATATCTATTCCGGTGCCCAAGTTCTGAACAAGCTTGCTTGTAACGGCGGTGCTGCTTCCTGAAGTTATAAGATAGCGACGCGTGCCATCAAAAGTGGACTGAGGATAAATGGCCTGCGTTTGCTTCCACTGGACAACGATTTTGACGTTTGAATTCATCGCTGCCTGCTGCATCTGCTCGATGTTGATGGGGCTTTCTTGAAACAGGTTATTGGCCGCATTCATGTAGACGAGGATGGTCCAGGTGGATTTGTTCGCCGGGGTGGTTGTTCCGCCACCTCCTCCACCGCATCCGGATAATACAAAGAGGCAGGCTAATAGAAGTAAGGTTAAGCGGCGCATAGGTTAGGTTTGTATTATGATAGGAACATGGACGCGGGGAAAAGAGCGAACATCGGTAAAGGGATTCTGATTGGCCTGGGTTGTTCTCTCCTCGTGCTCATTATGTTTGTTGTCATTCTCTATGTTGCTGTTTTGTCTGGCTCACTCACGATCTTATGAACCTCATATGAACTTGATAATATTAAGGTGAGTTCAAGCTTGACTAGTAGCTAGGATGCGCCAGCCAGGAGCCAAGTTCGGGCTAAATAGGGGTGGGTCTTTTGACCTTGACGCGATTATTCGAGCATTTCATTCGGTCCTGGCCAATATGAAGAGAAAGAAATTTAGCGTCTTTAACGTATTGCTTGGACTGCTTATCGTGCTCGGGGGACTCTTCTTCTTGTTTCCTGCTTGCGCCTGCGGTACCGGCGCCAAGTCCGTTGCTTGCATGTCCAACCTAAAGGATATTCAGCTGGCAACTTTGACGTATGCGAACGATTACGACGACCAGTTTCCGAATAAAGTCTGGGCCGTGGGAATTGCGCCCTATTTACACGGGGGGCGGAAGACGCTAAAAGATTTCGAACCTGAGGGAATTCAGTTTGGCTATGCGATGCACAAAGCGATTGCCGGGCGGGATCAAACGGAAGTGGTTAACGAAAAGACTGAGATCGCGTATTTTGACTCGACTTTGGACAAGGCGAGTGCGATTTCTGGTCTGGAGACGTTGCCTGTCAAAGGGAGGCATAACGGCTCAAATAATGCTGTTTATGTAGATGGGCACGCGAAACGGATTCCAGCGGCTAGTCCACAAAGGGATTAACGATGCGAATGCCTTCAACTATTTGGTTGTGCTGTAGATCTTCGGTATAGATCAGGTGGCATCGTAGTTCCTTGGCGGCTGCGATGATTGCGCAGTCCCAATAAGAAAAGCCATACCGTCTTTTTATTTCCAGAGCGATGTCGAAAAGAGCAAGGGTTAGGTCTTGAATCTTATAGCGGCGTAATGCCCTCATAAACTGAACTGCATCTGCATGATCAAGAAACTCATTTCTACTCGTTCGAGTTGCTTGCGCATAAAATTCTTGCAGCACTTGGAGAGAAAGCGCCAAGCCCCGCTCCCGTAGAAGATTCTCAGCGAGTGTTCTTTTTTCCGCTTCGATCGGATCCTTACTAATCGACTAGAGAAGGATATTGGTGTCAACAAAACGCAGTTTTATTCCTTCCCTCTTCGGTAAAGCTCCTCTCGTGGCACATTCTCGGAGACGCTAAAGCCCTTGATTCTCGCACGAATTTCCTCTTCCTCGCGCACAAGCCTTTCAAACTCATCCTCTTGTAAAAGACTTGTCAAGAAAGATTTCACGAGGGCAGAAACCGACGTTTCATTTTGCGCCGCAACTACACGCGCCCTTCTGTATGTCTCATCATCGATGGCAACTGTGATATTTTACCACAGTTACACAGCCAATCGTGTCTGCGACTTCTGATTGTCGAAATCGCCTCTGGCCAAAACCGGGCAGAAAACAAACAGTTTGTGTCATCATTTTAAGTCGCGTCTGCGGACGCCAAGGATTTTCAAATGTACGTTATCGTCCAAACAGGCGGCAAGCAATTTCAGGCAGAAAAAGATAAGACAATCATCGTCGAGAAGCTCGAGGGCGAGCCGGGCACAACCGTTGAACTGGGCGAAGTGCTCATGGTGTGCGATGGCGATAAATACACGGTCGGTTCCCCGTTCGTAAAAGGCGCCATGGTAAAGGCTGAAATCGTTCGCCAGGGCAAGGCCAAAAAGATTAACGGCTTCAACTATAAGCCCAAGAAAAATGAGCGCAAGCGATGGGGTCATCGCCAGCCACAGACTCATCTCAAGATCACCGAAGTTTTAGCAGGCAAATAAAATGGCACATAAAAAAGGTCAAGGTTCATCCAGAAACGGTCGAGATTCCAAGCCCAAGATGCTTGGCGTTAAGAAGTACGGCGGCGAGGTTGTTAAGGCCGGCCACATTATCGTTCGGCAGCGCGGAACGAAGTTTCACCCAGGCGTGAACGTTGGCATCGGCCGCGATCACACTCTCTTTGCCATGCAGCCCGGCCAGGTTAAGTTTGAAGGTCCAACGGGCAAGCGGCGGGTTAGCGTTTATCCGTATCAAGTCGCGGAATCGGCGTAGCCCGTTTTTTTTAACTCCCATCCCAACCCTTCCGCTCCGCGCAAGGGGAAGGGCTTTTCATTTGGGAGCACTTCACTTATTGCCAAAGGTAGACTCGGACCGTGCTTGATCCTCGGAAGCAGTTTGGGCCGGCAGCAGAAAAATACCTTTCCAGCGCCGTTCATTCGAATCCGGATGCCCTTTCCAGGATTGTAGAAATCGTCCAACCCAAGGGCGGAATTGTTGTCGATATCGCCACTGGCGCGGGGCATGTGGCTTACGCTTTCGCCCCCTACGTCGACCGTGTAATAGCAACAGACATCACCCCGGACATGCTGCGGGTCACAAAAAAAGCAGCCGAGGAGCGTGGCCGGGACAATCTTGATGTCTTGTTTGCCATCGCCGAATATCTTCCCTTCCAAAACCAAACCCTGGATGGCATTACCTGCCGGCTGGGCGCGCACCACTTTACAAACGTGCATTCCTTTGTAAGGGAATCGGCCAGGGCTTTAAAGCAAGGCGGCTGGCTGGTTATTGCCGACACGATCGGCTCCG
>DASXZH010000035.1:0-11211 GCA_036502005.1 Fimbriimonadaceae bacterium
AAATACCCAATCAGCAAGCACGCCAAAAACACATAGGACGGCTTCCATCGCCCAAACGTAACCATAGCGATGGCGATAAAGCCACGGCCGCCGGTCATATTCTCCGCAAACGAGCCGACCACTCCCAAAGACAGATAAGCGCCGCCCAAGCCCCCAAAGAAACCGGCAACAGCACAGGCTTGGAACCGTAATCGGTTCACACTTAAACCTGCTGCTTCAGTTGCTTTTGGATATTCTCCTGCGCTGCGCAAAGCTAAGCCCCAGGCAGAGTGAAACAAGGACCAGGTCACCAAGAGCACGCCGAGCAAAGCAAATAGCATCACCCAGTCGAAGCCGTGCCATTTTGGCAGTTCCTGCACGCTAAACAGGTGCCCTGTCTGCCCAAACTGCTTGCGAAACAAGCCCCCTGTCAATCCCAGAGCAAAGAGGTTTATAGCCATGCCCACCACAACCTGGTCCGAGCCCAACGAAATGGAAAAATAGCCACCAATTAAGGTCAAAACGAGCCCAGCAAATGCGCCGACAAGTAGCCCGATCCAGGGCGAACCGCTCCATAAGGTTGCCGTCGCCGCAAAATAAGCAGCTATAAGCATCGTGCCTTCCAGCCCGATATTGAGCAAACCGGATTTTTGGCCAACTGTTTCGCCAAGGGCCGCCAAGGCGAGAGGCGTTGCGAACTGGAGAAGCATCACCCAATCCATTTAAGCTGAAACCTCCGAAGGACGAAGCTTCCTTCGATCAATAAGAGTTTTGAATCCAATAAAGGCCAAGACAGCCACTGCCTGGATGACGTAAACAATCATTGATCCCGACGGCGTAAAGCGAGCCAAGTTATCCGAACCGGCAAACAGCGCTCCAAAATAGACACTGCTGAAAACCACCCCAACAGGATGCAAACCGCCCAGCAGGGCGACCGGTATAGCCAAGAACCCCCAGTTCTGGCCGGTGTCGATGCCGATACTCCCGGCGATTCCCGCATACTGAATCGCGCCCGCCAAGCCGGCCAAACCGCCGGAAATCAGCATCGCGCTCATCTGTACGCGCCGCGAAGAAATCCGGTTTGCCCTCGCAGCGGAAGCGCTCTCCCCAACCAACCGCAACTTAAAGCCAGCGGGAGTTAAATACAAGAACACGTAAATCAACAACGCTGACAATAGAGCGTAAAGCACGCCCATGTGAAGATCCGACTGAGGGTCCAGCCTTAGGAACATTGCGCTCTGCGGCAAAGGCGTTGATTCCGGCATCGTCGTGCCGGGACGTCGCAACGGCCCCGAAACTGCCCAACTCAAAACTTCAACCGAGATAAAGTTCAGCAGGATGGTCGAGATGACGCACTGGACGCCCCTATAAACCTCCAACAATCCCGCGATACCGGCGTAGACAGCCCCGCCCACGATGGCGGCCAGCAGAATCACAAGATTAAGAAGGGGACCGGGCAGATGCCAGCACAGCTTCGCGGCAGCAGCCCCACAAACATTGCCAATAATAAACTGCCCTTCCCCGCCGATGTTATACATGCCGGCTCGCCAGGAAACCACGATGGCGAGCGAAGTGAGAATCAGCGGTGTTGCCTTTACAAGCGTTCGAGCGATGCCAAATTTGTCGCCGGCCGCGCCTTCCCAAAGCAAGGCAAGCGAACTTCCAACGGGCAATCCAAACGCCACCAAAGTTAAAACCAGGACTAAAAAGAGACCCAGTGCAACCAACAGCCACGAACTTATGCGCCTCAGACCGTGCTCCCCAGTGCGTCTTCCATTCGGTCTACCAGCTTGCCTCGAGTCATGAACAATGACCGATCGGCAATAGCGGCTAACTCATCCAAATCGGTTGAAAACAGGACCACCGCCGCACCCTCGTGGCACACTTTCAGAATCTGCTCGTGAACATAGTTCGCTGCCTGAATATCCAAGCCCCGGGTCGGATTAAAGGCTACCAAAAGCTCTGGGGTTGAATCCAGATTCCGCGCCACTACGATCTTTTGTTGGTTGCCCCCGCTTAAAGAACCAACTGGATCTTGAATCGACCCTGTCGCAACTGAAAACCGGGCAACCAACTCTTTCGCCCAGTGGGCAATCGCCTTTGGCTTAAACAAAAACCCAAACCGCAGGGCTTTCTTCTTATATCCACCGATTAACAAGTTGTCAGAAACGGGCATGTTAAGGGCCAAGCCATCGGCTTGGCGGTCCTGTGGGATGTAGGCTAGCTTTACGCTGCCGTCAAGTTCCTGGCCGTTCCACGTTATCGAGCCCTCGGCTGGCCGGACTCTGGCCAGAGCTTGCGCCAGTTCAACCTGGCCATTGCCGTCCACTCCGCCAATCCCCAATATCTCGCCAGTAGATACCTTAAAAGACACGCCTCGAACGGCCTGTTCGCCTCGTTCGCCTTTCACCTCTAAAGATTTAACTTCAAGTGAACCGCTAGAACCTAGGGAGGGTTGCTTCTTCAATCCGGAGGGCACACCTCCAACCATCCAGTCGGCAAGCTGTTGCTCGTTGACATCGGCAATCTCCGCTTCGGCCACCAGCCTGCCCTTGCGAAGAACTGCAACCCGATCTGCAATCCGCATCACCTCGCTGAGCTTATGGGCGATCAAGATGACCGTTTTCCCAGAGTCTTTTAAGCGGCGCAGAACGACAAATAAATCGTCAACCTCGGCAGGTGAAAGGACGGCTGTGGGTTCGTCCAGAACGAGAATCTGTGCATCGGCACTCAACGCTTTTAAAATTTCTACTTTCTGCTGAGCGCCGACCGGCAATTGGCCAGCTTTCGCGGATGGGTCTACAGACCAACCGAGTTTCGCAGCCATTTCAACCGCTGGAGCGGCCTGAGCGCGTGAGTCCAGCGGCCGGTACAACGGGCCAATAGCGAATAAGGCCAAATTCTCAGCTACAGAAAAAGCGGGTACGAGCGTGAAGTGTTGATGAACCATCTCGATCCCGGCACGTTTTGCCTCCATCGGCTGCCCCAAATGCAGCTGCTTTCCGGCAACTTTTACGGAACCGCTATCAGGCCGGATAAATCCGGCCAACACGCTCATTAGGGTCGATTTCCCCGCCCCGTTCTCTCCCAAAACGGCGTAGATCTCGCCCTTGCGAATCGTTAGGGAAACATCGTCAAGCGCAAGAAGAGAACCGTAGGATTTCGTGATTCCTTCGATTCGAAGTTCCGTCGGCGTTGCAACATTCATGATTCTCGAAAAACGGATGGCGGTAGATCGTTCCCTTCCCCTTGCGCTCCGGCGGTGGGGGAAGGGTTAGGGATGGGGGTTTGCAAAGGGGGGATTGAGCAAGTTTCTAGGTTTTCCGAAGCCAGAAGGCGAACTCGGGCGGCCCGTTGAAGAGAGCAACAAATCAAAAGCCCGATTCTCCATCGACTTTCGACAACGACCAAACCCCCATCCCAACCCTTCCCCCTCCGCCGGAGCGCAAGGGGAAGGGCTTTCGGACCCGTCACACGTCACCCTAGAATTCATCCTTCGGAACCACCAACTTTCCGGACTTGATATCGGCCATGGCAGTCGTCAAATCCTTCTGAACCTTATCCGGGATCTTGCTCACAAAAGACGGATTTAAAACAAAATCGATAGCTCCGGAGTCCATCCCCTTCAGAATAATCGCGCCTTTAAAAGTTCCGTCCTTAACCTGCTTCGCAACATCCAAAAACGCTGGCTTGGCTACAATAATCGCTGAAGCACACACCACCCCGCTGGGGTTGTCGTTCTGGTTTAGGTTCGCCCCAAAAGCGTAAACGCCTTTCTCTTTGCATGCGTCAAATACGCCTTGGGCGGCAGCATTGCATTGGTGAATCACAAAATCGGCGCCTTCCCCAATGGCTTGAAGAGTCGCCAGCTTGGCCTTCGCAACATCATCACCGTTACCGGTGAAGACCATCTTGAACTGGACCTTCGGATTTGCCGCTTTTGCGCCGGCCTCAAAGCCCATAAAGGTAGACCGGATCGAGGGCACGTCGTCCCCTCCAATAAGGGCCAACTTGCCCGTCTTGCTCATCTCCGCTGCCATCATGCCGGCAAGATAAAAGCCCTGCTCCAGGTAGAACCTAAAGGCGCCCACATTCGGTGCCGTCTTCCCTCCCGAACTGCTCACGAAAACAGTCTTTGGGAAATCCTTGGCCACATCGATGCTCGGCTCGTTGTACTCGTAGCCATGGCCAAAAACAAGGCTATATCCCTTTTGCGCATAGCTCCGCAGGGAATCCTTTATCTGGGTTCCCGTAGCTACCTCGTTGTTTGTTTCCGCACCCATTTGGGTTCGGATAGCTTCTAAACCCTGAAACGCTAATGCGCTCCAGCCAGAGTCGCTGACGCTCCCAGGGGTCAAAAGGGCGACCTTAAAATCGGCTGGCTGGGCCGCAGCAGGCTCCGCTTTTGGGTCGCCCGAGTTGAGAAGCCGGACCAAGTCTTTTACGTAAGACGGGCTGGAATTGCCTCCGATCAGCATCTCATCGGTTACTACAGCGCCATCTTTAAGGGGGGCCAGCTCAATGCAAACTCCGTCAACAACCACTGCCATCTCCTCGCCGGTGCGATTGTTCAGTTCAGACCAGGCCTGCATTTTCCGGGCGCCACCTGCGTTAAAATGAACCTCGGGGTAAGAACCGCTGCCATTGGCTAACTCGTTGACACTGGCCACATCTCCAGGACCGCAAACGGTGCTCCAGCCCGCAATAACCTTTGCATAGTCCTCCTTATCCTGGGGCGTTATAAGCTTGCCATCAGATTTTCGTTTGAAGTCGACCTCCATATTTGAAGTGGGATGTGTAGTGTCGGGCGCAACCGGCTGATACTCACGGAAGGTGTCCGCAGTGGAATCCACGTTCCTCGCATCGCAGAGCAGAAAATGGCCGATCGATCCAGATCTCGATCCGCCCGTACAACCCGCTAAAACTACAAGGAGGGCCAAGGGCCAAGTTAACTTCTTCGCATGCATTATGTGGAGTTTACGTGAAGACCCCTGCGAAGTCTCTGAAATCCGCTTTGATTCAAGCCTGATTTAGGCTAGATGAATAAGTTTGCCAAAGCACTCAACTTGTTACTATTTTACAAAAGAAGCTGCGTTATACTAAGTTCTAGGTCAATCGGCCTGAGAGGTTTCAAATTGAAAAAGTTTATTTATTTATTGCTATTGGCAGGGCTGCCAATAATAGCCGCGGCACAACCGATCACATCGGTAACCGCTGGCAAGGATCTCGCCATGAGGTCAATCGGCGGAAGCGTCGCGGCCACTTTGGGTCCATATTCAACAACTGTCGCGCTGCCGCCAAGCCAGTTGGTCCAAATCGTAAAGGCTGCAAATACGCTCAACATGTCCTTCAATCTGGACGCGTTGTTTCCAAGTCTTGGGGTGAACTCGGTGGCCACCGCGACCGGCACCAGCAACACGACGGCCGATACTATCACTTGGGCTGTGACGGATACCACGATCGCCGGAAAGACCGTAACTATTCCCTATAACGGAACAAACTACACGGTCACTATTGCAACAATCACCGGGTCGATTGTTGTTTCCCCGGCCCTTGTAAAGAATCCTATCCTCGACAGCTTTGACTCCGTTTACCGAACGGAGACCCTAGAGCCGCCCGCTTCGAATACTGGCTTAATCACCATTACGGGAACGACAAAGTATGCAGGGACAACCGTGCCTGTCACCCTTAAATTCACGCCTGCAGTGGCCGGCATTGGCGGCATCCCTCCAATTAATTTCGTGCAGCTTGTGCAGTACTACAACTCCAACGTGTTAGGTGGCACCACCTTTTGGTGCAAAGTGGTGCTGAATAAACCGGTAACAGCGGTGACATCGGTGGCGCTTGCCGGCTCACCCATGACCGGTCCCACCTCGGTGTCCTTTCCGGTCGGTGCACAGGAAGAGTTTGCGTACGTAACCGCTCCTGTGGTAGATTGCGTAAAGCCTGGGCATGTGTCAGCGACGCTGAACGGCTACACCTCAGACGGCCCCGTAACCATTCTGCCGCTACTCAATAATCTGGTCGTTTCTACGACTCCGATTATTGGCGGCGCGCCTATCACGGTTCGCTTGAACTTCTACCTTGCCGTACCTGCAGGCGGAGTAACGGTAAATTTGCGAAGCGACGATCCTAACGTGATCGTTCCCGCATCTGTTGTGGTTCCTGCCGGTGCAACCTTCTATGACTTCGTGGTTGACACATTTACGCCGATAACTGCTACGACAGCTACGGGTGTTACATACCTCGATATCTCGGCAAGCTACGGAACGGAAACGGTTCGTGTTCCGATTCCCCTACACTAAGTAAAACAATGCAGAAAAGGGCTTGGCCGCATCGGCGGTCAAGCTCTTTTTTGTTTATAGATCTTGAGCTTGATCTTTTACAGAGTCAAGAGCGACTTCTTTCTTCTGCTTGAAACCCTTAAAGGGCTCATCAGATTCGCCCGGATGCTTCTCAAGAAGCATTTCTTTCGTGTAGATGAAGTCTTCCCTCTTGTAGTTGGCAAGCTCAAAGTTCTTGCGCAGGACAATGGCGCCGGTGGGGCACGCATCTTGGCAGTAGCCGCAGAAAATGCAGCGGATCATGTTGATCTCGTACCGAGTCGCGTAGCGTTCCCCGGGCGAGAAACGGGCGTCGTCCGTGTTGTCGGCTGCCTCTACAAAAATACAACGTGCCGGGCACGCGCCTGCGCACAGCGAACAGCCAATGCATTTCTCAAGGCCGTTGTCGTATCGAGTTAAAAAGTGACGCCAGCGCGTGCGGGGATACTGCTCGCGGAGGGCTTCCGGATAACCGATGGTCACCTTCTTATGCTTCAGCCGCTTGGCGGTAATGCCGAATCCGGTAAGGATCGGCTTGGCTACGTCTCTAAAAATGCCTGTTCTCAAGCGGTGATCTCCTCGCCTTCCGGATCCTCAAGGAAGCGGGGCGTAAGCTCGATGATCTTGTTAAACTTGCGGCGCTTCACCTTCTCTTGCAGCTTCAAGACACCGTAAAGAAGCGCATCTGGCGAGGGCGGACAGCCGGGAACGTAAACGTCGACGGGCACTACCTGATCCGCGCCTTGCACGATCGCGTAGTTGTTATAAACGCCGCCTGTGCTTGCACAAGCGCCCATACTGATCACCCATTTTGGCTCGGGCATCTGGTCGTAAATCTGCCTTAGAACAGGGGCCATCTTTTTGCTGAGTCGACCAGCGATGATCATCACATCCGCTTGCCTTGGCGTCGCGCGAAAAGCTTCCGAACCAAACCGGGCTATATCGAACCGAGCGGCCACCGTGCTCATCATTTCGATGGCGCAGCACGCCAATCCAAAGGTTAGGGGCCAGAGTGAGTTGGCGCGGGCCTGGTTGATCAGCGTGTCCAAAGTTGTGACCACGATGCTTCCGCCTTTTTGAATGTCTCCAATCTGGGGCGTTGAACTATCGTGCAGAACAACGGTTTCGACTCTTTTAGGCATATTGTATTTTGAAGTTTACCGCCCTTATTCCGAAGCTAACCACAGCGCTCTTGCCATACTTGCTTGCCAGAGCAAAATGAGCTTCTGATCGGGGGCTTCATATCGGTCCCATCTCTTGCCAAATAGCCCTTGCTTACTGCCGTTTGTGTAGGCGTACTGAATCGCTTTCAGCGCGGTATTTCTCCAATCTCCTTCCTTATCGTACGGCTCCAGGACTAGAAAAGCCTCAGCGAGGTGGTGGGCAAAGTTGCCTTCATCATGGATCGCGCCCGTCTGTTTATCAACCCAATGGCTCTTGGCGGCTATTGCCATTTGTATGGCTTCGGTTAGATACGGCTCTTGTCGAGTGGCCTGGTAAAGAAGCAGATCCGACCGGATCATGAGAGCCGTGTTGTAGGTCCACTTTCTCTTTTCGATCTTGCCGTCAAGCGACATCGCGTCGAACATGAGGTTGTCTTTCGAGTCTTTCAGCTGCTCGACCCAGTTATGCAGACTAACGGCTGTTTTCAGGAAGCCAGGGTCATCGGCCGCCATGTAAAGCCTGGCAGCAATGGCAATGGCGGGCGCATTGGAGCAGGTGTTTTTGGATTTCTTTTCCTTCTCTCGCCAGTAGATTCCCCCTCCCAGTTCGTTCGATTCCCCACTCATGACGAACTTAAAAGTTTGGACGGCTTGGTTCAGATACTTGATGTCTTTGGTGGCATCAAAGGCATCTAGCTGGGCAAGGGCAATCCATTCGTTGTCGTCGTAATAACGGTCGGGCTGCTTCTGTCGCGGCAAAACCGCGTAACCGAAAACGCCGTTATATTGGCTGCCGTAGGTTTGAAGACTGGCGTCGGCTTGATCAAAAAGGTTTTGGTAGGTCGGGTTTTTTGCCGTCGCTGCGGCAAGGGCGGACAGTTGAACCGCCATATCCCACGCGAAAGCCGGCTTTTTGGAAGCTTGGCCTTGTTCGCTAACGTTGGCCGCGTAATGGCTTTTTGTGGGGTCCCAAAACCGCTCCTGAATAGATTGTGTTAATGCCTGGGCTTCTGCCCTGAAATTGGCTTGGGTCATCGAGAGCAGGAGGGGGAGGAGCATTTTTGGGGAGGGTATTGGGAGAAAGGGGAAAGGCGGAGTAACGATTTGGAATGCTATGGGCGGTCCCTCAGTCTTTACTACTTACTCTTTATTCTCACTGGGGATAGCCGAGCGTCTTTGAATTCGATCCAATCGAAATCGCGCTCCTGGAAGATAAACTGTTTCACGCCTTTCTTTATCTGTTCGATGGTGCTTCCTTTGGATGCATTCACGAACACGAACGCATCAGTCTTAGCGGGATCTCCGAAGACCCCGTCTGAAAACGACGATGTGCCATGTACGTATTGCGTTTCAACTCTAATTTTTTTCGAGTCGAACTCTGGCGAAGGTCGCAAGGCCAATTGCGCAAAGGTCCCTCCATCCGGAGAACCGGGTGTCTGCCAATCCAGTTTAGGATGCATCAGCACTCCAGTTTCCTTACCGGTGTTGAAGTTGTAGCTGCCGATCGTACGCCACCCACCCTTTGAAAAGCCATACTGAATATTTTCGGGCCCTTTATAGCTATCGTCTAACCAAACGAACACAGTCTGTCGCCCAGCTTTGGGGCCGCTAATTGCGCTCCAAGTATAGCCACTGCCCGGTGACCCCGAAGCAAACCGAATCGCCATATCCTGACCGGAATCGAGAGCCGGCACCTTAAAGACAACTTTCCTGGTCGTTGCAGGCGGACGAGGACTCATGTCAGGAAACGAATCTTCAAAATCGATAAAGTCTACTGACTTCCCGGTTGGCGTCCAAGTGCGCTTGTTTTTCAGGTCCGTTACAAAGCATTCGTACAACTTGCCCGCATAAGTCAGGGTATCCCCAGTTGTTGAGGCTCGCACGTTAGCGTGCCAAAGATATGGATGTCCGGCGGGGTTCTGAACGAGTAATGGCAAGACAAGGGCGACGAGCATAATCCTATTTTAGCGCTCCTTGGGGTTACGGGAGGGGAGGCGACAAAGCGATCTAAGCGGCTCGACCAAACCGGTCGAAGGCCGAATAGATTGCCGCGTCTCACCCGCGCTTCAGCGCGGGACTGCTCCTCGAAATGATAATTAGTTAGAGGCTAAAATTCAGGCCCTTTTCACACGTCCAGAACTTCGAGACAGAGATTTTTACTTCAGTTCCGACGCCACCGCTTCAGCAAACCCGCTCGTTGTCGCGTCGCCGCCGAGGTCGTAGGTTTTAATCCCTCGTCCTAGCGTAGCTTCCAAAGCGCCTTCAATCTGCTTCTGCTTATCGTGTTCGCCGAGGTGCTCCAGCATCAAGGTCGCGCTGAGCAACAGAGCGGTCGGATTCACCTTGTTCATGCCGGTGTACTTCGGCGCGGAGCCGTGAACGGCTTCAAACAAGGCGCAACCTTTGCCGTAGTTCGCGCCGGGCGCGACGCCAAGGCCGCCCATCATTCCAGCAGAGAGATCGCTCACAATATCGCCATACAGGTTCAAAGTCACCAAAACGCTATACAGCTTCCAGCGCGTAACCAACTGCATGCACTGGTTGTCCACGATGTTGTCCCACGACTCGATCTCTGGATACTCCTTCGCGATCCGCTTAAAGGTGCGCAAGAAAAGACCATCGCCGATCTTCATGATGTTGGCCTTGTGAACACCCACCACGTTCTTGCGATTGTTCTTCTTGGCGTATTCAAAAGCGGCGCGGATAATCCTCTCGCAACCCTGCTCTGAAATCACCTTTACGGTATGCGCCACGGTTGGCGTTGCCATGTACTCAATCTGGGCGTACAGGTCTTCCGTGTTCTCCCTAAAGATGACCATATCGAGCCCAGTAAAGGGCGTCGGGACCCCAGGTAGCGCCTTAACCGGCCGTACGCAGGCATACAAATCTAGCTTCTTTCGAAGCGTCACATTGGGGGAAACGATGCGGCCTACGCCAATCGGCGTCGTCATAGGCCCCTTCAAGCCCAGTCCAATTTCCTTAATCTTTGAAATCGTCTCATCGGGCACTATAGGTTTGCCCTCTTCCACACACTTGAGGCCGGCTTCCACCTCGATCCAGTCAATATCGACTTTTGCAGCGTTCAGCACCGTTTGGACCGCCGCAACGATCTCGGGCCCTGTGCCATCGCCTCTGATTAAACAAGCTTTATGCGCCATAACTCCTTCTTGAGCCTAATAGGGCTCGCTAAACTGGTTCTCCCCATCCTTTTTGAACAACTTCTCGCACATGGTCCACTTAAAGCCTAAGGCGGTCATGGTCGTTATAAGGTCATCAACCTGCTCGTACGTCACTTCTGATTCGCAAAGAAACCGGCACTGCGGCCAGTCCGAAAGCTCGACATCGGGAGCGGGGGGCGGATAGACGCGGGTACCGCGGCTAGAAATAAAAGTAAGATTGAACGCACCAATGTTCTTAGGAATATCCGGGATTCCTTGGTGCCAAAGATAGATATCTACTCCGTGAAGATTCATTTTTTCCTCTTAGAAATTGCCGGTTCATTTTACGCGGTATAGAGGGGTTGATGCATGCTTTGATTCGGGAAGGCGCTTACAAGTTTTGTGTCGCGCGCCTCTCCCGGTTCGCGGACTCACCGGCCTCTCCAACCGGGCTTGTCGTTATACACATTTTTGAACCTGCCGTCATCATTTATGCATCCAACGCCAGAGAATCCTGAGCTAAGTAGCGAATTCCAGCTAGCTTTCTAGATAAAAGGCTAAGGAAAACGCTCTGGGCGGCGTCCAGAG
>DASXZH010000036.1:0-3978 GCA_036502005.1 Fimbriimonadaceae bacterium
CTCCTTATACCGGTCGTAAATCTTGTAACCAGTCTTACGCGAGATCCCAAACTCACGGCATAACAAACTCATTTCCTCGCCTTCCATTAAGCGAAGTACAAAACGAAATCGTTCTTCCATTACCGAACACTCCTTCCATGGCATTGACCTTGACCCTCCTAAAGGATCAAGGACACACCATGTGTAACCTATGTGTCCGGAACAATGTGTAACCTATCTGTCGGAACGCTCAGGGAGTAAACAGGAAACGGTAAACGGTAAACGGTAAATGGTAAATCGTCGCGGTTTGGGGCGGTTTGATCTCCGGTCTGTTTACTGTTTACTGATTCCTGTTTACTGTCTCGCACGTTTAAAATACTGAGTGGATGTAACAGCCCGACAAAAGCGCCGTTTACCAAGCCGCGGCTCGGCTGCATCTTTTCTTGTCAAGTCCACCCTTCTAAAGATCCAGCGCGGGGTTAAGAACCTCCGCGACGGTGCTCCCGCGCTTGTGACAGCTAAGGAACCTTACGATCACGTTGTCGCTGAAAGCCGCACGCCGCTTTGGACTGATGAATCACTTTCGGAAAAAGCTTTTCAGCTGGGCAAAGTTCAAAACTTAAGAACGGCGGTTAAGCAGCTAAATGGCCGGCTTATCCCCGCCGGATCAACCTTTAGCTTTTGGAAACAGATTGGTAGGGCCACCAAGAGAAAAGGCTACGTTTACGGCAGGCAACTGCGCGAAGGCTGCCTTTATCCGGAAATCGGGGGCGGCATTTGCCAACTTTCAAACGCGCTTTACGCCGTTGCTCTAGACGCCAGATGTCAGATTTTGGAAAGACACGGTCATAGTCAAATCATTCCCGGCTCTGCCGCCGAACATAACAAAGACGCGACGGTTGCCTGGAACTACATCGATCTTCGCTTTTCGCCGGCCACCGATATGGTGCTGGAAGCCAAGCTAACCGGCACTGAATTGATGATCCGGCTTAAATCCAAGCAGCCTTTGAGGAAACTAATTCCCTTGAATCTGGTTGGTTCGGGGAGATCCACGATCAAGAACGAGGAGCATAGTTGCCCAACCTGTGGAGAAACGACTTGTTTTCGCCACAAATCGATTGTGCACCTTCCAGAACTTGCTGGCCCGGAGAAGACCGCGTTCATGGTCGACGAGGTTTGGCCTGAGTTTCAGGCTTGGATCACTTCGAATCATCTTGAGCAGGATTGCCTTTTTTCTCCGATCGATGGCGCGCGTTGGCGTCAGCCGCAATATGCGTGGAGTATTCAAGGTTTTGACGCGGTTGGCCATGCTACAGCGCAAACATTGCTACGCGCTTTTCGATCCCGAAAAGTAAGCCGTTACGGCGCGGCCAGACTCAAGTCGCAACTTGAAAGCACGGAGAACATGGCCGCAGCGCTTGGTCGATTGATCCCATACGACGCCCGCCATTTGGTTATATCCCAAAGCTACCTTCCGTTTCTGTTCAAGCTGGGCCTTCTTGGCGGCCGCACCTATGATGTTTTGGCAACGCGCTTGCCATTGCATGACTTGCACGAACCCTTGGACGGGGAAGCGCAAAAGCATCCCGATCGGAAAACTCTTGCTGAGTTTCGAGCGCCTGACTGGCTTGTGGGACTCGAGTCCGAAGCCTATGCGGGGGCGGCGCGCGTCATCAGCCCGAATTCTGATTTGGTAGATCAAGGTGGCGGTCGCGGCGTTTTGTTGCCTTGGACAATGCCCCAGCCGCGCGCAGCAAAGCCAGGGAAAGCAATTGCGTTTCCAGGCCCTACGGCAGCGCGAAAAGGATGTTACGAGCTACGCGAAGTCGCGCGACAGCTAGATTTAGAAGTCGTTCTGTTGGGCAGCGAACTTGAGGGCGCCGATTTCTGGGAGGGTATTAAAACCAGGCGAATTGCGCCTGGCGAAAACTGGTTGGATGGCGTTGGGGCGGTTGTGCAGCCAGCTTTGGTTGAAGAACGCCCGCGTAGGCTTTTACAGGCCATTGCCTCGGGAGTTCCGGTTATTTGCAGCGCCGCATGTGGCCTGGGAAAGTTTCATGGATGGAGCGAAGTGGGCTATGGCGATTGCGAAGCGCTGGCCGCTTCCCTGAGTAAAACAGTGAGCGGTAAACAGTAAACGGCTGGGGCGGATCGGGGATAGGGGATATAGGCGCTAATTAAGGCCCTACTCAGGATTTCCAAGGTCATTTCCTCGGGACCTCCCCCGGTTCGCGGACTCACCGGCCCCTCCGCCCGAGAGGGGCGAAGAGTTTATGCGGCTGCAAAGATCTGTTTATTTTTACGCCTATAGGCGGATAGGGGATAGGAGATTGTTGTTTTTTCGTATTCATTAGCCGCCAGCTTCTGGCTGCTTCCAGTTTATTCCGTTCTGTTTACCGTTTACCGTTTTCTGTTTACTGCATACGGCTTACTGCGTTCGGCCTACGAAGCCCTCGCAGGATGTGTCATAATCCGTTGGTTAAAATGAAAGCAGAAATCCATCCAAAGAGTCACCCAGTTCTGTTCGTTGACGGCGATCACGAGTGGACGGGCGTTTCCACACAGAAAACGAACCAAACGAGGGAGATCGATGGCACGACATACTACGTCGTGAATGTAGATATCAGTGCTTTCACACACCCCTTCTACACTGGCACCAAGCGATTGGTGGACACCGCTGGCCGCGTTGAGAAATTTATGCGCCGCTATGCGAACCAGATGCAGGGCCAGCAAGGCAAGAAGTAGATTATTCTTGGCAGGCTCCGAACGCCTTGCCCCTTTGGGCGGTTACACTGATATGGGAGAGCCGGTAGCGGCTCGTAAAGCCATGACCACTCGAAAAGCAGTTCTTCTATCCATTGGGGCGATCGTTCTTATCGCGGGTGGCTGGAAGCTAAACAAGGTCCGGCTTGAAGTTGGCGGCATTAGGAATATGCTCAGCCTTAGCTATTGGCGAGCTCGCATTAATCACACCGATCTTTACGCGCCAAATGCGCACATGCTGAAGCATGGCAACCACGATTTGCATGAGATCGCCATCACGATCGACGATGGGCCTCACCCTCAATCTTGCGGTCCGATTTTAGATGTTTTAAAAAGGGAAGGCGTACACGCCACCTTTTTCCCGGTTGGTGTTCGGATGAAGCAGAGCCCGGAGCTTATTCGCCGAATGGTAGCTGAGGGGAATGAGGTGGGGAACCACACCGAAGACCACCTACGGCTTACAACTTTGCGTCCCGACCAGATGGAGAAAGAGATCAAGTTTTGCGCGCAAAACTTCTACAAAATCACCGGTCGGCAGATGTACATTATGCGTCCGCCGGGCATGAACATCGACGAAAACGTAATCAAGCTCGTGAAGAGCATGGATTACATCATGGTCAACTGGACTTCGGCGGCCAAAGATTTTATTTCGCTGAAGCAGACGAAGGAGATCGCGCCAGAGGTGATTGCGGATAGGGTGGTCGGCGAAGCAGACAACGGCGGGATAATTTTGATCCACGACGCACCGGATACGGCTCATGCTCTGCCGTTGATTATCGATAGGTTAAAGGCGCAAGGCTATAAATTTGTGACGATCAGCGAGATGATGGCTCATCTCCCGGATCCGGTTCATATTAAGACTAATGCCGGCCCCTATCCTCCGGGTTATAAGTTCACGCCGTTTACGGCGGCTCCGATTAATCCTCCTAAGAAGGTGGCGATGAAACCGGCGACTAAGTCAGCAACTGCGAAGCCTATTGTTCGTTGAGCTTGGCCGTCCCTGAAGCCTTTTCGCTTGCCTGGGACCTGGCTGAGTTTAGCAGGCACCGAGTTAAGGCAGTCAACCAATCCAGCGGAAGCAAGCTTCCTGATTTGAGCGGGAGCAAGGAGACTGTTGCATTGAGCACCTCAATTAAGCCGTTACCGAGATGGGGGGCAGATCTTTCTTGCCCCGATCCAAAAATGCATGGCTTGTAGCGAGCCATTTCCGATTTTGGCGCGTATATCCTTCCTCAG